>LS483478.1:660659-1321318 GCA_900478215.1 Salmonella enterica subsp. houtenae serovar Houten
CCGAAAACGCGCGGTAGCGCTGGTTGGCGGCAGACAGACTTTGCCGTTACCGGCGGGGCGGCTGGCGGCGGAATGGCTCATCAATCATGATTACACCGATATCTTTATCGGCTATGCCAGCTATGCTCCCAGGCTGCGGCGGGTTAATTCGCTACGAGTGGTTGATATCCCGGAACCTTATAATCCCGTGGCTGAATATGGCTTTGCCTGCCTGAGCGAGCAGGGAAAAACGCTTGCCGACTTTTTACTGTCAGCACGGGCGAGGTTGATTCTCATGCAACATGGGTTTAGTGAAGCGCCGAATATCACAAACACGCAGGGCTGATAAGCGAAGGCTATCAGGCAATATAATGCCGGATGACGACATCAAAATCTCATCCGGCATCATGGCTTAGCGCTGACGCTTGTCTTCGGTATTGGTATCAAAATCACTGGCGTCATGGCGTTCGTGAAGCTGTTCGTTCAATGGGCCGTTGGTCCGGTTGACAATGCGCCCCCGCTTTACCGCCGGACGTTCGGCTACCTGTTTCGCCCAGCGTTGTACGTTTTGATAACTTCCGGCATCCAGAAACTCCGCTGCATCATAGACATTCCCCAGCACCACGTTGCCAAACCACGGCCAGATGGCCATATCGGCAATGGTGTACTCTTCTCCCGCGACATACGGGTTGTGAGCTAACTGCTTATCCAGCACGTCCAGCAGACGCTTGGCTTCCATGGTGAAGCGATTAATGGCGTACTCAATTTTTACCGGCGCATAATGATAGAAATGACCGAAACCGCCGCCGAGGAACGGCGCCGCGCCCTGTAGCCAGAACAGCCAGTTAAGGGTTTCTGTGCGCTTAGCCAGATCCTGCGGCAGGAAATGGCCAAACTTATCCGCCAGATAAACAAGAATCGCGCCCGACTCAAAAACCCGAATCGGCGGGTTGTGTGAGTTATCGCGCAGCGCCGGGATTTTTGAGTTTGGATTGATGTCAACAAAGCCGCTGGAGAACTGATCGCCCTCGCCGATGCGAATCAACCAGGCGTCATATTCGGCGCCGGTCACGCCCAGCGCCAGCAGCTCTTCCAGCATAATGGTCACTTTTTGGCCGTTAGGCGTTCCCAGCGAATAGAGCTGTAACGGATGTTTGCCAACGGGCAGCGTTTTGTCGTGCGTCGGGCCGGAAACCGGGCGATTAATGTTAGCGAACGCGCCGCCGCCGGATTTATCCCACGTCCAGACTTTTGCGGGTTGATAAGTATTATCTGCCATATTGACCTGCCTTCACAGTGGTGGTGTTGAAGCAGTGTAGCAGTTTGCTAACCGGACATTTAACCGATTGGGACATTCCGGCGAGTGAAATTTTAACCTTCTGGCCTCAGTGTGCCTTATTGAGGTGTATGATTATGTCGACCTCTGTCCGGTTAGTGTCACAGAGCAGACAATCAGAGCGAAATCACGCCAGGCTGCTCAGGCGGTATTGTTTTGAGGTAAGGTGCATGAGCAAAGGAACCACCAGTCAGGATGCCCCCTTCGGGACATTATTGGGCTACGCCCCCGGCGGCGTAGCGATCTACTCTTCAGATTACAGTTCCCTCGATCCGCGGGACGACGACGACGCAGCTTTTCGTAGCTACATCGACGATGAATACATGGGGCATAAATGGCAGTGCGTGGAATTTGCCCGCCGTTTTCTCTTTCTGAATTATGGCGTTGTTTTTACTGACGTCGGCATGGCCTGGGAAATCTTCTCGCTGCGTTTTCTGCGCGAGGTTGTGAATGACAAAATTTTGCCTTTGCAGGCCTTCCCGAACGGTTCGCCGCGCGCGCCGGAGGCCGGGGCGCTGCTCATCTGGCAAAAGGGCGGCGAGTTTAACGAAACCGGGCACGTCGCGATTATCACCCAACTCCTGGATAACAAAATTCGTATTGCTGAGCAAAACGTTATCCACACGCCATTGCCGCCAGGGCAGCAGTGGACTCGCGAACTGGAAATGGTCGTAGAAAACGGGTGTTACACCCTGCGCGACACCTTTGACGACACGACGATTTTAGGCTGGATGATCCAGACCGACGACACGCAATACAGTTTGTCACAGCCTGACATCGCTAATCAGTCGCTGGCGATTCGCGGCGCAAGACTGCCAGAGAAAGGTCAGTTTGACGGTCAGTGGCTGGATGAGCGCGATCCGTTACAAAAAGCCTATGTCCAGGCGAACGGACACGTTATCAATCAGGACCCGTACCAGTATTTTACGATCACCGAGAGCGCCGAACAGGAGCTTATCAAAGCGACCAATGAGTTGCATTTGATGTACCTGCACGCCACGGACAAAGTTTTAAAAGACGATAATCTGCTGGCGCTATTCGATATCCCCAAAATTCTTTGGCCGCGCCTGCGTCTCTCCTGGCAGCGCCGTCGTCACCATATGATTACCGGTCGTATGGATTTCTGCATGGATGAACGCGGGCTGAAAGTCTATGAATACAATGCCGATTCCGCATCATGCCATACCGAAGCGGGATTAATTCTCGAAAAATGGGCTGAGCAGGGCTATACCGGTAAAGGGCATAACCCGGCGGAGGGCTTAATTAACGAGTTGGCAGGCGCCTGGAAACACAGTAAAGCGCGTCCTTTCGTTCATATCATGCAGGATGATGATATTGAGGAGGACTATCACGCGCAGTTTATGCAGCAGGCGCTGCATCAGGCCGGTTTCGCGAGCAAAATTCTCCGCGGTTTGGGCGAGTTGCGCTGGGATGAAGCCGGGCAGTTGATCGATGGCGACGGACGGCTGGTTAATTGTGTCTGGAAAACCTGGGCGTGGGAAACGGCGATGGAGCAGATACGCGAAGTCAGCGAGACGGAGTACGCCGCAGTGCCTATTCGTACCGGGCACCCGGAAAATGAAGTCCGGCTGATTGATGTATTACTGCGCCCGGAAGTGTTGGTGTTTGAACCGCTGTGGACGGTGATCCCGGGTAACAAAGCGATCCTGCCCATCCTGTGGTCGCTCTTCCCGCATCATCGCTATCTGCTCGACACGGATTTTACCGTTAACGATGAGCTGGTGCAGACCGGCTATGCGGTAAAACCGATTGCCGGACGTTGCGGTAATAATATTGATCTGGTGAGCCATCAGGAAGAGCTACTGGATAAAACCAGCGGCAAGTTCGCCACGCAGAAAAATATCTATCAGCAGTTGTGGTGCCTGCCGAAGGTCGCCGGGAAGTATATTCAGGTCTGTACGTTTACCGTGGGCGGTAACTACGGCGGCACGTGTCTGCGCGGCGATGATTCATTAGTCATTAAAAAAGAGAGTGATATTGAACCGTTAATCGTCATCAAAGCGTAACGGGGTCATTCTCGTCGGGATATCGGCGTTGGTGCCGATACCCCGCCTGTTGTGTTTATCCACGAACGGCTGTCAGTCTGCCATTTACTGGTAACATATGAGAAATAATATCACAAATTATTCTTAACTTTTCTGACGCAGTCGGCGACGCTCGCCGCGTTGGCGCATACGTTCCCTGATTTTCGTCTAATCAGTACTCTTTGCGGCCGGTTACGCCGCCCCCATCCGTTTGGATTTAGTTCATGCCTGTTTGGCTGGTAAACGGGCAGTATAATATATTGACGAGTTCAAATGACATTATTAGTCATATAAAAAGTTTACGTTAGGTTATGTTTCTATCCCAAAAGTTTGTGTTTAAACCCTGTCTGCAATCTTCGGACCGAGATATAGATAACTCTAACTAAATGCAGTTAATTATTATTCAACTATTGTTATCAGCCTTGTAAATACTATTTCCGTATAAAGCGAAGCGACTTCCATTATTACTATTAATGGTATTATTGAATAGTTTACTTTGTAATTATTTAAGTTTAGTGGACGTTTTGTCTTATTCTATTGAACGTGTGGTTATGGCAGATGACATCCGATTTTTCATTATGTTAGCATGAGTTGATAATACTTTATCCAGGCATAGATCAGGATGTCCACATATAATAAGGAGAATGGTATATGTTTAAAAAAGTATTAGGCTTGCGCCACTGGAATAATAATGCTGTAAAAATACCGCCGCCAGCAGAATCTGGCGCTAGTGCGTCTGACGTGGTGGTGGATACTCCTGAGCCTTATGAGCGGATACTGTGCCAAAAAATTCTGATGGGGATCTCGACGATCGATATCATTCGTAACGCCATCATCAAGTCCTGTGAGCAGTTAAACATTGAAAAAGAACGCATAAATGAACTTAACGAACAGAATGATAAAGCCAGAAGTTCATTAAAATCGCTTGTGGAATTCATCACTGAAATTGGCGCGACTTCATCGGATATTGGCTGTCGTATGGGCGACTTAAATACCTCCTTAACGCAAATTAATGCGTGTATTAAAGAGATACAGAAGATCGCTAACCAGACCAACCTGATAGCGATTAACTCCGCGATAGAAGCCGCGCGCGTAGGGGATGCCGGGCGTGGTTTTAGCGTTATTTCGAAAGAAGTGAAAAACCTGTCCGAAGATGTTAAACACAGTTCGAAAAGCGTCAGTACGTTAACCTCTGTAATCAAAGATAATACGGCCAGAGTGAGTGAGGTACTGGATAACCAACAGCCGGTTATTGATAATATTACGACTAACATAAATCAAATTGTGGAGTCTATTGGCATCGTCATCGATAAATCGCTGAGCATGAAATCGGTCATGCAGTACATCTCTACGGTGCAGTTTTTGAATATTGTCAAAGTTGATCATGTTATCTGGAAAATGGAAGTCTACAAGTTACTCTTAAATAAAGACATAAACAGTAAAATAACGATGCACGATCAGTGTCGACTGGGGAAATGGTACTACGGTTTTGAAGGACAGCAGTTTAGTAATTACTACAGTTTCCGTAGTCTGGAAGCGCCGCATAAAGAGGTGCATACTGCTGGTCACTCTGCGCTGAACTATTTTGCCGCAGGCGATATGAATGCGATGTCGCAAGAACTCGACAGAATGGAGCGTTCCAGTAATGAGGTTGTTAACCAGTTGGAGATGCTGGCTGGCGATTTATTAAAAGAAACCGCTCCGACGACGCATTAAGCGTTAACCCTCCGGACCCGGAATTCACGCCGGGTCATACTCCCGTTTGGTATAACATCTTTACTGCATCATCTTCCCTTTTACCGCCTGTTCCACATACCCGTCACGCATGATGTAAATAACCTGTGTCTGGCTACGGCTGCACATCTCTTTCAGGCACGGTAGGCAGATCATGTCGCACCTTTCCTTCTTCTTTTTGTTTTTAAAGAAAATATCACTAAAACCTGCCGCTTTGTGATTGGCGTCTCACTAGCCAAAAAACGTAATGTCAAAACGAAATCTTATAATTGGTATGACAGAATTGATCACTTAACATACAAAACACAAAAATGAATGCTAACCAGAGGGAAATATGTCTGACACATCAAGGCTTTCAACGGTAGAGAAGTTGGGGTTTGGGATGGGGGATGCTGCCTGCGGTATCGTATATTCATCCGTAACTATGTTTCTGACTTATTTTTATACCGATATTTATGGCCTTTCTGCTGCGGCAGTCGGCACGATGTTTTTATTAACCCGAATACTGGATGCGGTAAGCGATCCGCTGACGGGTATTTTAGCGGATCGTATAAAGACCCGTTGGGGTCATTTCAGAGCGTGGTTGATATGGTTCGCAATACCTTATGCGGTAATGGCGGTAATGACATTTACCACCCCGGATTTTGGTCATACCGGAAAGTTGATTTACGCTTACCTGACGTATACCGGCCTGATGCTCACGTATACCTTAATCAATATTCCCTATTGCGCCCTGGGCGGCGTTATCACAGGCAATGAACAGGATCGTCTTTCTGCGCAGTCATGGCGTTTTTCCATCTCTTCAATAGCGGGCCTGGCGGTATCCGTCGGGACGTTATATTTAGTTGATTGGTTTGGTAAAAATAATCAGCAACTCGGCTATCAAATGACGATGGGGGTGATGGGGGTAATCGCTGTCGTGATGCTGGTGTTATGTTTCTTCAATACGAAAGAGCGAATTACGCCAATTGCTGAATCTAACGAATCCATACTTTCGGATCTGAAAAATCTGTGGGCGAACGATCAGTGGCGCATTGTGGCTATCATTACCTTTTTCTCCAGCATGGCGGGTGTGCTGAGGGGAGCGGCTACGATGTATTACGCCACGTATTTGATGACCGGTTCGACGGCAACGATCGCTGCCAGTACCGCGATGAAAAGCGCATTTATTACGACCAGTGTCGTCGGAGCGATACTGGACGCAATGATCGCCGGTTATTTTGCGAAACGCTTCCGGGCCGTATCTCTATTTAAAAATATCAATTTGCTACTGGTGCTGGCGGGCGTGATTATGTTTTTTGTTCCGCCAACCTGGCTTGCTGTGGTGTTTCCGCTTTATTTTATTATTGGTTTTTTGCATCAGATGTATCAGCCGTTTAAGTGGAACATGATGGCAAATGCCGCAGACTATGGTGAATGGAAAACGGGGCGTCGTATCACAGGGCTTTCGTTTTCGGGAAACCTTTTTATGTTGAAGTTGGGAATGGCGTTTGCCGGCGCGCTGGTCGGTTTCTCACTTGGCTGGTTTGGTTATCAGGCCGGTTCCGCGGTACAAACGCCGCTGGCGACCACCGGGATTATCTTAATGCTGACGCTTGCGCCTTCTGCCTCTTATCTGGTGCTCTGGCTTTTGTCTCTCTTCTATAAACTGGATGATAAATTTATGGCGAAAATTCAGGTGGATTTAGAGCAGCGCAAAAGCACGGTCGGCAAAGATGAAAAAGAGGTTGTAACCTTTATTCCTGAAAAAGCGGTGTCCTGATGATGAATATTGCAGAAAATCCTGTATGGCTGGCAGATAATAATGACGGCACTTATCGTAATCCGGTTATTTATGCAGACTACTCGGATCCTGATATTGTGCATGTCGCCGGGACGTATTATATGGTGGCGTCCAGTTTTAACCATATCCCCGGTATTCCGGTGCTGGAATCTGTAGATTTGGTGAACTGGAAATTAATTAATCATGTGGTACCGAGATTGCCCGCGCCCTTTTTTGATTCCGTACAGCCGGGGAAGGGAATCTGGGCGCCGTCTATTCGCTATTATGGTGGCTATTATTGGGTCTTTTACAGTATGCCAGACCACGGGATCTTTATGTCGAAAGCGAAAAGCCCGCATGAAGCGTGGTCGACGCCGCATTGTTTGACCACGCAAAAGGGGTGGATCGATCCTTGCCCATTTTGGGATGACGATGGCAGCGCATGGTTGGTTCATGCGTTTGCGTATAGCCGTTCGAAAATTAAACATAAGCTGCAATTATTTCAGATGTCGTGTGATGGCAAACAGTTGCTTGATGAAGGCCGTATTATTTTTGACGGCACCTGTTCACATCCCACCATTGAGGGGCCGAAATGTTATAAACGCAATGGCCTGTATTATATTTTCGCACCTGCCGGAGGCGTCGAGCGAGGATGGCAAACGGTACTCAGAAGCGAGTCGATGACCGGCCCTTGGATAGCAAAAAATGTTTTACATCAGGGGAATACGCCGGTCAACGGCCCGCATCAGGGCGGCTGGGTCGAAACGTCCGCTGGCGAATGTTGGTTTATGCACTTTCAGGATAAAGGCTTGTTTGGCCGTATTGTGCATTTGCAGCCGATGCAATGGAGCGATGATGGCTGGCCCCGTTTAGGCCAGACAACGGAGAACGGCGTTGGTGAGCCTGTCTTACGTCATCCAAAAATGCAGGGGGTTAGCGATGTCGCGCTCAGCGTTCCGCAAATGTCGGATAGATTTGCGCAGGGCAAGCCCGGGCTGCAGTGGCAATGGCTGGCTAACCCGCAGAAGGAGTGGCTGTCGCCAACAACTCAAGGTCTTACTCTACGCTGTGCGCCTGGCGGAAAACGGTCATTATACGATACGCCGCAACTACTGCTGCAAAAATTCCCCGCTCCGGGCTTTAACGTTGAGACCAAATTACAGGCACAGTTTATCCATGATGGTGATGAAGCCGGGCTCGTCATTTATGGCGAACGCTTTTTCGCATTGAGTGTCGTTTGTGGAAAGGGGGAGCATTATCTTAAGGCGACTTGCGGCTGGAATAGCGATGATAATGTGGTCGCGCACCACTCACGTAATATTCAAATTTTGCCCGATGCGCCCGTTGAACTTAAAACGGTCGTTAACGAGGATGGAATATGCCATTTCTACTGGCGTACCGTAACAGAGCAATGGAAATGCATCAGCGAGACCTTTGCCGCCGCAGCAGGAAAATGGACTGGGGCCAAGTTCGGTATTTATGCTTTATCGGCAAAAGAACACCAGCAACGGGGCAGCGCTTTATTTGAATATGTTCTGGTAAATAAATAGGCTTATATCCAGATTTTATTCTACGTCAGATAGTAATAATTTCCTCGGCAGCCAATATCGGCTGCCGGGATTGGCGCGTATTAAATTTATCATATTACGTTATTTTAACCATGGTACTTTTAAATGGAGTATTAAATTGAAAAGCAGAAAATTAAATTATTTATTGATAAGTAGTGCTTTTATTCTTATTCCGGGGATATCAGCGCAGGCGAATACTGTCATCACAGAACCTGCAGCCAATACGGCAACTTATCAATGTGCCAACGTAGTAAATACGAAGCCTTTCTCAAAAATTTACTTTAGTGAACGCACGCAATACCGTACTGCGAAACGGTCGTTCCTTGAGCGGCTGATGTTTTCTGGTGTGGTGCTGCAAGATGGCTGGATGAAAAATATGTACTGGAGTGTAGAAACCGATGCCGATCTTGGGGAACATTTTGACCAATGGAAAAATAGCTACCAGGAAATTGAGATAAACAAGCCTGTGCCTCTCGGACAGTCTGATTTTTATCTGGAACCGGGGGCAGTGTTCCATTGGGAACAGGCGGGATCGCGGGTGGATCCCTACATCGGTCTTGGCTACCATTTTGATGCCACATGGAACGTGGTATTACGCTATCGATATAATCATCAGAATCATGATGATATTGCGCTGGACGGATCGTATGACGATTCTTCAGAACATCGTGTCGATTTGTATTTAACAAAAGTCGTTACGCCGGATTTCCAGGTACAATATAACCCAACATATTACAGTAAAGTTCATTCGGAAAAGTTTACTTATACCAATGGCAAAAATCATACGTTACAACACAATTTTGTTTTTACCTGGCACGCGACGCCACGTATTTACCCTTTTGCGGAGTTGGGCTATATGGATAAATATAAAAGAGGTAACAGTACCGAAAACGATTATCAAATCCGCTTAGGTATGAAGTTTGATATAAATTAATCCATTATCTGTTATTGCTGAAATTTATCTGCTGGCGTGAGAATAAAAAAGCCGCCGGGTTGGGTATCCACGGCGGCTCTGTTTGTTATGTTCAGGCGTTAATAGCGATTATTTTATCGCGAAATAACGCTGGGCATTATTGAAGCAGATATCCTGAACCATACGGCTTAGCATCGCTTCATCATCAGGAATTTCTCCGTCCTGCGCCCACTGTCCCAGCAGGTTACAGAGAATACGGCGGAAATATTCATGTCGCGTATAAGAAAGGAAACTGCGGGAGTCGGTCAGCATCCCGACAAACTGACTTAACAGTCCCATCTGCGACAGTTGCTCCAGTTGGCGCAGCATCCCGTCTTTCTGATCGTTAAACCACCAGCCGGAACCAAACTGCACTTTTCCGGCAATTCCCGGCCCCTGGAAGTTACCGATCATGGTCGCCAGGACTTCGTTATCACGTGGGTTCAGGCAATAGAGGATAGTCTTGGGCAGTTCATTGGTCACATCCATACTGTCGAGCAAACGGGAGAGCGCCCAGCTAATGTTATTATCGCCAATGGAGTCAAAGCCGGTATCCGGCCCCAGCAGGCGGAACATACGGGTATTATTGTTGCGGATTGCGCCAATATGGAGCTGCATCACCCAGCCGCGCGCGGCGTACTGACGGCCCAGCCAGACCAGCACCGCCGTGGTAAACTGGGCGATCTCAAGTTCGCTCAGCGTTTCGCCAGCCAGACGTTTGCCCAGAATGGCGTCAAGCTGCGCGTCGTCGGGCACCGGCGCAAATCGCAGCGTTTCAATGCCATGATCGGACGCGCGGCAGCCGCAGGCGGCGAAATGGTCGAGACGGCGAGTGAGCGCCTGACGTAAATCGTCGAAACGGGTAATGCTGACATCTGCCGCCGCTTCCAGTTTCCCCAGGTAATCGACAAAGCCGTCCAGTTCGATTTTGAAAGCTTTGTCGGGGCGCCAGCTTGGCGCGACTTCAATATCAATGCTGTCGTCGGCGGCTATCTGGCGGTGATATGCCAGAGAATCTATCGGGTCGTCGGTTGTTCCGACCATCCGCACATTCATCTGCTGCATAATACCGCGCGCGGAAAAGGCCGGCGTCGCCAGTTTCTCATTACACTGCGTCCAGATACTTTCCGCGGTATCCGGTCCGAACAGCGTACCTGTAATGCCAAATGGACGGCGTAGCTCAAGGTGCGTCCAGTGATACAGCGGATTACCCAACGTTTTCGGTACGGTATTGGCCCAGGCCATATATTTTTCATAATCGCTGGTCTCTTTGCCGGTGATCAGCGACTCATCCACGCCTGCGCTTCGTAGCGCTCGCCATTTATAGTGGTCGCCTTCCAGCCAGATCTGACCGAGGTTATCGAAACGGCGATCGTCGGCGATTTCCTGCGGGCTTAAATGGCAGTGGAAGTCATAAATCGGCATGGGCGCGGCGTATTTATGGTACAGCGTGCGGGCAATGTCGTTTTTAAGTAGAAAATCTTCAGTCATAAACGTAGCCATGATTTATCTCCTTACTTAGCCAGCGCTTCTACCGTGGCCTTCGCGCCGTTCTGCAATAGCTGTTGGTAAGCGTCGGTAATGGCTTGCACAAATTCGCGGTTCTGCGGCAGGTCGTTACCAAAGATAGACTCGATGGCTAATAACCCGCGTACGCGTTCTTCCGGCGTCTGATATTGCTGATGAATCGCCTGATACTGCGCGAGCAGGGGATCGACGACATCAATGGTTTTACCTTGTTCATCCACACCGCCGACGTAACGCATCCATCCGGCGACGCCCAGCGTCAGGCGGCGATAGTCATCGCCCTGTTGCAAGTGCAGACGTACCGGGTCCAACAGACGCTGCGGCAGTTTCTGACTGCCATCCATCGCGATCTGCCAGGTGCGGTGTTTCAACGAGGGGTTAGTAAAACGCGTAATCAACAAATTTGCATATTCTTCCAGATCGGTGCCTTCCGGCATTGACAACGTCGGCGCTTGTTCATCAAGCATCAGCGCGAGCGCCGCGCGACGGTAAGCCGGGTTGGTCATGGTATCGGCGATAGTGTCATACCCACCGAGATAACCCAGATAGGCGAGGAAAGAGTGACTGCCGTTAAGCATACGCAGCTTCATCATTTCAAACGGTACGACGTCTGCAACGAATTGCGCGCCGACGGTGTCCCAATCCGGGCGACCATTTACAAAGTTATCTTCGATGACCCACTGGCGAAAGGGTTCGCAGGCGATAGCGCAGGGATCATAAACGCCCAACTGGTCGGCAACCAGTTGTAGCGTCTCTTCGGTTGCTGCCGGAACAATGCGGTCAACCATGGTGCAGGGGAAGGTCACATTGTCGGCAATCCATGCGGCAAGGGCGGCATCGCGAGCTTTCGCCAGACCGAGGACGGCAGCCTTCGCGACGTGACCATTCTCGCGCACGTTATCGCACGACAGCACGGTAAAGGCTTTCAGTCCTTTCTCCCGGCGCATGTTTAGCGCTTCGACAATATAGCCAATGGCGGATTTAGGTTGCTGTGGATGGGCAAGATCGTTTTGGATCAGCGGGTTATTGACATCAAGCTCGCCGCTGGCGGGGTCGGTGCAGTAGCCTTTTTCGGTCACGGTTAAGGAGACGATCGCGGTTTCCGGGCGCGCCATTGCCGCCAGAATCCCTGCATGACCGTCGAATTCAGGATGCAGCGCTTCTTTCATTGAGCCGATAATTTTCAGTTCGGTGCTTTCTGCGCCGCGTTCTGCAACGGTGTACAGCAGATTTTGCGCTTTCAGGTTCGCGATCAACCGCGCGTCGTTACCCGGCATCAGGTTCACTTCACAAATGCCCCAGTCGCTGTCGCTCTTTTCCAGTAGATGATGGGTAAAGAGCGCCTGGTGCGCGCGGTGAAACGCGCCGCAGCCCAGATGCACAATACGGGATACCAGACGTGATTTGTCCCAGTTTGGGCGGGCGACGGAAACCTGGGCGGTGGCGATATTCTGTTCCATTGCAAACTCCTGTCATTCGACGTCTTCGCCCACGATCTCCGGGGCGAGGCATATTGCTATTGCATTGAGTAGGGGAAATCGCATGACGCGTCACGCCATGCGAGAGAAGGTTATTTGCTAAAGAAAGCGCGCTGGATAGCCAGTTCGACACCGCGAACTTCCGCAAGCCCTTTCAGACGGCCAATGGCGGAATAACCCGGATTCGTTTTCTTCTTCAGATCGTCCAGCATCTGATGGCCGTGGTCCGGGCGCATCGGGATCAGATCGTCGCTACCTTCGGCTTTACGACGGTGCTCTTCTTCCACAATCGCTTTAACGACTTCATACATATCCACATCGCCGTGTAAATGGGCGGCTTCGTGGAAGGTCTTCGGATTCTCTTCGCGCAGCGTAGAGCGCAGATGCGTAAAGTAGATGCGCGGACCAAATTGTTTGATCATATCAACCAGATCGTTGTCGGCGCGTACGCCGTAAGATCCGGTACACATGGTGAAACCGTTCGCCATGCTATTGACGGTTTCCACCATCCATTGCATGTCTTCAATAGTAGAGACAATGCGCGGCAGGCCGAGAAT
This sequence comes from Salmonella enterica subsp. houtenae serovar Houten, assembly GCA_900478215.1. NCBI lineage: Bacteria > Pseudomonadati > Pseudomonadota > Gammaproteobacteria > Enterobacterales > Enterobacteriaceae > Salmonella > Salmonella enterica. The sequence continues at coordinate 673,598 of LS483478.1, forward strand.
AGGGCGCGGCGGATCGTCAGGGTGAACGGCCATACGCACGCCAACCTCGTCGGCAACTGGAATAATGGCTTTCAGGAAATAGGCAAAATGTTCACGCAGTTTTGCTTTATCGATATCTTTATACGTCGCCAGGTGTTGACGGAACTGATCCAGCGTATAACCTTCTTCCGCGCCAGGTAAACCGGCAATAATGTTGCGGGTCAGACGTGCTTTGTCTTCCTCGCTCATGGTGGCGAAACGCTGATCTGCCTGAGCAATCTCTTCTGCCGTATAGTCGGCTTCTGCTCCCGGACGCTTCAGGATGTGCAGTTCGAACGCGGCGAACTCAATCTGGTCAAAACGCAACGCTTTTGAACCATCCGGCAATACGTATTCCAGATCCGTACGTGTCCAGTCCAGCACTGGCATAAAGTTATAGCAAACCGTGTAGATACCGCATTGCGCCAGATTACGCAGCGTTTGCTGGTAGTTTTTGATCCACAAATCGTACTGACCGGTGTGGGTTTTGATGTCCTCGTGGATAGGTACGCTCTCTACCACAGACCACTCCAGACCCGCTTCTTCAACGATAGCTTTACGTTTCTGGATCTCGTCTACCGACCAAATTTCTCCATTCGGGATATGGTGTAACGCTGTTACCACGCCGGTTGCGCCAGCCTGGCGTACATCTGACAGCGTTACCGGGTCGTTAGGTCCGTACCAGCGCCAGGTTTGTTTCATATCTCGTTTCCTCTTCTTGCGATAACGTCTTCGTGGTTGACCCATTGCCAGCCAACATCGAAATGTGCTTTGTAAAACCCGTTCTGGCCCCTAAATTCAACCAAAATTTTTCTCATGTCAACCTTATTATTTAAATTGGCTAACCAAATCACAAATATCATTATTTATGGTCTGCCAATTTTATTTGTTTGATCTGCGTCAATTTTTGCTGGGTAAAAAGCATTCACCATTCAACTTGAAATGAGCTGATGTATTTGTTTCAAAAATATTAAGGGCGGGAGTTGCCGCCAGATTTTGACCGGTCCGGATGAGAAAATATTGATTGGTCAACCAATTTGTGTGATTTCAGTTTTCCCGCTACAGGTCAGACGGCGCGGAGATAATGTTTTTTAACGAGGCTTTATCATGAAGATGACAAAATTAAGATGGTGGATTATCGGCCTGGTCTGCGTAGGGACCATCGTAAACTACCTGTCCCGTAGCTCGCTTAGCGTCGCGGCGCCAGCGATGATGAAAGAACTCCATTTTGATGAGCAACAATACTCCTGGGTGGTGAGCGCCTTCCAGCTTTGTTACACCATTGCGCAGCCGATCACCGGCTATTTGATGGATGTCATCGGACTAAAAATCGGCTTCTTTATCTTTGCGTTGTTGTGGTCGCTGATCAATATGGCGCACGCGCTGGCCGGCGGCTGGATAAGCCTGGCATTTCTGCGTGGTCTGATGGGGCTGACCGAGGCGTCGGCGATTCCTGCCGGGATTAAAGCCAGCGCCGAATGGTTCCCGACGAAAGAACGTGGTATTGCGGGTGGCTTGTTTAATATTGGCACCTCGATTGGCGCGATGCTGGCGCCGCCGCTGGTGGTCTGGGCGATGCTGACTTTTGCTGATAGCGGCATCGGTACTGAAATGGCGTTTGTGATTACCGGTGGGATCGGCGTGCTGTTCGCCATCACCTGGTTCCTGATTTATAACTCGCCAAACAAACACCCGTGGATCACCCACAAAGAGCTGCGTTATATCGAAGACGGCCAGGAAAGCTATCTCCAGGATGACAACAAAAAACCGGCTGTTAAAGAGATCGTTAAAAAGCGTAATTTCTGGGCGTTGGCGATCACCCGTTTTCTGGCTGACCCGGCATGGGGAACGCTGAGTTTCTGGATGCCGCTGTATCTAATTAACGTGATGCATCTGCCGTTAAAAGAGATCGCCATGTTTGCCTGGCTTCCGTTCCTGGCGGCGGACTTTGGCTGCGTTGCAGGCGGTTTCTTGGCGAAGTTCTTCATGGAAAAGATGCATATGACCACGATCAATGCGCGTCGTTGTAGCTTTACCATCGGCGCTATTTTGATGATTTCGATCGGTTTTGTCAGCATTACGACTAACCCATATGTCGCCATTGCATTGATGAGTATTGGCGGTTTTGCGCACCAGACGCTTTCTACTGTCGTCATTACCATGAGCGCTGACCTGTTCAAGAAAAATGAGGTCGCGACGGTTGCGGGTCTGGCAGGATCTGCGGCATGGCTGGGACAGTTAAGTTTCAACCTGTTTATGGGGGCGTTGGTCGCTATTATCGGTTACGGCCCATTCTTCATTGCACTAAGTCTGTTCGATATTATCGGCGCCATCATTCTGTGGGTACTGATTAAAGATCCAGAAAAGCGCCACCCCCCAATGACGGAGCAGCCGCTGGCGTCTCACCGCTAAAGCTGTCTCGGTTTCACAGGCCTGATAAGCGAAGCGCTACCAGGCTCTAACGGCCGCCTTCGGGTGGCCGTCTTCATCTTACCTGAGCATCAAATCACACTGGATGCTCATTTTCACATCCTCGTAATTCAGGCGATCGCCCTGCGCGCTGCAGTTACGTTTTTCGCGCCCTTTATCTGTGGTAAGAAAAATGTTTATGCCCTCTGGCGGCCCATCTGCAATACGATAATTTATGGCCCCCAGCGGCCCCAATCCCTTAATTTGAATAGAGCGTTATCATTTAGTTTGCCTGATTATTTTCAGATGCTGAAAATAATATTGTGGTAAGGGTTATTTCTTTGGCCATATTTTTTATTGACTTCTGATGCGCTGCGAACATTGATAACACACTCGTTATCTAAATAAAGGTTAAATACTTGTGCTCTTTACGCCATGAATTTTGCGCAGCTTCACAAAAAAATGGTATGGCGTTGAAATGGTTATTCCATAACATTCCCCATACACTATACGTTAAATTGAGTTTAAATTTCATGTCGGGGATATCACGATGGCACGTAATTTTACTGTTTCAGCCTGTCAGTATATTGTTACTGAAATAAACAATTTTGAAGATTTCATAATAAAAGTAAGAGCATTCCTTAATAAAAGTAAGGGCGCTGATATCGTTATCTTCCCGGAGCTGTTTACCATTGAATTATTTACATTATTAAAAAAATGGCAAGAAAGACCAATTTCACATCTTATTTTAATTGATCAGTTCACAAATGCCTATAAGCATCTTTTTCAACAGGAAGCGAAAGAAAGAGGGCAGTTTATCGTTGCTGGTTCTCATCTGGAGCAGACTGGAGCTGATCGGTATGAAAATGTTGCGCATATATGGGGACCCGATGGTGAACATTATTCCCACAGTAAGACGCATATCTTTCCGGCTGAACATGGATGGTATACTCGGGAAGGCGATAAAATGGCTGTTTTTCAATTGCCGTTTGCCAGGGTGGGTTTTAATATTTGTTATGAAGCAGAAATCCCGGAGTGTGCCGCAACACTGGCAGAACAGGGCGTAGAATTAATTTTAACGCCTTCCGCCACGTTTACTGAACAGGGGTTTTGGCGAGTCAGGCATTGTTGTCATTCACGTTGTATTGAAAATCAACTTTATCTTGTCCACTGTTGCCTGGGCGGAAATCCTGGCGGACCATTGCCTGGTTGCTGGGCCCGAAGTTCAATTTTAAGTCCCTGTGATGTCGTATGGAAAAGTCCTGAAGGTATTATCGCAGAGGCGCACGTCAATAAAGAGGATGTCATTTTAGGAGAGATTAACCTCGACGTTCTATATGAAAATAGACTTGAGGGGGCAGCAACAACGTTCAAGGACCGACGCAGAAAAGCTGGCATATATAATATCTGGCCATCACATATTAAATAGCAGAATGTGTCCCTTTTATATATTAACTGGAGGTTGTTATGGGATATTTAAAATTACCTGAAGGTAAAAGGATCGCGGTTAATCTTGGTGTCGATGTAGATGCCCAATCTTTATGGCTTGGCGGATTTAATCGACCGTCGCCATCCTTTATGTCACGTGGCGAGTTTGGCGCGCAAGTTGGCGTACCGAGGCTTCTGAAATTGTTCAAAGAAAATAATATTAGAACCACCTTTTTTATTCCCGGACACTCTGTCGATACCTTCCCGGAAATCAGTAAAGCGATTTTTGATGCCGGGCATGAAATCGCTCACCATGGCTACTACCATGAAAACCCGACGCTGGTGAACCGTGACACAGAACGCCGGCTGATGGATCTGGCATTCGCCTGTTATAAAAGACATTTCGGCATACGTCCTGCGGGATACCGTTCTCCCTACTGGGATTATAGCGAGAATACGTTGGATCTGCTGGAGGAGGCTGGTTTTATATATGACAGTAGCCTGATGGCGAGAGATCTTGTGCCTTACCATCCTCAACGTTGGCAGGTTAATTGGGAGACGGGAAATGTCGCAGGCCCAGCCAGCGCGATTCTGGAAATTCCTGTCAGTTGGTATCTGGATGATTTTCCCGCACTGGCGTATACCGGCAATCAGGAGGGGATGAGCGATACTGATGGTGTTCTGCGACGCTGGAAGGATATTTTTACCTATGCTTATAACCACCAGGAAAACGGTTTATATGCCATGGCCCTTCATCCGCAGATAATTGGTCATGGGCATCATATGCTGATGTTGTCACGTTTGATTGAACATATTAAAGGACATGATGGCGTATGGTTTGCAACCTGTGAGGAGATCGCCCGTGCGTGGGTGGATGACGAAGAGGATCGTCAAAAAATGCTCCGTCCTGATGTTCGTGGCGTAGCGCCGGTTCCGGATGATTATGGCTGGCCTGATAAATGATACCACATCATAACCAGGCTAATAATATCAGTCGGGTAATGGATTACCCGGACAGAAATCGTCTGTTTGTTCGCTCATTAATTAATATTGTTCATAAGAAATGGCGGTGGTCCTGGCCGTAAAAAATCATTTTTATTTCTGTCAAAATGCTAGTTAACTAGAATGGTTTTTTGATGTATTTTTTATATGTAGCTGGTTGTTATTGTGAAATATTGATTTTTAAATCATGAAGCTGTGATGCAGGCACCAGGGATATTTTACGATAAAAGCGACTGAATAGAGAGCGGGAGTTTAGTATAACCTCAATTGTGTTTATCCTCTGCGGGTCAAAATAATCTATGACCTTACAGCCAACGGAATAATGTTCAGCAGACGCTGGCGCTGTATCTGGAAACGATATAACAGAATGAACCTGTGCCGTTAAGACTGGAATAGCCTGCCTTTCGGCATGGCTATTCGGCCGACATCATTTTTCAGCGCATTATTGACGCTAATAGAACATCGATTCGCTTACTATTGCTACGAGGACATATACCATTTTCATAATTGCTAATAACGGACTATTACAGATTTAAGCTCGGTATAGTCATCAATAAACGCACTGCCAAACTCGCGGCCAATGCCCGATCCTTTCATCCCTCCAAAGGGTACCGCTGGATCGAGAAAGGTATGCATATTGACCCACACCATTCCCGCATCAATATCCTCAGCGTAGCGTAATGCCTTACAAATATTTTCCGACCACACGCTTGCCGCAAGCCCGAATGGCGAAGCGTTGATATGCGAAAGCGCCTCTTTTTCATTCTGATAACCAATAAAACTGCAGACAGGGCCGAAGGTTTCCTCGTGCATCAGGGTACTATTTCCACTACGCACTTTTACCGCTGTCGGCTGTAAAAAGTACCCCTCGCCGGGCAAAGTTTCACCGCCGTAAACAATGGTATCCCCTTCCTCCCGTGCGTTTTGAATCAGACGCAACATTTTTTCAAGCTGAACCTGATTCGCCAGGGGGCCCATCATCGTTTTTTCATCTAAAGGCGATCCTGGCGCGATCTCTGATAACCGTTGTCTGAGGAGTGTCATTACCGTCTCCAGTTTTTCCTGGGGCAGATAAAAACGCTCTGCGGCGGCGCAAATCTGTCCTTGATTCAGATAACCAGCTTCAAGAATACCGTTGACCATGGCTTGTGCAGTGAGATCATTGAGAAACAGCGCCGCATTTTTTCCCCCCAGTTCGAGTGTCACGCGTTTTCCTGCAGATAGTGCCGAACGCTGGACTTTCTCTCCTGTCGCAACTGAGCCTGTAAAACTGACTTTAGCGCAATCTGGATGCGCGATTAGCTGTTGCGCTATCTCACCGCCAACACCGTTTACCACGTTGAGCACGCCATCAGGTAGACCCGCTTCTTTAGCCAGTTCAGCCACTCGCAGCAGTGTCAGCGGGGTATATTCGCTTGGTTTGATGACGATGGTACAGCCACATACCAGCGCAGCGGCCAGTTTCCAGATAGCAATCATAATTGAGAAATTCCACGGCACGATACCGACTACCACCCCAATGGGTTGACGCTGGGTAAACGCCGTGTATCTCTCTTCCCCCATTGAGGGCAGTGAGACATCCAGCGTTTCACCAGTTATTTTTCCTGCCCAACCGGCAAAGTAACGCAGGAATGCCACTGACTGATCGAGTTCAAGACCGCGCGATAGCATAATCGTTTTACCTGAACACACGCTTTCCAGTTGAGCTAACTCTTCGCGATGAGCAACAAGAGTATCAGCCAGTTTCAGCAGTAATGCGCCGCGTTGTAATGTTGGTATTTTACGCCAGACCTCAAACGCCTGTCTGGCGCTCTGCATAGCTTGTTCTGCCTGCGCAGGGGTTGCCGATGTAACTTCGGTGATAATTTTACCGGTGGCTGGGTTAGTGACCGTAAAGTTCGCGCCGTTCCCGGTCTGACGTTCACCTGCAATAAATTGCCCGTGTCGTTGGCGTAAAAAAGTGGTTACTTCGGCAAGTAATGTCACGTCGCTCATCAGAGTGCCTGTTAGTCAGGAATATAAGTTTTTTTATCACAGCATACTTTTCCGGGACTGAATATCGTTCCAAAGAACGTCATGCTTCCGGACGATATTCTGTAAAACGCTACCGTGCTGTGATAGCGGCCTTAGTCAAGTGTGATGACAAGGTAACGCGATGAATACAAAAATCGATGCGTTGAATTACTACGGCGCGACGAAAAAATACCCGTTGCATTTTCCTGCACTGCAAGAGGATATTGATGCCGATGTGGTGATCATTGGCGGTGGCTTTTCAGGCATCAATACCGCGCTGGAGCTGGCGGAGCAGGGGATCACCAATATTGTCGTTCTGGAAGCCCGACATCTTGGGTATGGCGGTACCGGGAGAAACGGTGGCCAGGTGATGGCCGGTATAGGTCACGACATCGAAGCCGTTAAAAAATATGTAGGCGCAGCGGGAATGGAGATGCTATTTAAAATCTCGAACCTCGGCGCAGGTATTATTCGGGATCGAATTCGTAAATACCATATTGATGCTGATTTCGTCCCCGGATATGGTTATCTGGCCTACAACCAGCGGCAGTTAAAAACGCTGCAACAATGGGAAAAAGAATTCAAAGCCGCTACGCCGGAAGACGATATTGAACTCTATACCGGTAAAGACGTGCAGCAGGTTATCGGTTCCGACGTCTACTGCGGTGTTCTCAAGCATATGGGGGGAGGGCATGTCCACTCACTGAATTTATTGCTGGGCTCCGCTCAGGCTGCGAATTCGCTGGGGGTGAAGATATTCGAATATTCACCAGTGGTTGAGGTCAGTTACGGTAAGACAGTACAGGTACGTACTGCGATGGGCAGCGTAAAAGCGGCCAAATTGCTGTGGGCTTGCGATAGTTTTCTCAATAATCTGGAACCAGAAATTTATAAGAGAACGCTGGTTACCTATTCATATCAGGTCTCTACAGAACCGCTCTCCAGTGAGCTTGTTGAGCGGATCAGTCCCTTGCGCGGGGCTTTCAGTGATATCCGCCCGGTTATAAATTACTACCGTCTCACAAAAGAAAACCGCCTGCTGTTTGGCAGCGCTACAAGGTTCCTTGAATATACCCCGCACGATTTTGCTGCCTGGAATCGTGCTCTGTTGACTGAGGTCTTTCCTTATTTAAAAGACGTTAAAATCGATTTTGCCTGGGGCGGACCGATGGCCTGTAGCGCGAATCTGTTTCCGCAGATTGGCACGCTTCGTGAGCATAATAATGTTTTTTATGTTCAGGGATATTCCGGATTTGGCGTCACGCCTTCCCATATTGTATGCAAAATCCTGGCCGAAGGAATAAATGGCGGTTCCGAGCGGTATCGTCTGATGAGTAGCATTCCCCACGCGACAATTTATGGTCGCGATAGTCTACGTCTATTGCTGGTCAGTGCTGGAAAACTGATACATCAAACAGCCGGTTTCTGGAAAGGCCGGAATTAACCAGGAGAACATTAATGCACGCGTTTAAACTCAATCAACCTGTTCCTGAATTACAACCACTCGGAAGCGTCAGCCTGCTGGGGGCGTTGCCAACAGAAGGCGATCCACAGGTCGCCGTCGCGATGATTTACGGTAAACCTGAGGATGGGTTTACCTGTGGACTGTTTTCATCGACCCGCGGCGGTTTTACCATGATTTATCCTTTTACCGAGCATGCAACCGTGCTGGAAGGGGAAGTGGAGTTAACTGTCGCAGGCCAGGAACCGATACGTTTTTCCCCGGGCGACAGTTGGTTTGTTGAACAGGGGACCAAAGTGGCATGGAAAGTTCTGACCCCCCGTTTTGTAAAACATTATCTGGCTAAAGTTGAAAACAACAAATAGGGTAATGGTTAGTTACATCGCTGGGGAGAATAATTTTCTCCCCATTTGCTATTACCGCGTGCGGGGGAATGCGTCACAAATTTGCTTACCGTTATCCCTCTTCAGGACGATATCCGTTGGATGGGATGCCTGTCATAAATAAACGTTATTCCAGAGCGGCAATTTATTGTTGCAATAATAGTGAAGAGGTTGACCATGTTTAAAAACAGACTTGCCAGCCATCTTGAACGTGGCGTTATCGGTTTCCCCACGACACTTGCCAGCTCCGTCGGGCTGATTATGGCAAGCCCGGTGATCCTGACCGTGACCAGTGATTTTGGCGCAGGGGGCGATACCTTTGCTCTCGCGGTATTACTGGCATTTATTATGATGCAAGCGCAGATAACCACCTTTGCCGAAGCGGCAACGCTCATTCCTACTACTGGCTCCGTCTACGACTATATTTCCTGTGGGATGGGGCGTTTTTTCGCTATCACCGGCGCGCTTTGCGCCTACCTGATTGTACACATTTTTGCCGGAACGGCAGAAACGATCCTCGCTGGCGTCATGGCGCTGGTGAACTTCGAGTCTGTTAACGAACATGTTGCCATGCAGCACAATACCTGGATGGTTGGCGTCGGCATGGTAGTGGTTTTCGGCATACTGAATGCTATTGGTGTTGAAATATTTGGCAAGGTGGAGGTATTTCTTACTTTCGGTATGTGGACTACCCTGACCATCTTCGGTTTATGCGGGATTATGTTATCCCCGATAACTCATCACTCTGGGTGGTTTGGCGCACCGCTTGATGTCAGTAATCTCTCAGGTCTGTTTGGTTATATTGGCATGGCGATGTTTATGTTCGTCGGTTGTGAACTGGTGACGCCAATGGCGCCGGAGATTAAAAAAGCGCATCGTACCATTCCCAGAGCGATGGCGCTTGGCCTTTTAGCGGTGGCAGGTTGCATGTTCCTCTATGGCGCCGCCATTAACCGTCAGGTAAATAATGTGGTCGTCGATGCGGCAAACAATATCTTTTTACTGGATACGCCGATGGCTATTCCTGCGTTCGCCAATCGAGTCATGGGACATGTCGGGCAGTACTGGCTAGGCGTGGGGTTGTTGCTGGCAGGATGTGCGACGATTAATACTCTGATGGCGGCAGTGCCGCGTATTATATACGGTATGGCGCTGGATGGCGCCTTGCCGCGGTTTCTGACCTGGTTGCATCCCCGCTTTAAAACGCCGGTAATCGCGATTGCTTTCGGTGTTGCGATTCCCTGTTTGCACGCCTGGTATCTGAACGGCGATATCGACCACATTGTTCCGCTGATCCTCGCTGCAGTTTGCGCCTGGGGGGTAGCTTATCTGCTGGTAACGTTGTCGGTCGTTATCTTACGTATTCGGCGTCCTGATTTGCCACGCGCTTACCGGGCCCCCTGGTTTCCCTTACCTCAGATTATTTCGAGCGTGGGTATTATTATCGCGATTATTAATATCGCACCTCCAGGAATGAACAGTCGGGATGTACTTATACCATTCGGTATTATGCTTGGATTGACCGCCGCCTATGCCTTATTCTGGACATTATGTGTTCAACGAGTGAATCCTTTCCTCCCGCTTCCCGTAGAAGAGGTCGTGGAGCGGGCAATGGGCAATTATGAAAAGCGAAACAATGAAGAGATGACGCCAGATGTCCTCCGTCCCCTGGTTTAAGAGCGCATTAATGAATATGGTATTACGTGATTTGAGCGGCTGGCGTTGTGAAAAATTGACCGAGCATAGCGCCGTTCTGCATCTAAATGCATTTACCAGGATTGTCTGCCATGTTCAGCAAAAACGGTTATTTATGGCCAGTATTCATAGTTGTGAATTTAGAGTAAAAGGCGCGATAGATTATCCTTTGCAGGGCAAAATTCGCGTTCATCAGCCCGGGTGGCTGAAACGTTATCCAGTCATTTTTACTGGCAGTAAAAGTACCGCCGGGCTGATTAACTATCTTAATCGTTTCCCCAATTTACAACAGGCCCTGAGCGAGCTGGATTATCGTCGGTTTTCTCTGGTGTTAAATCATAAGGAATGGCATTGCAGCATTGAGCTGTGGGCTGCTAGCGAAGTGGTCTGTAAAATGCCGCCTTTACGTCGTTATCTGCGTCTTGAGCGGCGACAGCGTATTCTCCTGCTTAGTGTGATAAATATGATCAATCAGGTACTGAATCAATGGCAGCAACAGGATGCCGATAGCAGATAATATGAATATTATATTTATTAAAGCGCCACCTCAGAGAACGTTGTTAATTTGGGAATATATGAAACGTGGGGAAAAGTCCCGCAATGAGTGCGGGAGAAAAGAGAAAGTTTTACATATCCAGTGAGTGTTGTACCGAGGACATTCTGGTTCGGGAAACCAGCTCTGTGCGATTTATCACTTCCGTTTTAGCAAAAATATTGCGTAAATGCGTTTTCACTGTTGAAAGAGAGATATTTAATTGACGGGCAATCAATTTGTTGCTGGCGCCTTCGCAGACCATTCCCACAATTTCACGTTCTTTTGCGGTCAATATTGACGCCAGCCGGTTGTCTCCCTGAAGAGCATCATGAACGGCCAGCCCCAGTAATGGTTGTACTGCCTGCGCTCGCAAACGCTCTTCGCTGGAAAAAGGAATATCGCGCATTAATGAAATACCCGCGATAATACGATGGCCCCGATGAATAAAGATCTCAATCATGTCGCAAACATGGTTAGGTAGCATAAATTCATGATAATAATGACGATGACGAGCACAGATGCCGGGCGTCATCGTCGCTACGGTAATAACCTGTTGGCCGAACCGGGAAGGCGATAGTGGGTCTAACGGCTGAAAATGCTCCAGATATTGTTGGTGTGTGCCATTAGAAATGTTATGTAAAACATAGCCTTCCGGCTTTAAGTAGTTATTCACACGGTAAAAAACCGCCGACGACAGAGGAATGAGTTGCGCAATACTCTGTAAGCAATGGAGAGTGATCCCGTCATTATGGCCAGTATTTGTTAAGGCTGACATGTTATCTCCTTCCATCCGGATGAGCGCGCCGGGACGCAGTAAGATAGTGGTTGTTGAAACATACAATTTACATTCGCGTAACACAATCATTCATATGTTAATAATGTGATGTGTGTTGCGATATTTTTTATAATCAATTGAATTATAATGTTTTTATGTCGAGTGTTATCTTGTTTTCAAAAATGTAATTAAAAGTTATTAATATAATATCTTCCTGTCGTGCTTGAATTCCTCTTCTGAGAATATCGACGGTTCTCGTCCTTCAGGACGATATCCTTTTGAAAGGACTGTTCTATGATTTTCTGAAACAGCGCAGGTTAACAGAGACTTTATTTCTGACTACAGCACCAGACGAATGCTATTTCGAAATGGTAGTGATATCTCTGCGTCAGAAAGGATAATTACAGGACATAATTATGTTGAATCTCAACACATTACGGCAACAACAAATCCCTGTAATGACTGAAAGCCGGGCGCAGGTCCCCTTTCATATTCTGGCGAAACCCATAGGCCCTGCTTGTAATCTGGCCTGCCGTTATTGTTATTACCCCCAGGGCGAAACACCCGTAGAAAAAATGAATGAATTAACCCTGGAGATTTTTATTTGTCGCTATATTGCGGCGCAACCTGCCAGTGCGCGTGAAATTAATTTCGTCTGGCAAGGTGGTGAACCGCTTTTAGCCGGAATTGGTTTTTATAAAAAGATAATAGCGCTTCAACAGCGATATGCGCCTGAAGGCGTGACGATCAGTAATAGCCTGCAAACGAATGCGACATTGTTAAACGATGCGTGGTGCCGTCTGTTTCGCGAGAATAATTTTACTATTGGCATCAGCCTTGAGGGCAGTGAAGACTTGCAAAATCACCATCGTCCGGACAAACGCGGCGAGGCCAGTTATCCGGCTGCGCTGCGGGGAATCGCATTGTTACAACACTATCGAGTCGATTTTAACTTGCTGATTGTCGTGCATGATGAAATGGCTCGCCATGCGACAGCTATCTACGATCATGTCGTTAGCCTTGGCGCACGTTATCTACAATTTCAGCCGCTGATGAATGAAGGCAATGCCCTACAGCAACGTTACCAATTGAGTGCTGATAACTGGGGGCGGTTCATGATTGGTATCTGGCGTCAATGGCGCAAACGCGGCGATATGGGGCGGGTGTTTGTGATCAACATTGAGCAGGCATGGGCACAATATTTTACGCATATCAGCGCTACCTGTGTCCATTCCGCCCGCTGCGGTACGAATCTGGTCATGGAGCCGGACGGCAAACTCTATGCCTGCGATCATTTGATTAATAGCCAGCATTACCTGGGACAGCTTGGTAATAATACGTTGGCGCCAGCAGTAGATTCTGCAACCCGGCTTCCCTTTGGTATTAAGAAAAGCCAGCGCCGGGAGTGTCAGCGTTGTTCTGTGAAAATAGTTTGTCAGGGAGGCTGCCCCGCGCATATCAACAGTGCCGGCTACAACCGGCTTTGTAGCGGTTATTACTCTTTTTTCACGGAGATTCTGGCTCCGCTACGCGCCTGGCCCCGGGATCTGGATGGCCTGAACGCCTGGCGCGCTGACTTTGTGAACAAGTTTCCGGGCTGATAGCCCTTGTACGTCACTCTTGTACAACATGCGTAGACTGAAATGGAGAATAAGCCGTGAAAAAACAAGCGACATTTGCCACCCTCAGCATTATTTTCTCCGGTACGGCGCACAGTACGCAAAACGAACGTCCTGATATTGTCGTGATTATCGCTGATGATATGGGATATTCTGATATCAGTCCCTTCGGCGGGGAAATCCCAACGCCTAATTTGCAGATGATGGCCGAGAATGGCGTGCGGATGAGTCAATATTATACGTCTCCCATGTCTGCTCCCGCCCGTGCGATGTTATTAACCGGGAATACCAGCCAGCAAGCTGGCATGGGCGGTATGTGGTGGTATGAAAACACCATCGGTAAGGAAGGCTATGAATTGCGCCTGACTGATCGGGTAACCACCATGGCTGAACGCTTTAAAGATGCCGGTTACAATACTCTGATGGCGGGTAAATGGCATCTTGGTTTTACGCCTGGCTCGACGCCAAAGGATCGGGGTTTTCGTCATTCTTTCGCCTTGATGGGCGGAGGCGCCAGTCACTTTAATGATGCCGTGCCGCTGGGAACCGTTGAGCTATTCCATACTTATTACACCCTTGATAACCAGCGTATTTCACTGCCCTCTAATTTTTACTCCAGTGAAGCCTATGCCAGGCAGCTTAATCGCTGGATCGATGAGACGCCACGGGAACAACCTATCTTTGCGTGGTTAGCCTTTACCGCGCCACATGATCCCCTGCAGGCGCCAGATGAATGGATTAGCCGTTTTAAAAGTCAGTATGAACAGGGTTATGGGGCCGTCTATCGCCAGCGTATTGCTCGTCTGAAGAAACTGGGGTTTTTGCGTGATGACATCCCCCTGCCGGGGCTGGAATTTGATAAAGAATGGCAGGCGATGACACCAGAACAGCAGAAATACACGGCAAAGGTGATGCAGGTTTACGCTGCTATGATCGCCAATATGGACACACAGATAGGCACCGTGATTAAGACGTTAAAAAAGAGCGGGCGCGATAAAAACACTATTCTGGTCTTTTTAAGTGATAATGGTGTTAATCCGGCTAAGGGCTTGCACTATGAATCTGAAGCGGATTTTTGGAAGCAATTTGATAACCGTTACGAAAATATTGGGCGTAAAAATTCATTTATCTCTTATGGCCCGCACTGGGCTGATGTCAGTAATGCGCCGTATGGCCGCTACCACAAAACGACCAGCGGTCAGGGGGGGATTAACACCAGTTTTATGATTTCCGGCCCCGGTATCATACGTAATGGCGCCATTGATAACGCCACTATAGCGGCGTATGACGTCGCGCCCACGCTATATGAATTTGCAGGTATTGATGTCAGTAAACCTTTATCTGAGAGACCGACACTACCCATGATCGGCGTGAGTTTTAAACGCTATCTGACCGGTGAAAATCTGAATGCGCCTCGCACGCAATATGGCGTTGAACTCCATAATCAGGCAGCCTGGATAGATGGAAAATGGAAATTGCGTCGTCTTGTTACGTTATTTCCACAGGCAGGTAATGCGTCATGGGAATTATTCAACCTGCAACGTGACCCGCTGGAAACGCATAATCTTGCAGCATATTATCCGAATAAAGTGAAAATACTGAGCAGTGCCTATGAGGCATTTGCAAAACAGACAATGGTTCTTTATGCCAAAGGCAAGCTTATCGACTACGTGGGTATCGACAGTAAAACCGGGCGTTATCTGGCAGTCGATCCACAGACATTGCAGCCAGTTCCTGCTCCGTTAGCCATTCCTCTAAACACAAAATCGGGTCACTAATTATTGGTCACGTTTGAGATGATTATTCAACGCTTACGTAACTGCATTCAACCAGTGACTTTCAGGACAAAGTTTCTCACCGTTGGCGATGTATCGCCGCGTCGGTATGCCAGAGCCAGCTTTGCGACGGGCTTCTGGTCTGCAACGGGGCGATATACCACTCCCTTGACCTTAACCTGTCGCATTGAATCTGGAACCATTGACACGCCCATTTCTGCTGAGACAAGGTTAATGACTGACGAAATTTGTGGCACGAGTTGTCCAATTTTCGGTTCAAAGCCCGCCTTACCGCAGGTCTCGATCACTGTGTCATAAAGCGACAGGCCGATTTCACGTGGGAAGAGTAAAAAAAACTCATCTTTGAGAGTAGAGAGTGCAATCTGGTCACATGCCGCCGCAGGATGCGTTTCTGCCAATACAATAACCATCGGTTCTTCAGAAAGTAACCTGAGCTGGAAACGTTCGTTGCCTGTAAAACCGGGTCTAAGGAAGGCAACATCCAGCGAACCTTCATTCAATCCATTAGACAGGTGGGTTGTATTTCCTTCCTCAAGCTGCAAATAAACGTCAGGATAAGCCCGCTTGAAAGTACGGATTGCACCAGACACCACACTGTTAAATGCCGCAGAGGCAGTAAAACCCACCCTTAACACGCCCGATTCCCCCCTGATAACTCGCTGCGCCGCCAGCGCGGCTCTTGAAGCGGTAGCCGGTATTCCTTTAATAACATCATAAAATGCTCTTCCTGCCTCGGTTAATTCCGCTCCATGAGGCACTCTACGGAACAGCAGTGCTCCCAGCTCTCTTTCCAGATCCTTAATTTGTTGGCTCAGCGGCGGTTGACCTATACCTAATTTTGTCGCAGCCCGCGTGAAATGCCGCTCTTCAGCGACGGCGAGAAAATAGCGAATATGGCGCAGCTCCATCTTCATCTCCAAAAGCAATTAAGAATGGCTCCATCATATATTGGAATAATGAAGCCGGCGAGCGCATAGTGAGATTAACAGGAGGTACAATATGTCCGATATTCCTAATACTCCGACACGTAGCTGGCTTTTTACTCCAGCAATTCGGCCCGAACGTTTCATAAAAGCTACTGAAAGCGGGGCAGATATTTCAATTATCGATCTTGAAGATTCAGTCGCCCCGAATGACAAAGCGCAGGCCCGTAAAATCGTGATGCAGTTTCTTTTCTCCAGACCAAACTCATCACTAAAAATAGCATTAAGAATTAATGGAATGAATACTCATGCTGGCATTGAAGACCTGCATATGTTACTGGAATGCCGTCTTTTTCCTGATTACATTATTCTTCCGAAAACAGAGTCAGCCGCGCACCTGCAAATACTGGATAGTCTTATTATGATGGCTGGTTCTGATACTCGCCTTATCGGCATTATTGAGTCAGTTGCCGGGCTTAATGCCGTAGAATCTATTGTGGACTCCACCCCCAGACTCTGCGGGTTAATGTTTGGCGCCGCAGATATGGCGGCCGATATTGGCGCCACACTTGCCTGGGAGCCTCTTGCTCTGGTACGGGCCAAGATAGTGGCCGCCTGTGCTATGAAGGGGCTTCTTGCAATAGATTCTCCCTTCTTTGATGTGAACGATTTTTCAGGTCTGAAGGATGAAACTTTGCAGGCGCTCAATTTCGGTTTTTCTGCAAAATCGGCGATTCATCCCGCTCAGATTAGCGCAATCAATACAGTATTTACTCCTACCGCAGCAGAAATTAATCATGCCCGCGCAGTACTGACAGAGAATGTCAAAGGCGTCGGGATCGTTAACGGCATGATGATAGATGAAGCCGTCGCCCGCCATGCCCGGCGATTACTCGCCCGGGCTGGGATCTCTTCCTGAATTCATTAATAGAGGAATTATTATGAATACGTTATTACCCGCTTATAAAACTATTCGCGAGAGGCGCTACCGAGAAATTTCGGGTCTTTACTGGGAAGATTTTTATCCCGGTGATGTTTTTGAACATCGTCCCGGTCGGACGGTACTGGACGCCGATAATGTGTGGTTTACCCTGCTCACTCTCAATGTACAGCCGGTCCATTTCGATGCGGCTTACGCCAGCAAAACGGAATGGAAAAAGTTACTGGTTGATTCAACGTTCACTCTGGCGCTTTTAACCGGTATGAGCGTGCGTACTGTCAGCGCCAAAGTCGTGGCCAATCTTGGCTGGGATAAGGTACAAGCCGTTCATCCGGTTTTCGCAGGAGACACTCTTTATGCTGAAAGCACGGTACTCAGTAAACGTCTGTCAAATAGCCGTCCGGGACAAGGCATCGTTACCGTCCGGACGTGCGGTATTAACCAGAATGGTGTAGAGGTCATGCGCTTCGAACGAACAATGTTAGTTTATTGCCGTGGATGCTCGCCTGAAGAAGATGCTGCTTATTGAGAAATCACACTGAGGTTTAGAGTCATGATGAATGTTAATGCAGCGTATGCCGAAAAATGCGTGACGCCTGACGAGGCGGTTACTTTAATTACCCCCGGCAGTCACCTCTCTATGGGAATGTTTGCAGCAGAGCCGCCTGCTTTGCTGAATGCGCTGGCAAATCGAGTGAAAAGGGGGGAAATCAACGATCTGCGGGTTTACTGTTACGAAACAGCCAAAATTGCCGGGGACACCATTTTCCGTTATGAGCTAAGTGACTATATCCATCTCTACAGTATGTTTATTACCGGTATCGAACGAGCTTTAATACGTCAGGGGATTGAGAGTGCCGGGCGTAAAATAATTAACTATGTTCCTTCACATTTTCATCAGGCACCGCGATTACTGGCTGATGATATTGGTATTGATACTTTTATTCACACCGTGTCCCCCATGGATAAGTACGGGTATTTTTCTTTCGGAATCGGAAACGATTATTCCACTCGGATCGCCAGGACAGCTAAAAAACTTATTGTCGAAGTAAATCAATATATGCCGCGTGTTACTGGCGAAGGTGCTGCAATCCATATTTCAGAAATTGATGCCATCGTTGAAAACCATGTGCCTTTAATTGAACTACCAGTACGAACTGCCGTAGCTGAGGATATTGCTATCAGCCAGATTATCGCTTCTCTTGTGCCAGATGGCGCTTGTCTCCAGATGGGGGTCGGCGCATTACCGGAGCTCATTTGTAACGCGCTCAAGGACCATAATGATCTGGGCATCCATACAGAGGCACTGAATCCGGGGTTGGTAAGTTTGGTTCAACAAGGCGTTGTCACCAACCAACGCAAAAATATTGACCGGGGAATGTCTGTTTTTACTTTTGCTATGGGCCAAAAGGATATGTATGACTATCTTAACGATAACCCCTCTTTTTTTAGCCGGCCTGTCGATTATGTTAACGATCCGGGGATCATTGCGCAAAATGAGAATGTTGTCTCCATCAACGCCACCTTACAAATCGATCTCACCGGCGCCTGTAACTCTGAGCATTTGTTTGGGCACCAGTACAGCGCTTCAGGAGGGCAACTGGATTTTGTCAGAGGCGCATATGCGTCTAAAGGTGGCCGCTCCATTATTACGACACGCTCAACGGCTGTGAATGATACTATTTCTCGTATTGTTCCCCGCCTTGAGGGGCCTGTAACAACACCACGTACTGATACGCACTGGGTAGTCACTGAATTTGGTGCCGTAAACCTGAAAGGGCTCTCTTCAGCCGAGCGCGCGCTCAGGATCATTGAATTGGCGCATCCCAATTTTCGGCAGCAACTTAGAATAGATGCAAAGAAAATGCATCTGATTTAAAAGTAGATTAATACTATTTTTAAATTTAGTACCCCAAAAATTGACGATGAACCCATGCTACAGGTTCAAAGGCTCAATGCCAGAACAGGAAAGAGCCTTTTAAATAAAAAATAAATCATACATATTGATTTTATGCCTTTTATTTTTACATGAAATGGATATCACCAGGCATATGGATATATGAATTATTACCTGATTGCATGGTGTTATCTAAGATGGAGGCTGTTTTATTATTATTTTTTTGCAATGGTTCAAATATTTATTTTGCTTCAACGATGTGTTTTTTAATTCATTCTCTGGTATTTTCATTTTTATCCATTGTGCATTGTAAGCCTGCAAAATGTGTTAAAACTAATTTTATTAACATCAACACTGAATTTTACCGAAGAGATGTTATTACATTCTCTATTTTTTTGTAATATCTTCGGCTTCAATATGTCTTTGCCATGCTGTAAGAGCAATTCTTACAATAGAAAATCCCTCAATTATTATATAGTGAGTATGCACTTCTTAAACAGAACCCATACCTGCGCCGAGTATAGCTGTAATAGCTTCTGACATTAGCTCAGCTATTTAATTTATGATGTTATCAGAACTGCCGGCAATAAAATTCTTTAAGATATTGCCAATTTTGGTAATTATTTTAGTTGAATCTTCTTTAACATAGGCCCTGGTTGTTGAACATTAGGAATCCCGGGAATCTGTCGGTGAATATAATCGGTTGGATTTGATATTCCAGCATTTTTCATTTGAGCTATAAATTCTGGATCATTCATCCTCGCCTGAGTAATCAAATGGTGATCCCTCATTGATGCAGGACCATAGCGATCTCGCCAAGTGGAGGTCGTTCTGGACATACCACCGGCAGTAGTACCTGTTAGTTAGTCCTAACGGATCGATCCATCCCAATGGATTCGGCGCATACTGGTAGGTATTTATTCCACCTTTCTGCCCGATTGGGTCAGCACACAGATACTGTCCGGTCTCTGCATCATAGTACCGGAACCGGTTATAGTAAAACCCCGATCCTTCATCTTCGTACTCTCCCGGAAAACGCAGGCGGCAGGCGGCAGGCGGGGGCGTCTTACCTGTTCCGGCTTTCATCCCGGCCCCAGAGTTGCTGTTTATCCCGCCAGACGAGGGTGCTATCCTCGGTCAGCAGCTCCTGAACACGCCCGGCCGTATCTTTGTTACAGGCGCAGGAACTGACATTACGCGCGCAAATGAAGCGCTGGAGCGCCGTTCCGGAATGCCCGTTAACATCAGCGCGGACATGCCAGGTCTTTAAATATCCGGCCACATTGCTGGCTATTATGGCTGGATTATCTGTATTGTTTCTTGCAGACCGGATAAGGCGCTTATTCCGCCATCCGGCAAAATGACTTCAGGTTTATCAGCAAGTTGACGTCTGTTTAAACACCGGTTTTTTGAGCCACACTCCTTTGGGGAGCCGGAAACCTCTTCGATTATCGTATAAGGCGATAATATCGTTATAAAAATGACAGGACCTCATTAAAAAGTCATCCTTTAAAAGGATATGGGCATCCATTGCAATTTTTTTAGAACAAAAATGTGCAGCTAAAAATAAAATTCGCGGATGCTATGGCGTAGATTAATTAAGTGTCAGCAGGCCTTTTTTCTCATGATACAAACAATGGGGCAATAGATGATTATGTGATAATTAAGGCGGGGGAATTAAGGCGGAGAGTATGAAAATACCCCCGGTAGAGACTGTGTCACATCTGTTTTTAAATTAAGTGAGTGAGATCTGGATATGAATTGACTGGCGTTATAGCAGGAGGGTTTTTGTTTTGCTTAATCAATGGGTTATTTCAGTAAAGATATCATGGTTGCGGAGGATGCCGTAGCCCATTCTCACTCTTTAATTTCCATAATAAAACCAAAGGGATCTGCCCAAAGATAAACGTGCTGGCAGATTTTTATTATTTTCACGCGAATAAAACGTATTAATTACGTTATAAAGGACATTATTATGAGTACACCTGATTATAGTAAAACGCCGGCGATAGCGGTATATGATAACCGCCATTTGGCCGTACGTACCCTCGAGTGGTGTCGCCATCCGGACACGCCACAGACGACGGAGATCCGGCCCACCCGCTGTCAGTATGATGCGCGTGGCTTTTTATCACACAGCGCAGACCCCCGACTGGCGGCTACCGGACTGAATAATTTTGCCTGTGATTACGACCTGGGGGGGAAAGCGCTGCGCACCTGCAGCGCTGATGCCGGGACGTCCCTGATGCTGAGTGATGCTGCCGGCCGCGCTGTACTGGGGATGAGTGGTCTGGTGGAGACGGCGTCAGGCAGTATGGATATGAGCAGAGCGGTGACCACCCGACGGCAGTACGAGGGCAGCAGTCTGCCAGGACGTCTGCTCAGCATAGCTGAGCAGGTCAGCGGCAGGCCGGAACGAGTGACGGAACGGCTGCTCTGGTCGGAAAGCGGCGCGGAGGCAGGCGCGAACAATCTGGCAGGGGCGTGTATCAGGCACTACGATCCGTCAGGATGCGTCGAAACTGGCAGTATAGCGCTTAGCGGGCTGGCGCTCTCGGTGACGCGGTGGCTGATGAAAGATGATGAGGCGGAGGCTGACTGGCAGGGGGATGACCGCAGGGAGTGGGATGCACAGCTGGACGGCGTAACCTATGCCACCCTGAGCCAGGGCGATGCGGCTGGAAGAGTGGTGGGTATCACCGACGCAGTGGGCAACAGGCAGCGGACGGCGCTGGACATAGCGGGAATGCCAGCAGGCCGCTGGCTGACGGTGAACGGGGAGGAGCAGGTTATTGTCAGGTCGACCACCCGAAGCGCCGCTGGACAAGTATTGCTGGAGGAGCACGGCAATGGGGTGGTGGTAAGCCGGGAGTATGAACCACAGACGCAGCGACTGGACAGGATAAAAACAGAACGCCCGGCAGGGCATCCGCAGGGAGCAGGAGTACTTCAGGATCTGCGTTATGAATATGACCCGGTGGGCAACGTAAAATGTGTTCGCAATGACGCAGAAGAAACCCGGTTCTGGCGCAACCAGCAAGTGGAGCCGGAGAACCAGTACGGCTATGACAGTCTCTACCAGCTGGTTAGCGCGAGCGGGCGGGAAAAAGTTAATTTAGGCCAGCAAAACCGTTCCTTCTTCCCCGCTGACAGTATCTCCTGTACCTGTTATCTACGCACCTATACCTACGACAGTGGCAACAACCTGAGCCGGATACGACACAGCGCGCCGGGAAGTGGCAACTGTCACACGACAGATATCACCATCAGCGACCGCAGTAACCGGGCCGTATTGCGTTCCCTGGCGGCGACGCCGGCAGAGGTGGAAATGCATTTTGGCCCGGGAGGGGAACAGCTTCAGCTTCAGCCTGGCCAGGCGCTGGCATGGACGGCGCGCAGGGAGTTGTTGCAGGTGACGCCGGTGGAGCGTGAGGGAGCGCAGGACGATTGGGAATATTATCGTTACGACGCGAGAAGCCAGCGCGTGGTGAAGGTAAGCCGGCGGCAGACCGGGAGCGGAACACAGACACAACGGGTGGTATACCTGCCGGGGCTGGAGCTACGAACGAAAAGCAGCGGAGAAAGCCTGCAGACAGTGGTAGCGGGTAACGTGCGGTTGTTGCACTGGGAGAGTGGAAAACCGGAGGGGCTTAATAATGACGGGCTGCGTTACAGCTACGATAACCTGACAGGAAACTGTGGGCTTGAGGTGGATGAGGATGGCTGCATCATTAGCGCGGAGGAATACTACCCCTACGGGGGAACGTCGCTCTGGACCGGACGTGGCGAAACGGAAGCAGACTATAAAACGGTGCGCTATTCAGGCAAAGAGCAGGACGCGACAGGACTGTATTACTATGGTTATCGGTATTATCAGCCGTGGGCGGGAAGGTGGACGAGCGCAGATCCTGCAGGGGCGGTGGACGGCCTGAACCTGTACCGCATGTGCCGGAATAATCCGGTGACGTTCAGGGACAGCAACGGTTTGCTGACGGAGATGGAAATCCTGTTTCTGAAGTTCATGGTCAGGGATTACAGGGATCTAACCGGCAAAGATCTTGGGTTGATAATGCACAATATCGTGAGATTAAACGATGATGAAGCGGCAGAGCTCCGTAGCCGGATAGAAAATATGTCCCCGAGATCTGCGGCAAGTACATTCGATATGAGTACGGATCCTGCTCCCATCCACGAGTGGCTTGCCAGCTTTCAGGAAACTCGCCTGGAATGGCAACGTCCTGACGATAATGCAGCATTGCCGGCGCCTGCATTAACATCTGGTGATGACCTGCCCAAAGCGGGAAACTCAAAGATACCCCTTCCAGCGATTACACCGGAATTGCTGATGTCTCAATTTCCTGATATGTCCGACGCCGACAGGCAGGCCCTGGAATATATAGCGGACCCTGAAAACTTTTCCCATGTTTTACATTCTGATGGCACGGTTCTATCTGTCAGTGAGAACGGGCCTGCGGCTCATTTTAAAAATACCTATATACCACATACATGGACATTTAAATATAATTTTAAATCACCTGGAGAGGATTATCCTTATTTTGCCAGCCATGTCGCGCAATATCAGTATGTGCTGGCAGCAGTCGCTGGTGGATGGATAGGACAGATGCCAGTAACGTTGATCAGGGATAATGTCATTAATCAGGCTACATTAAATAACACTGAAGGGTTGAAGGGCGAGGAGTTAAAGACGGCTTTTCTTAATAACACGCAAAATGGAAAATCTACCGCTAAGATTTTGGAGGCTTTTAATCTTGAAGCCACGTCAGTTAAAGTGGAAGAAATTGATGGAGATGCCAATTTTTATGTAAATTTAAAGCGTAAATAATATATCTGGTTACCCAGGGTTAATTGTTTATGATAAAAGTATGGGGTGATGCAATATCATTGCATAATCAAGGGGTATCTGTATTTATAAATATAGACTGTAATAATATGATTTTTCTGGCAACTCATGTTAACTTTTAATGGACTCTTTGCGCCAGTTTCCCACTTGCTCAGAGTATGGCATGTTATTGCCAGAAAAGCATGTCGCCTGCTTTATAGTCGTAATAGCCTGAGCGGATAGCGCTATCTGATCTCCTCTTCCGTCACTTTTCCGTCCTGGTCGCTGTCCATCCTTACCATCAGTTCACGGTAAAAGGGCGGCACCTGCTCGTACCATTCATCGCCCTGTGCTGCTGACTGATTTTCATGCTATATCCTTATTGGGAAAATATTCTCTGGACTTGTGGTGGCACCAAGTCCTGCGGGGGGGATTAAACGCGTCCTGGACGTTTTTCGTGGCGACTCCGCATCTTCCCACGCCCGAAACGTCATCACTTTTCTGCTCGTACTCTTCGTAGAAGATTTTCTCTTAGTACTGAGCATCAGTCCATAATCATTAATTCCACCCCTGATGGTAGTTTGTTAAACAAATCGATTACTCTCTCACCATCCATAAATACCTATATGCCTTCAAATTAAAATTTAATATTCATGCTAAACATTTCCAGCAATTTATGAACTCCACTAAAAACCATAATTTTTAAGTATATAATCTTTTATAGTGCTAGCATTTTTATATTCAAATGGTTTTTTTTCTGAGCTATACCCTGATAAGCTAGAATCTTTATTCAATATTTCATTAGCACGTATGATGCCATTTTTATCATATATATAAGCATATGTTTTATAATAGCCACCTTCTCCCATTACATCCCCCCAAGATATTAAACTAATGATATTCATTATGGATTTTATTTTCATAAAAAAAACCGTCCGAACAAAAGGAGCCTTATTATTATTATTTTTAATTGAATCAACGATATTCTCACCATTAACATCAGTGCGTACAAGCTTTAAAAAATCGTCTCTAATATATTTAATCGTAATATTGCCAGCATCTTTTAGATAAAATGGTCCTTGTTCAATAGACTCAAAATCCACAATATAGTCTTTATTAGTTAAAGGATCTTTTTTTATGCCCCCCCCATACGATTACATACTGAGCTATTCAAATTAATATGGTCAATCCATTTATTCTCCATGCGACTATATGATTTAGCAAACAATATATTTAATTGACCATCTAACGCATATATATTATCAAATATTAACACTCCATCTTCCGTGGCTGAGCTCATACCTAATCTAACGCCAAAAGCTTCGCCCCAACCACAGGAAAAATTATAATATTGCCTTACAGTAACATTATTAGAGTTGCCTTCCAGAGCTATGTCAACATTCCTTATTCTATGAGCATCTTCTATATGCAATGTGTAATAGATGACACCATCAAAATTATCTGAAGGAGCTACTTTAAACTCCATTGAATATGAATAATTACCAAAAAATAACAATGTTAATATTATTAGATTATAGTATTTCATCAAAAACACCATCCTGAATAAATCTCATTAAATTATTATATCTATCAGCATAATGATTATCATAAAGATTAACAATCCGGGTTATCGAATCTGATACATCTCGACTAATACCATTATCAGCTCTACTATATAAATTATTATAATCCCAAAAATATAAAGCAGACCTTGCTGCGTATACTATTTCAAGCAAAAGGTCCGGATTCAATTCAAAATCAACATATTCCCCCCAAACCTTCTCATGATAAACTGTAAAAGATCTGTAGTTATTCCTGAATGTCAATTGTTTCATTCCTCTTCCACGATAACGCCACCCATCCCCACTAGCTATATCATTGTTTCCCTCTCGCCCACCATATGCCCTATTTGCAATATTTTGTTTATTTGCCGCCTGTCTTCCAGGAATATAACCATCTATTTGTGCATGTTGAGAATGGTTTCTATAATATGAAAACTTATCTATCAAGACTTGTGGCCTATAATTAAACCCTTCATTTAAATTAAAAGCCGACCCAACTTCTTGATATATTTGAGCAAAAAAATGATACAATCTATTCTTAGTATTAATACGGCATTTCTCAAATTTATTCGAAAATTCTTCAGCTACCACATCAAGGACAGAATCAGAAACATTTCCTGAATTAGTCCAAATTCTCCTGAGCATCTGTCGTGTTATTTTTGATTTACCTTTAATCGCATCCAAAAACACCACCGGATGAAAATGCCACACTGGCTCATCATTATTAAATGGCGGCACCCCGCTCATCCACTCCAGATCTGACTGCCACTTCTCACAGTATGCCGTTTCCTCTGTGTCCAGATCCTTGTAGAACTCTTCCCACCGCCCCGTCGAGCGACCGCCGCACCACTCGCTGTGGTGTTTTATCACCAGCCGGTTCACCACATGCCTCACCAGCGGGTCACGCACGACCAGTGCCTGCCTGATCTCCTCTTCCGTCTATCACTTACGCGGTCCATTCTATTTATAGATAACGGTAAAGCATCCATTATCACGTCTCATAAAGTAATTTTCATTTAAATTTATATTACCTTCTTACACATAAATTTTTTAGTAAGACTCGAATTTATTCTTTGAAATATTACCACCTCTATAATCTTTACCTTCATTGGATGAATAATCAAAGGATATATTATCAACCCTCGTTGCTTTACCATTGTTAAAGGAGTAAATGACTTTATTGAATTTATCACAACAATCTTCTTTTGAATTAAAAACAATGTTCTTTTTATAAGGTTCATATACAAAGGTTCCATTTTCCTTTGATAAAATCTTATCTTCTGTAAACTTATTATTGCCTGAAAGATAAACAGTCTGACTACCATTATTTGGTCGATGGTCTGTTCTGGCTATCAGGTCGTAAAAACCATCGCCGTTAATATCTACAAACTCTAAAGATGGTGGGTCTATAGTATCAGAGATAGTTATAATCTCATTTTTATTATTAAATATTAATTTAATTTTATAGGTTCCTGAATCAGAACCATCAACCTTAATATCTTTCAGCACACCATTTTCGAATGAATTATTAGTCTGAATAGTTACAGGGACACATTTCTTATTGCACCAGTTGCCTGTATAACCTTTATTAGTACGGAAAAGCGATATAGTAGCAGTACTATCCTTTGTCTTTTCTTTTAGCTCAATCGATTTAAAGCTAATCACTCCACTTAGCAATATATTACTTTTATATTGATTATATATATAACTACCAGATACAGCGTTCCTGGAAGAAACAATATTCATTGTAATATTGTTTCTTCCAATATTCCCACTATACATCGAAGAAGTAATATATTCAATATTCACTTCATCCGAAGCACTACAGAATAATGGTAATATGCACACCACTAATAACAATGATATCTTATTCATTAAACTCACTCCAGCCCAAATGCGTTTTTTACAATAGATAATTTATTAACTCGGTCATCCATATGATTCGGCTCTCTGGCTTTGTCTGGATAATAAGGATGCTCCTGCACTGCCCATCCATTGACATAAACTGAAACCCAATAAACATCATCTTTGTCAGCTGTAGTGTTTAACTTAGGTTTTATATATTTCCAAAAATACCCAGATGCTAATGCAGCATATCTTGGATTTTCTGACAACTGTTTTGCTTTAGACACCGATGATGTTATATCAAACATTCTGCCATTAAGTTTAGTTTTGAGATACTCTTGGCATTTTGTGTAATTACTACGGCCAGTAATCTGTAACAAACCTCGGCCTTTAAATAGCGGACCATCTCCAGTCTGATTATTTCCAAGATCACCACGACCTTCATATACATTTCCAGAAGCAGTTTCTTCTGTATACATTAAAAAACCAGTTTCGTGGAGAATTTGGGCCATAAAATGCGATTTCCGTAAAGGTGTGTTGATTTCAAATAACCTCATGGTTTCATTCAATGGTTTCAGATAAATACTGACTTCAGCTTCTTGATCGGAAGGGAGCATTAATTTTAATTGTTCATATGTAATAAGTTGATCATCATCGAATAAGGTTGACAAAAACACCACCGGATGAAAATGCCACACTGGCTCATCATTATTAAATGGCGGCACCCCGCTCATCCACTCCAGATCTGACTGCCACTTCTCACAGTATGCCGTTTCCTCTGTGTCCAGATCCCTGTAGAACTCTTCCCACCGCCCCGTCGAGCGACCGCCGCACCACTCGCTGTGGTGTTTTATCACCAGCCGGTTCACCACATGCCTCACCAGCGGGTCACGCACCACCAGCGCCTGCCTGATCTCCTCTTCCGTCACTTTTCCGTCCTGGTCACTGTCCATCCTTACCATCAGTTCACGGTAAAAGGGCGGCACCTGTTCGTACCATTCATCGCCCTGTGCTGCGGCCCGGCTGACGGAATCAAAGGCTTCCGGCACCCACCCCTCATACGGGCTGCTGACCATATCACCACCGCTGTTTTCCTCCAGCGGCTGAAAACCCTGCTTCAGCAAATCGTACTGTCCGGCCTCTTCAACATCCTTCTCCGGCAGCCAGCCGCTTCCGGTGATGTTAAACCACCATTGCTTCGACTCATCCATGACCGGCGTTGTGGTTATCCGCGGAAGCATGTACTGAGCCTCCAGCGTCGCTGACGTGGCGCTAAATGTCGCCTGCTCTGCGGTCGCCTGGCGGGTGTATAATATTTTTCCTTTTGGCGCCCGAACCGTCCGTTTTTCCCCCTTAACGCCTTCCGGGTTGCCTAAAAACGCCGGCATCCTCGGGTCTGCACTCAGGACCTCAAGGTGGACAAACCATTCACGTTCAGTCTGACTGCCTTCTTTACCAGGGTACTCCTCACATCCCATAAATCCGACAGGCGTTCCGGCACTGACCTGCCATTCTTCCGTTTCCCCTCCCGCCTGCACCTGGTCAAAAACGCCCTTCGCCTTCGCCTTCTGCATCCACGCTGGCATCAGCGCCTGTATTTCGCCATCCGGCTCCATCAGCGTCGGGTCCAGCGTCACCCAGTACTGCTCATTTCCTGCCGTTTCCCCGTTCAGCAGGCGGACCAGGCCAAATGTCATCAGGGTCGACTGCTCCCCTCTCGTCACATAAAAACGTCCGGTACACGATGACGCAAAACGATCTCCCGCTTTCAGACTGTTACGGGTCTTCGGTGGTGCCTGATAAATTACAGGATCCCCGCTCTCCTGAGTCTCCGGCAACCCATTCTGACCGCTGGTATATTTACGCAACAGTATCCCGCTGTGCCCGGCCCTGACTTTATAGCAGAGGGATGCCGGATAATCTTTCACCGGCGCCAGATGCATGTACAGACTGTAAAATTCCAGCCAGCTTTTTTCTTTCTGCGGGTCTGGCTGACACTGCGATTTCACCAGGACAAAAGTGCTGCTGTAACGGAGCTCCTGCCCTTTCCAGGGCGCTGTCAGGTAGTCATTGTTTATCCGGTATGCCGCAATGGTGCCGTCGGCCATAAACTGAAGGGGAACCGGCTCTCCGGTACTGAGCGTATCCGGGGTGAGGGCAGAGCGCGGGTTAGACACCTCACTGATATGGACTGCGCCGTGCCACAATCCCTCACTGATATGGACTGCGCCGTGCCACAATCCGTTTCCTCCCAGCAGCCAGGTGCCGTGTGCTTCCGCGTCAATACGCTGCATTATCTCGTCCAGAGAACGAAATTCTTTTCCATCTTTATCCCTGATGGGGTAACTGATTTTCATACTATATCCTTATCGGGAAAATATTCTCTGGACTTGTGGCGGCACCAGGTCTTGCGGGGGGGATTAAACGCGTCCTGGACGTTTCTTCGTGGCGGCTCCGCATCTTCCGTATCCTCTGCACCGGAAATACCAGCACTTTCATCCGGTAAAGCCTTCAGAACAGCGGGTTGTTGTGTCTGAACCGGCGTACCCGGACTGCCTCCGCTGTTGAGATTGATTTTCGGCCCCACGATATCCACGCCGCCCGCATGTATCACTACAAACGAGCTACCCACCTTCAGTGTGATTTTACCGCCACTTTCCAGTACGATGTCATTTCGTACCTTTATTCCCAGCGCCCCGCTCACCTTCCGCGCCAGATCCCCCTTCACCTCCAGACTGTGCGTCCCCTTCACCAGGCTGATATGGTCCCCGGTGGTGGTGTGTTCCTGCTTCCCTTCCACCGTCACCTTTCGGTCATGCTTCACATACAGCCCGTCATCGTGGCTGATACCCGCCATCCGGTCGTTCATCACCTTCAGCGTCTGGTCGTTACGTACCGTGATGCTACGGTTATTTGCCACCGTAATCGTCTGGTCGTGCCCGCCTTCCTTTTTCGTCCCCACGCTGACCGTCTGGCCTTTCACCACCGTGATTTTCTGGTTATTCCCGATGCTCTCCGTGTGGTCGTGTCTGACTTTTGTGCTCCGGTCGTTCAGCACCTCCGTATCCATGTCCTTCTGCGCGTGGATATACACCTGCTCCTGGTTCGTCGCATCCTCAAAACGCAGCTCGTTAAAACCGCTGCCCTTGTACGTTTTTGAGCGGATGGTCATCTGCGTTTTTGTCCCCGGCAGACTCCCCGGTGAGCGGTTGTCCTGATGATAGGTACGCCCCATGATGATGGGCTGGTCCGGGTCGCCGTTCAGAAAGTCCACGATAACCTCCTGGCCCACACGGGGGATGGCAAGATTGCCGAACCCCGCTCCCGCCCACGCCTGCGACACCCGAACCCAGCACGAACTGTCCTCGTTCCCCGGGCAGTATCGATCCCAGTGGAACCGCACCCGCACCCGGCCATGTTCGTCGCAGAAGATTTCTTCGCCCGCCGGGCCGGTCACTATTGCGCTCTGCGGCCCGTCCACCGAAGGTTTCGGCTGTGGTGGTACGCGCCATGTCCTGTCCGCCGGGATAGCCTCGAAATGATTATCCAGCGTCGTTCCCTGTCCTCCGCTGCCGTGCAGCGCCTGCGGCTGGTCGCCGGTCAGTACACAACTCACCACCTGCCACTCCCGGTTCAGTCTCTCCGACGGGTGGCCTGTCAGCGTGAAGCGTTTTCCCGGACACAGCTCAGGGGAATTACTGATGCAGGTTGCTGTCTCTGTATCATGTCGCCAGCCCTCCATCTGGTAACGCGCAAATGCCTCCCCATGCGTCCCGTCCTTGAACCGCCCCGGATAGTCAAAGATTTCATACTGTGTACGCTGACCGTTCAGGTTCTCTGCGGCACGGTTGTAATAACCCGGCCAGCCCGGCGTTTTGAAGGTATAGTCCTGGGTTTCCACCGACGAAGGCCCGGTTCGCGCCCGGTAACGAAAACTACTGATACACATCGTGGAGACTTCCGTATCCGTGTTCGGATTAAACGGCATCTCACCCAGTGTCGATACCCCGGCCACATCATCACACAGCACCAGTTTCTGCGCGGCTCCTTGTGGCGCGTGCCAGTCAAAGTAGAAGATGCCTTCTTCTGACCACAGGCGGGTCAGGAATGCCAGGTCACTTTCCCCGTACTGCACGCAGAACTCCCGCGCCGGGTGGCTCTCATAAAATACCGGCGTCCACTCCGTGACGCCATTTTCATTAAGCAGGGTAGAAGAGAGGGTCTGAATATCCTGCTGCTGGAAGATGCGGAAGTTCTGACGCAGGCCACAACGCCACAGGGGAGGTACTATCGTCAGATGATAACGCATCTGCCAGTGATTATTTTCCCCCTGCATCACTTCGTTGATAATACCGCTGACGTAACGTTGCGCCTCCATCCCCTGCCAGATAGTCAGCACCGCGTTCTTTTCCAGAAAATTTGTCGCCGCCAGATCCGGCTGGTCGCTGGCGATATCCACCTCCAGTACAAAGGGGGTGGAATGGCACTGGTAAAGACTGAACCCCACCACTGCCGTGGCTGTCTCCTCCAGTCCGTCTATATTCAGCGTAAAACGCAGACCTTTTAATGACATTTTGACCTCCCTGGTATTCACAGGAAAAAAGACAGTCGCCGGACAGCAACGGTGGCAGTACAGTGTTACGCTTGCATTCAGGCACGCTACCGCCGAAGTTTCCGGCGTCCGCCATCTCCCGTAAAAACGTAACTCCTTACTGGCACTGACTTTTCACTTCCGGCACAACAAAAAACAGCACCCTGCCCGCCAGGACAGAATGCTGTCAGTTCATATAACCCGCATTTACGCTTCCAGCGGCGCACGCCAGTCGTCGGCGCCAGAGGTGCCTGCGGAGACGTGCTCCCACTCGATTTTGCGATAAGCCAGAGAGACTTTTACCAGTTGA
The DNA here is from genome assembly GCA_900478215.1 of Salmonella enterica subsp. houtenae serovar Houten. Lineage (NCBI taxonomy): Bacteria > Pseudomonadati > Pseudomonadota > Gammaproteobacteria > Enterobacterales > Enterobacteriaceae > Salmonella > Salmonella enterica. Next base: position 705,641 of record LS483478.1, read on the forward strand.
GTGAACTCACGTTTTTCCGCGTCCTGGCAGTGCGGCATATGGCAATCGATATCCACGATGGTGGAGTCGGTCAGGCGGGTGGTGAAGAAATGCTCCTGTTTGCCTTCCACAGAGGTGCGGTACCAGTGCAGTTCGGTGGTCGGCAGCATTTCGCCGGAGGCCAGCGCGTTGTACAGTAGAGGAACCGCTTTGTTCAGCGCCACGGTGAAGATAAACGGTTTGTGCGAGCGCTGGCCTGACGGCTGACCGGACTGCGGGTCGGTCGGGACGGTAACGTTGTGGCTGAACTCCTGCACCAGCATTTCGTCTTCGTGTCCCTGAACGTAGATATTGCCGACAGATTCAGCGGTAAAGGCCCGGTCAGTAATCAGGCCCCGAGTTTGTCCTTTAATTGAGATATAACACGGTGTTGGCATTTCTCGTAACTCCTTTTATATGTCTGTAGCTATTTTGTTGCATTTTCTCATAACCATCATTGACCATACCTGAGTTTTTTATCCATATTTATGACCATTTAATCCATCATAGCCAAACAACTTTCTTTAATAAGCATGAAACCTTCTTTTATTTTCTTGTTTTCTGGGTGTAGATAAATCAAGAATAATATTATCTTATCTTTTTTTGTGTCTGCCTGTTTATTTTTGCTGTTCTATGTCTTCAGTATTATTAATACCTTTCATTTATTCATGAGCTTGATTGATTATTTGTGTTATTTATGTTCAAGCTTCTGTTTTTAATGGATTTTATATTATTTACGCAATGCGGAAATAACCATGTAAGCCTTTATTGTCGTATGGTTTATACAATTTCCGTGTACGTCATCATAAACAAAATTATCTCGTTCATCTGTTGTAAAATTATTATAATTTCTTATATCGGGAGTATCATACGCCTTAATGTCAATTCCGCATCATATTTTTGCATCATAAAAATGGCGCTTTGATAATATCCTCAATATCAGGAGTATCGTTTTTATGGTCCGGAAGTTATCCATGAAACATAATTTGACGGAATATATTTATGGGTAATGATAGAGGCGGAAGTATAGCTCCCAAAGAGCGTATTAACATTCGCTACGTACTGAGGACTGATGGCCAGGCGTCAGAAGTGGAACTCCCGCTCAGCCTGCTGGTAACCGGGGATTTACTGGGTAAACCCGACGACACGCCGCTGGATGAACGCCAGCCCGTTGCCATTGATAAAAATACCTTTAACGCCGTACTGGCGCAGTCCGGGATTGAACGTAACGTCTCTGTGCCGTCGGTACTCAGTGGTATGCCAGCCGCCAGATGGATGTGATCCTTCATGATCCGGTAATTCAGGAGCTGGAAGCGCTGTTACGTTCACTGAAACTGCTGGTTGAACGCACCGATCCGCGTGAAAACATCAAAATTTATCTGCTGTACGCCACTAAAGAAGAACTGCTGGATAATTTTGAGTTCGCCCCGGAAATCACCCAGAGCGGTTTCTATAAACATGTCTACTCCAACGGTTACGGCCAGTGTGGCGGCGAGCCTGTCGCGGCAGTTATCGGCAACTATGCGTTTCAAAATAACGCAGCGGATCTGAAACTACTATCTGTACGAAGCAATGGGGCAGCTACAGGCCTTGTGCATCGGTAAGCTTGTAAGGTTTATCGAGAGGTTTTGCGTTACGGATAGCGGTATCGGAGAGAGGCATGGTGGGGCTCCATAGTTTATCGAACCGACAGGCCCCCAATTAAGCCCCAAAAACTATGGATGTCAAAAGACCCGTTGATATTCAATGATACCATCGGGTCTCTTTAACTTACTGATTTTTATACGTCCTCGGACTTACTGAGACATCCCAGGACAAAAATATGGTGCCCGGACTCGGAATCGAACCAAGGACACGGGGATTTTCAATCCCCTGCTCTACCGACTGAGCTATCCGGGCAACGGGGCGCATTAAACCGTAATCGCCTCTCTTCGTCAACGGAATTTCTTCAAATTAACGTAGACTGCACAATCTATCACCACATTGCTGCTATTGCACGCAGAATCAGGCAAAAAACATCGCCCATGCGGCGGAAATCGGCATCGCCAGCAACAGCGCCGGGAGCATATTCACTACCGGAAACATTTTGATTCCACATACACGCAAGCCGGTTGCCACCAGCAGCAGTCCGCCCACAGCGCTAAAGTCGCCCATCATTGCCGGCGTAGTCAGCGGAAGAATGAGGGTGGCGCAGGCGGCAAGCGTTAACTGGATAATCAACATCGGTGCGCAAATCGCCGAAACGGCGATGCCAAGCGAACAGGCGAAAATAATGGCGGTGAAAAAATCCAGAAAAGATTTAGCGATCAAAATGTTTGGATCGCCGGTCATCCCTTCATGCATCGCGCCGAAAATACCGGTGCCGCTGGCGCAAAAAAGTACAATGATAGCTACGTAACTTTGAATAAATGACTCGTATGTCGGCTTTTTACCCGATGCCATAAATAATTGTTGGATTTTCGCAACTGCGCCATTAATACCTTTTTCCAGCAAACAAAACTCGCCGATAAGCGCGCCGACCAGCGTCGCCAGCACCATCACCGGGAGATTAGCGCACTTCATCACCAGCAGAATACCAATTCCCAGAGAACACAGACCAAAAATAGACGTCATTGAGACGCGAATCCGTTCTGGCAGACGCTGACTTAACAGCGCGCCGATAACGCCGCCGAATAAAATTGCGCCAGCGTTAATAAAAGGTCCAATTACCACAATGACTCCCGTTATTTGTCTTTCAAATTGCCCTATTATCGCGCGATTAAGCTGTTGATAGCTTGATTATCTGTGACGTATGGAGCGCTGATTTTACCTTGCGCCGTCTGGTGAAAGGTGCCATGATTGCGCGAAATTTCTCCTGCCAGCATGGGGCTCGCCGGGATGAACATAGCGCCTTTATATTGTCTTCACTGTCGCCTGACTGCGCGAGGTTTGCCCCTTTCTTTCCTTTTTTTGTCATCCCCCCTATGCGGTGAGGGCAGCGCACGCTCACTGCAGGACAACAGTAAAATCAGAAACAGTCTGTTTTTACTGATGTCTGACGGTCGAAGCTGGTATCCAGTTTGACCCGGCATCTCGTTGGGCAAGGCATTGGGCCTTGTCCGGGGTTACTCTACTCCCGAAACGGGTATTTGCGCTTATGAAATCAATGAATATTGCCGCCAGCAGTGAACTCATCTCCCGACTCTCCACCTATCGTAACGTGGTGGCGCTGGACAGTACCGACTTTACCGATGTGGCCGCAGTTGTCATTACCGCTGCCGACAGCCGTAGCGGAATTCTGGCGCTACTTAAACGCACTGGTTTTCATCTGCCGGTATTTATGTTTACGAATGAACCCGTTAGCGTGCCTGCTGGCGTTACGGCGCTAATAAGCGGTAACGCGCAGGAATGGCTGGAGCTGGAAAACGCTGCCTGTCTCTACGAAGCGGAGCTTCTGCCGCCCTTTTATGACACCCTGAGCCAGTATGTCGACATGGGTAATAGTACCTTTGCTTGTCCGGGGCACCAGCATGGCGAATTTTTTAGAAAACATCCCGCAGGCCGTCATTTTTATGACTTTTTTGGTGAAAACCTGTTTCGTGCGGATATGTGTAACGCCGATGTGAAACTTGGCGATCTGCTCATTCACGAGGGTTCCGCCAAACATGCGCAGAAATTTGCGGCAAAAGTATTTAATGCGGATAAAACCTACTTTGTGCTGAATGGGACTTCGGCGGCGAATAAAGTGGTCACCAACGCGCTACTGACGCGCGGCGATCTGGTATTGTTTGATCGTAATAATCACAAATCCAATCATCACGGCGCGCTCATTCAGGCCGGAGCGACCCCGGTCTATCTTGAAGCGGCGCGCAACCCGTTTGGTTTTATTGGCGGTATTGATGCGCACTGTTTCGATGAAACGTACCTGCGTGACCAGATTCGTGATGTGGCACCGGAAAGAGCCGATGCGCCGCGTCCGTTCCGTTTGGCGATCATTCAGCTTGGTACTTATGACGGCACCATTTATAACGCTCGCCAGGTGGTGGATAACATTGGGCATCTCTGCGATTACATCCTGTTTGACTCCGCGTGGGTAGGCTATGAGCAGTTTATCGATATGATGGCGGACACCTCGCCGTTGCTGCTGGATCTCAATGAAAACGATCCGGGGATCTTTGTGACCCAATCGGTACATAAGCAACAGGCGGGGTTCTCACAAACCTCGCAGATCCACAAAAAAGATAACCATATTCGCGGCCAGGCGCGTTTTTGCCCGCACAAACGCCTGAACAACGCCTTCATGTTGCACGCCTCAACCAGCCCATTCTATCCGCTGTTTGCGGCGTTGGATATCAATGCCAAAATCCACGAAGGGGAGAGTGGTCGCCGCCTGTGGGCGGAGTGCGTTGCGCTGGGCATTGATGCGCGTAAAGCCATTCTCGCCCGTTGCAAACTGCTTCAGCCCTTTATCCCACTGGTGGTTGACGGCAAGCCATGGCAGGCACATCCGACGGAGACCATTGCCAGCAATCGTCGTTTCTTCAGTTTTGAGCCAGGGGCGAAATGGCATGGCTTTGAGGGCTACGCGGATGACCAGTATTTTGTCGACCCCTGTAAACTGTTACTGACCACGCCAGGTATTGATGCCGATAGCGGGCGGTACACCGAATTCGGCATCCCGGCGACCATTCTCGCCCACTATCTGCGCGAAAACGGTATTGTGCCTGAGAAGTGCGATCTCAACTCAATTCTATTCTTGCTGACGCCCGCCGAGAGCGAAGAGAAGCTGGCGCGGCTGGTTGCGATGCTGGCGCAATTTGAACGGCACATTGAAGACGATACGCCGCTTGCGGACGTACTGCCGACGGTTTTTCAGAAATACCCGGTGCGTTACCGCGATTACACCCTGCGTGAGCTATGTCAGGAGATGCACGATTTGTACGTCAGCTTTGACGTTAAGGATCTGCAAAAGGCGATGTTTCGCAAAGAAAGCCTGCCTCATGTGGCAATGAACCCGCAGGATGCCAACAGCGCATATATTCGCGGTGATGTAGAGCTGGTACGCATCAGCGAGGCGGACGGGCGTATTGCTGCCGAGGGGGCATTACCGTATCCGCCGGGCGTGCTGTGTGTGGTGCCGGGGGAGATTTGGGGCGGCGCGGCGCGGCGTTATTTTCTGGCGCTGGAAGAGGGCATCAATCTGTTGCCCGGTTTTTCGCCGGAATTGCAGGGGGTGTACAGCGAGACCGATACCGATGGAATTAAACGGTTGTATGGGTATGTTTTAAAATAGAGCGTTGCCACCAGGTCGGATAAGGCGTTTACGCCGCATCCGACCTAAGATATCGGGCAATTATTAATACGCGACCGGCTGGGTACCCGCCGGAACGCGGACATGTTTATATTTGAACAAGGCCACGAAAGCGAAGGCCAGCACCAGCGAGTATCCTGCGAAGATGAGCCACACGGTCTGCCAGTCGGTAATGCCGTTTTGAGTGTAATACTCCACCTCTTTACCGCTCACAATGCTGCCCAATCCCCTGCGCGCTGGCGCGGATTTCCGGGCGTACCTCTTTTCGACAAACACCGAGCCAGAATGTTGAAGAAGGCGCAGCCGTACACAATCATCGATAGCACCAGCAGAACGGAAAGCGTCGCGCCGATATAACGTTGCATATGGCTCAGCTCGCAACCGGAGAAACTCACGCCCCATATCGTCAGAATAAAACCAATGGTGCCCCAGATACGGATAGGCGGGAAGTCAGCCACAATATCCATGCCGGCAGATTGCAGGCGGTAATACGATATCGTCTTGATCAAGCCCAACGTCGGCATATAGGCCAACGAGTTAAGCAGGATCACAAAGAACATCGCCCCTGGCGTAGTGACTTCCACGGCCATAAATAGCGTGATGGCACCGACGACATGACACAGGGCATAGACCCACTTCGCACTCAGCCCTTTGTCAGCCACAATTCCTGACAAGGTCGGCATAAAGACGGCGGCAACTCCCCGTGAACTATAAACTGCGCCAATAGATGCACCGTCAAATTTTAAGGTGACGACTATATACGAGCCCTGGGTAGTGAGCCAGCTTCCCCGCAGACAGAACTGCAGAAAAGAGAGTATGTTAAGCTGCAACTTAAACTTTACGTTAATTCCTCACACCTGAGAGCGGATGAATGTTTAAAAGGCACATTTTCCGTTGTGATTTGGTGTGATTCGACCAATGAGAGGTGGGCTTTTTTTGTTACCTGTTACAAATATTTGCAAACAATTTCTGCTTGCAAAGCAAAAGAGAGACGGAGTTAACACTTTTTGCCTTTCCCGCCTCTGTCATGTGCCAGCCAGAGGCGGGATGCGATAGTTTATCGGCGGCGATACGATCGCTGGGCGGAATTCACCTTATACAGATAGCGGCGCGACTCCGCAGATGGATGTCGGGTGGTTAATACCTGGTACACATCCCCCGGCGACATGCGGTTAATCATATTCGCAGCCTGAATCTTATCGTTCGAGAATACGCGTAATACGCTGCCTGCGCCGCCATTGTAGGCGGTAATGACCGCATAGCGCCGCGACGTCGGATTCTCAATACCGCTCAGATAGACATTATTCAACATCGCCAGATACGCTGTGCCGGTATCGATATTGCTGGCGGGGTCGAACAGGAAGCTACGGCTTGGCGTGCCGGACTTACCCTGAGAACGGAAAACATCTTTCCCTGCGCTGTGTTGCACCACCTGCATCAGGCCCAGCGCATCCGCGTGGCTGACCGCATACGGGTTAAACGAGGACTCCGTTTGCATAATCGCCAGAATCAGCGACTCGTCAACGCCGTATTTACGGGAGGCCTGGCGTACCATGCCAATGTATTTATGCGCGCGTTTATCAAGGTGGTTAGGCACCAGATTAATGGTGACGCTGTAAATAATACGCAGGCCGTTGCTGCGGCTTTTGAGTCGCGTTTTTAGCAAGTAATCCGCGAATGTAGTGGCGCGGCCTTCCCAGCGAATAGGCTGACCGGTATTGTCGAGGACCTGACCATACAGGAAGGGTTCTTTGGAAATTTTAATGTCATCGACATCGGAGTAAAGATCGACGGAGGTTGGATCGTCACCCATGAGCAACGTTTTAATAATGGCCCGGCGCAGATGTGCGGTAGGTTCCGTCCCGGCGATGGTTTCAACGGTAATGGTCCCATCATCAAAGTTGATGTGGCTGCGGGTCTGGAACTGATCGGTATATTTGACGTAGTCTTTCGGCCCTGCGATCAGGACTTCCTTATATCCCCACAGATTTTCAATATTGTTGGCAAATTGCCCCATCAAAATATCAAAGCCGTTGGTATCCTTGACCCAGGCTTCATTATACGTCTCGCCTTTTTTGGTCGAACTGGAGCAGGAGATGAGCAACGGCGCAATAACAGCAAGCGCGAGTAATTTTTTCATCATTCCGGGAGTGCATGTTGTGTTGTCGTTATGCCATGTTGCCGGGCAGCGGCGCTAAGGGCTTATCCGGCATAGCTCACAGGCCGAATAAGCGCAGCGTCATTCGGCAACGGGCCTATTTTTTATCTTCCGGCGTATAACCTTCGATATGAACGTCTTTACCTTCGAACAGGAAGCTCACCATCTCCTGTTCCAGCAGCTTACGGTGCTCGGCGTTCATCATGTTGAGCTTTTTCTCATTAATCAACATGGTCTGCTTATGCTGCCACTGCGCCCAGGCGTCCTTAGAGATCTCGTTATAGATACGCTTTCCCAGTTCGCCAGGGTAGAGCTGAAAATCTTGCCCTTCAGCGTCGCGTTGCAGGTAAGTACAAAAAATCGTTCTGCTCATAAGTCATCCTCTTTATCGACCGGGGCGTTAAACTGGCGCTCCGGTACGTAACTGCTGTAACAAGCGCTCCACGGGGGCCGCCAGCCCGACTGACGGCGGTTGCGCTAAGTTATACCAGAGCGCGCCGCCTTCATCCATGCAGGCGTTCAGTGACGACACGGGAAGCCACATAGGCACAATATCCAGATGGAAATGGCTAAATGTGTGGCGAAACGCGTTAAGCTGGGTCAAATTATCAGCGTTAACATGCCGTTGCGCCAGCCATTCGCGTAATTCATCTTCGCTGGCGAACTGCGGGAAGCAGTATAGTCCGCCCCATAAACCGCTGGGAGGGCGCTGCGCCAGGAAAATTTCCTGTTTATGCTGTAGCAGTAAAAAGTAACCGGTCCGCTCCGGTAACGTTTGTTTCGGTTTCTTGCCCGGATAGCGTGACCAGCTTTCATGCGCAGCGGCGATACAACCGCTTTGCAGCGGACACAGGGGGCACTTTGGCTTTGAACGCGTACAAACCATCGCGCCCAGATCCATCATCGCCTGATTAAAACGCTCCACGCCGCGTGCGGGCGTCACTTGTTCGCTCAACGCCCACAGCGTATTCTCCACCTCTTTTTTCCCAGGCCAGCCGCTAACAGCATAACAGCGAGCCAGCACACGTTTAACGTTTCCATCAAGAATCGGATAATGTTTACCTAACGCGAGGGAGAGAATCGCACCGGCGGTTGAACGCCCGATGCCGGGTAGCGCGGCGATTTCGGCAAAAGTTTGCGGGAATTCTCCGCCGTGAAGCGTCGCCACCTGTTGCGCCGCTTTATGCAAATTACGCGCGCGGGCGTAATAGCCGAGCCCGGTCCACAAATGGAGCACTTCATCCAGCGGCGCATTCGCTAAATCCGTCACCGTAGGAAAGCGCGCCATAAACCGCTCAAAGTAAGGAATAACCGTCGTCACCTGCGTTTGTTGCAACATGACTTCCGAGAGCCATACTTTGTAAGGCGTCTTGTTAATTTGCCAGGGCAGCGTTTTCCGCCCGTATTTGTCGTACCAGTCCAAAACCTGAACTGAAAATTGAGACGCTTGCATGGAAACTCATTCATTATTGCCGGGGGCAAGATTGCAGCACAGAGGCTGCAGGGTGTAAACCGGAACTTTCCGCAGTGCGCTTCATGCTTGCATCCGGCAACTAACTTTGGATAATGCCCGTTTTCAGAACTCAAACACAGCAGACTACACTTTTATGAAAAACGACGTCATTTCACCGGAATTTGATGAAAACGGCCGCCCACTGCGCCGTATTCGTAGTTTTGTTCGTCGCCAGGGGCGGCTGACAAAGGGGCAAGAACACGCGCTGGAAAACTACTGGCCGGTGATGGGCGTCGAGTTCAGCGAAGCGCCGGTAGATTTCGCCACGTTGTTTGGTCGCGAAGCGCCGGTGACGCTGGAGATTGGTTTTGGCATGGGGGCCTCTCTCGTGGCGATGGCGAAAGCGCGTCCGGAGCAGAATTTCCTCGGCATTGAAGTGCATTCGCCCGGCGTCGGCGCGTGTCTGGCGTCCGCTCATGAAGAGGGCGTTGAAAACCTGCGCGTCATGTGCCACGACGCGGTAGAAGTGTTGCATAAAATGATTCCTGACAATTCTTTATCGATGGTTCAGCTCTTTTTCCCTGACCCGTGGCATAAAGCGCGTCATAATAAACGCCGTATCGTTCAGGTGCCGTTTGCGGAACTGGTATTGAGCAAGCTGAAATTGGGCGGCGTTTTCCATATGGCGACCGACTGGGAAGCGTATGCGGAACACATGCTTGAAGTCATGTCTTCTATCGACGGGTACAAAAATCTGTCAGAGAGCAGTGATTATGTACCGCGCCCGGAATCGCGCCCGGTAACGAAATTTGAACAACGTGGCCATCGTCTTGGTCATGGCGTATGGGACTTAATGTTCGAGAGGGTGAAATAATGGCAAAGAACCGTAGTCGTCGTCTGCGTAAAAAAATGCACATTGATGAATTCCAGGAATTAGGATTTTCGGTGGCATGGCGTTTTCCGGAAGGTACATCTGAAGAGCAGATCGATAAGACTGTCGATGACTTTATTAATGACGTTATTGAGCCTAATAAACTGGCGTTTGACGGCAGCGGCTACCTGGCCTGGGAAGGGCTGATTTGTATGCAGGAAATCGGTAAATGTACCGAAGAACATCAGGCGATTGTGCGTAAGTGGCTGGAAGCGCGCAACCTTGAAGACGTCCGTACCAGCGAACTTTTCGACGTTTGGTGGGACTAATGAGTACAGGGTCGGCATATGCCGGCCCGCTTTGTCTTGAGGGAAAGTTATGATGCGCAAAACGCTGCTGGCGGCAGTGCTAACGTTTACGGCGATGACCGCTCACGCAGATTACAAATGCAGCGTCACGCCGCGTGACGATGTGATCCTGAGTCCACAAACGGTGCAGGTGAAAGGTGAAAACGGCAACCTGGTGATTACGCCGGACGGCAATGTGATGTACAACGGTAAACAGTACACTCTTAGCGCCGCGCAGCGCGAGCAGGCGAAAGATTACCAGGCGGAACTGCGAAACGCCCTGCCGTGGATTGATGAGGGCGCCCGGTCGCGCGTCGAAAAAGGCCGCGTGGCGCTGGATAAAATCATCGCTAAAGAGGTCGGCGAAAGCAGTAACATGCGCAGCCGCCTGACAAAGCTTGATGCACAATTGAAAGCGCAGATGAACCGCATTATCGAACATCGTACAGACGGCCTGACGTTCCACTATAAGGCTATCGACCAGGTGCGTGCCGACGGCCAGCAACTGGTGAACCAGGCGATGGGCGGTATTTTGCAGGACAGCATTAACGAAATGGGCGCCAAAGCAGTACTTAAAGGCGGCGGCAATCCTTTACAGGGCGTAATGGGCAGCCTCGGTGGTTTGCAAACCGCTATCCAGAACGAATGGAAAAATCAGGAGAAAGACTTCCAGCAGTTTGGCAAAGATGTCTGTAGTCGCGTAGTGGCCTTAGAAGACAACCGCAAAGTGTTGGTCGGCAGCCTGAAGTAATCTTCCCCTGTTAAACAATGGCGTAGATCGCATCTACGCCTTTTTATTCTTTTTTTTCCTGCATTTTGTTATCCATCTCTAAAAAATTCACTCTGTCAGATATATATCGCTAGTTAATCGTATTTCGTCACATTATTCGTCTGCAATGTTTGGATAATGCGGCCAATTGACATAACTGGAGATATAACATGGAGTTTTTCAGGAAAACGGCATTAGCTGCTCTGGTAATGGGTTTCAGCGGCGCGGCGTTCGCTTTACCGAATATCACCATCTTAGCGACCGGCGGAACTATCGCTGGCGGCGGTGATTCAGCAACAAAATCAAATTATACGGCAGGTAAAGTCGGCGTTGAAAATCTGGTGGATGCCGTTCCTCAACTGAAGGACATTGCGGTAGTGAAAGGCGAGCAGGTCGTTAACATCGGCTCGCAGGATATGAACGATGAGGTCTGGCTCACGCTGGCGAAAAAAATCAATACCGAGTGCGACAGTACCGACGGTTTCGTGATCACCCACGGCACTGATACGATGGAAGAGACCGCTTATTTCCTCGATCTGACCGTTAAATGCAATAAACCCGTGGTACTGGTCGGCGCGATGCGCCCCTCCACGTCAATGAGCGCAGATGGTCCGTTCAACCTCTATAATGCGGTAGCCACAGCGGCTGATAAACAATCCGCTAACCGCGGCGTATTAGTGGTGATGAACGACACCGTGATGGACGGACGCGATGTCACTAAGACCAATACGACTGACGTGGCGACGTTTAAATCGGTTAACTATGGGCCGCTGGGTTACATCCACAATGGGAAAATCGATTATCAGCGCACGCCGGAGCGTAAACACACCACCTCCACGCCGTTTGACGTTTCTAAACTGACTGCGCTGCCGAAAGTCGGTATCGTTTATAACTATGCAAATGCGTCCGATCTGCCAGCAAAAGCGCTGGTAGACGCAGGGTATGACGGCATAGTGAGCGCAGGCGTGGGTAACGGCAACCTGTATAAAACGGTCTTTGATACTCTGGCGACCGCGGCGCATAACGGTACTGTCGTAGTACGTTCTTCCCGCGTGCCGACTGGCGCGACTACGCAGGATGCTGAAGTGGACGATGCAAAATACGGGTTTGTCGCTTCTGGCACGCTGAACCCGCAGAAAGCGCGCGTGTTGCTGCAACTGGCTTTAACGCAGACCAAAGACCCAAAACAGATCCAGACGATGTTTAATCAGTATTAATCGGTGAAGGCGGCTACGTTTATCTCACTACGTTTTGTAGATCTGATAAGCGTAGCGTCATCAGGCATTATCTTGCCGGTGGCGACTTATCACTCCGCTAAAAACAATTCCAGTAGTGAATTTAAAAATAGCTTACCATGCTGGGTGATTTGCCAGCTATCTTCAGTCTCGGTCAGATAACCTTGCGCGATAGCCTCATTCATCTGTTGACGAATCGTATCTTCGCTAAGCCCGGTATAGTCGACAAACTCAGCGCGAGGCGCGCGTTCCAGCAACCGAAAACGGTTCATAAAGAACTCAAAAGGCTTATCAGCCTGCGCCACATCACGCTGGCTTTCCAGATAACGCCCCTGCATATAGCCGCGCGGATGGCGGGTTTTGGTCGTCCGCAAGATCCTGCCGTCCGGGAAGGTGACTTTACCGTGGGCGCCGCAGCCAATACCCAGATAGTCGCCAAAGCGCCAGTAGTTCAGATTATGCTGGCACTGATAACCGGGTTTGGCATAGGCCGATGTTTCGTATTGCTGATAGCCGGCGGCGGTTAATAACTGGTGGCCCTGTTCAAAGATATCCCACAGAGCGTCATCGTCCGGTAAAACCGGCGGACGCGAACCGAATAGGGTGTTGGGTTCAATTGTCAATTGATACCATGAGAGATGCGGCGGATTAAGCGCAATGGCCTGTCGCAAATCGTTCAGCGCCTCTTCCAGAGTCTGATCCGGCAATCCATGCATTAAGTCGAGGTTAAAGCTGCGGAGCCCAAGCCCATTTGCCAGTATTGCTGCCCGCATCGCCTCTTGTGGACCGTGAATACGGCCAAGACGTTTCAGCTTAGGCTCACTAAAGCTCTGCACGCCAATGGAGATCCGGTTTACGCCGGCGCGTTGATAGTCGATGAAGCGGTCGGCTTCGACCGTACCGGGGTTCGCTTCCATGGTAATTTCCGCATCTGCCGCCAGATTCAGGCGCGCACGCACGCCGTCCAGCAGCGTTTGCATCGCTGGCCCGGAAAGCAGGCTTGGCGTACCGCCGCCAATAAAAAGGGTCTTTACTTCACGCCCTTGCGCCCAGGCGACATCGGCATCCAGATCGCTTAACAGATGCTGGACGTAGTCGTCATGCGGCACTTCGCCCTTCAACGCATGGGAATTGAAGTCGCAATAAGGACATTTTTGTACGCACCAGGGAATATGAATATAAAGACTGAGCGGCGGTAGTTTAGCCATCGCGTAACGCATCCAGCAGCAGCTTGAGCGCTTGTCCACGGTGGGAAATCGCGCTTTTTTCTTCACGGGTTAGCTCTGCGGCGGTTTTGCCTTCAGACGGTACAAAGAAAATGGGATCATAGCCAAATCCGCCATTTCCGGCCGCCTGGCGAGTAATGACGCCAGGCCAGCTACCGTGACAGACTATCGGCGTGGGATCTTCCGCATGACGCAAATAAACCAGCACACAATGGAATCGCGCCTGGCGTTTGTCGTCCGGAACATCCCGTAGAGTATGCAGCAGTTTTTCCAGATTTTGCTGATCCGTCGCGTCTTCGCCAGAATAGCGCGCGGAATAGATACCCGGCGCGCCGCCTAAAACGTCAACGGCCAGGCCTGAGTCATCGGCAATGGCGGGCAGACCGGTCATTTTGGCGGCATGACGCGCCTTGAGAATCGCGTTTTCAATAAATGTCAGGCCAGTCTCTTCCGCGGAGTCAACGCCCAGTTCCGTTTGCGCTACCACATCAAGCCCAAAATCGCTTAACAGCGACGCGAGCTCGCGCACTTTACCGGCGTTGCCGGTCGCGAGAACAACTTTTTGCATGGAATACCTACTCAGTTAACGCCGCAATCTCCGGCGGGATCTGTTGCGGGTGAATAATTTTTACCTGTTTGTGACGGCCCAGCTCGCCTTTTTCGATGACGATCTGACTTTTCGCCACGCGGAACTGTTTGCCGAGAAACTTGGCCAGATGGCTGTTTGCCTGACCGTCAACCGGCGGGGCGGTAATGGCGACTTTCACCTCGTCGCCATGTAAGCCCACAATACTGTCGCGGCTGGCTTTCGGCTGAATATAAAGCCGTAACACCAAACCGTCCTCGCAGCGAGTCACAGCACTCATAACGCCATCCACAGTCCCGGCAGCAGCATGTTGCCTGTCGCTTGTAAGACTTCAGCGATCCCCATATTAACGACATACAGCAGCAGCACCAGAACCATCGGCGAGAAGTCGATGCCGCCCATCGCAGGCAGTATACGGCGAATCGGGCTGAGCAGCGGCTCGGCAAGCTGAATCAATACATATTCAATCGGGCTACGACCCTGGCTCACCCAGCTCATAATGGCCATGACCAGCAGAACCCAGAAGATCAGCAGGCCGATTGTTTTAAGTAAGATAAGCACCGCGGCAATCCAGATAATCGCCTGAAACGTAATCACCTTAAACAGCACTATCGCCTTAATAACACTAAGAATAAACGCCACCAGCAGGGAAGCGCTGTCAATCGGCCCCATTGGCGGGATAATACGGCGCAGCGGTCCAATGATGGGCTGCGTAATTTTCACCACGAACTGGGAGAAAGGGTTGTAAAAGTCACAGCGGGCCCACTGCATCCACACGCGCAATAATAGCACCATGGTATACAGCTCAATTACCGTTGAGAGCAGGAAGGTCAACGTATTCATGGCGTTCCTCAGTTTTCCTTAATTTTTTGTGTAATCACGAGCACCAAAGATAGCGGTGCCGATACGCACCATTGTGCTGCCTGCCGCAATCGCGGCTTCCATATCGTCGCTCATACCCAGAGATAAGGTATCAACGTCAGGGTAGCGCGTTTTCAGTCCGGCAAATGCTACAGCCATTTGACGTGCGACTTCAAACTGCCTTACATAATCTGACTCTGGCGCCGGGATCGCCATCAGTCCGCGAAGCCGCAGACGCGGCAGTGCAGCCACCGCAGCGGCCAGCTCATCCAGTTCCGCCAGCGGAATGCCTGACTTGCTGTTTTCATCACTGATATTAATCTGGATCAGAACATTTAGCGCCGGCAGATTATCCGGCCGCTGTTCGCTCAGACGCGAGGCGATACGCAAGCGATCGATGGTATGACACCAGTCGAAATGCTCGGCCACCAGACGACTTTTGTTGGACTGTAAAGGGCCAATAAAGTGCCAGTGCAGACCTTCCACTTTCGCTTCCTGAAAGTGGCGGATTTTTTCCACCCCCTCTTGTACATAATTTTCACCAAATGCCCGTTGTCCGGCGGCAATGGCTTCTGCGATGTCGCTCGCAGGTTTGGTTTTACTCACTGCAAGCAACGTAACTTCTTCTGAAGAGCGGCCGCAACGCGTCGCCGCGGCGGAGATTTTGTCCCGGATGTATGCCAGGTTATGCGCGATATCGTTCATTTTCCGAGGATGTTTATATGAATATGGAAGAAATTGTGACGCTTAGTGTAAAGCATAACGTCTCGGATCTACACCTGTGTAACGCCTGGCCTGCGCGATGGCGCAAACAAGGACGGATGGAGATCGCGCCTTTTACCGCGCCTGATGTCGACAGGCTTCTGTTTAATTGGCTTAATGACGCGCAGCAATATCAGTGGCGAACGCACGGCCAGCTTGATTTCGCCGTCTCGCTGGCTGGCGCGCGGCGCCTGCGCGCCAGTGCGTTCATACATCAACAGGGAACGTCGCTGGCGCTACGGCTCTTGCCCGAGCGTTGTCCTGAACTGGCGGAAATCCAGACGCCGCCGATAGTGCCAGCGCTGCTTGCCAGTGAGAACGGACTGATTCTGGTCACTGGCGCCACTGGCAGCGGTAAATCCACCACGCTGGCGGCGATGGTGGGATATCTTAACCAACATGCCGATAAACATATTCTGACGCTGGAAGATCCTATTGAGTACCGTTACGCCAGCCAGCGTTGCCTGATACAACAGCGGGAAATCGGCCAGCATTGCGCCACTTTTGCCGCCGGGCTGCGCGCGGCGTTGCGTGAAGATCCCGATGTCATTTTGCTGGGAGAGCTGCGTGACAGCGAGACCATTCGCCTGGCACTGACGGCGGCGGAAACGGGGCATCTGGTACTGGCAACCTTGCATACTCGCGGCGCGGCGCAGGCGGTGGAAAGATTAGTGGATAGTTTTCCGGCGCAGGAAAAAGAACCGGTACGCAGTCAACTGGCAGGTAGCCTGCGCGCCGTACTATCGCAAAAACTGGAGGCCGACAGGCAGAATGGGCGCGTAGCGTTGTTTGAATTATTGATTAATACGCCAGCCACAGGGAATTTGATCCGTGAAGGTAAACTTCATCAGTTGGCCCATGTAATACAAACCGGGCAGCAGCAGGGGATGATGACGTTCGCCCAGTGTGCGCAATGGCGTCAGGCGCAGGGACGGCTGTAGCGAACATGGCGGCGTACGGGTTTCGTAACGTGTTGGCTGGCGCGGTGGATTGAACGGCATGCAGACTTGTATCCTGGCGAACCGGCGTTAAAATCGCAGCTTTGTTAAGACCACAGCGAAGCCATTTAACGATGTCATCACAACCGAATCAAAGCCTGATAGATGGCATTCGCTGTCTGCAATATCTGGTCTCCAGCGACCGTGCTATCGGATGTCGCGAGCTTGCCCGGCTGATGGATATTAATACCACGCGCGTTAATCGCCTGTTAATGACGATGGCCTCTATTGGACTCACGATGCAGGATGAGCACCGACGCTATTTACCCGGGCCAGGCATTCATGCTTTGGCGGCGCAGGCGATTCGCGGTTCAGCGCTGTTCTCCCATGCGCTACCCATTCTTGAGCGACACGCGCCCAAAGACATCGTAGTGGCGTTGGGCGTGCTATGGGAAGACCAGATTATCTATATTTATCACTCTACGCCGGGTTCGCAGGTAAGTCAGGCGCTGGCGGGGTTTCGCATGTCCCCGGCCTGGCAGTCAGTGCCAGGAATGGCGTTACTGGCGGCGGAAAGCGATGAGGCGCTAATGCAGCGCTTTACTCCGGAACAGTGGCGCAATCTGGCGCCGCATGTGGCGCAGCAGCGCCAGCGGGGATACGTGCTGTGGCATCACGCTGATGGTGAAGTTTCTATGGCGCAACCGCTGGGCAAACACGCCGCAGCGCTGGCCTTTGCGGGAATGTGGCGGATTGATGAGGCGGAGGCGGCTGCGCGTTTACAGGCGTTGAAGGCATTAAACCAGCTTATTGCCCAGTAAACCCGGTAACCGTGGCCGCGTTATCCGGCCTGCTGACAAAAACGGCTTTAATACCCCTGTTCAAAATAGCTTTCGAGGATAATCACGGCGGACGCCGAGTCCACTTTGCCTTTGTTCAGCGCGCGATACCCACCTCGTTCAAACAGACCGGAGCGTGCTTCAACGGTGCTGAGTCGTTCATCGTGCAGCGTGACAGTTACCCCGAAACGCCCATGAATACGGTTGGCGAATTTACGTGCGCGCGCCGTCAGCGGTTGTTCAGTGCCATCCATATTGAGCGGTAGCCCGACAATAATTTCGTCCGGTTGCCACTCTTTCAGCAAACGTTCAATGAGCGTCCAGTCGGGCGTGCCGTCCTGTGCTTTGATTGCCGGAAGCGGACGAGCGGTGCCGGTAATGCGTTGACCTATTGCAACGCCGATGCTTTTTGTGCCGAAGTCAAAGGCCAGTAAGGTGTCGCTCATCAGGCGTGCCCCGCAACGCCAGGCATGGTCAGAATATCAATACCAATAAGTTTTGCCGCTTCGCGCCAGCGCTCGGCAATGGGCGTTTTGAACAAAATATTGAGATCGGCGGGCGCGGTAAGCCAGGCGTTATCAAGCAACTCTTGTTCAAGCTGACCTTTATCCCAGGAGGCGTAGCCCAGCGCGACCAGCACATCGGAAGGCTGTTGTTGGGTGCCTAACGTTTCCAGCACATCGCGGGAGGTGGTAATCACGGTATTGTCTGAGATACGAATGCTGGATGCGAAACGTGACGGCGGAGTATGGAGAATAAATCCACGATCTTCCGCCAGCGGGCCGCCGAGCATCACGGCTTTATCAAGACGAATTGCCGGATCGCGCGGTTCCGGCGTAATTTTCAGTTTTTCCAGAATCCCTTCAATTTGCAGATTTTCCAAAGGCTTATTAACAATAATCCCCATAGCGCCGTCCTGGTTGTGCTCGCAAATATACACCACGGAACGGCGGAAAATCGGGTCCTGGAGCGCAGGCATGGCAATAAGAAAGTGATGCTGTAAATTCATTGTCAGAGGTTCTGTTTCCTGGTTCAAAAAAACGACAGCGTTCAGTATGTGGGGAAAGCGGACGGTTGTCACTCATATAAGCCGTCTTTTGCCAAAGGACGGCTGCCTTATCGGACAATAAATTGCCGGATGGCGACGCTGACGCGTCTTATCCGACCGGGGCGGCGTGATTGCTCAGGCCCGGTAAGCGCGTGCCACCGGGCAATAAACGTTTACTTCGCCAGACGCGCTTCAATGGCGTCCATCAACATCCCGGTGATAGAGATCGGGTATTCCGCTTCAATTTCACGCACGCAGGTTGGGCTGGTCACGTTAATTTCCGTTAAGCGGTCGCCGATAATATCCAGACCGACGAAAATAAGCCCTTTGGCTTTAAGCGTCGGCCCAACGCGGCGGGCGATTTCCCAGTCGCTTTCGCTCAACGGACGGGGTTCGCCGCGACCACCAGCCGCCAGGTTGCCGCGGGTTTCGCCGCCTTGCGGAATACGCGCCAGGCAGTAAGGCACCGGCTCGCCGTCGACGACCAGTACGCGCTTATCGCCATCTTTGATCGCGGGCAGATAATTCTGCGCCATGCAGTAGCGGTTGCCCAGCTCGGTCAGCGTTTCGGCAATAACGCCCATGTTAGGATCGCCTTCCTTAACGCGGAAAATGGACGCGCCGCCCATACCGTCCAGCGGTTTCATAATGATATCGCCGTGCTTTTCCCAAAACGCTTTGAGCTGCGCTTTATTGCGCGTTACCAGCGTTTCCGGCGTCAGATCGGAAAACCAGGCAGTATACAGTTTTTCATTACAGTCGCGCAGGCTTTGCGGTTTGTTGACGATCAGCGTGCCTTTCTCTTCAGCACGTTCCAGAATATAGGTCGCGTAAATAAACTCGGTATCAAACGGCGGATCTTTGCGCATCAAAATGACGTCCAGATCGGCCAGCGGCAGGTCCTGCTCGTCATTCAATTCATACCATTTATCGTCGTTTTGCTCCACGCTCAACATTCGCGTGCGGGCGCGGGCTTCGCCGTTAATCAGATAAAGGTCGGCCATCTCCATATAATGAAGTTCATAACCACGACGTTGGGCTTCCAGCAGCATAGCGAAACTGGTGTCTTTCTTGATGTTGATGTTTGCGATGGGGTCCATCACGATGCCGAGCTTGATCATTATTTTCTCCGTTAACGCTTCATCCTAAGTCGCCAAAACGCACCTGTAGCGCGGTAATGGCGGTGAGCGCAGTTGTCTCAGTACGCAGAACGCGAGGTCCTAACAGAATATCAGTAAACTGATAGCGCGCGGTCATCGCGATTTCGTCCGCCGACAGACCGCCTTCCGGGCCGATCAGCAGTCGGACGCGTTCAACCGGCAGCGGCAGGGTGTTGATGCTGGCATGGGCGCGCGGATGAAGATTGAGCTTCAGCCCAGAATCTTGCTCGGCGCACCAGGCTTCCAGCGCCATCGGCGGGCGAATTTCCGGCACCCGATTACGCCCACATTGTTCGCAGGCGGCGATGGCGATCTTTTGCCACTGCTGGCGCTTTTTGTTCAGACGTTCACTATCCAGTTTAACGCCGCAGCGCTCAGAGAACAGTGGCGTAATGAGGCTTACACCCAGTTCGATCGATTTCTGGATAGTAAATTCCATTTTTTCACCGCGCGACATCACCTGACCCAGATGGATATGCAGCGGCGATTCACGGTCGTCGATTTTGCCTTTCATCACTTGCACTTCAACGCTTTTTTTACTGGCGCTAATGATTTCAGCATCGAATACCTGATTACTGCCGTCAAACAGTTGTAACGCTTGTCCCGGTCCCATGCGCAGTACACGACCAATATGGTTGGCCGCATCTTCGCATAACGAAATCTGCGTACCGGACGTCAACAATTCAGGGTGATAAATGCGGGGAATACGCATAATAAAAAATCCGCGTCATGGCCCCGGCGTTTGGCTATCCAGGGCATGGGTTAACAAGAATCTCGCTAGTGTAGGTTAGCTCTTTTGCGCCTGGCAAGCGCGTTGCACATAGGGATTATGATTACCCTGGACCTTCGCGATACGCGCATCGCGCTCGCACTCCCAGGCGGTGACGGGGTACTGCTTATCCCAGACGTTAAAAAGCTGCGTTTGTTGGCGGGAAAGTTTCAGTTGGTATTGGTCGCGCATATAAAAATAAGTGCGGGCGATTGCGCCACGGGCGCGGGCGGGCGGCTCGGCGATTTTCGCTTTAAAATCCACTTTCATAGCGCACTGCCCGTACTGGCCTTCGCCGCCGTTCCACTGGCTATACATAAAGTTGCCGCGATCGCCATTCACTTCGCCAATCGCGGGTTGCAGGTTATGCATATCGCTTTCCATTTTGCGGTAGACCGGGTCTTTAGCGCAGTTTTTTCGCCCGCCGTCCTGCCAGCACTGGCGCTGATGACCGAATTGCCAGGCGGGGACAACGTGCTCCCACTCAATGCGTCTGGCGCGATTCTCGTTTTTACGCACCTTATAGCCGCAGGACTCCAGGTCTACGACGCCTTTTTTACCCTGCCAGCGGATGTGGCACCCGCAGTAAAAACTGCCAGGCGCGTCGGCATTGACTTTGACGCTCGCCGCTTTGGCCTGAGAAAAACTGTTAATGCCGTCGGCCAATGCCTGGCCTGAAAACGCTGCTGCCAGCAACGCAGCGGCAAAAGAAAAATTACGGTACATTGCACACTCCATAGCAAAACGAGCCCGCAACGTAACGAAAGTTGTGTCTGTATGCAATCAGTCCGCTCAGGAAAGTTCCCAAACGTTTCGGGAACTACCCGGCGACCAATGGTTCGCCGCAGTGAACGCAACGATAAACCGCTTCGCCGCGTACCACGCGGTTATGACGGCGGACGGTGAGTTGATGTTGCTGGCATTGGCAATGGTAGGGAAAGGTATTGCGCCTTACGGATTGCAGCGCAAATTGATGGGTACGTCTGGCCGGAACGCCCAGCACGCTTTCCATCATCCACTTCCATTCCTTGCCATGCGGGGCCTTGCGTCCGAAGTGCTTCCACACCAACAGATGCGCCAGTTCATGCGGCACGACCTCTGCAATAAAGGTGTCGACGTTTTCCATCAGCAACACTGGGTTGAGGCGGATTTCGTAGTTCTCCAGCCAGGCGGTGCCCGCCGAGGTGCCGCGTTGCGTATACACCAGTTTCGGCTCCGGATAATGTCTATCGAGCTCGAGGTTCGCCTGGGCGAGATTTTCCCGCAGACGGCGCATCACGGCTTGCTGAATAGCGATAGGGAGACGAGGAGTTTTCATAGCGGCAGAGAATAGTGCGACGGAAGGGGGACTGCAAGAAAAACGCTTCCTCCCATGGCGGGAGGAAGCGTGGGGGTTAGTCGTGGGCGCCGATTTCGCGCAGTTTACGACCTTTCATCAGGTTACGTTCAATGTGTTCCAGCGAAACGTGTTTGGTTTCCGGCACCAGCCACAGGGTCAGCAGGATAAACAGTACGTTCAGGCCAGCGTAGACCCAGAAGGTGTTGGCGTTACCCAGATTGTTCAGCATGGTCAGGAAGGTTGCGCCGACGATCATATTGGCGATCCAGTTGGTCGCGGTGGAGCAGGTGATGCCGAAATCGCGGCCTTTCAGCGGCTGGATTTCGGAGCACAGTACCCAAATCAGCGGACCAGCGCTCATCGCAAATCCAATGATGAACATCAGCAGCATAGCGATAGCGAAGTATTGCGCAGACGGCGAATGGATGCCGATGTGCATCATCGTACCCAGAATCCCCATACCAATCGCCATGACCAGGAAGCCCAGCGTCAGGGTAGGTTTGCGCCCCCAGCGGTCAACCAGACCGATAGCGATAAAGGTTGCCAGGACGTTAGTCAGACCAACGATGACGGTGCCCCACATCTGCTCCGTGGTATTGGTGTACCCCGCCAGTTCGAAGATTTTCGGCGCGTAATACATGATGACGTTCATCCCGGTAAATTGCTGCATTACCTGCAACAGAATGCCAAGAAACACGGCGCGGCGGAAGTTGCTGTTCTCTTTGAACAGCGCCCAACCGCTCTGTTTAACCTGCAAACTTTCGCGAATTTCATCGAGCTCACGTTTTGCTTCCGCACTGGTGTCACGCAGGCGCAACAGGACGCGTTCAGCATCATGGAAGCGGCGTTTCGCCGCAAACCAGCGCGGGCTGTCCGGCAGGAAGAAGACGCCGATCAGCAGCAGAATGGCCGGGATGATAATCACGCCGAGCATCCAGCGCCATGCGCCGCTGTAGCTGAACGCGGTATCGGACAGATAAGCGCCCAGAATCCCGATGGTGATCATGAGTTGGTACATTGAGATCATACTGCCGCGAATTTTTTCCGGCGCGATCTCGGACAGGTACAACGGCGCAGTGTAGGAAGCGACGCCGACGGCCAGGCCCAGCAGCACGCGAGAAATAATCAGGACTTCAACGTTAGGCGCCGCAGCGGAGAACAACGAACCGGCGACGAACAGGATAGCGCCGATCATCAGGCTTTTTTTACGACCCAACCTAAAGGAGAGCCAGCCGCTGCCGACAGCGCCGACGGCCGCGCCAAACATCATGGAGCTGACCACCCATTCCTGAGTGTGTGCGGTAATCTGGAACTCGTCGGTAATGAAGGGTAAAGCACCGGCGATAACGCCGATATCCAGGCCAAAAAGTAATCCTGCCAGGGCTGCAAGAAAGCAGACAAAAAATGTCATGGCCTTGTTGGAACGCCCTTGTTTTTTATTGTCAGGCATTATGCCCTCCGGTTGGGTTAGCAATTTTATCGATGTTAAGAGTAGGTGAGTACGCCGTAAAAATATGTGAGGGTAATCACAATGGTGTAATCGTTTACACTACTATTTATCGCAGTGATTATTTAATTATCTGAAAAATAATAGTTTTAATAATCTTATAACCATATCAATCGCCTGGTATTCAGACAAAGCTGAAAAACTATGTAACATTTTCATCGCGCGATTAGCATACCAATGGTGATGTGGTCAGTTCTCAATGAAAATGAATGTAATCGCTTTCATAGTGACTGGAACTGAATGATGAAAAGTGTAGTCGAAGAAACGAGAGGGGAGAGCGGATTGTGCTGCGCATCACACCAAGGTCAGTATAAATACACTCTGGAACATCTGATAGCGTTGCGTTTATCAGCAATAATAAAAGCCAGCAGGGCGCTGGCTTTTATAAGCACGATATGGTTTACCTGACTGAAAACACCGTCAGGCGCGGGCGTTTATTTCAGACCGGCAGCATCGCGCAGCAGTTGCGCTTTGTCGGTTTTTTCCCACGGGAAGTTTTCGCGACCGAAGTGGCCGTAAGCCGCGGTTTCTTTGTAGATCGGGTGCAGCAGATCCAGCATCTGAATTAAACCGTACGGGCGCAGGTCGAAGAATTCGCGCACCAGCAGAATCAACTGTTCGGCAGGCACTTTTTCAGTACCGAACGTTTCCACCATGATGGACGTCGGCTCCGCTACGCCGATAGCGTAGGAGACCTGGATTTCACAGCGATCCGCCAGACCCGCCGCCACGATGTTTTTCGCGACATAACGCGCAGCGTAAGCTGCAGAACGGTCAACTTTAGACGGATCTTTACCAGAGAAGGCGCCGCCGCCGTGACGCGCCATACCGCCGTAGGTATCAACGATGATCTTACGACCGGTCAGACCGCAGTCGCCCATCGGGCCGCCGATAACAAAACGACCGGTTGGGTTGATAAAAAACTTCGTGGACGTATTTAACCATTCAGACGGCAGAATGGGTTTGATGATCTCTTCCATCACCGCTTCTTGCAGCGATTTTTGGTCGATATCTTCTGCGTGCTGCGTAGAGAGAACCACGGCGTCGATACCGACGATTTTGCCGTCGTCATACTGGAAAGTGACCTGGCTTTTTGCATCCGGACGCAGCCATGGCAGGGTGCCATTTTTACGCACTTCAGCCTGACGCTGTACCAGACGGTGCGCGTAGGTGATTGGCGCAGGCATCAGTACGTCGGTTTCGTTTGTCGCGTAGCCAAACATCAGGCCCTGGTCGCCCGCGCCTTGTTCCAGCGGGTCTGCGCGGTCAACGCCCTGATTGATATCCGGAGACTGTTTGCCGATGGCGCTCAGCACCGCGCAAGAGTTGGCGTCAAAGCCCATGTCGGAATGCACATAGCCAATTTCGCGCACCGTATTACGGGTAATCTCTTCGATGTCGACCCAGGCGCTGGTGGTGATCTCACCGCCAACTAAAACCATGCCGGTTTTGACGTAGGTTTCACAGGCGACGCGTGCTTTCGGATCCTGTTGCAGGATGGCGTCCAACACGGCATCAGAGATTTGGTCAGCGATTTTGTCAGGATGCCCTTCTGATACGGACTCAGACGTAAAAAGGTGTTTTGCCATATTTAATTTCACCTAAGGAGAATTTAGTTAGCTCAAACTGTTGTGCGGAATAGCCAGGGTAGAAGATTCTACCATGAGTCTGAAAGTCACTGACACTGGCAGTCTGAGTGTTAATCAGTATGGATGGATTAACATCTGGACGGCTATTTTAGGTCACTTCTTCGCCCAATTTCCAGCTTTTTTTGAAGGCCGTCGCATTGTCGGTCAAAATCAGGCGGAAAACGTTTCTGACGATGCTGACATTATGCGCATTTATGCTTTGCTTTTTTTCTGCGTTCTGGGTATAAAACGCGACGC
The DNA here is from genome assembly GCA_900478215.1 of Salmonella enterica subsp. houtenae serovar Houten. Taxonomy (NCBI): domain Bacteria; kingdom Pseudomonadati; phylum Pseudomonadota; class Gammaproteobacteria; order Enterobacterales; family Enterobacteriaceae; genus Salmonella; species Salmonella enterica. Next base: position 730,703 of record LS483478.1, read on the forward strand.
GCGGCTCATACAAAAGCACACGACGTTTTCTTCGTGTCGCCACTTCCAGCCGGGTTAAAACGTTGCTTTGGCTTGTGGGTTCGTCTTACGAGGCGGCCGTGGAGGTGATACGAGATAATGAACCGTTGTATTCTGCTGAATCTGTCGCATCGTTCTGGTGCGCGCATGTCCCCCGCAATCTGCATCTCTGCTTTGCATACCTGCCGATGTTATACCCATCTCGGCGCTTCTCAGGACTCCAGAGCCGGCAATGGCGCTGAAGACTGAACAAGGGCGCTCTTGTTAACGCAAGAGTTTTCTCGTGGTTTCGCCGAACCGTTATCTGTGAGTTCGGTTACGTGTTTTACAATGATATGAAAAAGAAACCGGTCGCGCAGGCGGAGCATCAGCACTATCTGCTGGAAAATCCGCTTGTTTATGGGTTGTTATCGCGTCTTCGGATTGCGATAGTAGTCAACTGTTTTACACTTGCTAATAAAAATTGAGGTTCGCTATGTCTGACGACATTTCTATGGGTTCGCCTTCGTCAGCAGGCGAACAGGGTGTACTACGCTCCATGCAGGAGGTTGCAATGAGCTCCCAGGAAGCCAGCAAGATGCTGCGCACTTACAATATTGCCTGGTGGGGCAATAACTACTACGACGTCAACGAGCTGGGCCATATCAGCGTGTGCCCCGATCCCGACGTACCGGAAGCGCGTGTCGATCTTGCCAGACTGGTGAAAGCGCGCGAAGCGCAAGGCCAGCGTCTGCCGGCACTGTTCTGCTTCCCGCAGATCCTGCAACACCGTTTGCGTTCAATTAACGCGGCGTTTAAGCGTGCGCGTGAATCTTACGGTTATAACGGCGACTACTTCCTCGTTTACCCGATTAAGGTCAATCAGCATCGCCGCGTGATCGAGTCCCTTATCCATTCCGGTGAACCGTTGGGGCTGGAAGCAGGGTCGAAAGCGGAATTGATGGCGGTGCTGGCGCATGCCGGCATGACCCGTAGCGTGATCGTCTGTAATGGTTATAAAGACCGTGAATACATTCGGCTGGCGCTGATCGGCGAGAAGATGGGCCATAAGGTTTATCTGGTCATCGAAAAGATGTCTGAAATCGCGATTGTGCTGGAAGAAGCCGAGCGCCTGAACGTGGTGCCTCGCCTGGGCGTGCGTGCGCGTCTGGCCTCCCAGGGGTCCGGTAAGTGGCAATCCTCCGGCGGCGAAAAATCCAAATTCGGCCTGGCGGCGACGCAGGTGCTGCAACTGGTGGAGACCCTGCGCGACGCCGGGCGTCTGGACAGTCTGCAACTTTTGCACTTCCACCTGGGATCGCAGATGGCGAACATTCGCGATATCGCGACCGGCGTGCGCGAGTCCGCGCGTTTCTATGTTGAGCTGCATAAGCTGGGCGTTAATATCCAGTGCTTCGACGTGGGCGGCGGTCTGGGCGTGGATTATGAAGGTACCCGCTCGCAGTCCGACTGTTCGGTGAACTATGGTCTGAACGAATATGCCAATAACATCATCTGGGCGATTGGCGATGCCTGCGAAGAGCATGGTTTACCACATCCGACGGTGATTACCGAGTCTGGCCGCGCCGTCACCGCGCACCATACTGTACTGGTATCTAACATTATCGGCGTGGAGCGTAACGAATACACGGATCCGACTGCCCCTGCTGAAGATGCGCCGCGCGCGCTGCAAAATCTGTGGGAAACCTGGCAGGAGATGCATAAGCCTGGCACCCGCCGCTCGTTGCGTGAGTGGCTGCATGACAGCCAAATGGATCTGCACGATATTCATATCGGCTACTCTTCCGGCGCGTTTAGTTTGCAGGAGCGTGCCTGGGCGGAGCAACTTTATCTCAGCATGTGCCATGACGTGCAGAAGCAACTGGACCCGCAAAACCGTGCGCATCGTCCGATTATCGACGAACTGCAAGAGCGGATGGCGGACAAAATGTACGTTAACTTCTCGCTGTTCCAGTCGATGCCGGACGCGTGGGGGATCGATCAGCTCTTCCCGGTGCTGCCGCTGGAAGGGTTAGATCAGGTACCGGAACGTCGCGCCGTGCTGCTGGATATTACCTGTGATTCCGATGGCGCAATCGACCACTATATTGATGGCGACGGTATCGCCACGACGATGCCGATGCCGGAATACGATCCAGAGAATCCGCCGATGCTCGGCTTCTTTATGGTCGGCGCCTATCAGGAGATCCTCGGTAACATGCACAACCTGTTTGGCGATACTGAAGCGGTTGACGTGTTTGTCTTCCCGGATGGTAGCGTCGAGGTTGAGCTGTCGGATGAAGGCGATACCGTTGCGGATATGCTGCAATATGTGCAACTGGATCCGAAAACGCTGTTAACGCACTTCCGCGACCAGGTAAAACAGACGGATCTGGACGATGCGTTGCAGCAGCAGTTCCTTGAGGAATTTGAAGCGGGACTGTACGGGTACACTTACCTGGAAGACGAGTAGCCGTTGATGCCCGGCGGCGCTGCGCTTACCGGGCCTACGAGTGCAGGCTGGATAAGGCAAAGCTGCCACCCGGCAGAATGCTATACTCACTTGAACCCGTATGAATTAACGGCGATAATTCGCCGCAATAGCGATTTACAAATCAATCCCTTCCTCGTCGGGTTTAACGACGCGGAGGGGATTTTTTTTCATCTGTTTTAATGCAACGACTCTAAAAGAGGTCAGGACATGAGCACCTTAGGTCATCAGTACGATAACTCACTGGTTTCTAATGCGTTTGGTTTTTTACGTCTGCCCATGAACTTCCAGCCGTATGACAGCGATGCCGATTGGGTGATCACTGGCGTACCGTTTGATATGGCAACGTCCGGTCGCGCTGGCGGTCGTCATGGCCCGGCGGCGATCCGTCAGGTGTCGACCAACCTCGCCTGGGAACATCACCGTTTCCCATGGAATTTTGACATGCGCGAGCGCCTGAACGTTGTGGACTGCGGAGATCTGGTGTATGCGTTTGGCGATGCGCGCGAAATGAGTGAAAAATTACAGGCGCACGCTGAAAAACTGCTGTCTGCAGGCAAGCGTATGCTCTCTTTCGGCGGCGACCACTTCGTCACGCTGCCGCTGCTGCGCGCCCACGCGAAACATTTTGGCAAAATGGCGCTGGTACATTTTGACGCGCATACTGATACCTACGCTAATGGCTGCGAATTCGATCACGGCACGATGTTCTATACCGCGCCGAAAGAAGGCCTGATCGATCCGCATCATTCGGTGCAGATCGGTATTCGCACCGAGTTTGACAAAGACAATGGCTTTACCGTGCTGGATGCTTGCCAGGTCAACGATCGCGGCGTGGATGATATCCTCGCTCAGGTGAAACAGATCGTCGGCGATATGCCGGTCTATCTGACCTTTGATATCGACTGTCTGGACCCGGCGTTTGCGCCTGGCACCGGTACGCCGGTGATCGGCGGTTTGACCTCCGATCGCGCCATTAAACTGGTACGCGGTCTGAAAGATCTGAACATTGTCGGTATGGATGTAGTGGAAGTCGCGCCGGCTTACGATCAGTCGGAGATCACCGCTTTGGCGGCCGCGACGCTGGCATTAGAAATGCTCTATATCCAGGCGGCGAAGAAGGGCGAGTAATCGCGTATTGCCCGGCGGCGCTACGCTTACCGGGCCTGCGTGTAGGCCGGATGGCGGCGTTCACGCCGCCATCCGGCACTGCTCGGGAATTATTTGATCCCGTCCGCGCTCATACGATCGCGCACATGCTGTGCGCGTGCGGCGGACGCCGGGTGATCGTCGAACATTGAGCTTTGACGGCCCGCTTCCAGTTTTGCCAGTTTCTCAAAGCTGGTGGCGAGTCCTGCCGGACTGATACCACGTTTGCGCAACAGATCGTAGGAATAATCATCCGCTTCGGACTCCTGACGCTGGGAGAACTGCGAGTTCACCAGTTTTTCGCCAAGATCGCCAAGCTGTGATTGCGACAGGCTGCCGACAACGCCTCCTGCCGATGCCGCCGCGACGCGCACAGCGTTAGTGCCCAGGGCCACCTGCATCCCTTTTTTTACATGACCCAGCGCGACATGGCCCATTTCATGGCCGATCACTGCTTCAACTTCGTTGTCGGTCATCATATCCATCAGTCCGCTGTAGACGCGGATACAACCGTTCGCCATGGCAAACGCGTTGACGTCTTTCGTCTCGTAAACCTTATAGTTCACCGGCTGGCCGTTAATGTTATCCCCCAGCGCGGCGGCAATTTTTGCCAGCCGTTTAGCGTATTCGCTGCTCGCCGGCGCGATTTTTGCTTTGCTGTCGAGCTCTTGACAGGATTGATCGCTCAGCGCTTTTACCTGCGCATCGCTTAACGTATAGGCCTGAAAAGCTTCAGCGCCCGAAGAGAGCAGTCCATTAGAGTCCATATTCTGGCAACCGGTCAGCACCGTCGCCATGCCCAGAGCAAGCAGTAAAGCGCGAATTTTCATTTTTATCTTCCATACGAATCAATATTGTTTTGAAATGCGCCCGTTGCAGATGAAGTAGCGCCTGGGGTAAGTATAAAGAAAAGCGTGGCAGGCAAGTTAGCTAATTGGGCGGCATGCGAGCACGATCCGGAGATTTCTGAAGCGGTAAAAGGATGTTCCATGTACATGACGCGCGGCTTGGGGTAAATTGTTGGCAAATTTTCCGGCGTAGCCCAAAACGCGCTGTCGTCAAGTCGTTACGGGCATGGCCTTCAACATCCGATCTGGAGTCAAAATGTCCTCACGTAAAGAGCTTGCCAATGCTATTCGTGCGCTGAGCATGGACGCAGTACAGAAAGCCAAGTCCGGTCACCCGGGCGCCCCGATGGGTATGGCTGACATTGCCGAAGTCCTGTGGCGTGATTTCCTGAACCACAACCCGACCAACCCGTCCTGGGCTGACCGTGACCGCTTCGTACTGTCCAATGGCCACGGCTCTATGCTGATTTACAGCCTGCTGCACCTCACTGGCTACGATCTGCCGATGTCTGAACTGCAAAACTTCCGTCAACTGCACTCCAAAACGCCGGGTCACCCTGAAGTGGGCTACACCGCAGGCGTAGAAACCACCACTGGCCCGCTGGGCCAGGGTATTGCTAACGCGGTGGGTATGGCAATTGCCGAGAAAACTCTGGCGGCGCAGTTTAACCGTCCGGGCCACGACATCGTTGATCACTTCACCTACGTCTTTATGGGCGACGGCTGCATGATGGAAGGTATCTCTCACGAGGTATGTTCCCTGGCCGGTACCCTGAAACTGGGCAAGCTGATTGCGTTCTATGATGATAACGGCATCTCCATCGACGGCCACGTTGAAGGCTGGTTTACCGATGATACGGCGAAACGCTTTGAAGCCTACGGCTGGCACGTGATTCGCGGTATCGATGGTCACGATGCTGAAGCGATTAAACGTGCAACCGAAGAAGCGCGCGCGGTCACTGACAAGCCGTCTCTGCTGATGTGTAAAACTATCATCGGTTTCGGTTCGCCGAACAAACAGGGCACTCACGACTCCCACGGCGCGCCGCTGGGCGATGCCGAAATCGCACTGACCCGCGAACAGTTGGGCTGGAAATACGCGCCGTTCGAAATCCCGTCTGACATCTATGCGCAGTGGGATGCGAAAGAAGCCGGCCAGGCGAAAGAGTCGGCCTGGAATGAGAAATTCGCTGCTTATGAGAAAGCCTTCCCGCAGGAAGCGGCTGAATTTACCCGTCGTATGAAAGGCGAGATGCCGGCTGACTTTGACGCCAAAGCGAGCGAGTTTATCGCGAAGCTGCAGGCGAACCCGGCGAAAATCGCCAGCCGTAAAGCGTCTCAGAACGCGATTGAAGCCTTCGGTCCTCTGCTGCCTGAATTCCTCGGCGGCTCCGCTGACCTGGCACCGTCTAACCTGACGCTGTGGTCTGGCTCGAAAGCGATTAACGAAGACACTGCCGGCAACTACATCCATTACGGTGTACGTGAATTCGGTATGACCGCTATCGCCAACGGTATCTCCCTGCACGGTGGTTTCCTGCCGTACACCTCCACCTTCCTGATGTTCGTGGAATATGCGCGTAACGCGGTGCGTATGGCAGCGCTGATGAAACAGCGTCAGGTGATGGTTTACACCCACGATTCCATCGGTCTGGGAGAAGACGGCCCGACGCACCAGCCGGTCGAGCAGGTGGCAAGCCTGCGCGTAACGCCGAACATGTCCACATGGCGTCCGTGTGACCAGGTGGAATCTGCTGTAGCGTGGAAATACGGCGTTGAGCGTCAGGACGGCCCGACCGCACTGATCCTTTCCCGTCAGAACCTGGCGCAGCAGGAGCGTACTGAAGCGCAACTGGCAAACATCGCTCGCGGTGGTTACGTGCTGAAAGATTGCGCCGGTCAGCCGGAACTGATCTTCATCGCGACCGGTTCTGAAGTAGAGCTGGCGGTGGCCGCCTACGAAAAACTGACTGCCGAAGGCGTGAAGGCCCGCGTGGTCTCCATGCCATCCACTGATGCGTTCGACAAGCAGGACGCGGCATACCGTGAATCTGTGCTGCCGAAAGCGGTCAGTGCGCGCGTAGCGATTGAAGCGGGTATCGCGGACTACTGGTTCAAGTACGTGGGCCTGAATGGCGCTATCGTCGGTATGACCACCTTCGGTGAATCTGCGCCGGCAGAACTGCTGTTCGAAGAGTTCGGCTTCACCGTTGAAAACGTGGTGGCAAAGGCAAAAGAACTGCTGTAATCGAAAATGCTGACATTAAGGGCTACGAAAGTAGCCCTTAAGACGGATAATAAAACCTGGAACGCCTGATGACGCTACGCTTATCAGGCCTACAGTAACGATATAATTATCTGAAATGACTGCGGTTTGTAGGCCGGATAAGGAGCCTGCGACGCCATCCGGCAAAACAAATGTGGGACTTGTCAGCAATCTGAAGGGCTACGAAAGAGGCCCTTAAATCATTATATATTTTCTTTCATCCATCGCTTAAAAGGCGAGCTGATACCCCATCCTCTCTTCTCATCACATTCTGATGTTTCTTCCATGCAGACACTCTCCTGTTTTTCAGCAGTGCCACTGATTTTTCCTTTTACTGATCTCTTTTAAACGCCTTTCTAATACGATTCCTTAACAGTGGGTTTCTTTAAAAATATATTTTTATCAATAAGTTATCTTTGTTTTCTGGAGCGTTGATGCGCTTTTCACGATCGCAGGGAGGTCGTTTTATTGCGAATTGATAAAGGTTCAAATTTGTAATCCATTGGTTAATTAATCTGATGTTTCGGCAGATTTTGTGACTTGAAACCCAATTAAGAAGTTTTGTGATGGTCAGTGAGCAAACAAAAAGAATAGGATATTAAATATAGATTCGATATTGAATATATATTCAGTTGCAGAGAGCGACATGGTCACTGAACATCGCTAACTATCTGCAATAATAGGAAATATTCTCAGTTTACTGATTCCTGGAGCATGTATGGAAGAGAAGAAAGATGTCATCATTGCGCTTGATGAAGGAACAACTAACGCCAAGGCAATAGCGATTGACGGCGCCGGAAAGGTACTTGCCAGATCGTCTCAGGCGCTGGCTATCAAAACGCCCCACGAGGGATGGGTTGAGCAATCTGGCGAGTATCTTGTCGAAGCATCGTTAAAGGTAATGCGCGACGTTATAGAGCAAGTGGGAAACGAGCGCGTTGCGGGTATCGCTATCAGCAATCAGCGAGAGACCACTATTGGCTGGTATCGTAAAAGTGGTAAATCGCTCGGTTCAGCTATTACCTGGCAATGTTCCCGCACTGCCGAATACTGCGAACGTCTTCGTAATGAAAATTACGGTGAAAGCATCCAGTCGATTACCGGGTTGCCGATTGCTCCGCTATTTTCAGGTTCAAAAATGCGTTGGTTACTTGATACCGTGCCGAACGGGAATCGCCTCGCAGAAGAAGGTGAAATCTGTTTAGGGACTATCGATAGCTGGCTGCTTTGGAATTTAACAGGGGGAGACGTTTTCGCCTGTGATTATTCCAATGCATCACGAACTCAGTTATTCAATATTCATGAGGGAGCATGGGATAAAAATATGCTTTCTCTTTTCCAGATCCCTGAACAGGCGCTTCCTGAAATTAAGCCGTCGAGTGGCTGCTTTGGTTATACTCGCGGCCTTGACGGCATTGCGGATGGCATTCCCGTTCTTTCGATGATTGGTGATTCCCACGCCGCGCTTTATGGTCATGCTAAAGGCCAGGCTGGATGCGTAAAAGCCACCTATGGTACGGGGTCTTCGGTGATGGCTCCGGTTATTTCCTCTCACTCATCCATCTCATCTTTGGCCACAACGATATCCTGGCATGATGGCGCACATCTGGTATATGGCCTTGAAGGTAATATCCCTCATACCGGTGATGCGATTGCCTGGATGGCCGATAGCACTGGCCTGAGCGAATTGTCATCGCAGGAATTAACGGATGAACTTAATACGTTACCGGCTACGGTTGAGTCAACGCTGGGGGTTTATTTTGTTCCGGCGTTAACGGGCCTGGGGGCGCCGTGGTGGGATGAAAATGCCAGAGGTATTATTTGTGGTTTAAGCCGGGGTGTCAAAAGAGCGCACCTTGTTCGCGCTGCGCTGGAAAGCATTACTTATCAAATTGCGGATGTTGTGCTGGCGATGAGGCAACATGCTGATTTCCAGATCAAGGCATTAATGGTTGATGGTGGTCCTACTAAAAATGATTGGCTGATGCAATATCAGGCCGATTTATTGGGATGCCCGGTGATGCGCAGTAATATTACCGAATTATCAGCAATGGGGGCGGGATTACTCGCGAGGAAAGCGCTCGACAATTTGAGTGACGAAGAAATGTCACAGTTCCAGTCATTCCATACTGAATTTAAACCAAATATGGAACGACATGGCCGTCTACAAAAACGCTGGCGTGAATGGCAGGTGGCCGTTGAACGCGCTCGTTGGATGCCTGCATAAGTAAATTTCTTAATTAATGGGAATGATTTATATAACTTATTCCCATTTTATTTTGTCCCTCCCTACAAAAAAGTCTGTCTATTTAATCTATATAGGTTAAATAGATTTTGTAAATTATAACGCAGATGATTATGCGAATGAAATATTCGTAAATATCTGGAGATAAACAGATGACTAAAAAAGCCAGGAAATACCAGGTTGATGTAGATCTATCCACATTTTACCTTACGCCCATGAAACGATTTTATTATGCATTAGGAGATTATGGTTATAATTTCATGTACTACTGGATTAGTACATACCTGATGATATATTACACAGATACGATAGGTATTCCCGCGGCTACGGTTTCCATTATGCTGTTAGTGGTGAGGATTTTCGACGCAGTGCATGATCCGTTAATTGGTTCATTGGCCGATCGCACGAATACCCGATGGGGACGTTATCGACCGTGGTTTATGGTTGGTTCAATAGCATTAGCCATTGGTATTGTACTGCTTTTTTCTGCCAGTCCATCATGGTCATATAATATGAAATTGTGGTGGATGTGGGGAGTTTATCTCCTGCTGACGATCGCCTCTTCTTGCAGTAATATGCCTTATGGTGCGTTAAACGGATGCATTACGCCAAATAGTGAAGACCGGGCAAAAGTATCTGGATTAAGAATGATGCTGGCGAATGTTAGTTCAATGGTGACGGTCATTATTGCAGTTCCACTCATTATGTTTTTTTCTCATGATGGAAGTGCAACCAGTGCTGAAGGTTATAAATGGGCGGTGATTATCACCTGCATTTTAGGTCTGCCCACCATGATCCTGTCATGTATCAAAACTAAGGAAATTTTAACTCCACCGCCAAGCCAGCATCATATTCCGATGCGGGCGCAAATGCGTTCGCTGTTCAATAATAAGGCGATAATGATCCTTATTTTTGGACAGTTTATCCTGGGCTGCGTCATCTATGGACGGGCCGCCATGCTGGCCTACTATTGGCAATATAATGCGCAGAATGCTGGGTATGCCGTTACATTCGGTGTGATAAGCCTTGTGGCCGCGATTGTTGGTACGGGGTTTGTGGGCAATTACATCTTTAAGAAGTTGCGTCATAAAGGTAAAACGTGTGCGATACTGAACTTTATTACTGCCGCAGCACTTTTCATTATGTATTTCACTCCGGCACCTTCTGTTTTATTTTGGATCGGTACTTTTATAAGTAGTATGACCTTTTTTGCCTATATGGGCGTACATTTCGGTGCAATTGGCGATGCTGTTGATTATGGGGAGTATGTTTCTGGTGTCAGATGTGACGGCTTCCTCGCTTCTTTTGTTTCGGTCGCGAATAAAGCGGGCGGAGCAGTGATGCCAGCCGTTGGGATCGCGGTTTTGGCCTGGCTGAACTATGTACCTAATCATGTCGAGGATAGCAGGATACTCGATGCTATCAACTATTTCGTTACGATAATTCCAGCGGTGATTAGCTTATTAAATGGATTAATTTATATGGCTTATCCAATTTCTACAGCAGGCCATGAGGAAATAATGAAAGAACTCATTAATCGCCGTGTAAAACATAACGAAATTTTTGAAGGGATTCAGGAAAGTCGGGATGTTCATTTCAAGGAAGAATTGAAGGCTGAATAGTTAGCGAATGGCAGCATCAGGCCATGACACTTCTGGTGTCATGGTTTTTTGCTTTTATAGGCCGGTTTATAATGTGGAGTCAGGTGGGACCATGGTTATGGTTGATATTTTATCTAGGCTTAAAATGACAGAAAGCGGATTAATTTCCGCTTTCTGGTTTACAACGAGTGGATGTTAACACTCAGGTTGGGGAAGGAATTACCAACAAACAAAACCACCATCAACAACTAAATCAACACCGGTACAGAAAGAAGCCGCGTCGCTGGCAAGGAAGATCGCCGGGCCAGCCATTTCTTCTACTCTGGCCATGCGCTGAATTGGGGTCTGGCTTTCAAACTCGCGGGTTTGATGTACCATTTCCGGGCGGGTATTCATTGGCGTTGCAGTATATCCTGGGCTAATAGAATTGACCCGAATCCCTTTTTCAATCCATTCCATCGCCAGACTTTTCGTCAGATGAATCACGCCTGCTTTAGAGGAATTGTAATGAGCCTGCTCCAGACCACGGTTGACAATAATGCCTGACATGGAGGCAATGTTGATAATTGAACCGCCACCGCATTTTGTCATCAATTCTGCTTCGGCTTTGCAGGAATTCCACACGCCGGTGAGGTTGATATCAATCACCCGTTGCCACTGTTCCGTTTCCATTTCCAGCGCCGGATTAGCGTTGGCGATACCAGCGGCATTAACGGCGATATCAAGACGGCCATAGCTCTTTTCCGCAAGAGCGACGGCGGCGCGTAAATCATTTAATTGACGGACATCACCGGTATAAAAACAGGCTTGTCCACCATTGGATTCAATATGTTTAATGGTATCGGATAACCCTCCATCTTCCCGTACATCGAAGCAGACAACCTTCGCGCCAGCGCTGGCTAAGGCACAGGCGATCACTTGTCCAATACCGCTCCCGGCCCCTGTGACGAAGGCAACACGTTCATTTAAATTAAAGAGTTCTTGCGAAAAATTTTTAGCGAGCATTTTTTCCTCTCCTGTTAGCCAGGGATAATAAAAACGGATCACAGCGATAGAAATGGCTGTGAAAAGTTACAGATTTTTTGCATCCCCTTTGACACCTCGCAGGCTGAAAGCCGTGGTTCAAAGTGATGATTGAATATATATTCCGTATTGATTATATATTTTATACCTTAAACTCAATCACCCAGGCGGGCTACTGACAAAGTCGTCAAATGTGTTTGTCATCACATTTTTAGCCTGTGGTAAGCGTCGTGCTAATAACGCCATTTCGCGCTTTTTCGTGCCATGTGGCTAGCAAAGAGAAGGGCAGAGGATTCAGGGAAGGCAGAAGCGGGAAGTGTTCCTGTGGCGCAGGATAAGCGACGCCATAAATGTGATCGGTTACAGCAAAATTGCCGCTATCCTGCATATCGGCTTATAAGGTGTGCTTCGTAAAAAAAGTATCATGCATGAATTTTATGTCAATTTCGAATTAATATTCACAGGGGGTAATTTGCCAGCCTAAGAGGGGGCAACATTGCGAGGCGCGCGGAGGGTGTGACAACATTTGATCGGGTAAGTCAGAAGGAATGCTGCGTTAAGCAAAAACATATCATCGCTGATATCCCCGATCGTAGTCCGCCTTTCACACGGCAGTTGGATACGATGGGGTAGCGGAGATAAGCGTTAGATCATCAGGATTTCTATTGCGTAACCAGCCGTCTGGCCGTGGGGTAGTCGGTGATCAGAACATCAATATAGCCGCCGGCCATCGCCCCTTTTATCGCGCCGACTTTATCTGAGCCACCTGCCAGCGCCACGACATTCGGGCATTTTTTGACTTTTTCCAGTTCCATGCCAATAACCGGATCTTCATGCTCTTCGAGTACCGCATGGCCTTGCGCGTCATAATAGTGCAAGCAGATATCACCGACTGCGCCCCGATCGGCCAAAACCTGAAGCATTTCTTCGTTATAGTAGTTGCCGGATGTTTTCAGAAGATGAGAAGGCTCCAGAATACCAATCCCCACAATGGCGATATCGACATCATCAAAGCGTGAAACGACATCTGCGACATCTTTACTGGCCATCAGACGTTTTTTTTCATCCACCGAGCCTTCAATGCTCTGAGAAGGCAGCAGACCCGCTTCACAGTTCAGTTGCTGAGCAAGCGTTTGGGTGAGGATCGTTGCCTGCACGTTACCGTTCGGCCCCACGCCGCCTAATAGCTGAATGACGCCGCTGGCTTTCAGATTCTGTGCGTGGACTTCATCCACCATCGCCCGAATGGTAGAACTCCAGGACGAAACACCGACCAGATCTTTAGGACGCAGGCGGGTTTCCAGGTAGTGTGCCGCAGCCGAACCAATAGCACGCTTAATGGCAAAATCCGATGCGCCTTCTTCGACGTCAACAACAATCGCTTGCTTAATCCCGTACATATCTTCGATACCTTTTTCCAGGTTCAAAAAGATATTCGACGGTTGTACCACGCTGATTTTTACGACACCATCCTTCTGGCACCGGGTGATGGCACGAGAAACAAATGACTGGGAAAGGGAGAGAAGTTGAGCAATATCTGACTGTTTGCGACCTTCAAGATAATAGAGTGTTGCAATCTTCACCAGAAGGCGCTGTTCGTCCTGTTTCGACATGTAATTCCCCAAGATTCACTTTGTTAGCCACTACGTTAAGGACACATCATACGCGAAAAAGTCGCACATTTAAGTGTGATACGCCTCTAACTTTACTCATTGATCCGAATCAGCGGTAGACAAGCAGAGAGGGTGTGCGTCATAATTGAATAAAGAGTCATTCATGAATATATATTCAATGAGTGAAAGGGGATGAGTTTGTTTAGGGGGGTTGTGGCGATCGTCAGTTGGCGGAATGTTCCTTATGAGGCAGCAACCGTCCTGAGTTCAGGCACATTAATCCAATGACATACGGCTTTTTTATCCCTGCATTGAATTAATATTCCGTATTGATTGTAAATTCAGGAGTGTTAAATGAATCCCTTTAATTATGATGTACAGGCACTTGAGCAAAAAGCGCGTGCGGTGCGCCGTCACATTATCAGACTCAATGCCGATAGCCCGGCAGGAGGACATACCGGGGCCGATCTGTCGCAGGCGGATTTACTGACAGCTCTGTACTTTCGCATTCTGAATGTTTCCGCAGATCGTCTTGAGGATAAAAATCGCGACATCTACATCCAGTCTAAGGGGCATGCGGTGGGGTCCTATTATTGTGTACTGGCTGAAGCTGGCTATTTCCCGCTCGACTGGCTCGCGACCTATCAGCATTCCAATTCCCATCTTCCGGGGCATCCGGTACGACAGAAAACGCCAGGCATTGAACTCAATACCGGCGCATTAGGCCACGGGTTGCCCATTGCCGTTGGTCTTGCGCTGGCAGCGAAAAGAGATAACAGCTCGCGCCGCATTTTTCTGATTACGGGGGATGGTGAATTAGCCGAAGGCAGCAACTGGGAAGCGGCGCTCGCCGCAGCGCATTACAAACTGGATAACCTTGTCATCATCAATGATAAAAATAATCTCCAGTTGGCTGGCGCAACGAAAGACATTATGAACACCGATCCGCTTGCCGATAAATGGCGCGCATTTGGAATGCAGGTGACCGAGTGTGAAGGTAATAACATGGCTTCCATTGTTTCTACTCTGGAAGGATTGAAGCAAGAGGGTAAACCAAACGTAGTGATTGCTCACACCACGAAAGGGGCCGGGGTATCTTTTATCGCGGGTAAACCGGAGTGGCATCACCGTGTACCTAAAGGTGAAGAAATTGAGCTGGCGATGGAGGAACTGAAAGATGAGTAATGCAGAACACTTAGCGAATGTAATGGTTCAGGCCTTTATCGACGCCGTAGAGAAAGGGATTGATCTGGTTCCTGTGGTGGCGGATTCCACTTCGACGGCAAAAATTGCCCCTTTTGTGAAGGCGTTTCCCGATCGACTGGTCAATGTGGGTATTGCAGAGCAAAGCCTGGTGGGTACCGCAGCTGGTCTGGCATTGGGCGGAAAAGTTGCGGTAACGTGTAATGCCGCGCCGTTCCTGATTTCCCGCGCCAATGAGCAGATTAAAGTTGATGTCTGCTATAACAATACCAATGTGAAATTGTTTGGTCTGAACTCTGGCGCCAGCTATGGCCCTCTCGCCAGCACCCATCATTCTATTGACGATCTTGGCGTAATGCGCGGGTTCGGCAATATTCAGATTTTCGCCCCGTCATCGCCGCGCGAGTGTCGCCAGATTATTGATTATGCTATCAATTATGATGGCCCGGTCTATATCAGAATGGATGGCAAAGCGCTTCCTGAACTCTATGATGAAGACTATCAGTTTGTTCCTGGCGCGGTTAACACGCTTCGTGAAGGGCAAGCAGTCGCTTTGGTTGCGACAGGGTCTACGGTTCATGAAATTGTTGACGCTGCCAATATACTTGCGCAGGCCGGTATTCAGGCAAAAGTTATCAGCGTACCGTCTATTCGTCCTTGCGATACTGGCGCGCTTTATACCGCGCTGAAAGGATGTCGTTTTGCCATTGTTGCTGAAGAGCATAATGTCAATGGCGGGCTGGGTAGCCTGGTTGCGGAGATCATCGCTGAAGCGGGCGCTCCGATTAAACTGAAACGCCTTGGCATCCCCGATGGCGAATATGCAGCCGCGGGCGATCGGAAATTCCTGCGCCATTATCATGGTATAGATGCTGAGAGTATCGCTGAATCCGCCATGCAATTATTGAAGTAAAGTCTATTAAGCTCCCTGCATTCAGGGAGCTTTTAACTTGTCAGGATTATTCCGTGCGTAGCTGACCTGCTTCAAGACGCACCACACGCGAGAAATGGCGCTGCGTAAATGCGGTGTCATGACTGATTGCCGCGACGCTGGTTCCCCGCGCCCGGCACGCGGCCAGCCAGTTTTCAAACACACTGAGCCAGTAGGCGTCAAAATCCCGGCTGGGTTCGTCCAGCAATAACACAGGCGGTGCCATCGCCTCCAGACTGGCGACCGCCACCATCCGGCGCTGCGCGGCGTGCAGATCAAGCGGGTGCGCCTCGGCGACGTCCGTTAGCTGGCATAACTGAAGCGCGGCTTGCGTGCGCCGTGAAATTTCCTCTGCCGATAAGCGCTGTAGTTTCAGCCCAAAAGCGACCTCTTGCGCCACATTGCTGTGGAAAATCTGGTTTTCCGCTTCCTGAAAGAGTACACCGATAGCGGCGGCGCGTTGACGGTTTTTAAGCTGCGCAATCGGTTCTCCATTAAGCGTTACCGAGCCGAAAGTGGGGGAAAGCAGGCCGGCCATAATCCGTAACAGCGTCGATTTTCCCGCGCCGTTATCGCCGGTCAGCGCCAGCCACTCGCCGTCATGAAGTTCAAGCGAGATAGCGCGCAAACAGTCGGCTGCGGCATTCGGCCAGCGATAAGCGACCTGATTTAACGTTAACATAATGGAGTTAGCGCTCCGTCGCGCAATTGCCATACCCGCTGGCATCGCGTCAGAAAAGGAAAGTGATTACGCTCAAAAAGCACAGTAAGAGAATGATGTTCCAGCGCCCACTGTTGTAGCCGCTCCAGCAGCGTTCCGGTGGCCACTGATGTCAGTCGACTGAAGGCTTCATCAAGAATTAACAATCTGGGTTGCATGGCAAGCGCGCTGGCAATCACTACCCGCTGCGTTTCGCCGCCGGAGAGCGTGCCGGGATGGCGGTGGCGTAACGACTGACAGTTTGTCAGGGGCAGAGCCTCGTCAATGCGCCGTAGAATTTCCGCTTCATGGAGGCTGAGATTCTCCGGGCCAAACGCCACCTCTTCCTCTACGCTAAAGGTACAACCGGAAAGCTGTAAATAAGGCGATTGCTGCACCAACTGGATGGTGGGCGACTGTTCTACCAGCGGGAGCTGTCCGATAGGGACGCCAAGCAGTAAGCCCGTGCCGTCAATATCGCCGGGAAGATAATCCGGATACCAGCCTGCCATCAGTTGCGCCAGCGTACTTTTTCCGCTGCCGTTATCGCCGACTATCGCCACTATTCCGGGCGTTGAATAGTGGAGATCAAAACATGCCGGCGGGCGTGTCGCATCGGACGCAAGATAACGAAACTGCTCTAACGTAACCATATCCACACTCCCGCTTCCGCCAGTATCAGCAGCACCATGCCATACCGCGCCACCCGTTGTAACACGCTATCTTTCGGCGCCCATAGCGTGGTTCGGGTACGATGCAGCCGAAATCCCCGCATATCCAATGCCGCGCCGCGTATCGCCAGATTGTTAAGCGCATTCTGCGTAAGCGGCACAATCAGCGCAGGCATCGCCCGTAGTCGCTGATACCAGCCCTCATCCAGCGGCACGCCGCGCGCGCGCTGGGCTTCATGAACGATCGCCAGTTGTCGTTTGAGCTGTTCGACGACCAGCAGCGGGCCAGCGAACAGGTAAGCGATACCGGGCGGCAGACGTGACGCAAACAGGGCGCGAATAAACCGCTGAACCGGCACATACTGCATCCATAGCTGCGATGTCGACACAATTGCCAGCAGGCGTAGCCATAGCGTAACGGCATATATCCAGCGCTGCGGATCGCGAGGCTGCCCGCTTATCCATTCCGTTAGCCAACCGCCATGTACCAGCCATAGCCCACACCCTAAAGACAGCATCAGCCAGGCGACATATTTCGCCCGTCGCCGCGTTGATTTCTGCGCCAGCAGACAGAGGAAGGTCGCCGCGCTATAAACCGGGAGCACGGTCTGCGCAGGGAGTAGCAGCGTGGTGCAGGCCGCCAGCGCCCACAAGGTTAACGAGGTAAACGGATGCATTTAGCGTACGGCTGACATCGCAGGAAAATGCCGTGTCGTACGTAACGGTAGCTGACGCAGCAGCACCCAAACGATAATCGCGGTCAGAATTTTATCGACCAGATTGGCGCCTGTGACGGTAATCGCGACAGACTCTACCAGGTTTTGGCTCATTGAATGCATCCAGGCGACGAACAAATCAGCGCCGCTACCGGTAACGCCGCCAAAAAGCGCGGTACGAAGCGGTACGGCGACCAGCGTCACCGCTAACGTAATGACGACGCCGCTGACGATCACTTTGGGCAGGGTACGAAACCAGCCTGCGCGCGCCAGCCACCCGGCGACCAGGCCGATAACCATCGCTACCGGGGCAAACGCGGCAGCGATAGGGTCGGTAAGCAACCCCCACAGCAAGTTGGTCAGAAGCCCGGTCAACATGCCGATAACCGGCCCTAGCAGTACTGCGCTAATTAAGGTGCCGATCGAGTCGAGAAAAATAGGCAGCTTCAACATGCTAATAAGCTGTCCGCCAATCATATTGATGGCAATAGCGATGACAATCAGCACCAGAGACTGACTGGAAAATGGGCGACGCGCCATAAAGTACCTCTTAAAGAGTCGTCAATTAACGGGAAGAAATATGCAATTCGTCATAACCGGAAATGGCGCACGGTTGACGGCTGAACGTCAGCGCTGGCAGCTCGCCGATAACCAGTTCCAGCGTGGTACGCACGGTACACCCCGGCATCATATGGCCGCCGAGCATGGCCCCGTAGGGATCTGATACCGCGAGATGCAGATGCTCGCCGGTCAATTCAAGCGTGCCGTTTAGCGAGATAACTTCAAACGTGCCGGTGAGCGACGTGGTCTCCTCTTGCCCGGCATAACGCAGCGCAACGTCGGTTAGACTGCCGGTACACCCTGCTATCCAGGCGGCATGTAATTGGTTCTGTTGCACAAAGGCGTGTAATTGGGAAAACACTTCCTGGCCGGGAAGTAGACGAAGCGCGTAAAAGCGCGCTGTAGAGGCGTTGTGGTGAGATGCAGTCATCGTTACAGGACTCCGAGACTCGGACGTGGCGCTGATAATATAGACGCTGGCGACAGCGCTTTCTGATATAAATCAGTATTTGTGACGCGACGATGAAAAGATCTGACGGGTGTACTGGTGATTCTCAAATATGGAATAAATTGCAGCGTAAGCGGCCATGAAATGTGATGCAGGTCAGATAACTGTCTTCTTCGACTGGACAAACATTCCTTTTATTCCCCGTTTCGCTTATTCTAGCTGAAGCGTTTCAGTTAATTAAATGTTCGACAATTAACCAATCAGTCGCAGTTTGCGACAGGTGAGGTTTTACTCGACGATGAGCTGCATTACTCTGTCAGCCTCATCTGAATCGGGATAGCCTTGCAGGAGACCTATGACCGTACGCATAGCGATTAATGGCTTTGGTCGCATCGGGCGTAACGTGGTTCGTGCTTTGTATGAATCCGGACGTCGGGCGGAAATTACCGTGGTGGCCATCAACGAGCTGGCGGATGCCGCAGGCATGGCGCATTTGTTGAAATACGATACCAGCCACGGGCGCTTTGCATGGGAGGTTCGCCACGAGCGCGAGCAGCTTTTTGTCGGTGACGATGTCATTCGTATTCTGCATGAACGAACGCTGGCGGATCTGCCGTGGCGCGAACTGGGCGTGGATGTCGTGTTGGATTGTACGGGCGTATATGGCAACCGGGAGCATGGCGAGGCGCATATTGCCGCTGGCGCGAAGAAAGTGCTCTTTTCTCATCCGGGCAGCAACGATCTTGACGCCACCGTCGTTTTTGGCGTGAACCAGAATCAATTGCGTGCGGAACATCGTATTGTCTCAAACGCGTCCTGTACCACGAATTGCATAATTCCCGTCATTAAATTGTTAGATGATGCTTACGGCATTGAGTCCGGTACCGTCACGACGATCCACTCCGCGATGAACGATCAGCAGGTGATCGACGCGTATCACGCCGATCTGCGGCGTACGCGCGCGGCCAGCCAGTCGATTATTCCGGTAGATACGAAACTGGCGGCAGGCATTACGCGTATATTCCCGCAGTTTAACGATCGTTTTGAGGCGATTGCCGTGCGCGTTCCCACCATTAATGTGACGGCGATCGATTTAAGCGTGACGGTGAAAAAACCGGTAAAAGCCAGTGAAGTCAACCAGTTGCTGCAAAAAGCAGCACAAGGTGCATTTCATGGTATAGTTGACTATACGGAATCACCGTTGGTCTCGATAGATTTTAACCACGACCCGCACAGCGCTATTGTTGATGGCACGCAAACCCGGGTCAGTGGCGCCCACCTGATCAAGACGCTGGTCTGGTGCGATAATGAATGGGGCTTTGCTAACCGGATGCTCGATACCACGTTAGCGATGGCCGCAGTGGGTTTCAGGCTCGACGCGTAAGCGTCGACAAAACTTTAAGAATCATTGAGAGGATTCACCATGTCTGTAATTAAGATGACCGATCTGGATCTGGCCGGGAAACGCGTTTTTATCCGTGCGGATCTGAACGTACCTGTTAAAGAAGGGAAAGTGACCAGCGACGCGCGTATCCGCGCCTCTCTGCCGACCATCGAACTGGCTCTGAAACAGGGCGCGAAAGTGATGGTAACTTCCCACCTGGGTCGTCCTACCGAAGGCGAGTACAACGAAGAATTCTCTCTGCTGCCGGTTGTTAACTACCTGAAAGACAAACTGTCTAACCCGGTTCGCCTGGTCAAAGATTACCTCGACGGCGTTGACGTGGCCGAAGGTGAGCTGGTGGTTCTGGAAAACGTTCGCTTTAATAAAGGCGAAAAGAAAGACGACGAAGCGCTGTCTAAAAAATATGCCGCCCTGTGTGACGTATTCGTGATGGACGCCTTTGGTACTGCGCACCGCGCGCAGGCTTCTACCCACGGTATCGGCAAATTCGCTGACGTCGCATGTGCAGGCCCACTGCTGGCCGCTGAACTGGATGCGTTGGGTAAAGCGCTGAAAGAACCGGCTCGTCCGATGGTGGCTATCGTTGGTGGTTCTAAAGTGTCTACCAAACTGACCGTTCTGGATTCCTTGTCTAAAATCGCTGACCAGTTGATCGTCGGCGGCGGTATCGCCAACACCTTCGTTGCCGCTCAGGGCCACAGCGTCGGTAAATCCCTGTACGAAGCTGACCTGGTTGACGAAGCAAAACGTCTGCTGACCACTTGCGATATCCCGGTTCCGACCGATGTTCGCGTTGCCACCGAGTTCTCTGAAACCGCAGCAGCAACCCTGAAATCCGTCAACGATGTGAAAGAAGACGAGCAGATCCTGGATATCGGCGACGCTTCCGCTCAGCAGTTGGCTGACATCCTTAAGAATGCCAAAACCATTCTGTGGAACGGCCCGGTTGGCGTGTTTGAGTTCCCGAACTTCCGTAAAGGGACTGAAATCGTGGCGAATGCGATTGCAGACAGCGAAGCCTTCTCTATTGCTGGCGGCGGCGATACCCTGGCGGCAATCGACCTGTTCGGCATTGCTGACAAAATCTCCTACATTTCTACTGGCGGCGGCGCATTCCTCGAATTCGTGGAAGGTAAAGTTCTGCCAGCAGTCGCGATGCTCGAAGAGCGCGCTAAGAAGTAATCGTTACGGGCAGGGATTCCTGCCCGTTGATTTTATAGCCGCTCTGTAATGCAGAACGGCTTGTGTTATTCCCAAAGCCCGACGATACAGGACAACGAAACATGTCTAAAATTTTTGATTTCGTAAAACCAGGTGTGATCACTGGTGATGACGTACAGAAAGTGTTCCAGGTAGCAAAAGAAAACAATTTTGCTCTGCCGGCAGTTAACTGCGTGGGCACTGATTCCATCAACGCTGTTCTGGAAACCGCTGCAAAAGTTAAAGCGCCGGTCATCGTTCAGTTCTCCAACGGCGGCGCTTCCTTTATCGCGGGTAAAGGCGTGAAAACTGACGTTCCTCAGGGGGCGGCAATCCTGGGCGCTATCTCTGGCGCGCATCATGTTCATCAGATGGCTGAACATTATGGTGTTCCGGTTATTCTGCACACTGACCACTGCGCGAAGAAACTGTTGCCGTGGATCGACGGTCTGTTGGACGCGGGTGAAAAACACTTCGCGGCTACCGGCAAGCCGCTGTTCTCTTCCCACATGATTGACCTGTCTGAAGAGTCCCTGCACGAAAACATCGAAATCTGCTCCAAATACCTGGCGCGCATGTCCAAAATCGACATGACTCTGGAGATCGAACTGGGTTGCACCGGTGGTGAAGAAGATGGCGTGGACAACAGCCACATGGACGCTTCTGCCCTGTACACCCAGCCGGAAGACGTTGATTACGCGTACACCGAGCTGAGCAAAATCAGCCCGCGTTTCACCATTGCCGCTTCCTTCGGTAACGTACACGGCGTTTACAAGCCGGGTAACGTGGTTCTGACCCCGACCATTCTGCGTGATTCTCAGGACTATGTTTCTAAGAAACACAACCTGCCGCACAACAGCCTGAACTTCGTCTTCCACGGCGGTTCCGGTTCTACTGCTCAGGAAATCAAAGACTCCGTAAGCTACGGCGTAGTGAAAATGAACATTGATACCGATACCCAATGGGCGACCTGGGAAGGTGTTCTGAACTACTACAAAGAAAACGAAGCGTATCTGCAAGGTCAACTGGGCAACCCGAAAGGTGAAGATCAGCCGAACAAAAAATACTATGACCCGCGCGTATGGCTGCGTGCTGGCCAGACTTCGATGATCGCTCGTCTGGAAAAAGCATTTAAAGAACTGAACGCGATTGACGTTCTGTAATGTAGTCTGCTGATTGAAATGGCTTCCCTCGGGAAGCCATTTTTTTATCCCCATGACCGGAGCGCGACGTTAGTGTTTTTATCCGGCCTGCCACTGTGCGCTTGTCTTTTTTTGGATGATGCCGAAAAATGGCATATTCCCCTGTTTTTGTTTACCTTTAATAAGATCTTTTCGTGAGAATGATCTCATTTGCTTGTTTTGCTATGACCAAGGAATATTGAATGGAAGATTTGAATGTTGTCGACAGCATAAATGGTGCGGGCACCTGGCTGGTACATAACCAGGCGTTACTGCTCAGCTATGCCGTGAATATTGTTGCGGCACTTGCCATTATCATCATCGGGTTGATTGTGGCGCGCGTGATCTCCAATACGGTGAATCGTCTGATGCGTGCGCGTCATATTGATGCGACAGTGGCTGACTTTCTTTCAGCACTGGTGCGCTATGCGGTTATCGCTTTTACGCTGATTGCGGCTCTGGGTCGCGTGGGGGTTCAAACCGCCTCGGTTATTGCCGTCCTGGGCGCCGCCGGTTTAGCCGTTGGTCTGGCATTACAGGGATCGCTCTCTAACCTCGCCGCTGGGGTATTGCTGGTTATGTTTCGTCCGTTCCGCGCCGGTGAGTATGTCGATTTGGGCGGCATTGCCGGTACGGTACTGAACGTGCAAATTTTTTCCACGACAATGCGCGCGGTAGACGGCAAAATTATTGTAATTCCGAATGGCAAAATTATCGCGGGAAATATCATCAACTATTCTCGTGAGCCGGTTCGCCGTAACGAATTCATTATTGGCGTGGCCTACGATTCGGATATTGATCAGGTAAAACAACTGTTAACGACAATTATCGAGTCCGACGATCGCATTTTAAAAGATCGCGAAATGACGGTGCGTCTGAATGAACTGGGCGCGTCATCGATTAATTTTGTGGTGCGTGTCTGGAGTAAAAGCAGCGACCTGCAAAATGTCTACTGGGACGTGCTGGAACGTATTAAACGTGAATTCGACGCCGCCGGTATTAGCTTCCCGTACCCGCAGATGGACGTCAATTTTAAACGGGTGAAAGATAACGCCGCAGCGTAATTTTTCTCCCGCGATGCCTGCCAGCACTGCGCTTATCCGCCTCCAGCATTCCCTGGTTGTTGAGCGGATAAGCGTAGCTGCCATCCGCTATTCAGTCTCTTTATTAGCTTTCCTTATTCGTGATTAAAATTATCAATTTCCGCTAATAATATTCCCGCGCTATAGTCTGCCTTTAAGAAAATCAGTTCAGGGTAGTTAACGTGATATCTTATTATTTTCAAGGGCTTGCTCTTGGCGCCGCCATGATCCTTCCGCTTGGCCCGCAAAATGCGTTTGTGATGAACCAGGGAATTCGTCGCCAGTACCACCTCATGATAGCGCTGCTTTGCGCGTTAAGTGATTTAGTCCTGATTAGCGCCGGTATTTTTGGCGGCAGCGCGTTGCTGATGCAGTCGCCGTGGTTACTGGCACTGGTCACATGGGGCGGGGTGGCGTTCTTGTTATGGTACGGTTTTGGCGCGCTGAAAACGGCAATGAGCAGTAATCTGGAGCTGGCCAGCGCCGAGGTTATGAAGCAGGGACGCTGGAAAATTATTGCTACGATGCTGGCGGTAACGTGGCTGAATCCGCACGTTTATCTGGATACGTTTGTTGTGCTGGGCAGTCTCGGCGGGCAACTGGATAGGGAGCCAAAGCGCTGGTTCGCCCTCGGCACGATTAGCGCGTCATTCCTGTGGTTTTTTGGGTTAGCGCTACTGGCGGCCTGGCTTGCGCCGCGACTGCGTACGGCGAAAGCCCAGCGTATTATCAACATCCTGGTTGGGGTCGTGATGTGGCTTATCGCCTTCCAACTGGCGCGGGAAGGCGTCGCGCATATGCACGCGCTTTTCAACTAAGCGTTGTCTGATGGACAACAGGCCGATATCCGCTAAGCTTGCCTGCATGTGCCCTGTATATCAGGGCAATGACTGCAATATGGAGGAGAGACTGTGAAGTTCAAAGTGATGGCCCTGGCGGCATTAGTGGGTTTAAGTGCAATGTCGGCGCAGGCAAGCGAATTGCCGGAAGGCCCGCACATCGTGACTTCCGGTACGGCAAGTGTCGATGCTGTGCCTGATATCGCCACCTTAGCGATTGAAGTGAATGTCGCGGCGAAGGATGCGGCGACGGCGAAGAAGCAGGCCGATGAGCGCGTGGCGCAGTATCTTTCCTTCCTCGAGCAAAATCAGATTGCGAAAAAAGACATTAGCGCGGCGAATCTGCGCACGCAACCGGATTATGATTACCAAAACGGTAAAAGCATTCTGAAAGGGTATCGCGCGGTGCGAACCGTTGAGGTGACGCTGCGTCAGTTAGATAAACTCAACTCGCTGCTGGACGGCGCGCTGAAGGCGGGTCTGAACGAGATTCGTTCAGTATCGCTGGGCGTGGCGCAGCCGGATGCCTATAAAGACAAGGCCCGCAAAGCCGCCATTGATGACGCGATTCATCAGGCGCAAGCGCTGGCAGCCGGTTTTAACAGCAAATTAGGGCCGGTTTACAGCGTTCGTTACCATGTCTCTAATTATCAGCCGAGTCCGGTGGTGCGAATGATGAAAGCCGCAGAGGCTGCGCCGGTATCCGCGCAGGAAACTTACGAGCAGCCGACCATTCAGTTCGACGATCAGGTCGATGTGGTATTCCAGCTTGAACCTGGAACAGGGCAGACGCCAGCAACGGCCACCAGCACGCAGTAATCTCGCCCGGCCTGGGCGCTTCCAGGCCGCGTTTTCCCACAGTGTTCTTGTCGTTTTTGTGTGAGCAACTGTAAAACTGCGACCTGGCATTCAGTCTTTTTTTCCCGCGGAAAGAGGATAGACCATAGTGATTTTCTGAGGTGACTATGGATATCTTTATTTCTAAAAAAATGCGCAATTTCATACTGTTGGCGCAGACCAATAATATCGCCAGGGCGGCGGAGAAAATCCACATGACGGCTTCGCCTTTCGGTAAAAGCATCGCCGCGCTGGAGGATCAAATGGGCTATACGTTATTTACCCGTAAAGATAACAGTATCAGCCTGAATAAAGCGGGGCAGGAACTTTATCAAAAACTCTTTCCCATCTATCAACGTTTATCGGCCATCGATAATGAGATTCATAACGCGGGACACCGTTCGCGTAATCTCGCGATAGGCATCGATAATACGTATCCAACCATTATTTTCGATCAGTTGATTAGCCTGGGCGACAAATATGACGGTGTGACGGCGCAGGCCGTTGAATTTAGCGAAAATGGCGTAATTGATAACCTGTTCGACAGGCAGCTCGACTTTATTATTTCGCCTCAGCATGTATCGGCGCGCGTGCAGGAACTGGAAAATTTAACGATTAGTGAACTGCCGCCGCTGCGTCTTGGCTTTCTGGTTTCCCGACGGTATGAAGATAAGCAGCCGCAGGATCTGCTGCGCGAGCTGCCCTGGCTGCAAATGCGTTTCCAGAACCGGGCCAATTTCGAGGCGATGCTGGACGCCTACATGCGGCCCTGCGGTATCAACCCTACCGTGATTTACCGTCCTTATAGCTTTATGGCCAAAATAAGCGCGGTGGAGCGCGGTCAGTTCCTGACGGTTATTCCGTATTTCGCCTGGCGGCTGGTGAATCCGGCAAAACTGAAATATTTTGATGCGCCGCACAGCCCAATGTACATGCAGGAATATCTGTATTCATTGAAAAACTATCGCCATACCGCCACGATGCTCCGGCATATCGCCGAAGATCGCGACGGGGACGAACTAACCGAGCATTGATCCGGTTTCCAGCAGGTTACGATGAAGATCAAAAGCGTGACTAAGGTCGTGGTGAATATGACCACCGGGCGCGTTTTCCAGATAACGGCGCAAATAGTCGCGGTAAAGCGGGTGCGCGCAGCGGTCAATAATGGTATGCGCGCGTTGCAGAGGGGAGAGGCCGCGTAGATCGGCAATACCCTGTTCGGTAATGATCACTTTAACGCTGTGCTCGCTGTGATCGACATGGCTGCACATCGGCACAATGGTGGAAATTTTTCCGCCTTTGGCGACAGACGGCGCCATAAAGAGAGAGAGGTAAGCATTACGCTCAAAATCGCCGCTGCCGCCGATACCGTTCATCAGATTCACGCCGGCGACATGCGTGGAGTTGGCATGTCCGTAGATGTCAAACTCCAGGCCGACATTCAGCGCAATAACGCCAAGCCGCCGGATAATTTCCGGATTATTGGAGATCTCTTGCGGACGCAGCACGATACGGCTGGCGAAGAAATCCATATTATCGTAAATCTTTTGCAGCGAGTCGGCGGAAACCGTCAGGCTGGAGGCGCTGGCGCCAGTGATTTTGCCTGTCTCCAGCAGATGCACCACAGACTCCTGCAACACTTCGGAATACATCATAAAGGACGGAATATCCGGGTTTTCGCCAAGTCGCGCCATCACCGCATTGTTGATGTTGCCCACGCCGCTTTGCAGCGGTAAAAATTCTGCCGGGATGCGCCCCTGCGCCATCTCATTAAGCAGAAACGTAACCACATTATCGGCAATCTGCTGGCAGATGGGGCTGGCGTTGTCCAGCACGTTGCCGGCATCGGGAAGATTCGTTTCTACCACTGCGACAATTTTGCGCGGATCGATCTGTACGTACTGATGACCGACCCGATCCAGCGCATGAAAAATAGCGACGCTGTTGCGCCGCGGCGGCGCGCCGGGAATGACGATATCGGCCAGTTCGGCGACGCGCGGGCTATGATAGTGATTCAGTTCGATGATCACTTTTTGGGCCCGCAGCAGCCAGGTCGGCGCATTGCCGATACCGCTGGACAGCCAGACGCGCCCATCGCTGGTAATGGCTGTAGCTTCGATAACGGCCACGTCGATGTCGCCAAAAAAGCCGTAGTTAACCATCTGCGCGACTTCGCTCAGATGCAGATCGACAAACTTTACCTGCCCCTGATTAATTTTTTGGCGCAGGCCGGTTGAGGTCTGATAGGGGGCACGCCAGGAGACTGCGTCAGCCTCCGACAGCGCATCGTCGGCGGCGGCGCTGATAGACGCGCCCGTTAATAATCGAATCTGGAAAGGCTGCCGCATCTGGTGCAGCGCATTGGCGCGTCTGGCGATCGCGGCAGGCAGCGCTTTGGGCGAACCGGCGGGGGTAAAGCCGCTGAACGCCACCATATCGTTATGCTGAATGATTTCCGCCGCGTCATCGGCGCTCATTGTTGACCAGGAGACTTTCATCGCGCGATCCTCACCCTCAGTGCCCCACGAAATGGGGTTTACGTTTTTCCAGAAAAGCGTTCATTCCTTCCTGATAATCCTCACTGTCATAAACGGCGCGCCGCATTCCCTGAATGCGTTCAAACTCATCAGAATTCATGGTGTGCGCTTCGCCCAGCACCCGTAGCTCTTCTTTTATCACTGCAATGGCCAACGGCGCTTTTTCTGAAATATGGTGCGCCATCTGTAACGTGAAATCTTCCAGTTCGTCGGCTTCAACGACATGGTTAAGAATGCCGACCGCCAGCGCGCGCTGGGCAGTAATTGGCGACGCGGTAAAAATCAGCTCCTTAACGATATGGAATCCCGCATCGCGGGTCAGGTTATGAATGCCGACCAGGTTGTACGGTACGCCAAGATTCACCGGCGTCATGGAGAAAGTGGAAGTGCTGGCGGCGATGATCAGATCGGAGCTCATGATCATCTCAAACGCGCCGCCCCAGACGCTGCCCTCCACCATTGAGATCACCGGCTTGGGATACTTCTGGATCAGGCGGGTGATCTGACGTAGCGGATCGTCATAAGACAGCGGATCGCGCCGTCCGCTGGGCAATTCATGAATATCATGGCCTGCGGAAAAGACTTTTGCGCCGCTGGGCGCGCGCAGAATAATGCAGCGAATATCTGGACGATTAAGATCGCTTAGCGCCTGCATCAGATCATCAATAAAGACTTTGCTCAGGGCGTTAAGTTTACGGGCATAATTGAATTCAATGACCGCGACTTTTTGAATAATAACGACATTAACATATTGATAAAACATAATAATCTCTTTATTGAAAGTAATGATTCTGTAGAAATTCGCTAATGCGCCGCAGACCGGTGCGCGGCGAAAGATCGTTGTTTTTCACGGCCTGTAACGTGTGCTGGAAGTAGCGCGCAAAATCGGGGCGGGCAAACAGCATATGCAACGTCTGTTCTTTCGTTTGTTGCTGTAACCAGTGAAGCGCCTGCTGACGGCGTACCTGCTCCAGACGGCCGCTGGCGGCAAGGGTAGAGCGGAAATCACAGAGGGCTTGCCATACCTGGTCGACTCCGCGATTTTGCAGGGCGCTACAGGTTAGAACCTGCGGCTGCCATTCGGCATACTTGCGGCGCAGGATATGCAGCGCGCTTTCATACATATGGCGGGTGATAGCCACATTGCCGCGATTATCGCCATCATCCTTATTGATGACGATCAGATCCGCCATCTCCATAATGCCTTTTTTAATCCCCTGCAGATCATCGCCGCCGCCGGCGATCTGTAGCGTAATAAAACAGTCCACCATATTGGCGACTTCCGTTTCCGACTGGCCGACGCCCACGGTTTCGACGATGACGATGTCATAGCCTGCCGCTTCGCACAGCAATATCAGCTCCCGCGCGCGCAGACAGGCGCCGCCCAGATGTCCGCCGGAAGGAACGGGACGAATAAACGCCGCGTCCGATCGCGAAAGCGCCGTCATTCGGGTTTTATCGCCAAGAATACTGCCGCCGCTTACCGGGCTGCTGGGATCGACGGCAATAACGGCCACGCGTAAGTTCTGGCGAATCAACAACACGCCGAAGGCTTCCAGAAACGTGCTTTTTCCGGCACCCGGCGTTCCGGTGATCCCCAGCCGCAGAGCGTTACCGGTAAAAGGCATAACGGCATCCAGCAGACGCGCGCTAAGTTCCTGATGACGAGGATGGCTGCTTTCGATCAGCGTCATCGCCTGCGCGAGCGTGGCGCGATCGCCCTGACGCAGGCGCGTGACGGCGTCCATCAGCGTGGTATCGTTAATCATGATGCTGGCTAATCCGGGCCAGAACATCGCGTACGCTCTCCAGCATCGGCGTACCGGGGCCATAAATTGCCGCCACGCCATGTGCTTTAAGGAAAGCGTAGTCCTGCGGCGGGATCACACCGCCCGCCACCACGCAGATGTCTTCGCGGCCCCATTTTTTGAGTGCCGCCATCAGCTCCGGAATTAACGTTTTATGACCGGCGGCCAGCGATGAGGCGCCTATGACATGAACGTCATTTTCCACCGCCAGGCGGGCGATCTCGTCCGGAGTAGAGAACATAGGGCTGAGATCGACATCGAAACCGAGATCGGAATAGGCGCTGGCGATCACTTTTGCTCCGCGATCGTGGCCGTCCTGGCCCATCTTGGCGATCAGGATGCGCGGACGGCGGCCGGTGTCAGCGAGAAATTGCTGAGTTTGCGCAACAATGGCGTCAAACTCACCGGCAGACTTATCGGACTGATGATAGCTTTGCGCAATCACGCCGGTCACGCACTGGCTGGGCACCAGATAGCGATCAAACGCCGCTTCCAGCGCATCGGAGATTTCCCCCAGCGTGGCGCGGACGCGGGCGGCCTCGACGGCGGCGGCCAGCAGGTTTTCATGATGCTGCGCCGCGTGAGTCAGCGCTTCCAGAGCCGCGTTCACCGCACGGTTATCGCGAGTAGCGCGGATGCGTTCCAGCACGGCGATCTGCTCGTCGCGCACCTTCACGTTATCAATTTCCAGTACTGCCGTTTCGTCTTCTTTTTCCAGCTTGTATTTGTTGACGCCGACGATAACGCGCTCGCCCTGGTCGATGAGCGACTGCTCGCGGGCGGAGGCTTCTTCGATCATCCGCTTCGGTAATCCGGCCTCGATCGCCTTCGCCATGCCGCCCGCCGCGTCGATCTGTTGGATAATTGCTCTGGCCTGCTTGACGATCTGATCGGTGAGCGACTCGACGTAATATGAGCCCGCCAGCGGATCGACGGTGCGGCAGATCGCCGACTCCTCCTGAATAATGATCTGCGTATTACGGGCGATACGCGCCGAAAAATCGGTTGGCAGGCCGAGCGCTTCGTCAAAGGCGTTAGTATGCAGCGACTGGGCGCCGCCAAGCGTGGCGCCGAGCGCTTCAATGGTGGTGCGAATGACGTTGTTATAAGGGTCCTGCTCGGTCAGGCTCCAGCCGGAAGTCTGGCAATGGGTACGTAGCGCCAGCGATTTGGGATTGGTCGCGCCGAAACCGCTCACTGCCTCGCTCCACAGATAGCGTGCGGCGCGCAGCATGGCGACATTCATAAACAGGTCCATGCCGATGCCGAAAAAGAACGACAGGCGCGGAGCGAAATCGTCAATTTTCAGCCCGGCGGAAAGGGCGGCTTTAATGTATTCGATACCGTCCGCCAGGGTAAACGCCACTTGTTGCACACAGTCCGCGCCGGCTTCGCCCATGTGGTAGCCGCTGATGCTGATCGTGTTAAAGCGCGGCATGTTCCCGGAGCACCAGGCGATGATGTCGGCGATAATACGCATGGACGGTTTTGGCGGATAGATATAGGTGTTACGGCACAGATACTCTTTCAAAATGTCGTTTTGTATGGTCCCGGTGAGCTGTTCTGGCGCGACGCCTTGTTCCTGCGCTGCGACGATATAAAACGCCATTATCGGCAATACTGCGCCGTTCATCGTCATCGATACGGACATCTTATCCAGCGGAATCTGGTCGAACAGCACTTTCATATCTTCAACGGTATCAATCGCCACGCCGGCTTTACCGACATCGCCCGCCACGCGCGGGTTATCGGAGTCATAACCACGGTGGGTGGCCAGATCAAAAGCGACGGAAAGGCCTTTTTGCCCGGCGGCGAGGTTGCGACGATAAAAGGCGTTGGACTCTTTGGCGGTGGAGAATCCGGCATACTGGCGAATGGTCCATGGCTGGGCGGTGTACATGGTGGCGCGCGGACCGCGCACGTAAGGCGGCAGACCGGGTAGCGTACCGGTGACTTCCAGATTATCAAGGTCGGCTTCAGTATACAGCGGTTTAACGGCAATACCTTCCGCCGTTTGCCGTATCAACGATTCGACGGTTTTTTCCCGCCGACTTAGCTCTTTATTGGCGAGCGTTTGCCACGCCTGCAAATTAGCCATTTTTTGCTCCGTATTACGCAATGAAATGAAGATTTGCTAATACGGTGAGCGTTTTGAATCGCCTTGTCGCCAGCAAAAAATAGCCAATGGCGCGTCGTTTTTTGCCGCCTGAACGTAATGATTTTGTGATGAATTTCAAAGAAGTGATGGGGGAATAATGGGTCATGCAGGCCGGATAAGGCGTTCACGCCGCCATCCGGCATTAATAAGAGAGGCTAATCCTGACGCAGCACCTTGTGCCCGTACTCCAGCAGCGCGTCGGTCACTTTGCGCATCATCCGGCTTTCCGGGGCAAAGCGGTGCCAGTAAAGCATCCGGCGTTGTAACAAACCAGGCGTTAAGTTGATCAACTCGCCGCTTTCCAGCTCTTTCTCAATCTGCAAGTGAGGGATCATGCAGCAGGTCGTGCCCTGACGCGCGAGCTGTACAAACGCTTCGGAGGAATTAACGATATGGCACGGCACGCTGCCGGGCGGCAGATCAAAATTCTGTTGTAAAAAGGCCTGATGCATATCATCCAGATGGTCGAATGCGACGGCGGGCGCTTTCAGTAGAGACGCACGGGTAACGCCATTGGGGAAATAGCGCTCGGCAAACGGTGGTGACGCGACAAACAGATAGTCGAGCGCGCCCAGTTTATCCACCAGGCAACTGGGCAGCGCCTGATGCTGGATACTCACCGCGCCCACCACCTCGCCGCGACGCAGACGTTCTTGCGTGCGCGTTTCATCTTCCACCTGTAAATTGAGACGGATAGGGGAGTCCGCCAGCACTGGCGCCAGCGCCGGAAGCAGCCAGGTCGCCAGACTGTCGGCGTTAACCGCCAGTGACAGCAATAGTGGCGTGGAGCCGGTTTGCTCATCGCCCAGCCACTCCTCTTCCAGCAGTTCAACCTGACGCAGCAGAGCCAGTAATTTTTGCCCTTGCTCCGTGGGGCGAGGAGGGACGGTACGCACCAACAGCGGTTGTCCGAACATATTCTCAAGCTGTTTTATGCGCTGTGAGACGGCGGATTGCGTGATGCACAGTTTCTGGGCAGCGCGCTCGAATCCTCGTTCACGTATCACGGCATCCAGCGCCTGTAGTGTTCTGTAGTCCGGACGTTTCATTGTTGTGTCATGCTCCTGATATTTTTTTTCGCACTATGACATAAATTTGCCGTCGATACAGATGAAATCCGCAGCCTGTGTACGGACACGAATATTTTTCCCGACAATGTTCTATAATGCGGCTGAATTTTCACACCACAGGCGAAACGATCTATGACGCAGGATGAACTGAAAAAAGCGGTAGGATGGGCGGCACTTCAGTATGTACAGCCCGGCACCATTGTGGGCGTTGGTACAGGTTCAACAGCCGCACACTTTATTGATGCGCTGGGCACAATGAAAGGCCAGATTGAAGGCGCGGTCTCCAGCTCGGACGCCTCGACGGAAAAACTCAAAGGCCTCGGTATCCATGTGTTTGATCTCAACGAAGTGGATAGCCTGGGCATCTATGTCGACGGCGCGGATGAAATCAACGGTCATATGCAGATGATCAAAGGCGGCGGCGCGGCATTAACCCGTGAGAAAATTATTGCTTCCGTGGCGGAGAAATTTATCTGTATTGCGGATGCCTCTAAACAGGTGGATATTCTTGGCAAATTCCCATTGCCGGTCGAAGTGATTCCGATGGCGCGCAGCGCGGTCGCTCGTCAACTGGTAAAGCTGGGCGGCCGTCCGGAGTACCGTCAGGGCGTGGTCACGGATAACGGCAACGTGATTCTGGATGTTTATGGTATGGAAATCCTTGATCCCATCGCGCTGGAAAATGCCATTAACGCGATTCCGGGCGTCGTGACCGTGGGGCTGTTCGCCAACCGTGGCGCCGATGTCGCACTGATCGGCACGCCGGACGGGGTGAAAACCATCGTAAAATGATCCCGTCAGACGCATTTCCTGCCGCGTAAAAAATTCGGTCAGGGCAAATTTGGTGACATGTATCACGTTTAATCGTTTGCCCTGCCGATCCCTCCAAAGAAAAAGTTATTCCTGGTATTTTCATCTGCTATTTCCCGCTGTATGCGATTCCTTCGCGACGCTGGCGCAAACGTTCATATTGCCGTGATAATTTTTTTTGATATGTTGAAGGACGGATGCAAATCCACACACAACATCAGATGGCAAAAAAAACAGGATCGGGGAAATGGCAAAGGTATCGCTGGAGAAAGATAAAATTAAATTTCTGCTGGTTGAAGGGGTGCATCAAAAGGCGCTGGAAAGCCTTCGTGCGGCAGGTTACACCAACATTGAATATCACAAGGGCGCGCTGGACGCTGAACAGTTGAAAGCGTCCATCCGCGATGCCCACTTCATCGGTTTGCGATCCCGTACTCATCTGACAGAGGAAGTGATTAACGCCGCAGAGAAGCTGGTGGCGATTGGCTGTTTTTGCATTGGCACCAACCAGGTGAATTTAAATGCGGCGGCAAAACGCGGTATTCCGGTCTTTAACGCGCCATTCTCGAATACCCGTTCCGTGGCGGAGCTGGTGATTGGCGAGCTATTGCTGCTGCTGCGCGGCGTACCGGAGGCGAACGCCAAAGCGCATCGCGGCGTATGGAATAAACTGGCGGCGGGGTCGTTCGAAGCGCGCGGTAAAAAGCTTGGCATTATCGGTTACGGCCATATTGGAACGCAGTTGGGTATTCTGGCGGAATCGCTGGGGATGCATGTCTATTTCTATGATATTGAAAATAAACTGCCGCTCGGTAATGCAACCCAGGTGCAGCACCTGTCTGAATTGCTGAATATGAGCGATGTGGTCAGTCTGCACGTCCCTGAAAACGCCTCCACCAAGAATATGATGGGCGCGAAAGAGATAGCCCTGATGAAGCCCGGTTCGCTGCTGATTAACGCCGCGCGCGGTACGGTGGTGGATATCCCCGCGTTGTGCGACGCGCTGGCGACGAAACATCTGGCGGGGGCGGCTATCGACGTCTTCCCGACGGAACCAGCCACTAATAGCGATCCGTTTACCTCTCCGCTGTGCGAATTCGATAACGTGATCCTGACGCCGCATATCGGCGGCTCGACGCAGGAGGCGCAAGAAAACATCGGTCTGGAAGTTGCAGGAAAACTGATTAAATATTCGGATAACGGCTCGACGCTTTCCGCGGTGAATTTCCCGGAAGTGTCGCTGCCGCTGCACGGCGGTCGTCGCCTGATGCACATCCACGAAAACCGTCCGGGCGTATTGACCGCGCTTAACCAAATCTTTGCCGAGCAGGGCGTTAACATTGCCGCGCAGTATCTGCAAACCTCCGCCCGAATGGGGTATGTGGTGATTGATATAGAAGCCGATGGCGATGTGGCGGAGAAAGCGCTGCTGGCGATGAAGGCGATTCCGGGCACCATTCGCGCCCGTCTGCTGTACTGATCGCCCGGCGTGCCCGGTGGCGCTAACGCTTACCGGGCCTACACGAATTTTGAACCGTAGGCGGGTTAAGGCGTTACTTCACCATTCCCAGACTTTCGACGGCGTTACCACCGCAGGCAGCGGAATATCCCACTCTTCAACCGGCAGCTTTTCCACTAACTGACAATCATGCGCGTAGCCGACTGGCGTCAGACCATAAGACTGCCAGTGTTGTAGCGTGCGATCATAAAAACCGCCGCCCATGCCTAAACGCTGCCCGTCTTCGTCAAACGCCACTAATGGCGTGACCAGCACATCCAGCTTTGACAGTGGCAATACGTCGCGTACATTAAGCCGTGGCTCCTGGATCTTTAAGCGGTTGGTCACCAGCTCACTCTGCGGATGATAGTGCAGGAATAGTAGGTTGCCAGGGCTGAAGGGATGAAGAACCGGAAGGTAGACGCGCTTGCCCGCTCGCCATAGCTGTTCTATCAGCGGCCGGGTGTCGAGTTCGCCATCAAAGGAGAGAAACGCGGCGACAGTGTGCGCCATCACGACGGGGGGAAAGCTGAGCATTCGGGCTGCGGCTTGCTGACCATATTGTTGTTGCTGATCGCAGGTAAGCGCACGGCGACGTTGCCGAATCATTCGTCGGATTTCTTGTCGTGATAGAGAGAGTTCGGGAAGTTGCGTCATGGCTGTCGCCAGTCAGAAGGGGAATCTCCGAGATGCCGCCGCAGGCTGTAACCCTTGAACCCTTGGTTCAAGGTGAATGTGTCGTCACAGTTTTAAGGCTTCTCGGACGAACCGAGCATGCTCACCAACCGCGGAGCGCCACATTCTTGTGGTATGAAATATCGGCTCAGGGGACTGGCCCGCTTGCAAACATCTCAGAGAAATTCTGTTTTCACAATCACTTTACCATAGTAAAGCGAAAAGTGTTATTCAAAGTTTTGGCCCGTTTTTTCGGTTATGCGACCCTGATCAAGCAACGCCTGTTCGATGGTCTGTTGGAGCATCCGAATACGTTGTTCCATGCTCGCCGCGTAGTCGCGGGTCTTCGCTTTTTCCTGAGTTAACTCATAGCTGATATTCAATGCGGCAATGAAAACCAACTGCTCAGTATTTGTGACTCTAGTGCGAACTTTCAGATCTTGCAACCGCTGATTCAGATCGTCCGCAGCCTGATTCAACGCATCCCTTTGGTCAGGCGGGCAATTCACTCGCAGTGAACGGCCAAAAATTTGGATATCGACGGGTTGTGCAGACATGCCACCTTCCTGCTGATTGACTGCGCTGCCTTCGTCTCCAGACCCATGGTCCGCGAAGGGGCGACACTATAGCTACCCTGATGTGAAGATACAAGCCCTTTTCTGGTTCACCAGGGTCCAAAGTGGTAGCATATCATGAATATCCTCCCTTTGATGACGAATGCTTATGTCTATACAGAACGAAATGCCTGGTTACAACGAAATAAACCAGTTTTTGAATCAACAAGGGGCCGGTCTGACCCCGGCTGAAATGCATGGTTTAATCAGCGGGATGATTTGCGGCGGCAACAACGACAGCTCATGGCAGCCGCTGCTTCACGACCTGACGAACGAAGGTTTGGCCTTCGGGCATGAGCTTGCTCAGGCGCTGCGTAAAATGCACGCGGCGACCAGCGATGCGCTGGAAGACGACGGTTTTCTTTTTCAGCTTTATCTGCCTGAAGGCGATGATGTCAGCGTGTTTGATCGCGCGGATGCGCTGGCCGGATGGGTTAACCACTTTCTGCTTGGCCTCGGCGTAACGCAGCCTAAACTTGATAAAGTCACCGACGAAACGGGTGAAGCGATCGATGACCTGCGTAATATTGCGCAGCTTGGCTATGATGAGAGCGAAGATCAGGAAGAGCTGGAGATGTCGCTCGAAGAGATCATCGAATATGTCCGTGTTGCGGCGCTGTTATGTCATGACACTTTCACGCGCCAACAGCCGACTGCGCCGGAAGTGCGTAAACCGACGCTACACTAAGAACAAAACGAAATGGAGGCCATGTCATGACTCAGCAGGAATACCAACGCCGTCGCCAGGCGTTACTGGCGCAAATGCAGCCCGGCAGCGCCGCGCTGATCTTTGCCGCGCCGGAGGCGACGCGCAGCGCAGACAGTGAATATCCGTATCGTCAGAGTAGCGACTTCTGGTATTTCACCGGTTTTAACGAACCGGAAGCCGTGCTGGTACTGATTAAGAGTGATGACACCCACAACCACAGCGTTTTGTTCAACCGCGTTCGCGACCTGACGGCGGAAATCTGGTTTGGTCGCCGTTTAGGGCAGGATGCCGCGCCGGAAAAACTGGGCGTTGACCGGGCGCTGGCGTTTAGCGAAATCAACCAGCAACTCTTTCAGTTGCTTAACGGTCTGGACGTGGTGTACCACGCGCAGGGCCAATATGCATATGCCGACGAGATTGTTCTGGCGGCGCTGGAGAAGTTGCGTAAAGGCTCACGTCAGAATCTGACCGCGCCGGCCACCCTAACCGACTGGCGACCAGTCGTTCATGAGATGCGTCTGTTCAAATCGCCGGAAGAGATTGCTGTCATGCGCCGCGCCGGGGAAATCAGCGCGTTGGCGCATATCCGTGCGATGGAAAAATGCCGTCCGGGGATGTTTGAGTATCAGCTGGAGGGTGAGATTCACCACGAATTTAATCGCCACGGCGCGCGCTATCCCTCCTATAACACCATTGTCGGCAGCGGCGAAAATGGCTGTATCCTGCATTACACTGAAAACGAAAGTGAAATGCGCGATGGCGATTTAGTGCTTATCGACGCGGGCTGTGAATACAAAGGTTACGCGGGCGACATCACGCGTACTTTCCCGGTGAATGGCAAATTCACGCCGGCTCAGCGTGAAATTTATGACATCGTTCTGGAATCGCTGGAGACCAGTCTGCGCCTGTTCCGTCCAGGTACCTCCATTCAGGAAGTGACCGGCGAAGTGGTGCGCATCATGATCACCGGGCTGGTGAAGCTGGGGATTTTACGAGGAGAGGTCGATCAACTGGTTACTGAAAACGCGCATCGTCCTTTCTTTATGCATGGCTTGAGCCACTGGCTGGGGCTGGATGTTCACGATGTTGGCGTTTATGGGCCGGATCGCTCCCGCATCCTGGAGCCGGGCATGGTGCTGACCGTAGAGCCAGGCCTCTATATCGCGCCGGATGCCGACGTGCCGGAAGCGTATCGCGGCATTGGCGTTCGAATTGAAGATGACATTGTCATTACCGAAACCGGTAATGAAAACCTGACCGCTGGCGTTGTGAAGAAGGCGGATGACATTGAAGCGTTAATGGCGGCGGCGCGACAGCAATGAGCGTCATTATCGTTGGCGGCGGCATGGCAGGCGCGACGCTGGCGCTGGCTATCTCTCAGTTCAGTCATGGGACGTTGCCGGTACATCTGATTGAAGCGAAAGCGCCTGAAGCCGACGGTCATCCCGGCTTTGACGCCAGAGCGATTGCGCTGGCGGCGGGGACTTGCCAGCAACTGGCGCGAATTGGCGTCTGGCAGGCGATTTCCGATTGCGCAACGGCAATCAATACCGTACACGTCAGCGATCGCGGACATGCCGGATTTGTGACTCTCGACGCGCAGGATTACAGCCTGGCTGCGTTGGGTCACGTTGCGGAGCTGCATGATATCGGGCTGCGTCTGTTTGCGCTCTTGCGTAAAGCGCCGGGCGTTACGCTGCACTGCCCGGAGCGCGTAGCCAGCGTGTCGCGTACCCAGCAGCAGGTTAACGTCACTCTGGAAAACGGCAATGTGATAACTGGCAGCGTTCTGGTGGCGGCTGACGGTACCCACTCCGCGCTGGCATCAGCCTGCGGCGTTGACTGGCGTCAGGAGCCTTATGAACAGTTAGCGGTGATAGCGAATGTCGCGACCGCTATCCCGCATCAGGGACGCGCCTTTGAACGTTTTACCCCCCATGGCCCGCTGGCGATGTTGCCGATGTCGCACGGCCGATGTTCGCTGGTTTGGTGTCACCCGCTCGACCAGCGCGATGAGGTGCTGAGCTGGTCTGACGCGCAGTTCTGTTATGCGTTGCAGGCCGCGTTCGGCTGGCGGCTGGGGCGAATTACCCAGGCGGGTAAGCGCAGCGCGTATCCGCTTGCTCTTACTGCGGCGGCGAAAGCGTTTACTCACCGAACTGTCGTGGTCGGCAATGCGGCGCAGACGTTGCATCCTATCGCCGGACAAGGGTTTAATCTCGGTCTGCGCGATGTCATGAGTCTGGCGGAAACGCTGGTCGCGGCACAGAATGCGGGCGAGGATATTGGCGCCTGGCACGTGTTATCGCGCTATCAGCAGCGTCGTCAGGTTGACCGGGATACGACGATTGGCGTAACGAACAGTCTGGTCCATCTGTTTGCAAATCGTTGGGCGCCGCTGGTTATTGGGCGCAATATCGGTTTAATGGCGATGGAGTTATTACCGCCTGCGCGCGATGCGTTGGCACAGCGTACGCTTGGCTGGGTCGCGCGATAAGTTAACCGTAAGCCGCCATCCGGCAGGAGCTGTACAAGGCCTGATGGCGTTTCGCTTATCAGACCTACGAAAGGCGTCATTTGACCAGGAGTAAATAGTGCAAAGTGTTGATGTAGCAATAGTTGGCGGAGGCATGGTGGGACTGGCTGTCGCCTGCGGCTTGCAGGGGAGCGGTTTGCGCGTTGCGGTACTGGATCACGTTGTCCCCCAGCCGTTGGCGAACGATGTGCCGCCTCAGCTTCGGGTGTCGGCGATTAATGCCGCCAGCGAAAAACTGCTTACCCGTCTTGGCGTATGGTCAAACATTGTGGCGCGGCGGGCAAGTTGCTACCACGGTATGGAAGTCTGGGATAAAGACAGCTTTGGCCGTATTACGTTTGATGACGCAAGCATGGGATATAGCCATCTGGGGCATATTGTTGAAAACAGCGTCATTCACTACGCACTGTGGCAAAAAGCGCAGCAAGCAGCGGATATCACCTTAATGGCGCCAGCGGAGTTACAGCAGGTCGCCTGGGGAGAGAACGATGCCTTCCTGACCTTAAAAGACGGCGCGATGTTAACCGCGCGTCTGGTGATTGCCGCGGATGGCGCCAACTCCTGGCTGCGTAACAAAGCGGATATTCCCTTAACCTTCTGGGACTACCGACACCATGCGCTGGTAGCGACTATCCGCACCGAAGAGCCACATGGCGCGGTTGCTCGCCAGGTGTTTCATGGTGAAGGTATTCTGGCGTTTTTGCCGTTAAGCGATCCGCATCTATGTTCTATTGTCTGGTCGCTTTCTCCGCAGGATGCGGAGCGTATGCAACAGAGCGGCGACGAGGCGTTTAACCAGGCGTTGACTATCGCCTTCGATAATCGGCTGGGCTTATGCCGTGTGGAAAGCGAACGACAGGTTTTTCCGCTGACGGGCCGCTATGCTCGCCAGTTTGCCGCGCATCGTCTGGCGCTGGTCGGCGATGCTGCGCACACCATCCATCCGCTGGCAGGACAAGGCGTCAACCTCGGCTTTATGGACGCGGCCGAACTGGTGGACGATCTGCGCCGGCTTCAGCGCCAGGGCAAAGACATTGGCCAACATCTTTATCTTCGTCGTTATGAGCGTAGCCGTAAACATAGCGCGGCGATGATGCTTGCCGGGATGCAAGGTTTTCGTGACCTGTTTGCCGGAGAAAACCCGGCGAAAAAATTGCTGCGCGACATCGGGCTGAAACTGGTCGATACGCTCCCCGGCGTCAAACCCCAACTGCTTCGCCAGGCGATGGGACTAAACGACCTTCCGCAATGGCTTCGTTAAGCGTCTGACTGCACGCCGGCAAGAGTTTGAAACCCGTCACACTTTGCTTTCCCGGCCATCGCGCCGGGGGGCTATCCTCATTTGAAATAATCTAATTTCACCGCTTATTTCGCATTATATTTTCTAATGCTACTATTTTTGGCGAACGCGACTTTCGACATTTTTTCCGCATTTAATATTAATTCATGTCGGGGTAAATCGTATCAGCCTCCTTTTTATGGCGGTCATTTATCGTGATAGTGGTTTTTTGTGCTGATAGGGTTTTGGCGTTTTTTAGTCATAAGCTAATGTGATGGTAAATTCAGCCTTATGGTTTAGCGTCCGGTTCGGTGGTAAGTTCAGGAGCAAGAGAACGTTTGCGTCGGCGCAGGAAAAAGGGCGTCGATGCCAGGTTTCGTGGCGAAGATTTCCCATGAAAATG
Organism: Salmonella enterica subsp. houtenae serovar Houten; assembly: GCA_900478215.1. Classification (NCBI taxonomy): domain Bacteria; kingdom Pseudomonadati; phylum Pseudomonadota; class Gammaproteobacteria; order Enterobacterales; family Enterobacteriaceae; genus Salmonella; species Salmonella enterica. The sequence goes on from LS483478.1 coordinate 771,807, forward strand.
GTTGTTAGCCCCCGCTAATTCAACGAGGAAAAGATGGCCCAACAGACGCCTTTGTACGAACAACACACGCTATGCGGCGCCCGCATGGTCGATTTTCATGGCTGGATGATGCCCCTGCATTACGGCTCCCAGCTTGATGAACACCACGCTGTGCGCACCGATGCCGGGATGTTTGATGTATCGCATATGACCATTGTCGATCTTCATGGTAGCCGCACACGAGAGTTTCTACGTTATCTGCTGGCCAACGACGTGGCGAAGCTGACCATCACCGGCAAAGCGCTTTATTCCGGTATGCTCAATGCCTCGGGCGGGGTGATTGATGACCTCATCGTCTACTACTTCACTGAAGATTTCTTCCGTCTCGTTGTTAACTCCGCCACCCGCGAAAAAGACCTCTCCTGGATTACCCAACACGCTGAACCTTATGCCATCGACATCACCGTTCGTGACGACCTGTCGCTGATTGCGGTACAGGGGCCGAATGCGCAGGAAAAAGCGGCGACGCTGTTTACCGAGGCGCAGCGTAACGCGGTAAAAGGGATGAAGCCGTTCTTCGGCGTACAGGCGGGCGATCTGTTTATTGCCACCACCGGTTATACCGGCGAAGCGGGTTATGAAATCGCCATGCCGAATGAAAAAGCGGCGGATTTCTGGCGTGCGCTGATGGAGGTGGGTGTGAAGCCGTGCGGTCTTGGCGCGCGCGACACGCTGCGTCTGGAAGCAGGCATGAACCTGTACGGTCAGGAGATGGATGAAGGTATCTCTCCGCTGGCGGCCAACATGGGCTGGACTATCGCCTGGGAGCCGACGGATCGCGACTTTATTGGCCGTGAGGCGCTGGAGATGCAGCGTGAAAAAGGCCATGAGCAGCTTGTCGGTCTGGTGATGACCGAGAAAGGCGTATTGCGTAATGAACTGCCGGTGCGTTTTACCGATGCGCAGGGCAATCAGCAAGAAGGCATTATCACCAGTGGAACGTTTTCCCCAACGTTGGGCTACAGCATTGCGTTGGCGCGCGTTCCGGCGGGCATCGGCGAGACGGCGATTGTACAAATTCGTAACCGTGAAATGCCGGTAAAAGTGACTAAACCTGTTTTTGTGCGTAACGGCAAAGCCGTCGCGTGATTCATCCTTTTTTGGAGATTGATTGATGAGCAACGTACCCGCAGAACTGAAATACAGCAAAGAACACGAATGGTTGCGTAAAGAAGCTGACGGCACTTACACCGTTGGCATTACTGAACACGCTCAGGAGCTGTTGGGCGATATGGTTTTTGTTGATCTGCCGGAAGTCGGTGCGACTGTAAGCGCGGGCGACGACTGCGCCGTGGCGGAGTCCGTAAAAGCGGCGTCCGACATTTATGCGCCGGTAAGCGGCGAGATCGTGGCGGTAAACGATGTGCTGAGCGACTCCCCGGAGCTGGTCAACAGCGAGCCGTATGCCGGCGGCTGGATCTTTAAAATCAAAGCCAGCAATGAAAGCGAGCTGGAGTCCCTGCTGGATGCCACCGCGTACGAGGCATTACTGGAAGACGAATAAGATTGTGCCGGATAACACTGCGTTTATCCGGCCTACGGTTTTATCCAGGCCCGGTAAGCGTCAGCGCCACCGGGCAATTGAGTTAGAGACAATCACGATTCACTGCACGTTTCAGGAACCATCGCCCATGACACAGACGTTAAGCCAGCTTGAAAACAGCGGCGCTTTCATTGAACGCCACATCGGACCGGACGCCGCGCAGCAGCAAGAGATGCTGAATGCGGTTGGCGCCGAGTCGTTAAACGCGCTGATCGGTCAGATTGTGCCGAAAGACATTCAGCTCGCGACTCCGCCGCAGGTTGGCGAGGCGGCAACCGAATATGCCGCACTGGCGGAATTAAAAGCCATCGCCGGGCGTAACAAGCGCTTCACGTCGTACATTGGCATGGGCTATACCGCGGTGCAGCTACCGCCGGTTATCCTGCGCAACATGCTGGAAAATCCAGGCTGGTATACCGCTTACACGCCTTATCAGCCGGAAGTCTCTCAGGGGCGTCTGGAAGCGCTGCTCAACTTCCAACAGGTGACGCTGGATCTGACCGGACTGGACATGGCTTCCGCCTCGCTGTTGGATGAAGCGACCGCCGCCGCTGAAGCGATGGCGATGGCAAAGCGCGTCAGCAAACTGAAAAATGCTAACCGTTTCTTTGTCGCCTCTGATGTTCATCCGCAAACTCTGGATGTCGTCCGCACCCGCGCCAAAACCTTTGGCTTTGACGTGATTGTCGATGATGCGGCAAAAGTGCTGGATCATCAGGACGTATTCGGCGTGCTGTTACAACAGGTAGGCACCACGGGCGAAATTCACGACGACAGCGCGCTGATTAGCGAACTCAAAGCCCGTAAAGTGATTGTCAGCGTCGCTGCCGATTTTATGGCGTTGGTGCTGCTTACCGCGCCGGGTAAACAGGGCGCGGATATTGTTTTTGGCTCTGCGCAACGCTTTGGCGTACCGATGGGTTATGGTGGCCCGCACGCGGCATTCTTTGCCGCCAAAGATGAATTCAAACGCTCCATGCCAGGCCGTATTATCGGCGTCTCAAAAGACGCGGCGGGCAACACCGCGCTGCGCATGGCGATGCAGACGCGCGAGCAGCATATCCGTCGCGAGAAAGCGAACTCCAATATCTGTACTTCACAGGTCTTGCTGGCCAACATCGCCAGCCTGTATGCCGTTTATCATGGCCCGGTCGGCCTGAAGCGCATCGCTAATCGTATCCATCGCCTGACTGATATTCTGGCGGCTGGCCTGCAACAGAAAGGCCTGAAGCTGCGTCATGCGCACTACTTTGACACGCTGTGTGTTGAAGTGGCCGATAAGGCTGCGGTACTGGCGCGTGCTGAAGCGGCAGAGATTAATCTGCGCAGCGATATTCATAACGCGGTGGGGATTACGCTCGATGAAACTACCACCCGTGAGAACGTGGAGCAGTTGTTCAATGTTTTGCTGGGTGACAGTCACGGCCTGAATATCGACACGCTGGATAAAGATGTGGCGCTTGATAGCCGCTCCATTCAGCAAAGTATGCTGCGCGACGATGCGATTCTGACGCATCCGGTATTTAACCGTTACCACAGCGAAACCGAGATGATGCGCTATATGCATTCGCTGGAGCGTAAAGATCTGGCTCTGAACCAGGCGATGATCCCGCTGGGTTCCTGCACCATGAAGCTGAACGCCGCTGCTGAAATGATCCCTATTACCTGGCCGGAATTTGCCGAATTGCATCCGTTCTGCCCGCCGGAGCAGGCGGAAGGATATCATCAGATGATTAGCCAGCTTTCTGACTGGCTGGTGAAACTCACCGGGTACGACGCCGTCTGTATGCAGCCGAACTCCGGCGCGCAGGGAGAATACGCGGGGCTGCTGGCGATTCGCCACTATCACGAAAGCCGTAACGAGGGGCATCGCGATATCTGCCTGATCCCGGCATCTGCCCACGGCACCAACCCGGCATCCGCTCAGATGGCGGGAATGCAGGTGGTGGTGGTCGCGTGCGATAAGAACGGCAACATCGATCTTGACGATTTGCGCGCCAAAGCGCAGCAGGCAGGCGAAAATCTCTCCTGCATCATGGTGACGTATCCGTCTACGCACGGCGTCTATGAAGAAACGATCCGTGACGTGTGTGACATCGTTCATCAGTTTGGTGGTCAGGTTTACCTTGACGGCGCGAACATGAACGCCCAGGTTGGCATCACCTCACCGGGTTTTATTGGCGCAGACGTTTCGCACCTCAATTTGCATAAAACTTTCTGTATTCCGCACGGCGGCGGTGGTCCGGGGATGGGACCGATCGGCGTTAAATCGCATCTGGCGCCGTTTGTACCGGGTCACAGTGTGGTGCAAATTGAAGGGATGCTGACTCGCCAGGGCGCAGTTTCCGCAGCACCGTTCGGCAGCGCCTCCATTCTGCCGATTAGCTGGATGTACATCCGCATGATGGGCGCAGAAGGCCTGAAGCAGGCAAGTCAGGTAGCGATTCTTAACGCTAACTATATCGCCAGTCGTCTGAAAGACGCGTACCCGGTACTGTATACCGGTCGCGATGGCCGCGTGGCGCACGAATGTATTCTTGATATTCGACCGCTGAAAGAGGAGACCGGCATTAGCGAGCTGGATATCGCCAAGCGCTTAATCGATTACGGTTTCCATGCGCCAACCATGTCCTTCCCGGTTGCGGGCACGCTGATGGTAGAGCCGACGGAATCTGAAGGTAAGGCCGAGCTGGATCGCTTTATCAATGCGATGCTGGCGATTCGCGCGGAAATCGATCGCGTGAAAGCCGGTGAGTGGCCGCTGGAAGATAACCCGCTGGTGAATGCGCCGCACACGCAAAATGAGCTGGCGGCGGAGTGGAATCATGGTTACAGCCGTGAGGTTGCCGTCTTCCCGGCGGGCGTGGCGAACAAGTACTGGCCGACCGTGAAACGCCTTGATGACGTGTATGGCGACCGGAATCTGTTCTGCTCCTGCGTACCGATGAGCGAATACCAGTAATTACTACCGCTGTAAGCAAGTTCTGTAAGCCGGGTAAGCGTAGCTGCCGCCCGGCAATCGCAACTATAATTTCTCGCCGTTGCTGGCGATCACCTCTTTGTACCAGTTGAAGCTTTTCTTACGCAAACGTGACATATCGCCAGTACCATCGTCATGCTTGTTCACATAGATAAAGCCGTAACGCTTGCTGTACTGTCCGGTAGTGAATGAGACGCAGTCAATACAGCCCCATGGGGTGTAGCCCATGAGGTCCACACCATCCCAGGTCACCGCTTTCATCATCTCTTCAATATGCGCACGTAAATAGTCAATGCGATAGTCATCATTGATGCTGCCGTCTTCTTCAACCTTATCGTATGCGCCAAAGCCGTTTTCGACGATAAATAGCGGCTTTTGATAGCGTTCGTACAGTTCACACAATGAATAACGCAGGCCCACCGGGTCAATCTGCCAACCCCAGTCAGAGGCTTTGACGTAGGGGTTAGGCACGCTTCCCTCAAAACCGGAGATGGCATCACCGCTACCACCTTCCGCTTTCACCGCGTTGGTCATGTAGTAGCTGAATCCGAGATAGTCGCAGGTTCCTTCACGCAGGATTTGCTCGTCGCCGTCTTCCATCCTGATGTTAAATTCGCGGCGTTCCCACTCGTTGAGTACGTAAGGTGGGTAGTAGCCGCGTAGCTGGACGTCGGTAAAGACATAGCGTTCGCGCATCGATTCCTGAGCAAACATCGCATCTTCCGGTTTACACGAGAAGGGATACAGCGCGACCATCGCCAGCATACAACCGACTTTCATCTGTGGATTAATACGGCGTGCCGCTTTTACCGCCAGCGCGCTGGCGACAAACTGATGATGTAAGACCTGATACATGGTTTCTTCTGGATTCTCATGCTCGGTATACACCACGCCGGAACAGCAGTAGCCAAACAGCGGCGCGCGCCAGTTTCGCTGATTGTTGATTTCATTGAAGGTCATCCAGTATTTGACCTTATGTTTGTAGCGTTCAAACACGACTTCAGCAAAACGGACAAAAAAATCAACGACCTTACGATTGGTCCAGCCGCCGTAGTGCTGTACCAGATGTAACGGCATTTCAAAGTGGGAAAGGGTGATGACCGGTTCGATGTTGTATTTGAGCAACTCATCAAACATGTCGTCGTAGAATTTCAGACCGGCCTCGTTTGGCTGGGATTCGTCGCCATTCGGGAAGATACGCGTCCAGGCAATAGAGGTACGGAAGCATTTGAACCCCATTTCGGCGAAAAGACGGATGTCTTCTTTGTAATGTCCGTAAAAATCGACCGCCTCGTGGTTCGGATAGTATTTGCCAGGGACGACATCCTGGGTGATTTCGCGTGGCACGCCGTGTGCGCCGCCGGTTAGCACGTCGCAGATACTGGGGCCTTTACCGTCTTTATTCCAGCCGCCTTCGACCTGGTGTGCGGCAACCGCGCCGCCCCATAAAAAATCTTTTGGCAAGGTGAGTTTTCTCATTGTTGCATAATCTCAATTTATTTAGTCTGTTATCATTCATTCTGCACCAAATGGCATTTAAAGCGTACGCAAAATTCCTGGATGCTCGCGTGTCGGGGCAAGAACACATTCAGATCGTAACATTCACTTTAAGGTTCATACTCAGGGAATAACCACATGCAGCCAAACGACATTACTTTCTTTCAACGTTTCCAGAATGACATTCTTGCAGGGCGTAAAACCATCACTATTCGCGATGCCTCTGAGTCCCACTTTAAAGCAGGCGATGTGCTACGCGTGGGGCGATTCGAAGATGATGGTTATTTTTGCACTATCGAAGTGACAGGAACGTCAACGGTGACGCTGGATACGCTGAACGAAAAACATGCGCAACAGGAAAATATGTCGCTTGATGAGCTGAAACGGGTAATTGCTGAAATCTATCCCAAGCAGACGCAATTTTATGTGATTGATTTTAAATGTCTTTGATAAAACTGAACGCTTGTTAGTTGAGTTTTTCTGCTTAATATATTGAATAATAAGTGAAATTTAATTTTGCGGATTTATTTTAGCTAACATGTGTTCACTGGAACCATTCTCAGTTACGCTAGAAGCGCAGTTCATCGTTATGAACGTTTCTCCGGAGTAAGTTATGGTGCAAAAACCATTAATGACGCAGGGATATTCGCTGGCTGAGGAGATCGCCAACAGTATTAGCCACGGCATTGGATTGGTATTTGGTATTGTCGGCCTGGTGCTGTTGTTGGTTCAGGCGGTAGAGGCGAATGCTGGTATGACGGCTATTGCCAGCTACAGTTTATATGGCGGGAGCATGATCCTGCTTTTTCTTGCCTCAACGCTTTATCATGCTATTCCTCATCAGCGGGCAAAAATCTGGTTAAAGAAATTTGATCACTGCGCTATCTATCTGCTCATTGCCGGAACCTATACGCCATTTCTGCTGGTAGGTCTGGATTCGCCGCTGGCGCGCGGGCTAATGATTGTGATCTGGAGCCTGGCGCTACTCGGGATCCTCTTCAAGTTGACGATTGCGCACCGATTTAAAGTGCTTTCACTGGTTACGTATCTGGCGATGGGCTGGCTGTCGCTGATAGTGGTTTATCAGCTGGCGATTAAGCTGGCGATAGGCGGCGTGACGCTACTGGCGGTAGGTGGCGTCGTTTATTCGCTGGGCGTAATTTTCTATGTTTGCAAACGCATACCTTATAACCACGCCATCTGGCATGGCTTTGTACTGGGCGGCAGCATGTGCCACTTCCTGGCCATCTATTTGTATGTGGGACAGGCGTAATGTTGTGATGCCGGATGGCGGCGCAAGCGCCTTAGCCGGCCTACGACAACAGCGCGTGCGAGCCTGATGGCGTTGCGCTATCAGGCTATCCGGCTTTTAACGCGATATCACTCTTCCAGTGAGTAGGGCAGTGGGACGATATGCAGGGTGTTGGCATCGTCGCGAACGCGGAAGACGCTTTCGGCCTCTAAATCGTTATTCATTACGGCCTGAACCAGTAACTGACCATCGTCCAACTGCGCCGCCGCCAGAATAGCGCCGGTACGACGCCAGTTCTCGCCCATCTGTAGCTCCAGATCTTCTCCTGCTTCCGGTACCCGGCTGGCTTTGCCCGACAGCAACCAAAGCGCGCGTTTATTGGCGCCGCGGAATTTGGCCCGTGCGACCATCTCCTGTCCGGTGTAGCAGCCTTTTTTGAAGCTGATGCCGCCCAGCGCCTGTAGGTTAGTCGCCTGGGGGATAAACTGACCGCTGTTCGCCGCGTCAATCACCGGGATACCTGCTTCAATATCCAACGTCAACCACTGTTGGCTGTTATTCAGTTCGGCTTCGCCATGCAATTTCTCCGTTAACATGTTTACCGTCGCGACATCGGTGACAAGCAGGAATCGTTCCGCAGGATGTTCAAACCATAGCAGCGTGGAGGCGCCGTCTCTGACCACCTGATCTTCGCTATTGGGCAGTACGTTAAAGACATTCGCCAGCGCCGCGCGAGCCTGAAAACCTGCCACGCCAAGCAATACGCGTTCGTCATCCGGCGCGATGACCACTTTGGAAAATACGGCGTACTTTTTCAGCTCCGTTAATTGCGCTTCACGCACGCTACGGCGTTCAATCCAGGCGAAACCGTCGCGCTCACGGAACAGGCGCAGATTGCTCCACATTTTACCTTTAGCATCGCAGTGGGCGGTGAGAAGGTGTTGCTGTTCAGTCATCTGGCTTACGTCAGCGGTGACCTGGCCCTGAATATACTTTTCACTGTCTACGCCGGTAATGGTCGACAGCGCCCAGTCGTCAAGCGCGATCAGCGTCAGCGGCAGGCGGGCTGACGCTGAGGGATGACGTGGTGGAAAGGAGATAAAAGCCATAAATAATGTCCTGGTTAGCTGCAACAATAATGGTTAATGGTAAAAGAGCCATCGGTCATTGCAAGTGCTTTAAATAGCCCATTGAGAGCGGATTGCTCGTTTTGCGAGGCGGTATCCAAAACGGATGAACATATTGATTCCCAGCCTTTTATTTCGCGATCGCGTTCCAGATTACTGAGATTCCCGTAAAACAACGGCAAAAACGCGTTACAATAGCCCGGTACTTCATTTCGCGAGGCAGGAAGAACATGGATATTCACAATAAAGCACGTATTCACTGGGCATGTCGTCGCGGTATGCGCGAACTTGATATTTCCATCATGCCGTTTTTTGAACATGAGTACGATAGTTTAAGTGATGAAGAAAAGCGTATTTTTGTCCGTTTGTTGCAGAGTGATGACCCGGATTTATTTAACTGGTTGATGAATCACGGTAAACCGGCCGACGCTGAACTGGAACAGATGGTCCGACTCATTCAGACACGGAATCGGGAACGTGGTCCTGTGGCAATCTGATTTACGCGTCTCATGGCGCGCTCAGTGGATCTCATTACTCATTCATGGGCTGGTTGCCGCGGTGATTTTATTGATGCCCTGGCCGCTGAGTTATACCCCATTGTGGATGATGCTACTGTCGCTGGTCGTGTTTGACTGCGTACGTAGCCAGCGCAGGATTAATACCTGCCAGGGAGAAATCAAGCTACTCATGGACGGGCGCTTACGCTGGCAGGGGCAGGACTGGACGCTCTTGCGTCCCCCCTGGTTACTGAAGAGCGGGATAGTGTTGCGTTTACGCGCTGAGTCTGGACGCCATAAGCATTTATGGCTGGCGGCGGATAGCATGGAAGAAGCGGAATGGCGTGAGTTGCGTCGGATAATGTTACAGCAACCGATATCGCGCCAACACTGACGGAACGGCGCAAAAGCGGTTCCGTCGAGAGGTAAATGTAGCGAGTAAGGCTTCAGGCGTAGTGTTCGGCCATTTCGCCGAGAATTTGTTCACACCAGGCCTGTATACGCTCATCGCTGAGATCGTACTGGTTCGTTTCATCCAGCGCCAGGCCGACAAACAGTTGCCCATCCGCAATGACCGGTTTATTGCTGGTAAATTCGTAGCCTTCAGTGGGCCAGTAGCCGACAAATTTAACGCCTTTGAGGGCAAGTTTGTCATGCAACATACCCAGCGCATCCAGGAACCACTCACCGTAGCCGAGCTGGTCGCCCATACCGTAAAGCGCAACGATTTTGCCTTCCAGATTGAGATCGTCTAGTTGCTCCCAGACGGCTTCCCAGTCCTCCTGAATTTCGCCAAAATCCCAGGTTGGGATGCCTAAAATGAGCACGTCGTACTGTTCCATTAAGGCGGGTGCGTCATCCTTGAGGTTATGTAATGTCACCAGCTCCGGGCCGAGGATATCGCGAATTTTCTCTGCGGCCATCTCGGTGTAGCACGTGCTGGAACCGTAAAAAAGACCCATGTTCATTACGTTACATCTCGATTCTGCTATAGCGTTGCGGGTAGTGTAACAGAATCGCTGCATTCACGGCACAATGAGGCATAATGCAGTAAAAGTAAGCGTGAAGTAGGGGGCGCGAATGGAGCAGGATTTAGCGCGTATTGAGCAGTTTCTGGATGCCCTGTGGCTGGAACGAAATCTGGCGGAAAATACATTAAGCGCGTATCGTCGCGATTTATCGATGGTCGTTGCATGGTTGCATCATCGCGGAAAAACGCTTGCGACGGCGCAGGCTGATGATTTACAAACGCTGCTGGCTGAACGGGTGGAGGGCGGATACAAAGCGACCAGCTCCGCACGCCTGTTAAGCGCTATGCGGCGCTTTTTCCAGCATCTGTACCGTGAAAAGTATCGTGAGGATGATCCGAGCGCGCAGTTGGCCTCGCCTAAGCTTCCGCAGCGTTTACCGAAAGACCTTAGCGAGGCGCAGGTTGAACGGCTCTTGCAGGCGCCGCTTATTGATCAACCTTTGGAGTTGCGCGATAAAGCTATGCTGGAAGTGCTGTATGCCACCGGTTTGCGCGTGTCGGAACTGGTGGGGCTGACAATGAGCGATATCAGTCTGCGGCAGGGCGTGGTGCGGGTTATCGGTAAAGGCAATAAAGAGCGGTTGGTGCCGTTAGGCGAAGAGGCGGTGTATTGGCTGGAAACGTATCTGGAGCATGGGCGTCCCTGGTTACTCAATGGTGTATCGATTGACGTATTATTCCCCAGCCAGCGTGCGCAGCAGATGACGCGGCAGACCTTCTGGCACCGTATTAAACATTATGCGGTATTGGCTGGAATTGATAGCGAAAAACTATCACCGCACGTTTTACGTCACGCTTTCGCCACGCATTTGCTGAATCACGGCGCCGACTTGCGCGTCGTACAAATGCTACTTGGACATAGCGATCTTTCGACAACACAAATTTATACGCATGTCGCAACGGAGCGTTTGCGTCAACTTCATCAACAGCACCATCCGCGGGCATGAGTGCTGACAGGAAAGGATAGTTTATGAAAAAGCGTTTTATGATGTTCACTTTACTGGCGGCGGCGTTTTCCGGAGTGGCCCATGCGGATGATGCGGCTATCCGTCAGTCGCTGGCTAAGCTGGGCGTTCAGAGTACGGAAATTCAAGCCTCGCCAGTGGCCGGCATGAAAACCGTCCTCACTAACAGCGGCGTACTGTACGTCACTGACGACGGCAAACATATTATTCAAGGGCCGATGTATGACGTGAGTGGCGCGCATCCGGTAAACGTGACGAATAAACTGCTGATGAGCCAGCTAAATGCGCTGGAAAAAGAGATGATCGTCTATAAAGCGCCGGATGAGAAACATGTCATTACTGTTTTTACCGATATCACCTGCGGCTATTGTCATAAGCTACATGAAGAGATGAAAGATTATAACGCGCTGGGGATCACGGTACGTTATCTGGCCTTTCCGCGCCAGGGGCTGGAAAGCCAGGCGGAGCAGGATATGAAATCTATCTGGTGCGCGAAAGACAAAAACAAAGCGTTTGATGACGCTATGGCAGGGAAGGGCGTGAAACCGGCAAGCTGTGACGTGAATATTGCTGACCATTATGCGTTGGGCGTGCAGTTGGGCGTTAGCGGTACGCCAGCCATTGTATTGAGTAACGGCTATGTGGTGCCTGGCTATCAGGGGCCGAAAGAGATGAAAGCGTTTCTTGATGAGCATCAAAAACAGACCAGTGGTAAATAATACGCGTGAAACAACAGAGACAACTTCGTCGGCGCGAGGCTGATGAGACGGCGGAACTACCCGCCGATCTTCCTCCATTACTGCGACGTTTATATGCCAGCCGGGGCGTTCGTAGCGCCCGCGAACTGGAGCGCAGCGTGAAAGGAATGCTGCCCTGGCAACAGCTTAGCGGTATAGATAACGCGGTGGAGATCCTCTACAACGCCTTTCGCGAAGGTATCCGCATTATTGTTGTCGGCGATTTTGACGCCGACGGCGCGACCAGTACCGCATTAAGCGTATTGGGAATGCGTGCGTTGGGATGTGACAACATCAGTTATCTGGTGCCTAATCGCTTTGAAGACGGCTACGGTTTAAGCCCGGAAGTGGTCGATCAGGCGAAGGCGCGCGGCGCGCAGCTTATCGTCACCGTAGACAACGGCATCTCATCCCACGCCGGCGTAGCGCATGCAAAGACGCTGGGGATTTCGGTGATTGTAACCGATCACCATCTGCCTGGCGACACGTTGCCGGATGCCGACGCGATTATTAATCCCAATCTGCGCGACTGCGAATTTCCGTCTAAGTCGCTGGCGGGCGTCGGCGTGGCGTTTTACCTGATGCTGGCGTTGCGGACATTTTTGCGCGACAAAGGATGGTTCGACGAGCGCGGCATCGCGCCGCCGAATCTGGCGGCGCTGCTGGATTTAGTGGCGTTGGGAACGGTAGCGGACGTTGTGCCGCTGGACGCTAACAACCGTATTCTGACCTGGCAAGGGCTAAGTCGTATTCGTGCCGGGAAATGCCGTCCGGGAATTAAAGCGTTGCTGGAGATATCGAATCGCGATCCGCAGCAGCTTGCCGCCAGTGATTTAGGCTTCGCGTTGGGGCCTCGCCTGAATGCCGCCGGCAGACTGGATGATATGTCCGTCGGCGTGGCATTACTGTTGTGCGACAACCTCGGCGAGGCGCGTGTTCTGGCCAGCGAGTTGGATGCGCTTAACCAGACGCGTAAAGAAATAGAGCAGGGGATGCAGGCGGAAGCGCTTATCCTGTGCGAAAAGCTTGAGCGCAGTAGTGAAACGCTTCCGGGCGGTCTGGCGATGTATCATCCTGAATGGCATCAGGGCGTGGTCGGAATTCTGGCGTCTCGCATTAAAGAGCGTTTTCACCGCCCGGTGATCGCCTTTGCGCCTGCGGGTGACGGCACGCTTAAAGGCTCAGGCCGATCGATTCAGGGGTTACATATGCGCGATGCGCTGGAACGGCTGGATACGCTTTACCCTGGTCTGATGATCAAGTTCGGCGGCCATGCGATGGCGGCGGGATTGTCGCTGGAAGAGCATAAATTCGAGCAGTTCCAGCAACGTTTTGGCGAGCTGGTGACGGAATGGCTCGATCCTGCCCTGTTGCAAGGCGAGGTGATCTCCGATGGTCCATTAAGCGCGGCGGAAATGTCTATGGAAGTGGCGCAACTGTTGCGGGATGCCGGACCATGGGGGCAAATGTTCCCGGAACCGCTATTCGATGGCCGTTTCCGTCTGCTGCAACAGCGGCTGGTGGGCGAGCGTCACCTCAAGGTGATGGTGGAGCCCGTCGGCGGCGGCCCGCTGCTGGATGGCATCGCATTTAATATTGATACGACCTGCTGGCCGGATAACGGCGTGCGGGAGGTAGAACTGGCTTATAAACTGGACATTAACGAGTTTCGCGGCAACCGTAGTTTACAGATTATTATCGATGATATTTGGCCGCTATGAGCGGGGCGATTTAACAACACTTTCGCTGTAATTAAGGGGCGAAATCCGCTAATATTTCGCCCTTATAACCGCATTTTGACAAGTCAAATAAAAGAAATCAGACCATGTTTGAAATTAACCCGGTGAATAACCGCATTCAGGACCTCACGGAACGCACCAACGTTCTTAGGGGGTATCTTTGACTATGATGCCAAGAAAGAGCGTCTGGAAGAAGTAAACGCCGAGCTGGAACAGCCGGATGTCTGGAACGAGCCCGAGCGCGCGCAGGCGCTGGGAAAAGAGCGCTCATCGCTTGAAGCGATCGTCGATACGCTTGATCAAATGACTCAGGGGCTGGACGACGTTTCCGGGCTGCTGGAACTGGCGGTAGAGGCTGACGACGAAGAGACGTTTAACGAAGCCGTCGCGGAACTGAATACGCTGGAAGAGAAACTGGCGCAGTTGGAATTCCGTCGGATGTTCTCCGGCGAGTACGATAGCGCCGATTGCTATCTCGATATTCAGGCCGGTTCCGGTGGTACTGAAGCGCAGGACTGGGCCAGCATGTTGCTGCGTATGTATCTGCGTTGGGCGGAAGCGCGCGGCTTCAAGACGGAAGTTATTGAAGAGTCTGAAGGTGAAGTCGCCGGCATTAAGTCCGCGACTATCAAAATCTCCGGTGAATATGCCTATGGCTGGCTGCGCACTGAAACCGGCGTACATCGTCTGGTGCGTAAAAGCCCGTTCGACTCCGGCGGTCGCCGTCATACCTCGTTTAGCTCCGCGTTTGTGTACCCGGAAGTGGACGACGATATCGATATCGACATTAACCCGGCGGATCTGCGTATCGACGTCTATCGCGCGTCTGGCGCAGGCGGTCAGCACGTTAACCGTACGGAATCCGCGGTACGTATCACCCATATTCCAACCGGGATCGTGACGCAGTGTCAGAACGACCGTTCGCAGCACAAAAACAAAGACCAGGCCATGAAGCAGATGAAAGCGAAGCTTTATGAACTGGAGATGCAGAAAAAGAACGCTGAAAAACAGGCGATGGAAGACACTAAGTCCGATATCGGCTGGGGAAGCCAGATTCGTTCCTATGTCCTGGACGATTCCCGCATTAAAGACCTGCGTACTGGGGTGGAAACCCGCAATACACAGGCGGTACTGGACGGTAGTCTGGATCAATTTATCGAAGCAAGTTTGAAAGCAGGGCTATGAGGAATCAACATGTCTGAACAAAACGCACAGGGCGCTGACGAGGTAGTCGATCTTAACAATGAAATGAAGGCACGTCGCGAGAAGCTGGCTGCACTGCGTGAGCAGGGTATCCCGTTCCCGAACGATTTCCGTCGTGACCGTACCTCAGACCAACTGCACGCAGAGTTTGATGCGAAAGAAGCTGAAGAACTGGAAGCGCTGAACATTGAAGTATCCGTCGCGGGCCGTATGATGACTCGCCGTATTATGGGTAAAGCCTCTTTTGTTACCCTGCAAGACGTAGGCGGCCGCATTCAACTGTATGTGGCGCGCGATGACCTGCCGGAAGGCGTTTACAACGAGCAGTTCAAGAAGTGGGATCTTGGCGATATCCTCGGCGCGAAAGGTAAGCTGTTCAAAACCAAAACCGGCGAGCTGTCTATCCACTGCACCGAACTGCGCCTGCTGACTAAAGCGCTGCGTCCATTGCCGGATAAATTCCACGGCCTGCAGGACCAGGAAGCGCGCTATCGCCAGCGTTATCTGGATCTCATCTCTAACGATGAATCCCGTAACACGTTCAAAACCCGTTCGAAGATCCTGGCCGGTATTCGCCAGTTCATGGTGTCTCGCGGCTTTATGGAAGTCGAAACCCCGATGATGCAGGTGATCCCAGGCGGCGCGTCAGCGCGTCCGTTTATCACCCATCACAACGCGCTGGATCTGGACATGTACCTGCGTATCGCGCCGGAACTGTACCTCAAGCGTCTGGTGGTTGGCGGCTTCGAACGCGTATTCGAAATTAACCGTAACTTCCGTAACGAAGGCATCTCCGTGCGCCATAATCCTGAGTTCACCATGATGGAACTCTATATGGCGTATGCGGACTACAAAGACCTGATCGAGCTGACTGAGTCTCTGTTCCGTACGCTGGCGCAGGATGTTCTGGGCACCACCCAGGTTCCGTACGGTGATGAAGTGTTTGACTTCGGTAAGCCGTTCGAAAAACTGACCATGCGTGAAGCGATCAAGAAATATCGTCCGGAAACGGATATGGCTGATTTGGACAACTTCGACTCCGCGAAGGCGATCGCTGAAAGCATTGGCATTCACGTCGAAAAGAGCTGGGGTCTGGGCCGTATCGTCACCGAGATCTTTGACGAAGTCGCTGAAGCGCATCTGATTCAGCCGACCTTCATCACCGAATATCCGGCTGAAGTGTCCCCGCTGGCGCGTCGTAATGATGTGAACCCGGAAATCACTGACCGCTTCGAGTTCTTTATCGGCGGTCGTGAAATCGGTAACGGCTTTAGCGAGTTGAACGATGCGGAAGACCAGGCGCAGCGTTTCCTGGATCAGGTTAATGCAAAAGCGGCGGGCGACGACGAAGCCATGTTCTATGACGAAGACTACGTGACGGCGCTGGAACACGGTCTGCCGCCGACCGCAGGTCTGGGAATTGGTATCGACCGTATGGTGATGCTGTTTACTAACAGCCACACGATTCGTGACGTTATTCTGTTCCCGGCGATGCGTCCGGTAAAATAAGATGTAAATTGCCGGATGGGGCATTAGCCGCCATCCGGCATCTCTTCGTTCAGGCGTAGCGCCATCAGGCAATCATTTAGCGCTGGCAGTAATCGCGCAGTCGTTCACGCGCTTGTTCGTCTGACGCTTGCATGACCATCCATGGGCTAAATGCCCACGGCGTAGCGAGAAGGCTTTTCCATACGCTTTTAAATTCGCTCCACTGATAGTCCATCACCTCTTCGCTGTTAACCTGTAACACGCTGGTCGCCCGCGCGGCAAATACCGGACAGACTTCATTTTCCACAATACCGTTTGGATCTGTCGCCCGATAGCTGAAGTGCGGATAGACGAGGGTGAGATCGGTAATTTCCACGCCAAGTTCGAACCGACAACGGCGGATGATCGCCTCTTCGGTGGTTTCGCCTTGTTGCGGATGGCCGCAAACCGAATTCGTCCATACGCCCGGCCAGGCTTTCTTGCTCAGTGACCGTCGTGTTACCAGCAACTGACCATCCTCGTTAAATAGCCAGCAGGAGAAAGCCAGATGCAAAGGCGTATTAAGCGTATGAGCCGCATACTTTTCCAGTGTGCCGGAAGGCTTATCCTGCTCATCCAATAAAACGACATGTTCCTCAGTCATGAAAGCTCCTGAAAATTAAAATGACCCGGCAGCATGGCCGGGCCATATACTCAGACGATCAGCGTAGCTCATAACAGAAAGAAAGGCATTACCAAAACAGGCCCTGACAAAACGCAGACGAGCGCCATTGTGCTGTTATTCGATATTATGCTGGAATATCGAATATTAGCGGTATCATCATCCACGCTGACCCTTTCCGACGTCAATGGATTGGGCATACGGCGTTTGGCTGCTATCATAAGGCGTCGGTCAATAGAGTGAGGAATGGTTTTGAGCGCAGGACGCCTGAACAAAAATAGCCTGGGTATTGCGGTGCTGTTATGCGCAGGACTGCTGCTGGCGGGGTGTTCCAGTAATTCCGGCTCAGGAACGTATTCCGGCTCCGTCTATACCGTTAAGCGCGGCGATACGTTGTATCGTATATCGCGCGCCACGGGAACCAGCGTGAAAGAACTTGCCCGGCTGAATGGCATTTCTCCGCCTTATACTATTGAGGTGGGGCAACGAATTAAAGTACGCGGCAGCGCAAAGAGTAGCGCTTCAACACGCAAAACCAGCAATAAAACAGTAACAAAAACTGCCGCGGTCAGACCGTCATCTTCGGTACCAAAATCCTCCTGGCCGCCGGTGGGACAGCGTTGTTGGGTATGGCCTGCTAACGGTAAAGTGATTTTACCTTATTCCACCGCGGAAGGCGGAAATAAGGGAATTGATATTGCGGGCGCGCGCGGAACGCCTGTTTATGCGGCGGGAGCGGGTAAAGTTGTCTATGTCGGGAACCAGCTGCGCGGTTACGGCAATCTCATTATGATTAAGCACAATGAAGATTACATTACGGCTTACGCTCATAATGACACCATGCTGGTTAATAATGGACAAAGCGTTAAAGCGGGGCAAAAAATCGCTACGATGGGCAGCACGGATGCCGCATCCGTAAGGCTGCACTTCCAGATTCGCTACCGGGCGACGGCTATCGATCCGCTGCGTTATCTGCCGCCGCAGGGGAGTAAACCGAAGTGCTGACGGCGAATTAATCGCCAGTCAGCCAGTCAGTATCTTGCCAACCAGAGCGTAAGGTTTATAATGCTTTACGCATCTCAAAGCGGGCGTAGTTCAATGGTAGAACGAGAGCTTCCCAAGCTCTATACGAGGGTTCGATTCCCTTCGCCCGCTCCAGACAACCCTTTCTCAAGCTCTCTTAACCTCTATAAAACCCAGCAAACACAAGCATCTCAGGCCGATTTGATATTTTCAAGCTCTACATGGTTCTAGTGAAATCTACACATACAGTTGTATCGTAATGCGTATAGGTTGCTCGCCATTCTTTAGAACTATACACAATGCCACTTATTACAGACCTTGAAATCAGGCGCTCAAAGCCCCGTGACAAGCCCTATACACTCAGCGACGGTAAAGCCTGTCATTGCTCATAGAGCCGAGCGGCTCGAAAGGGTGGCGATTCCGGTACCGCTATGACGGGAGGCCCAAAATGCTATCGCTGGGTACTTACCTAACTATCTCCCTGACTGATGCCAGGCAAAAACGCGATGAGGCCAAAAAGCTAAATAGCTGCGCGGAATAGTAGATCACGTTGAGGGAACTCAGTGTGCCACTACAAGACGCCATACCCGTAAAGGAGAAAGAGGAACGATCAACATCGTAAATGGAACGCCCATTCATGCCCGTTCCCGACATATAGATAACAGACGTTCTCTGGGACACTGGGAGGAGGATTTAGTCTCGGGAACAAAGAACCCTCATATTGCCACATTTGTAGATCGAAAATCCCGCTACACACTTATCCTCAAACTGAAGGGAAAAGATGCTTTATCCGTGAGTCAGGCGCGTACTGAAAAATTTATGAGTTTGCCCCCTGAGCTTCGGTAGTCACTGACTTGAGACAGAGGGATGGAGCTGGCCAGGCACCAGGAATTTACCAGCAGCTCCGGAGTAAAAGTTTATTTCTGTGATCCTCAGAACTCCTGGCAACGCGGTACAAACGAGAATACGAATGGACTGATTCGACAATTTTTTCCCAAAAAAAACATGTATTATTCAGTATACGCAGCAGGAGTTGGATCAGGTTGTGGCACAGTTGAACAACGGGCCGAGAAAAACACTGAAGTTTAAAACACCGAAAGAGATAATTGAAAAGGTGTTGCGTTGACAGATTGAATCTACAGCGTCGGAAACCGGAGGCCATACTGATACTGTGTCTGCGTCCCCGTGAACATCTCTTTTTGTTCTATGCCCTGAGGCAGGCGCTGCCGGATTACCTGGTCATGATCATCAGCGATGAGCTTTTTTTCAGTGACTGGCTGGTGCTGAAGGTGTACGGAGGTATCCCGGCATTGCCTGAGCAGGATCTGGCGGAGATACTTATTCGGGCCCGGCGGGGCACACCTGTGGGTGAGGGGAGAACTGGAGGGTTTTCTGTTATCTCCGGTTCCGGTGACGGGCTTTCTGGAAGTGCCACCGATATTTAACAATCCGAAGCGGCTGATGAACTATATGGACCAGTTGATGCACCGGGAGATACTGGCATGTGGAGTGAGCGTGGCTCAGTTACGTTTGTTTCAGGAAGTTTACCGTGGATGGGGAAGGTTGTCAGCGCTGTGTAGTACCCGGTTTTATAAATCACTGCAGCGAACTCCATTTATTGCTCCGCAGTAACCCAGGCACAAAGTTAACAAAAATGTAATGGAATTTTTAGGCTGAAAATATTAATTACAGGGTCTATATAACAGGAGGGGATAAGATGAAAAAAAAGGTCAGCATATTGATATTATCTGGTTTTTTTGTGGCTGGAGTCGCGTCCGCTGCCACAATGAGTATTCCGATGAATGAAGCCCTACCTTCAGGAAGCGGAAAGGCGCTCGGGGAGATTACCGTAACAGAAACACCTTATGGTTTACTGTTTCAGCCACATCTGTCTGGTCTTGTTCCCGGGATACATGGTTTCCATGTGCATACGAACCCAAGCTGTTTGCCGGGGGTTGAAAATGGTAAAGAAGTCCCTGCGTTGCAGGCGGGCGGGCATCTCGATCCGGGAAAAACAGGCAAGCACATGGGGCCTTACAATGATAAAGGACACCTGGGAGATTTACCTGGTCTCGTGGTAAATGCAGATGGAACTGCAACTTATGAACTGCTAGCTCCCCGCTTGAAATCTCTGTCAGAACTGAAGGGGCATTCTCTGATGATCCATGCTGGTGGGGATAATTACTCTGATAATCCGGCTAAACTTGGTGGGGGAGGGGCGCGTTTTGCCTGTGGTGTAGTGAAATAAACTACAGATCACCATTCAGGCGGAGCACTGAATGTATGGCCTTTCATAACAGTATGATGGGTATAAACGCTTCTGGAATGAAACTTGAAGCGATAGCTTCCCGGTACAGTAGACGCCCACTGTACCGGGTTAGCCAGATATTTATCCGAGGTAACGTGTCTGGTGGGGGCCCATATTATGCGGCGGGGCGGGCAGCATGCCGCCCCGTGCAGCATCTCAGAACGACCATGACATGCCTGCCGTCGCCCGCCAGGGGGACTGTACTCCGGCCCCATCCCCGTAACCGGCGCTTAGATGCCCTGTCAGATTATCCGTAATTTTTGCGTGTACCCCAGTCTGAAATACACCTCCCATGCCGGAAAGATCATTATTAAAACGGTCCCTGTTATTGATAGTTACCTGATTATTATCAGCCAACTCCTGTCGTGCAGAAATTTTCAGCCATGGCTGTAGTTCACCCCCTTTGCTCAGTATCAGGCGATAATCCATACCCAGGCCAGCCTCTGCTCTTAGCATACGCGTAGTATCCACGTCAGCCTGCATACCATTAGAAAGGACATATTTCCGGGCGCTGCCCGTAAAACCGGTAAATGCCATATATGGTGTCGCACTCCAGTTATTGTTGCTTAATCGTATTCCGTTTTCCAGGTGTGCCCCAATGCCCCAGGTACGATAATCGCCATCCACAGCGCCTCCGTTGTTCATTCGCCCCTTAACGTTATTGTCGAAAAGATTAGCCTTCGCAATGCTATCCAGATAAAAACCGCTTTCGTGCTGTAACCCAGCGTAAGCGCCGAAGGAATAGCTGTCCACGTGACCTTCGCCACCACGCGAAAAGTCGATATTCGAGTGTGAATAGCTGAAAAATGCCCCCAGAGTACCCGAACTCTTTTCATACTGTGAAAGGCGATCAATGCCCATGATCAGACCGCCAAGCGACTGCTTAAATTCAGCCCCCGCAGAGGTGGAGACGTTATTTCATGTATTGTACTGCGTCATCCATAACGAGTCTTCACGCTCGGCCATTTTTCTGGCTTGCAGACGCTCCTGTACACTTTCCAGTTCAGCATCAAATACCAGCGGCTGTACTGCTGCCATATTTAAAACCGCTGCAGTTGATGCCGAAATACGCCGTTTTATATTCTCAGCCGGTAGCGCCGGGTCGAGCTGTGGCGTCGGGTCTGGCTGTGGTGCTGGTCTCAGATCCGGACTGAGTAACCAACTTCCGCTATTATTTTCTTTCAGTCTGTATTCCCATGTGCCCAGCTCAACGAGCCCTCCTTTATTTCCGAGGGTGAAAACAGCATCACCTCCCCCTGTTTTGACCAGCAACAGGCTGTCATCTGAAGTCGGACTGACTCCGGAGTCCTGAACAAACAACCGAAACGAACCTGTCGCATTTCCGGTTATGTTCAAAAGATCTCCTTTACCACTGGCCACCTCCGTATGCATATAAAAATCGCCATTACCGGCCAGACTGGATAAGTTCAGTGTATTCCAGCCTGTGGAGGTACCCAGAGGGGAGTTATAACGCGCGACACTGCCTCCTGACAAGACCAGGCTGTTCAGAGTGTACAGACAGTTTGTGGTACACGCGCCAGCATTGTTTAACTGCAGGCTGGCGCCATTGTTCACCGTCATATCTGCGCCGGATGAGTCCGCGCCGTAACTTAAAACAATCCATTAAATATAAATTTAATATAACGTCCGCCTTCTACGTAAAAAGTATCATTTTCTGCAGTGTTTTTCTCTACTTCCACACCCGATAACATAGTAATATCAATAATATCACGAATAGCAGAATATCGACTTCTCGGTGGCAAAAAATTTGACGCAATAACAATGTCAGTTTTATATAATTCAGAATAATGCCGTATTTTTTTAATATAATTCTTTTTGATTCTAATGTTGGAGTACGCAAAATCTTTTGCTGATAGAAAGTTTCACCACCACTAACATATGTTCCGGAACGCTCGATTATGCAGCTATCAATGTGCCAGCAGTTATCAAAATTAATAGCTGATACGAGTAAAGATAAATCCCATGAGGGTAACTTTCTGTACTCTGTTGGGGTCATATTAAATGTACACTTAAATGCCCTGCCAAAATTTTGAGCGCCACCAAAATGGACTCGGTGAGCAATTTCAATAACGTTGAGTTTTGTCAAGCGCAGAAGTGTTGCCGCCCGGCACATTTTTCTCTGCCGCATATAGGTCCCGACCGGTAAACCAAATTCCTTTTTAAACATTAGCTGAACCGCTCTGCGACTGTATCCGGTATAATTAACTAAATCATCAATTGTTTTATCCTCTTCAATGTGATCCTCAATCCATCTTACAAAATGCTGCACTATTTTTTTTCATAGCTCATCTCCCGTTGACGCCTGCCATATTAGCGGAAAAATCTTATATATTATGCTCATTTTGTGCAAAAGGCCGGAGACAGGTTGCCTTGACGGTAGAAATACACGCATTAACACGCAGATTCTTACCGATCGGATTATAGTGGCTGGGGTCATGATGAAGTTGAAAGGTCAAAAACGATACAGCACCTGCGACTGAAAAGCATCAGACGTTAGACCCTTTTCAGGTTGATAAAAATGGATATCGATCTTTCTTTCGCTTTTTCCGGCTTCCTGCTAACACCAGCGATGCAACATACGGGTTAATCTCAAATACGTAAACTTATACTGTCTGAATATCCGAAAAAATAGCTCAGCAGGGACCGTGGTAAACGGCAATCAACCAAATACGCCAGAAGAATGATATGACCTGAGCTGGTGTGTTATGTATTTACTGCATAATCCAAGTGTAGCCATGAATCCTCATTTACAGGCCGACCAGGCCAATTAGAATGCTCGAAAAATAGGGCGCCCGACGAGCAAGCGTCGTAAAACCATTCCATCGCTTTGCTGCCTGTTGAACACTTATCGCCGCGCCAATGCCTACCGCAACCAGCGTTAATGCGCGAGGTGATTAAAGGGCATCTGACCGAGCATATCGTTCATCAGAGTGATGAAGCCAGACGTGAAGAAGATCTGGACGTAATATTAAAGGTGCTGGATTCTTATATTAAATAGCCGGGAGTTATATCCCGGCTATCTTTTACTTTAGCCAAAAAACATCACCGATACACAAAGTATACCGACTACCAACGTAATGAAATTACCTACTGATCGGTAGGGTTTCAATGCCGGTATCAGGTACGTTGACAACGTGGGCATAATAAACAGGATCATCGCAATGAGCGGACCGCTAATGGCATAAATCATAGAGATGGCATTCGGGTTAATACAGCAAATAATAAACGTAATCCCGGAAACCAGCATGATAGACAGCGCGCGATTGAACGCCCGGCTTTTTTTCACGCCAACCTGCTGTAGGGTGGTTCTTACTATTTCGGTTGCACCCTCAATGACGCCGAAATAGGTGCCGAGGAAAGATTTCGACATGGCCACGACGGCAACGATAATACCGGAAATAGAGAGCCAGGCCGGCGCATTGGGCATCATCGAGAGCGCGGAAAGGATGGTAACGCCCTCGTTGCGCGCGTCTTCAATGTATGACGGCGGAATGGAGAGCAGGCAGCTAAAGACAAAGAACAGCACGCTCAGGCAGATAATCAGGTAGGCGACCTTCATGATCTTTTTGCATTTACCCATGGCCTGCTCGCCAAAATTTTCCCGTCTGTCGATGGCAAACGTCGAAATAATGGGCGTATGGCTAAAAGCAAAAACCATCACCGGAATAGAAATCCATACCTGGTGCAGCGTGTGACTATCAAAAGACATCTGCCCGGTCAGTAACGAGGGTTGCCAGCTTCCGGTTAAGTAGAGCGAAAGGAACAAGAAGTAAGCGATAAGCGGAAAGACTAAAAAGCCCATTACGCGAATAGTGGCATGTCTTCCCATTAAAAAAATCATATTCAGGATAAGTACTACGCCGAAGCTAACTACCATCCGGGTGCGAATATCTATCTGAATATGCTTCGCTAATTGCTCTGTCAGGGAATTGGTAATCGCCACCGCATAAATTAATACCACGACAAAAAACGCAATGAAATAAAGCGCCGTAATAATACTGCCGATTTTCTTGCCGTAATAATGAGTAACGGCGCCAGTAATTCCCTCACCTGCAGAGGTCTTTGAGGAAAGAATAAACTGACACAGCGCCTTATGCGGCCAGTATGTTAGAGGCCAGGCGACCAGCGCGGTAATAAATAGCACGATTGCGCCTGCTGATCCCAACTGGATGGGAAGGAAGAGAGTGCCTGCGCCTACAGCCGTTCCGTATAATGCAAAACTCCAGAGAGTCTCATCTTTTGACCAAATTTTAGACATTATTTGAATTTATCAACTATAAAACACACAAAAAGAAGCGCAATTTACCATAAATAGCGTCAGTTGGGGGCGTTTTAAGCAAATGGATGTCGTGGGGTAAGGGGGCCGGGACCGTTGCGATCCCGGCAAAAAAGAGCAATATCATGCACTAACGCGCTGTTGGCGGCGGGTCACTATTCGCTGGCGTAAAACATCGTATGCCCAGTTGTACAGCATCGTGTACGGCAAAAAGAACAGGAAGAAACCAATTTCCAGGGTGAATGCCTGTAGTAGGCTGACATTCAGTACCCAGGCGACAATACTCACGCCAATGACAATAAACCCACTTTCAAATCCTAACGCATGGAATGCGCGTACTTTGGCGGTTCGTCTCACCCGGTGCGCTGGCCACAGACGATCAAACAGAACGTTATAAATGATATTCCAGATCATGGCCGTCGTTGCCAGCAATATCGTCAGGCCGCCCATCTCCAGCACCGAGCGCTGCATTAACCAGGCGGTCGTGGGCGCCAGTATCGCAGTCGCGATACCTTCAAAACAGACGGCATGGAAAATACGCTCCGGCAGCGAACGAGGTTGTATTGCGTCATGTTGCATAAACGAAAAAACCTTACTCTTAATCAGACTAAAGAAATTTCCGCTATTTTATCGTTTAATGTGATACCTAAAAGATAACATCCATCGATAAAGTAGATAGATTATGCGTTACTCACCTGAAGCGTTAATGGCATTTGTTGAGACCGTCTCTTGCGGTTCGTTTTCTGCGGCGGCGCGCCGCCTGCGTAAAAGCCAGTCCACCATTAGTACCGCCATTGCGCACCTGGAGGCGGATCTCGGATTTCCATTATTTGATCGATCATCGCGCCAGCCCGTTCTGACCGAAGAAGGAAAACGGATACTTAGCTATGTTCAGGCTATTTTATCGGCGAGCGACCGTCTGGATGAGGTGGCGCTGACGTTATCCGGCGAGACGGAGGCAAGACTCACGTTCGTCCTCTCTGATACCCTGCACCCTGACAGTCTGGAAGAGTTAATGGCGCAGTTTGATCGTCAATTCCCGCATACCGAGTTTGAATGCTTGATCGGAGAAAATGATGATGTCATCGACCTGCTGCAAAAAGGGCGCGCCCAGATAGGCCTGATTGAAGCGCGTGATGCCTATCCCACAGACATTGGCGCGACGCGTCTGCCTGTTCAAAGCTGGATGGGGGTTTATGTGGCGACCACGCATCCGTTGGCGTCGCAGACGAACCTGCAATGGGAGCAACTGCATACCTGGCGCGAGCTGCGTCTGAATACCTACCTTGAATCTAACGCCAATATTACGCGCGGCCCGGCCTGGTCAGCGCCAAACTATTTATTGCTGTTGAGCATGGCGGTTCAGGGATTTGGCTGGTGCGTATTGCCCTGCGCGCTGGTGGAAGAGTTTGCGGCGGAAAAACCGCTGGCGCAGCTGGATGTTCCTGGCTGGCCGAGGGCGATTGCTATTGATTTGCTGTGGAACAAGAAGACGCCGCCCGGAACGGCGGGTAACTGGCTTCGCTATCATCTGCAGCAGAAATAAGCTGCACCACCGTCAAATCAGCGTCATTTCCTTTGTGATAAAACTCACTTTTTTTAAACAATCAAGATAACTAATTTTAACAATGCTCTACTATGGCGGTGTCATTTTGCGCTGAGGTGGTAATGAAAGAGGTTGTGATCGTGGGGGCCCTACGGACGCCCATCGGCTGTTTTCAGGGAATGCTGGCCTGTCATTCCGCCGTCGAGCTGGGGAGCATGGTCGTAAAAGCGTTAATTGAGCGTACCGGCGTGGACGCTAATGCTATCGACGAGGTCATCCTCGGTCAGGTGCTGACGGCTGGCGCCGGGCAGAATCCGGCACGCCAGTCAGCCATTAAAGGAGGGCTGCCTACTACCGTTTCCGCTATTACCATTAATGACGTTTGTGGTTCCGGTTTAAAAGCGTTGCACCTGGCGACGCAGGCTATTCAGTGCGGCGAAGCGGACATTGTTATCGCGGGCGGGCAGGAGAATATGAGCCGTGCGCCGCATGTCCTCAATGACAGCCGTACCGGCGCGTTGCCTGATGCCGACAATCTGGTGGATAGCCTGGTGCATGATGGCTTATGGGATGCCTTCAACGATTATCACATTGGCGTGACGGCAGAGAACCTGGCGCGGGAATATGGCATCAGCCGCGAACTACAGGATGCCTATGCGCTCAGCTCGCAGCAAAAGGCCAGGGCCGCGATCGAAACCGGACGTTTTAAAGATGAGATTGTCCCCATCGTTACGCAACGTAACGGGCAGACCGCGATTGTCGATACGGATGAACAACCGCGGGCCGACGCCAGCGCGGAGGGGTTAGCCCTGCTGCACCCGGCGTTTGATAGTTTAGGTTCGGTGACGGCGGGTAATGCCTCCTCAATCAATGATGGCGCCGCCGCGGTGATGATGATGAGCGAGACGAAAGCCCAGGCGCTGGGGTTGCCGGTGCTGGCACGCATCCGCGCGTTTGCCAGCGTCGGCGTCGATCCTGCGTTAATGGGGATTGCGCCGGTATATGCTACCCGGCGCTGTCTGGAGCGTGCCGGCTGGCAACTGGCGGAGGTCGACCTTATCGAAGCCAACGAAGCGTTTGCCGCCCAGGCGCTGTCGGTAGGCAAAATGCTGGAATGGGATGAGCGACGGGTCAATGTTAACGGAGGCGCGATTGCGTTGGGACATCCTATTGGCGCTTCCGGCTGTCGAATTCTGGTTTCACTGGTACATGAAATGGTTAAACGCGACGCGCGAAAAGGTCTGGCGACGCTTTGTATAGGCGGCGGTCAGGGCGTCGCTTTGACTATTGAACGTGACTGATCCTGCGCCAGTCATCCTCTTCTCAATATTCCTGTCATAAAAAGCCCTCCATCAAGAGGGCAACGCCAGTTAAACCAGATTAATTTCTAAAGCTATCGTTAATGTTTATCAAAACGATATTTCATTTAGTGTGATTGATTACGCATTTATACGAGAAGTTATCGCTGATGCTGAATAACCTCATACAGCGTCTGGCGCACATGTCTGAAAATCAGACATGTGCGTAAGTTTTAGCGCCGATCGTGATCGCTACAGCAGTTTTAAAAATAACCACCAATAAAAATGAAACGTTGTTTTATTTATTGTTGAAAACCTTCATCCAGGCGACTATGATGCCGTTAAATAAATCAAAATAGCGTTTTGATTTTATGTCTTCGCGATTGATTTAACAATGGAGGGGAAGGTGGACGTAAGGCAAAGTATCCATAGCGAGCACGCTAAAACGCTGGACACCCAGGCGCTGCGACGCGAGTTTTTGATAGAAAATATTTTTGTCGCTGATAACTATACGATGGTCTACAGCCATATCGACCGTATTATTATCGGCGGCATTATGCCCGTCAGCCATACCGTCGAAATCGGCGGGGAAGTGGGCAAACAGCTTGGCGTCTCCCGGTTACTGGACCGCCGCGAGCTGGGCGTCATTAATATTGGCGGCGCGGGCGTCATTACCGTTGACGGGCAACGCTATGACATCGGCCATCGCGATGCTCTGTATATTGGCAAAGGGGCGAAAGAGCTGGTCTTCGCCAGTAATGAGGCGAGTAGCCCGGCGAAGTTTTACTACAACTGCGCGCCAGCGCATACCGCTTATCCGACGAAGAAAGTGACGCCTGCCGACGTTTCGCCCGTCACCTTAGGCGATAACCTCACCAGTAACCGTCGTACCATCAATAAATACTTCGTTCCGGATGTGCTGGAAACTTGCCAGCTCAGTATGGGGCTAACCGAACTGGCGCCCGGTAATCTATGGAACACCATGCCATGCCATACCCATGAGCGCCGTATGGAAGTCTACCTCTATTTCAATATGGAAGAGGACAGCTGCGTCTTTCATATGATGGGGCAGCCTCAGGAAACCCGTCATATTGTTATGCGTAATGAACAGGCAGTGATCTCCCCAAGCTGGTCAATACATTCCGGTGTTGGCACTAAAGCTTATACGTTTATTTGGGGCATGGTGGGAGAGAATCAGGTCTTCGATGACATGGATCACGTTGCGGTAAAAGATCTGCGCTAGTCGCGACCGGTGATAACGCCTGTCCGTGACAGGCATGAAAAAAGTAAGGATTAACAATGATTTTGAATGCATTTTCTCTTGAAGGTAAAGTCGCGGTTGTGACAGGTTGTGATACCGGGCTGGGCCAGGGCATGGCTTTAGGACTGGCGGAGGCGGGCTGTGACATTGTCGGCATTAACATCGTTGAACCGACGGAAACTATTGCGCGCGTCACCGCTCTGGGTCGCCGTTTTTTAAGCCTGACTGCCGATCTGCGTCAGATCGATGGTATTCCGGCATTACTGGAACGTGCGGTAGCGGAATACGGTCATATTGATATTCTGGTGAATAACGCGGGCTTGATCCGCCGTGAAGACGCAATTGATTTCACGGAAAAAGACTGGGATGACGTCATGAACCTGAACATCAAGAGCGTATTCTTTATGTCTCAGGCGGCGGCAAAACATTTTATTGCCCAGGGTAACGGCGGCAAAATTATTAATATTGCCTCTATGCTCTCCTTCCAGGGCGGTATTCGCGTTCCGTCTTATACTGCCTCGAAAAGCGGCGTTATGGGGATAACGCGCCTGATGGCGAACGAGTGGGCGAAACACAATATCAATGTGAACGCTATCGCGCCAGGCTATATGGCGACCAATAATACCCAGCAATTGCGCGCCGATGAACAACGTAACGCCGAAATTCTTGACCGTATTCCGGCTGGACGTTGGGGATTACCGGGCGATTTAATGGGCCCTGTTGTCTTCCTGGCATCCAGCGCCGCTGATTATATTAACGGCTATACCGTAGCGGTAGATGGCGGTTGGCTGGCGCGTTAATCCGCGAATGCCAGATGAACTTCTGGGGCAAATCGGATTTTTAGCCGCTAAAAACGGATGAAAATAGAGATGGCGGATAACCTCTGCAATGCCTGACGATGTCTCGCTTATCAGGCTCACGCTCGTAGGTGATGTTATTGGTCGCCATCTGGCAAAATGAATCCAGGCTTGTCAGCAAATTCACCCTGCCTTCGGCAGGGTTTTTCATGTTCTCATTAGCATAGTCCATATTGTAGTTTTAAATTAATCCATATAGCGTTAAATAATGGTCATAACAAAACATTTAATTTACTGAAATATTAGTGAGTTAAGAAAAATCATAAAAGTGGCGTTAAATTTTAAAAGTGTAATATTCATCACATATCACTATAGCGCAGCTATTTAATCCATATTTATGCCGTTTCCAGCATGACACTTGAGGAAGAATATCCCGTAATTTCAGGTTATGTCTTTCTCTGTGGTGGCAGGAAAATATGGTCTCTGTTAATCATGACTCTGCTTTAACGCCGCGTTCGCTTCGCGACACACGACGTATGAATATGTTTGTTTCGGTTTCTGCGGCAGTAGCGGGTCTATTATTTGGTCTGGATATCGGCGTTATCGCCGGCGCGCTGCCTTTTATTACCGACCATTTTGTACTGACCAGCCGGCTGCAGGAATGGGTGGTCAGCAGTATGATGCTTGGCGCGGCGATTGGCGCATTATTTAACGGCTGGCTCTCCTTCCGGCTGGGGCGTAAGTATAGCCTGATGGCCGGCGCGATTTTGTTTGTGCTTGGCTCGCTGGGGTCGGCATTTGCTTCTGGCGTGGAAGTATTGATTGGCGCCCGCGTGATACTGGGCGTAGCGGTAGGGATTGCGTCCTACACCGCGCCGCTTTATCTCTCTGAAATGGCAAGTGAAAATGTTCGCGGCAAAATGATCAGTATGTATCAATTGATGGTGACGTTGGGCATTGTGCTGGCTTTTTTATCCGATACGGCATTCAGTTACAGCGGCAACTGGCGCGCGATGCTGGGGGTACTGGCGCTGCCTGCGGTGTTGCTGATTATCCTGGTGGTATTTCTGCCGAATAGTCCGCGCTGGCTGGCGCAAAAAGGTCGCCATATCGAAGCGGAAGAGGTGCTGCGAATGCTGCGCGATACCTCGGAAAAAGCCCGTGATGAACTGAATGAGATTCGGGAAAGCCTCAAACTCAAGCAGGGTGGGTGGGCATTATTTAAAGCTAACCGCAATGTTCGCCGCGCCGTGTTCCTTGGTATGTTGCTACAGGCAATGCAGCAGTTCACCGGCATGAACATCATTATGTACTATGCGCCGCGCATTTTTAAAATGGCAGGCTTTACCACCACGGAACAGCAAATGATCGCTACGCTGGTGGTCGGACTGACCTTTATGTTCGCGACGTTTATCGCCGTCTTTACGGTAGATAAGGCCGGACGTAAACCAGCGTTAAAAATCGGTTTTAGCGTAATGGCGTTAGGGACATTGGTGTTGGGCTACTGCCTGATGCAGTTTGATAACGGTACGGCATCAAACGGTCTCTCCTGGCTTTCCGTTGGGATGACGATGATGTGTATCGCCGGTTACGCGATGAGCGCCGCGCCGGTGGTGTGGATACTGTGTTCGGAAATCCAGCCGCTGAAATGTCGTGATTTTGGCATTACCTGTTCAACCACGACAAACTGGGTATCGAACATGATTATCGGCGCGACATTCCTGACTCTGTTGGACAGCATCGGCGCGGCAGGCACATTCTGGCTTTACACCGCGCTAAATATCGCTTTTATCGGCATTACTTTCTGGCTGATCCCGGAAACCAAAAATGTCACCCTGGAGCACATCGAACGCAAGCTGATGGCGGGTGAGAAGCTAAAAAATATTGGCGTGTAATCCCCCCACCCATGCCGGATAACGTCTGTTATCCGGCATGATGAAAACAGACTGGAAACGGACGTGTAAGTTTGCTTCACTGCCATAATGCTTTAAAAAAGGAGAGCGCAGTGAAAACGATCGGGCTGTTGGGTGGTATGAGCTGGGAGTCGACTATCCCTTATTACCGTCTCATCAATGATGGTATTAAACAGCAGTTGGGAGGCCTGCACTCGGCGAGCTTACTGCTGCATAGCGTAGATTTCCACGATATTGAAGTATGTCAACGTCGCGGCGAATGGGATAAAGCGGGCGATATCCTGGCGCAGGCCGCGCAGGGGTTACAGCAGGCGGGGGCAGAAGGCATTGTGCTGTGTACCAACACCATGCATAAAATCGCGCACATTATTGAATCTCGTTGTGCTCTGCCTTTCTTACACATCGCGGATGCTACCGGGCGAGCCATTGCCCGTCAGGGGTTGCGTCGAGTGGCGCTATTAGGGACCCGCTATACGATGGAGCAGGATTTTTATCGCGGGCGGCTGGAGCAGCAATTTGCGATTGAGACCGTGGTGCCGGAAGCGGACGAGCGGGCGCGAATCAATCGGGTAATTTTTGACGAGCTCTGTCAGGGGGAATTCACTGACGCGTCGCGCCACTATTATTTACTCGTTATCGAACAACTGGCGGCGCAAGGCGCACAGGGCGTTATTTTTGGCTGCACTGAAATAGGCCTGCTGGTGCCCCAGGCGCAAAGCGCGCTACCGGTTTTCGATACCACAGCAATTCATGCCGCAGATGCCGTCACATTTATGCTTTCGTCATCGGCCCCAGAATAGCCCCCAGCGGTTCAACCAGGCGCGAAAGATGCGTTTGTAAATGCTTACTAAAGGCGTCAACCAGCGCGGAGGTGGGGCGGTGTAGCGGACGAATCAGGCTGATGGTAAAGGGTACGTCAATGCTGAAGCGGCGGACTATGACGCCGCTGGCGGCATAGTCCAGCGCGGTCAGCGGGTTAACGATCGAAACGCCCGCCCCGGCGCGCACCATCGCGCAGACGGAGGCCGCGCTATGCGTTTCTACCACCATTCTGCGCTTCACCTGATGTTCGGCAAATAACGTATCCAACAACTGTCGATAGTTGTCCTGGCGGGAGAGGCTGATAAAGTTTTCCCCCTGAAAATCGTCTGGCGTCAGTACAGTTTTGGCGGCAAGCGGATGGCCGCAGGGCAGTACGCACACTTCATTCAGCGTCAGTAACTCGCTACGGGTTGTTCCTGCCGGGGCATGAAGCGTCTCCGTCAGCCCTAAGTCGTGGCGCTGGGCGGAGAGCCACTCTTCCAGCAACGGCGACTCCTGCGGCACAATATTCAGGCTGACATCCGGATAACGCGCCAGAAAAGGTGGTAGTAGCGGCGGCAAAAAGGATTGTGAAAAGACCGGCAGGCAGGCGATAGAGAGCTCGCCCTGACGGAACTCGCGCAGACTTTCCGCCGCGCTGACGATGCGATCCAACCCATACCAGGAACGTTGTACCTCTTCGAACAAGCGTAGCCCTTGCACCGTTGGATGTAAGCGTCCGCGTGTGCGCTCAAACAGCGTTAATCCCAGCACTTTCTCAAAACGCGCCAGCTCACGACTGACGGTAGGCTGCGAGGTATGCAGCAGCCGCGCCGCTTCGGTGAGATTTCCGGTGGTCATTACGGCGTGAAAAATTTCAATGTGACGTAAATTAACGGCAGCCATGCGTTTCTCCCGAACAATTTATCCCATATCATTTTTGCATAGACTGACAACAAAACGATATTTTTTATTCCTTTTAAGGTATGGCGTAATCATTAAAAAGCCTGTTCCGGAGTGTGTTATGTCATTGCCGCATTATTACGCTGAAACCGACCTTACCGCTGAAAATTTGCGCAGATTGCCTGCCGAATTCGGCTGTCCGGTCTGGGTATATGATGCGCACATTATTCGCCGTCAGATAGCCGCCCTACAGCAGTTTGACGTCGTGCGTTTTGCGCAAAAAGCCTGTTCGAACATTCATATTCTGCGCTTAATGCGCGCGCAGGGCGTAAAGGTGGATTCTGTTTCATTGGGGGAGATCGAACGTGCGCTGGCGGCGGGCTACGATCCGCAAACGCGCCCTGATGATATCGTTTTTACTGCCGATGTGATTGACGCCGCCACGCTGGCGCGCGTCAGCGAACTGCATATTCCGGTCAATGCCGGCTCGATAGATATGCTGACGCAGCTTGGTCAGATTTCGCCGGGGCATCGCGTCTGGTTGCGCGTGAATCCTGGCTTTGGTCACGGTCACAGCCAGAAAACCAACACCGGGGGCGAAAACAGCAAACACGGCATCTGGCATAGCGATCTTCCGGCGGCGCTGGCGGAAATGCAGAAATACCGACTGAAACTTGTCGGTATCCATATGCACATTGGTTCCGGCGTCGATTATGGCCATCTGGAGCAGGTTTGCGGCGCGATGGTGCGTCAGGTGCTGGAATGTGGTCAGGATTTGGACGCGATTTCGGCAGGCGGCGGACTCTCGATACCTTATCGCGAGGGAGAAGAGTCCGTTGATACGCGCCATTACTATGGTTTGTGGAACGCGGCGCGCGAGCAAATCGCTCGTCATCTGGGACATGCGGTCAAACTTGAGATCGAACCCGGACGTTTTCTGGTGGCGCAATCGGGCGTGTTGGTGACGCAGGTACGTAGCGTAAAACAGATGGGAAGCCGCCATTTCGTCCTGGTAGATGCTGGTTTTAACGATCTGATGCGCCCGGCGATGTACGGTAGCTATCACCGTATTTCGGCGCTGGCGGCGGAGGGGGGCGCGCTTGAAAACGGCCCATGGGTCGAGACGGTGGTAGCCGGACCGCTATGCGAATCAGGCGATGTTTTTACGCAGCAGGAAAGAGGAATGGTCGAAACACGCGCCCTACCTGCGGTCATCCCCGGCGATTACCTCGTATTGCACGATACCGGCGCGTACGGCGCGTCTATGTCATCGAATTACAACAGCCGCCCGCTCCTGCCGGAAGTGCTGTTTGACAATGGACAGGCGCGGCTGATCCGCCGTCGTCAGACCATTGAAGAACTGTTAGCGCTAGAGATGCTCTGAAGAGCATCATTAGGCCGGACGTTGAAAAAACGGGCCAGCGGCGACGGACTCGCGCAGAATCAGCGTGCCGGTAAAGGGCGGGATCGGGGCGACCGGCTCGCTGTTCGCCAGACGAACGGCCTGATCGATCGCAGCGGCGATCATCTCCTCGATGGGTAAATAGACCGTTGAAAGCCCCGGCTCAAGCCAGGTTGCGCCCGGCGCATCGTCAAAACCAAACAGCGACACATCCTGCGGGATGCGTAATCCGGCCTGGCGCAGCGCTTTTGCTGCGCCCAGCGCCGTGTCATCATTACAGGCGAATAGCGCGCTAAACATGACGCCTTCCTCGAGTAATTCCCGACAGGCGTCATAGCCGCGCGTCAGCGTGTAATCGCCGCATTTCACTCTTGCCGGTTGCCAGGGAATGCCATATTTTTCCAGCGCCTTTCGATACCCCGCCAGGCGTGATATGCCGGTGGGGGTATGAACAGGCAGTGTAATACAGGCGATATCGCGATGGCCCTGCGCAATTAGATATTCCACCGCCTGGAATGCCGCCGCTTCCTGCTCAAAGAAAATGGCGCGGTCTCGGGCCTGAGTGACGTTGCGATTAATAATCACCAGCGGCATTTCCGTGGCGTCAATCAACGACAAAATCGACGGCTCATCCATATAGCGAGTGTAAAGAACAATAGCGTCGCACTGTCTGTCGGCCAACATTTGTACGGCTTTCTGCTCTCGTTCCGGCGTATCGTGACCATCGGTGACGATCAACTGCTTGTTATGAGACTCCGCCTGGCGCGACGCCCGGCGCAACAAACTGCCAAAATAGAAGCCGTCAAACGTCGAGACGACCAGACCGATACTGTTGCTGGTACGATTCGCCAGCGAGCGCGCCAGGAAGTTGGGGCGATAATCCAGCGCTTGTATCGCCGTAAACACTTTCTGGCGCGTACTTTCTTTTACCTGCCCCGTCCCATTCAGCACCCGTGAGACGGTGGCCTTTGATACGCCCGCATGGCGCGAAACATCCAGCATTGTCGCCATTATGCTACCCTGATTAATCGGTTGTCGACAGGTGTCCGGCATCCGTCGGCGTGGATACCGAATGTCGGCGTACCAGTGTCGGACTAAACACATGAGTCACTTCCGGCGTAGGGCATTTCCCTGCCAGCGCTAATGCCAGTTCCGCCGCCTGTGTCGCCATGGTGACAATCGGATACCGAATTGTGGTCAGCCGGGGACGCACATAGCGTGAGACCAGAACGTCATCAAAACCAATGAGCGATACCTCGCCCGGCACCCCCACGCCGTTATCATTTAATACGCCCATCGCACCTGCCGCCATCGAGTCGTTATAGCAGGCCACCGCGGTAAAATTTCTGCCGCGGCCTAATAACTCAGTCATCGCCTGCTCGCCGCCGCTTTCATCCGGTTCGCCGAACGTCACCAGCCGATCGTTAGCCGGAATATGGCTTTCCGCCAGCGCATCGTAATAGCCCTTCAGGCGATCTTCGGCATCAGAGATGGTGTGATTGGAACAGATATAACCAATACGCGTATGACCTTGCTGGATCAGATGTCGGGTCGCCAGCCATGCCCCGTAACGGTCATCCAGCGCGACACAGCGGTGTTCGAACTCCGGTAAAATGCGGTTAATCAGCACCATACCGGGGATTTGCTTCATTAATGAGGCCAGGTCCGCATCCGGGATCATTTTGGCGTGCACCACTAACGCCGCGCAACGATGACGAATCAACTGTTCAATAGCCTGACGCTCTTTTTGTTCGTTGTGATATCCGTTGCCAATCAGTAAAAAATTGCCGGTGTGATACGCCACCTGCTCAACGGCTTTCACCATTGCGCCGAAAAAAGGATCGGAAACGTCGCCGACCACCAGACCGAGGGTTTCCGTTGCCTGCTGGGCTAACGCGCGCGCGTTGGCGTTAGGGTGATAGCTAAGGGACTCCATTGCGCTGGTCACCGCCAGCCGGGACGCTTCGCTGGCTTTTGGCGAATCGTTAATAACGCGAGAAACGGTGGCGACTGAAACACCGGCCAGTCGGGCTACATCTTTTATGGTCGCCATGATAATACCTATAGTGGGTAAACGCTTACATTACGCCAGTTTTACGGAAAATGAACGTCTGTTCAAGCTTCTTCCCCCGCGGTGCCGGGCAAATGTGACCTGCACGGGCGGAATACGTCTGTAAAGTGACAATACAAATCTTTCGTTACAGTTTGCGAAGCGCTGTTGCGATTGTCTGCTGGCAGGTCAGCGAGTCAGGTTGATAGAGTGGTGATCCCAGAGGTATTGATAGGTGGAATCAACGTCATTGTTGATCACACGAATTACACCAACCTGCGTAGAGATGCGCAGGTTTTTTTTGTTTCGCCTGAACCTGTAACAGTAACGGATAATTTACACAACTCGTTGCATTTCCGTTTATTCCTTTGCGTTTTCGAACTGGCGATGCAGACGAGCGAAGACCACAATCAAGATCCCAGAGGTATTGATTGGTGAGATTATTCGGTACGCTCTTCGTACCTGTCTCTTGCACCAACCTGCGCGGATGCGCAGGTTTTTTTTCGTACCTATTTTGCTATCGCTCCTGTTACGCAACTCGTGTAATCTGCCACAATTCATGTTTTAGCGAATTGTCGGCCAAAGGGAGTTGAAATGCTGTTTGGTTTTTTTCGTAACCTGTTTCGCGTGCTTTATCGTGTGCGCGTCACTGGCGATGTCCGGGCGCTACAGGGGAACCGGGTCTTAATTACCCCCAATCACGTTTCATTTATCGATGGTATGCTGCTGGCGCTGTTTTTGCCGGTACGGCCTGTCTTTGCGGTATATACCTCCATCAGCCAGCAATGGTATATGCGCTGGTTAACGCCGCTGATCGATTTTGTGCCGCTCGATCCGACCAAGCCCATGTCCATTAAACACCTGGTCCGTCTGGTGGAGCAGGGGCGGCCAGTGGTGATTTTCCCGGAAGGACGGATTTCCGTGACCGGCTCACTGATGAAAATTTATGACGGCGCAGGCTTTGTGGCGGCAAAATCGGGCGCAACCGTCGTTCCGCTCCGTATTGACGGCGCGGAGCTTACCCCTTTCAGTCGCCTGAAAGGTCTGGTTAAACGGCGCTTATTCCCCCGCATTCAGCTTCATATTTTACCGCCGACGCAAATACCGATGCCGGAAGCGCCGCGCGCGCGCGACAGGCGTAAGATAGCAGGTGAGATGCTGCATCAGATCATGATGGAAGCACGTATGGCGGTGCGCCCGCGCGAGACGTTATACGAATCGTTGCTGGCGGCACAATATCGTTACGGCGCGGGTAAAAACTGTATTGAGGACATCAACTTTACGCCGGATACGTATCGTAAATTACTGACCAAGACGCTTTTTGTCGGCCGGATTCTGGAAAAGTACAGTGTTGAGGGCGAGAAAATCGGTTTAATGCTGCCGAATGCCGCTATCAGCGCGGCGGTGATTTTCGGCGCGGTTTCTCGTCGCCGCATTCCTGCCATGATGAACTACACGGCGGGGGTAAAAGGGCTGACCAGCGCGATTACCGCGGCGGAAATTAAAACGATTTTTACCTCCCGCCAGTTCCTCGATAAAGGTAAATTGTGGCATCTGCCGGAACAACTAACGCAGGTTCGCTGGGTTTACCTGGAGGATTTAAAAGCGGACGTCACACCCGCCGACAAGCTGTGGATTTTTGCCCACCTCCTGGCGCCGCGACTGGCGCAGGTAAAACAGCAGCCGGAAGACGCGGCGATCATTCTTTTTACCTCCGGCTCGGAAGGGCACCCGAAAGGGGTGGTACACAGCCATAAAAGCATTCTGGCGAACGTCGAGCAGATAAAAACGATTGCGGATTTCACTGCCAATGACCGTTTTATGTCGGCGCTGCCGCTCTTTCACTCGTTCGGTTTGACGGTGGGTCTGTTTACGCCGCTGTTGACCGGCGCAGAAGTGTTTCTTTATCCCAGTCCGCTGCACTACCGCATTGTACCGGAACTGGTCTATGACCGTAACTGTACCGTGCTGTTTGGTACATCAACCTTCCTCGGTAACTATGCGCGTTTTGCCAATCCGTATGATTTTTATCGCCTGCGCTATGTGGTGGCCGGTGCGGAAAAACTTCAGGAGAGTACCAAACAACTGTGGCAGGATAAATTCGGTCTGCGCATTCTTGAGGGCTACGGGGTCACGGAATGCGCGCCAGTGGTATCGATTAACGTGCCGATGGCGGCTAAGCCTGGCACTGTTGGCCGCATTCTGCCAGGAATGGACGCTCGTCTGCTGGCGGTGCCCGGTATTGAAAACGGCGGTCGCCTACAGCTTAAAGGGCCGAATATCATGAATGGCTATCTGCGCGTGGAAAAACCGGGCATGCTGGAGGTGCCGTCGGCGGAAAACGCCCGAGGCGAAACCGAGCGCGGCTGGTACGATACGGGCGACATTGTACGCTTCGATGAAAATGGTTTTGTGCAGATTCAGGGGCGCGCGAAGCGCTTTGCGAAAATTGCTGGTGAAATGGTTTCGCTGGAGATGGTCGAGCAACTGGCGCTTGGCGTTTCGGCGGACAAAATGCACGCGACAGCCATTAAAAGCGATGCCAGCAAAGGTGAAGCGCTGGTGCTATTTACGACTGACAGCGAACTTACCCGCGAAAAGTTGCAGCACTATGCCCGTGAACACGGTATTCCGGAACTTGCCGTCCCGCGCGATATCCGTTATCTGAAACAGCTTCCCTTACTTGGCAGCGGGAAACCCGATTTTGTGACGCTGAAAAGTTGGGTGGATGCGCCGGAACAACATCATGAGTGAGTCAGTACGTACTAACGCCTCCATCTGGTCGAAAGGGATGCTGTCGGTGATTGTCGCGCAGTTTCTCTCGGCTTTTGGCGATAATGCGCTGCTGTTTGCGACGCTGGCGTTGCTGAAAGCCCAGTTTTACCCGGACTGGAGCCAGCCTGTTCTGCAAATGGTGTTTGTGGGCGCTTACATTCTTTTTGCGCCGTTTGTCGGTCAGATAGCGGACAGCTTTGCCAAAGGCCGGGTGATGATGGTCGCCAATGGCCTTAAACTGGCGGGGGCGGCAGGTATCTGCCTCGGCATGAATCCTTTTGTTGGTTATACGTTGGTCGGGATCGGCGCGGCGGCGTATTCTCCGGCGAAATACGGTATTCTGGGCGAACTGACGACGGGCGATAAGCTGGTAAAAGCCAATGGTCTGATGGAAGCCTCTACTATTGCGGCGATTTTGCTCGGTTCCGTCGCTGGCGGCGTATTGGCCGACTGGCATGTCATCGCCGCGCTGGTTGCCTGTGCGTTGGCCTACGCGGGCGCAGTGGCGGCGAACCTGTTTATTCCGAAGCTTGTGGCGGCGCGTCCAGGACAATCCTGGCGGTTGGCGGCGATGGCGCGTAGTTTCTTCTGCGCGTGCGTTGTCCTTTGGCGTAACGGTGAAACGCGTTTTTCGCTGGTGGGGACCGGGTTATTCTGGGGCGCAGGCGTGACGCTGCGTTTTCTGCTGGTGCTATGGGTGCCGGTGGCGCTGGGCATTACGGATAACGCCACGCCGACTTACCTGAACGCCATGGTGGCGGTAGGCATTGTGGCCGGCGCGGGCGCGGCGGCAAAACTGGTGACGCTGGAGACCGTATCGCGCTGTATGCCCGCCGGGATTTTGATTGGCGTTGTGGTTGCGATCTTCTCATTACAGCACGCATTGCTGCCTGCTTATGCCTTATTGCTGTTGATAGGTATGCTGGGCGGCTTTTTTGTGGTGCCGCTCAACGCCTTGCTACAGGAGCGCGGTAAGAAGAGCGTTGGCGCCGGGAATGCCATTGCCGTACAAAATCTGGGCGAGAATAGCGCCATGCTATTAATGTTGGGACTGTACTCGTTGGCGGTGCTGGTTGGCGTTCCGGCAGTGGCGATAGGCATCGGCTTTGGCGTGCTGTTCGCGCTGGCGATCGCGGCGCTGTGGATCTGGCAGCGCCGGCAGGCATAATACTGAATGGATATGCCGGGTGGCGAGTGCGCGTTATCCGGCTTACCTTGTCTCTGTAAGTCCGGAAGCGTAGCGCCACCGGGCACTGACCATCATGGCGCCGGATAGGTATAAATCTGATGCGCCGCCTCAATCTCCGCCAGGACCTCTTCGCTTAACGTCAGATGCAGACTTTCCACATTCGTCTTGAGCTGTGCCATCGTGGTTGCGCCCAGTAACGTACTGGCGACAAACGGCTGGCGGCGAACAAAGGCCAGCGCCATCTGCGCCGGATCAAGATTGTGACGTTTCGCGATGTCGACGTAGGCGGCGACGGCTTTTTGCGCCTGCTCGCCGCTGTAACGCGTGAAGCGGCTGAACAAGGTATTCCGCGCGCCTGCGGGTTTGGCCCCGTTCAGGTATTTACCGGTTAATGTGCCAAACGCCAGACAGGAATAGGCGAGCAATTCAACGCCTTCATACTGGCTGACTTCCGCCAGCCCGACCTCGTAGCTGCGGTTTAACAGGCTATAGGGGTTCTGGATAGCGACAATACGCGGCAGGTCATGTTTTTCCGCCAGATGCAGATAGCGCATAACGCCAAACGCTGTCTCATTTGAAACGCCAATATAACGAATCTTACCTGCTCGCTGAAACTCACTTAGCGCATCTAACGTCTCCAGTAGACTTACTACTGGCGTGGAGTCTGTCCAGCTATAGCCGAGTTTACCGAAGCAGTTAGTGGGTCGCTGCGGCCAGTGCACCTGATACAAATCCAGGTAGTCGGTCTGCAATCGGGTCAAACTGTCGTGTAGCGCTTCGCGAATATTTTTACGATCCAGCGCCTGATGAGGTCGGATGCCTTGATCATTATGACGTGCCGGTCCGCTGACTTTGCTGGCGATGATCAGTTTTTCACGGTTGCCGCGTTTGGCGAGCCAGTTACCGATATAGGATTCCGTCAGCCCTTGGGTTTCCGGGCGCGGCGGTACCGGATACATCTCGGCGGCGTCGATAAGATTAATGCCATTTGCGACGGCATAGTCGAGCTGTGCGTGAGCGTCGGCTTCGCTGTTTTGTTCACCAAATGTCATTGTGCCCAGCCCTAGCGTACTTACTTCGAGCGAGCTGTGGGGTATACGGTGATAGTGCATAGCCGTTTCCTTTTTATTATGAAGTCAGAAATTCCCGACAAAGGACAATAAAAATGGCAGAGGGAAGGCAAAAGGGAAAGTAAAATTGCAGGCTGCGCGGCGTAATTGTTACCGGGCGTGGTCGCCACGCACCGTTACGGGACGCAGCCTGAAGGCTTGCAGAACGCTGACCTCGATCACAGGCGACCGCTTAACGTTCGATGATTTGAGACACTTCGTCACGGTTGATTTGCATCTCGTTTCCCTGTGCATCGGTATAGCTGACCAGACCGGTATCATCGTCAACTTGCGGTTTTCCATCGGTCAGGATCATACGACCATCTTTCGTTGCCATTACATAATCGCTGCTGCATCCGGATACCGCAAAAGCCAATCCTACTGCGGAAATTACAACTGCCCATTTTTTCATCCGTTTGTCCTCACGTAGCCTGCATCTGATAATAGTCTGTTAATCATATGTCTGATAATAGTCTAGTAATAACGCGCAGCTCTGCATGTCGGAAGCAGCAAAATCTTAATCTGTGAGAAGAAAGGAAATAAAGTGAGTATTCGCTCCCCGGCGGGGGAGCGAGACAGGATTACAGCGGATTCTTTTTACTGCGCAACAGATTCAGGCTCTCTACTGCGATAGAGAAGAACATGGCGAAATAGATATACCCTTTCGGAACGTGAACGTCGAAACTTTCCAGAATCAGGGTAAAGCCAACCAGGATCAGAAAGGAGAGCGCCAGCATTTTTACCGACGGATGACGATCGACAAACTCGCCGATGGGCCGTGCCGCAAACATCATGACGCCCACGGCAATGACGACCGCCGCCATCATAATAAAAAGATGATCGGAGAGGCCAACCGCTGTGATAACTGAATCAAGGCTGAAAATAATATCCAGCAGCATAATCTGCACTATTGCGCCCAGGAAAGAAGAAACACGGGTTTTTAACCCTTCTTCTTCGCCTTCGATGGACTCATGAATCTCCTTGCTGGCTTTCCAGATTAAAAATAACCCACCCAGTAAAAGAATGAGATCGCGGGCGGAAATCGCTTCGCCGAAAAGCTCAAACAGCGGATTAGTCAGGCGAGTCACCCAGGCAATGGACGCCAGCAACGCCAGACGCATTACCATCGCCGCCGCCAGTCCAAGCCGCCGTGCGTGGTTCCGCTGCGCCGTAGGAAGTTTTGCTACCACCAGAGAAAGAAAAATAATGTTGTCGATCCCAAGAACAATCTCCAGCAGCGTCAGCGTACCGAGCGCCAGCCAGGCATTGGGATCGGTTATCCATGCAAATAACATCGAACAAAGTCCTGCCAAAAAAAGAAGCGGTAATTATAGGCCCGTCGAGTGACGGGCGAAAGCCCAGGCTGAATTTGCGCAACCAGGAACGGTGTAAAATAGCGGCGACAATACGCTTACGTTTATCGGGTATCGGCCCGATGCGTAGCCATAGCGGAGGCGCGTTTGAGCGTAGCGGATGTTACGGATTCTGCAATAAAAAATGGCGAGCCAGCAGCGCCTGCGTAAAATTTTTTTTCAGATAAAATCCACGCGGTAGCGTCAAAATAGGTTCCCCGTGCGCGCCGATAGCCTCGGTGAGCGCCCTGGCATTGGCGGCTTTGGGGCGCAGTTGCAAGACTTCGCCATGGCGGGCGGTAATGCGTTCCACCTGGCCCAGCACGATCATGTCCATCAGCTCTTCCCAGTCGAGGCGTAGTTGCCTGTCTTCTTCTTCATTTGGACTCCAGAGTAGCGGCGAACCTACGCGGCGTTCGGCTAACGGTATGCTGCGCTCGCCTTCGACCGGCACCCATAGCACACGCTTCAATTTATGCCGTACGTGGCTTGTCTCCCAGGTCACGCCGCTGTTACCGGTTAACGGCGCCACGCAAACAAAGGTTGTTTCCAGAGGACGACCCAGACTATCCACCGGGATGGTTTTCAGTTCTACACCTAACGCGGCGAAATCCTGCTCCGGTTTGCTCCCGGCGCTGGCGCCGAGCCAGATCTCCAGCAAGACGCCGATCCAGCCTTTGTCTCGCTTCAAATCTTTAGGCGTGGTAATGCCGGCCATCGCCGCCAGTTCGCCTAACGTATAGCCGGAAAGCTGCCGCGCCTGGGCTAATAGCAGTGCTTCCGAAGCAGGCGGAGTCAGTAGCGGACAAAGAGCGGACATTGCAATTACCTTAGGTTAAAAAATGAGCAGTGATTTTATACCGTATGGGCAGAGTTTATCTTTTTCTGTGTCTTATATTCAATAGACTGATTTTTATTGCTTTTTTTGTGTTGTTTCTTCGTGTTGCGCAACGCCGAAGCGGGTTTTCCAATTCTGGTCACTGACAATAAACAGGATCTTACACTATGTTATCCACAGAAAGCTGGGATAACTGTGTAAAACCACCACTACTGTTTCCATTTACAGCCTTGACGTGCGACAAAAATCGAAAATTCAGACAAATAGTGCGTAAGTTATTGGCACAATCTGTGGATAAAACCGACGCTGGTTGATCTTTCATCAGCATAAGGATCTTAGATGTGATGCGAGTCACACTTTATGCAGGTGACATGTAAGATTGGTCTATAACGCAATGAATATAAAGAACTATTTTTACTATCTCCAGCATGATGAATTCAGAGTGTTCTGGGTTTTCCCGTGGTAATTCCATACTTCTTCACAACTATATCCACAGAAAAGGTGAATAAAATGGCGCAAGGACGTCACCATCTGTTTATAACTCGGCTATTTACTGTGAGTTATTCAATTGTTATTAGGCTGTGTCACTATTACAGAGTGGTTTACCGCCTCACTGGAGTATGAAACAATCGTTCATATATAAGGTTTATGTTGAGGTAGTCCGGTGATTGATGACGATGGCTACCGCCCAAATGTAGGTATCGTAATTTGTAATCGTCAGGGGCAGGTGATGTGGGCCCGGCGATTTGGTCAGCACTCCTGGCAGTTCCCGCAGGGCGGGATAAATCCAGGGGAGTCGGCAGAACAGGCGATGTACCGGGAACTGTTTGAAGAAGTAGGGTTAAGCCGTAAAGATGTGCGAATCCTTGCTTCTACTCGCAACTGGTTGCGTTACAAGTTACCAAAACGTTTGGTGCGTTGGGACACAAAGCCGGTATGTATCGGCCAGAAACAAAAATGGTTTCTTTTGCAGTTAATGAGCGCCGACGCCGAAATCAATATGCAAACCAGCAGCACGCCGGAGTTTGACGGCTGGCGCTGGGTAAGTTACTGGTATCCGGTTCGACAAGTGGTGTCATTTAAACGCGATGTCTACCGCAGGGTAATGAAAGAGTTTGCAAGTGTTGTAATGGCGCTTCAGGATAATACGCCTAAGCTACAAAGCGCGCCTGCTTATCGACGTAAAAGAGGTTAAGCCACGCAAATTATGCTCACTCGCCTGC
Organism: Salmonella enterica subsp. houtenae serovar Houten; assembly: GCA_900478215.1. Lineage (NCBI taxonomy): Bacteria > Pseudomonadati > Pseudomonadota > Gammaproteobacteria > Enterobacterales > Enterobacteriaceae > Salmonella > Salmonella enterica. The sequence continues at coordinate 816,650 of LS483478.1, forward strand.
GCGAAATAGTCGAAAAAGTGGCCAGCGCGCCGCGTCTGAACGAGGCGCTGAATATTCTGGTCACGGATATCTGTCTTGCGATGGATACAGAGGTTTGCTCGGTTTATCTGGCCGATCATGACCGACGCTGTTATTACCTGATGGCGACGCGGGGGTTGAAAAAACCGCGTGGTCGAACCGTTGCGCTTGCGTTTGATGAGGGGATCGTCGGTCTGGTGGGCAGGCTGGCGGAACCCATTAACCTTGCCGATGCGCAAAAACATCCCAGCTTTAAATACATTCCGTCGGTAAAAGAGGAGCGTTTTCGCGCGTTTCTCGGCGTGCCGATCATTCAGCGTCGCCAACTTCTGGGCGTGCTGGTCGTACAGCAGCGCGAATTGCGCCAGTACGATGAAAGCGAAGAGTCTTTTCTCGTCACGCTCGCCACGCAGATGGCGGCTATCTTGTCACAGTCGCAGGTCACAGCGCTGTTTGGGCAATACCGGCAGACGCGAATCCGCGCGCTTCCTGCGGCGCCGGGCGTGGCTATCGCTCCGGGCTGGCAAGACGCGACCATGCCGCTGATGGAACAGGTTTACGAAGCGTCTACGCTGGATACCTCTCTTGAACGCGAACGATTGACCGGCGCGCTGGAAGAGGCGGCGAACGAATTCCGACGATACAGCAAACGCTTTGCCGCCGGCGCGCAAAAAGAGACAGCGGCCATTTTCGATCTGTACTCGCACCTGCTTTCAGACGCCAGACTGCGTCGCGAACTCTTCGCCGAAGTCGACAAAGGCGCGGTTGCGGAGTGGGCCGTTAAAAAAATCATCGAAAAATTTGCCGAGCAATTTGCGACGTTAACCGATAACTACCTCAAAGAGCGTGCGGGAGACTTACGCGCTCTGGGGCAGCGGCTGTTATTCCATCTTGATGATTCAGTCCAGGGGCCAAATGCCTGGCCGGAACGTTTTATTCTGGTTGCGGATGAGCTGTCGGCGACCACGCTGGCGGAGCTGCCACAGGACCGGTTGGCTGGCGTTGTGGTACGCGACGGCGCGGCAAACTCCCATGCGGCGATTATGGTACGCGCGCTCGGTATCCCGACCGTCATGGGCGCTGATATCCAGCCTTCGGTGCTACATCGCCGTACTTTGGTGGTGGATGGCTATCGCGGTGAATTACTGGTCGATCCTGAACCCGTGCTTATTCAGGAATACCAGCGGCTTATTAGTGAAGAGATCGAACTCAGTCGACTGGCGGAGGACGACGTCAATCTTCCCGCTCAACTGAAAAGCGGTGAGCGCGTCAAAGTGATGCTGAATGCCGGGCTCAGCCCAGAGCATGAGGAAAAGTTAGGCAGTCGGATCGACGGTATCGGCCTGTACCGTACTGAAATCCCTTTCATGCTGCAAAGCGGGTTTCCCTCGGAAGAAGAGCAGGTAGCGCAGTATCAGGGGATGCTGCAAATGTTTAACGATAAACCGGTGACGCTGCGGACCCTGGATGTGGGAGCGGACAAGCAACTGCCCTACATGCCGATCAGTGAGGAGAACCCGTGTCTGGGCTGGCGCGGGATCCGCATTACGTTGGATCAGCCGGAGATCTTTTTGATCCAGGTCCGCGCGATGCTGCGCGCCAACGCGGCGACTGGTAATCTCAGCGTTTTGTTGCCGATGGTCACCAGTATTGATGAAGTCGATGAAGCGCGACGCTTGATCGAGCGCGCCGGGCGTGAGGTCGAAGAGATGATCGGCTATGCGATCCCGAAACCGCGCATTGGCATTATGCTGGAAGTACCGTCAATGGTGTTTATGTTGCCGCATCTGGCTAACCGGATCGACTTTATCTCGGTCGGCACCAACGATTTAACGCAATATATCCTGGCGGTAGATCGCAACAATACCCGCGTGGCCAGTATTTATGACAGCCTGCATCCGGCTATGCTGCGCGCCCTGTTCATGATTGCGCAGGAGGCCGAAAAAAATGGCATCGATCTTCGCCTGTGCGGCGAGATGGCGGGCGATCCGATGTGTGTGGCGATTCTTATCGGTCTGGGATATCGCCATCTTTCGATGAATGGCCGTTCGGTAGCGCGTGTGAAATATCTGCTGCGGCATATCGATTTTGAAGACGCGCAAACCCTTGCCAGGCGCAGCCTTGAGGCGCAGATGGCGACAGAGGTGCGTCATCAGGTGGCGGCCTTTATGGAGCGCCGCGGGATGGGGGGATTGATTCGCGGAGGGTTGTAACGACCGGCGCGGGAAAAGATAGTGACGCTGGATTTACGGCGCAGACAACACGCCTGCAAGGTGAAAGACAATGCGTATACATATCTTTTAACGGTAATCGGCATCTCGCTTTTAACCCTTGTGCTATTATTCGCACCTTTGGAGCGTCTGCAACGCGCAGGCGCGCTTATCAATCGCTATCTCTTCAGCGAAATAACAAGAAATTGTGGTGACAGATGACCAGTAGCTATCTGCATTTTCCGGACTTTGATCCGGTCATTTTCTCAATTGGGCCCGTCGCGCTTCACTGGTATGGCTTGATGTATCTGGTGGGGTTTGTTTTCGCGATGTGGTTGGCGGTGCGTCGCGCTAACCGTCCGGGAAGCGGTTGGACCAAAAACGAAGTTGAAAATTTACTCTATGCAGGTTTCCTGGGGGTCTTCCTGGGGGGGCGTATTGGCTATGTCCTGTTTTATAACTTCCCTCTGTTTCTGGATAACCCGCTCTATTTATTCCGCGTCTGGGACGGCGGCATGTCCTTCCACGGCGGGCTTATCGGCGTGATACTGGTGATGATTATCTTCGCCAGGCGTACGAAGCGCTCGTTCTTTCAGGTGTCTGATTTTATTGCGCCGTTAATTCCGTTCGGCCTGGGTGCCGGACGTCTGGGCAACTTTATCAACGGTGAATTGTGGGGGCGCGTCGATCCTAACTTCCGGTTTGCCATGCTCTTTCCTGGCTCACGCGCGGAAGATATTGCGCTGCTGCCGTCACATCCGCAATGGCAGCCTATTTTTGATACCTACGGCGTATTGCCGCGCCACCCTTCCCAGTTGTATGAACTGGCATTAGAAGGCGTGGTGCTGTTTATCATCCTTAACCTCTTTATTCGTAAACCGCGTCCGATGGGCGCTGTCTCCGGATTATTCCTGATTGGCTATGGCGCGTTTCGTATCATCGTTGAATTCTTCCGCCAGCCGGACGCGCAATTTACCGGCGCATGGGTACAGTACATCAGCATGGGGCAGATTCTCTCTATCCCGATGATTATCGCAGGCGCGATCATGATGATTTGGGCATATCGCCGCCGCCCGCAGCAACACGTTTCCTGAGGAACCATGAAACAGTATTTAGAACTGATGCAAAAAGTGCTGGATGAAGGCACACAGAAAAACGACCGTACCGGCACCGGCACGCTTTCCATTTTTGGCCATCAGATGCGTTTTAACCTGCAGGAAGGTTTTCCTCTGGTGACGACGAAACGCTGCCATTTACGTTCAATTATTCACGAACTGCTATGGTTTTTGCAGGGTGATACCAACATCGCTTACCTGCACGAAAATAATGTCACCATCTGGGACGAATGGGCCGATGAGAACGGCGATTTAGGCCCGGTTTATGGCAAACAGTGGCGCGCCTGGCCAACGCCGGATGGGCGTCATATCGATCAGATCGCCACGGTCTTAAACCAGCTTAAAAACGACCCGGACTCGCGTCGTATTATCGTTTCTGCGTGGAACGTCGGCGAGCTGGATAAGATGGCGCTGGCGCCGTGTCACGCTTTTTTCCAGTTTTATGTCGCAGATGGAAAACTCTCCTGTCAGCTTTATCAGCGCTCCTGCGATGTGTTCCTCGGTCTGCCGTTTAACATTGCCAGCTACGCGTTATTGGTGCATATGATGGCGCAACAGTGCGACCTGGACGTCGGCGATTTTGTCTGGACCGGCGGCGACACGCACCTGTACAGCAACCATATGGAGCAGACGCACCTGCAATTAAGCCGTGAACCGCGCGCGCTGCCGAAGTTGGTCATTAAGCGTAAACCCGATTCGCTTTTCGAGTACCGGTTCGACGATTTTGAAATTGAAGGCTATGATCCGCACCCTGGTATTAAAGCGCCGGTCGCTATCTAAGCGCTGACGATCCTGCCATAACCGACGTCATTGCGCGTCGGTTTTTTTTACCCTTCGTCTCAATCTTCGGCGCGGATTCCTGAAATTTTGCAACGCGCTGCAAGACATGAACTTTTTTCCGTAACGCGCCGAACAATCCGCATTTGGCGCTCGTTATTTTTTTCCCGCCCGCCATACTGCCGACATGAAAAAACAACAGGGCTACACGCTCATTGAAACGGTGGTCGCGATGTCGCTCATTATCATTCTCAGCGCCACAGGACTTTATGGCTGGCAACACTGGCAGCAGCAACAGCGCCTGTGGCAAACCGCATGTGAGGTGCGGGATTACCTGCTGCAACTTCGTGAGGATGCTCACTGGCATAACCGCGATCACATTATTCGCGTGGTCAGCGAAGGAGGCTCATGGTGCTTTATCAGCTCAGTTTCTGCGCAAACATCGTGTACGCCATCTTCCCCCTTTGTGTTTACGCCCGACTGGCGTGATGTCGTCCTCGCCGATATCACGCCGTCGTTAGCCTTCTTTGGCCTGCGCAATACGGCATGGGCAGGGCATATCGTGCTGAAAAACGCCGCCGGAGAGTGGCGACTGGTCGTCTCCTCCTGGGGGCGAATCAGGCTATGCGAGCGTAACGAGGCCGGTCCGTGTCAATAACTATGCGAGGTTTCTCGCTACTGGAGGTCGTACTGGCGATGGCGATAGGTTCCATTTTACTGCTTGGATCCGCACGATTTTTACCGGCGCTACAGCGTGAGATCTGGCACAACACGCGACAGTTATCGCTGGAAGATGAAATCTGGCAGCGAACCTATACCGTAGCGAAGCATCTTCAACGTGCGGGTTACTGTCATGGCCACTGTATCGGCGAAGGGTTACATCTTGCCGAGCAGGGGCGATGCGTCATCGTTCAGTGGGACGGGAATAATAACGGCGTCTGGGATACCATACCGGCGAAAGAGGCCGACCAGACCGGGTTCCGTGTGAAGGATAACGTCCTGGAAACATTACGCGGAGCAACATCTTGCCAGGGTAAGGGATGGGAAAAAATGACCGATCCCAATACGGTACTCATCACGGCGTTTACCGTTGAGCGCCTGGACATAACGGGATTCCCGCCAATGCTCATGCTGCATCTGCGCGGCGCCAGCAAAGCCGAGCCTCAGACGGTTATTGACGCACAATACAGCGTAACGGGATTTAATCTGTGAATCGGGAACGTGGCGCTTCTTCGCTAATACTGGCGCTTTTAATACTGATTCTGGGGAGTCTGCTACTGCAAGGCGTAAATCAGCAGCAGGCTAGCTATGCCTCCCGCGTGGCGACGCAGAGCCTGGCGATACAACGCCAGGCGCTCGTACAGTCGGCGCTGGAATGGGGGCGGGGGCAGCTATGGTCAGGCGTAGACGAAATGGAATGTCGGCGCTATTCCTCTTCAGGCGCGAAAGTCTGTTTGCGGAGATTATCGGGGGATGAGGTGGTGATGGCGGCGCAAGATGACGGCATGACGTTATGGCGTTTGGGCAACGTAATTCAGGGAAGCATTGTCTTTTCTCCCCACGGCTGGAGTGATTTTTGTCCCTTAAAAGAGGTGGCGTTATGTCGCATCCCCTGAATTTACAACGCGGGTTTAGCCTCCCGGAAGTTTTAGTGGCGATGGTGCTAATGGTAATGATCGTCACCGCGCTGTCAGGCTATCAGCGGGTATTAATGCACAGTTTTGCATTACGACACCAGTATCTCCAGATCTGGCGGCAGGCGTGGCAGCAAACGGCGCTGTATCCATTTTCGCCTGTATCCGGCTGGAAGGCCAACCGGATGCAGACAACGCAATCGGGATGTGTCAGCATCAGCGTCACGATGGTTTCACCCTCTGGCAGGCAGGGGCAGATGACGCGCTTGCATTGTCCAAATCGTTAATCGTCAGGAGTATTTATGTTAAGGGTCTACCACTCCAATCGTCTGGATGTGCTGGAAGCGTTGATGGAGTTCATCGTCGAACGCGAGCGGCTCGATGATCCCTTTGAACCAGAAATGATTCTGGTGCAAAGCACGGGTATGGCGCAGTGGCTGCAGATGACCCTTTCACAAAAGTTTGGTATTGCGGCGAATATCGCTTTTCCGTTACCGGCGAGTTTTATCTGGGAGATGTTTGTCCGCGTGTTGCCGGAAATTCCCAAAGAGAGCGCTTTCAGCAAACAAAGCATGAGCTGGAAACTGATGACCTTGCTGCCGCAGTTGCTGGATAAGGATGAGTTTGTACTGTTGCGCCATTATCTGACCGACGACGCCGATAAACGCAAACTCTTTCAGCTTTCCGCGCGCGCCGCCGACCTGTTCGATCAGTATCTGGTTTATCGGCCTGACTGGCTTACGCAGTGGGAAGCGGGAAAAACCGTGGAAGGTCTGGGGGAGGCGCAAAACTGGCAGGCGCCGCTGTGGAAAGCATTGGTGGAATATACCGCCGCGCTGGGGCAGCCGCGCTGGCATCGCGCCAATCTCTACCAACGCTTTATTCAGACGCTGGAGCGCGCGACCACCTGCCCGCCAGGGTTGCCATCCCGCGTTTTTATTTGCGGCATTTCCGCGTTACCGCCAGTGTATCTCAGAGCATTGCAGGCGCTGGGTAAACATATTGAAATCCATCTCCTTTTTACTAATCCGTGTCGGTATTACTGGGGGGACATTAAAGACCCAGCCTGGCTGGCAAAACTAATGGCTCGCCAGCGTCGTCACAGTTTTGAAGACCGTCATTTACCTTTGTTCCGTGAAAACCAGAATCCGGAGGCCTTATTTAACAGCGACGGCGAACAGGATATCGGTAATCCGCTACTGGCCTCATGGGGAAAACTGGGGCGGGATTATATCTACCTGTTATCTGAACTGGAAAACAGCCAGGAGCTGGATGCGTTTGTTGATATTATGCCAGATAATCTTTTGCATCGGATTCAGGCGGATATTCTTGAACTGGAAAGCCATGCGGTGGCGGGCGTAAATCTTGAGGAGTATTCGCGCAGCGACAATAAGCGTCTGCTCGATCCCGAGGATAACAGCCTCTCTTTTCACGTTTGTCACAGCCCGCAGCGCGAGGTGGAAATACTGCACGATCGCCTGCTGGCGATGCTGGAAGCCGATCCGACGCTAACGCCGCGCGATATTATCGTTATGGTGGCTGATATTGACAGCTATAGCCCGTTTATCCAGGCGGTATTTGGTAGCGCGCCGACGGAGCGCTATCTGCCTTATGCCATTTCCGATCGGCGGGCGCGCCAGTCACATCCGGTGTTACAGGCGTTTATCAGTCTACTTTCGTTACCGGACAGCCGCTTTGTCTCCGAGGATGTTCTGGCGCTGTTAGACGTGCCGGTATTGGCTGCCCGCTTTACGATCAACGAAGAAGGGCTGCGTTATTTGCGCTTGTGGGTCAATGAGTCAGGCATTCGCTGGGGAATTGACGATGACAACGTACGCGAGCTGGAACTTCCTGCCACGGGGCAGCATACATGGCAATTTGGCCTGACGCGTATGCTGCTGGGGTATGCCATGGAAAGCGCTCAGGGCGAGTGGCAGTCTGTTCTGCCTTATGACGAGTCCAGCGGCCTGATTGCTGAGCTGGTCGGTCATCTGGCTTCGCTGCTGATGCAGCTTAATATCTGGCGGCGCGGTCTGGCGCAGGAGCGACCGCTGGAAGAGTGGTTGCCCGTTTGTCGCGATATGCTCAATGATTTCTTCCTGCCCGATGCGGACACGGAAGCGGCAATGACATTGATTGAACAGCAGTGGCAGGCCATTATCGCCGAAGGCGTCGCGGCGGAATATGGCGACGCGGTACCGATTTCGCTACTGCGGGATGAACTGGCGCAGCGTCTGGATCAGGAACGTATTAGCCAGCGTTTCCTGGCGGGCCCCATCAATATTTGTACGCTGATGCCGATGCGTTCCATTCCGTTCAGAGTCGTTTGCCTGCTGGGAATGAACGACGGCGTATACCCGCGCCAGCTTGCGCCGTTGGGCTTTGACCTGATGAGCCAAAAGCCAATGCGCGGGGATCGTAGTCGTCGCGACGATGACCGCTATCTATTTCTGGAAGCGTTAATCTCGGCGCAGCAGACGCTTTATATCAGCTACATCGGTCGCTCCATCCAGGATAATAGCGAACGCTTTCCCTCTGTACTGGTGCAGGAGTTGGTGGATTACATCGGGCAAAGCCACTATTTGCCTGGTGACGAAACGCTGACCTGTGATGAGAGCGAAGCACGTGTTAAAGCGCATATTACGCGTCTGCATACCCGTATGCCTTTTGATGCGCAAAATTACCAGCCCGGCGAACAGCAAAGTTATGCCAGAGAGTGGTTGCCCGCGGCGAGTCAGTCGGGAAAAGCGCATTCTGACTTTGTTCAGCCGCTTCCTTTTACGATGCCGGAAACATTGACTCTGGAAAGTCTGCAGCGTTTTTGGGCCCATCCGGTACGCGCATTTTTTCAGATGCGGCTTCAGGTTAATTTCCGCTCGGAAGAGAGTGAGATTCCTGATGCGGAACCGTTTGAATTAGAGGGATTGACGCGATATCAACTTAACCAACAGTTGCTCAATACGCTGGTTGAAGAAGACGACGCCGAACGCTTGTTCCGCCGTTTCCGTGCTGCGGGAGAGCTGCCTTACGGCGCGTTTGGCGAAATATTCTGGGAGGCGCAATGCCAGGAGATGCAGCAACTGGCAAGCCGGGTCATCGTCTGCCGTAAGCCGAGCCAAAGCCTGGAAGTGGATCTGCTTTGCAATGGCGTTCAGCTAACCGGCTGGCTACCGCAGGTACAGGAGGATGGATTATTGCGCTGGCGTCCCGCTTTAATCAGCGTTGCGCAAGGTGTGCAACTTTGGCTGGAACACCTTGTCTATTGTGCCGGCGGCGGTAGCGGCGAAAGCCGCCTGTTTTTGCGCAAAGAGGGAGAGTGGCGATTTCCGCCTCTTGATAAAGCGCAGGCAATGGCTTACCTGGCGCAACTGATTGAAGGCTACAGGGACGGCATGTCTTCTCCGCTATTGGTACTGCCGGAAAGCGGCGGCGCATGGATAAAAGCCTGTTATGACGCTGAAAAGGATGTCATGTTAGACGACGATGACACCTTACAAAAGGCCAGAACAAAGTTTCTACAGGCTTATGAAGGCAATATGATAGTGAGCGGCGAAGGCGAAGATATCTGGTATCAACGTCTTTGGCGTCAGCTGGAATCTGAAACGTTGCAGGCTATCATTGCGCAGTCCCGGCATTACCTGTTACCGCTGTTTCGTTTTAATCAGTCTCGTTGATTGTATGAAAATTGCGCAATTAAAAAGCTTCGATTATGATGCGCTCTTCGTCACGGGCTGATTACTGATAAAAAGATGCTGCCTGGTTCAGCACAATAATATCCCGTTCTGCTCAGGTCGATGGTGTATGTGACCATCGAGATGAGTGGGAATGAAAGTTAATGATGAGGTCCGTGAATGCCCCGCAGCACCTGGTTCAAAGCGTTATTGTTATTGGTCGCCCTCTGGGGGCCTGTGGTTCAGGCGGATATCGGTTGGCAACCGCTGCAAGAAACTATCCGTAAAAGCGATAAAGATACCCGGCAGTATCAGGCGATACGTCTTGATAATGATATGGTGGTGTTGCTGGTATCCGATCCGCAGGCTGTAAAGTCTCTTTCAGCGTTAGTGGTGCCCGTTGGATCGCTTGAAGATCCTGAGATTCATCAGGGGCTTGCTCATTATCTTGAACATATGTGCCTGATGGGGTCAAAAAAATATCCGCAGGCGGATAGCCTTGCCGAATACCTGAAAAGACATGGCGGTAGTCACAACGCCAGCACCGCACCTTATCGAACGGCCTTCTACCTGGAAGTTGAAAACGATGCGCTTCCAGGCGCCGTAGATCGCCTGGCCGACGCCATTGCCGCGCCATTGCTCGATAAAAAGTACGCCGAACGCGAACGAAATGCGGTGAATGCCGAGCTGACGATGGCGCGCACCCGCGACGGTATGCGCATGGCGCAGGTAAGCGCCGAAACCATTAACCCGGCGCACCCAGGCTCGCGTTTTTCTGGCGGCAATCTGGAAACGCTAAGCGATAAGCCGGGCAATCCGGTGCAACAGGCGTTGATCGCTTTTCATGAAAAATACTATTCAGCTAACCTGATGAAGGCGGTGATTTACAGTAATAAACCTTTGTCGGAGCTGGCGCGTATTGCCGCAGCAACCTATGGTCGCGTGCCGAATAAACAGATTAAAAAACCGGAAATTACCGTACCTGTCGTCACCGACGCGCAGAAGGGCATCATTATTCATTACGTGCCGGCGCTACCGCGTAAAGTGCTGCGCGTGGAGTTTCGTATTGATAACAATAGCGCGCAGTTCCGTAGCAAGACTGATGAACTTGTCTCTTATCTGATTGGCAACCGTAGCCCGGGGACGCTCTCTGACTGGCTGCAAAAACAAGGACTGGTCGACGGTATCAGCGCGGATTCCGATCCGATTGTTAACGGTAATAGTGGCGTATTTGCCATTTCGGCAACGCTGACCGATAAAGGTTTGGCCCATCGTGATGAAGTTGTTGCGGCTATATTCAGTTATATCAATAGATTACGAGAGAAAGGGATAGATAAACGTTACTTTGACGAGCTGGCGCATGTGCTGGATCTTGACTTCCGCTATCCGTCGATTACCCGCGATATGGACTATGTCGAGTGGCTGGCGGACACCATGATCCGCGTTCCGGTAGCGCATACGCTGGATGCGGCGAATATCGCCGATCGTTACGATCCTGCCGCTATCAAAAATCGCCTGGCGATGATGACGCCGCAGAATGCGCGCATCTGGTACATCAGTCCCCGGGAACCACATAATAAGACTGCGTATTTTGTGGATGCGCCTTATCAGGTCGATAAGATCAGCGAACAGACGTTTAAAAACTGGCAGCAAAAAGCACAGAGCATTGCGTTGTCGCTGCCGGAGTTAAACCCCTATATTCCTAATGATTTTACGCTTGTTAAGAATAACAAAAACTACGTGCGGCCAGAACTGATTGTCGATAAAGCGGATTTGCGCGTGGTTTATGCGCCGAGCCGTTATTTCACCAGCGAGCCAAAAGCTGACGTGAGCATGGTATTGCGTAACCCGCAGGCGATGGATAGCGCCCGTAATCAAGTACTGTTCGCCCTTAATGATTATCTGGCGGGAATGGCGCTCGATCAGCTCAGCAACCAGGCGGCAGTGGGCGGCATTAGCTTTTCCACTAACGCCAACAATGGTCTGATGGTCAATGCGGACGGTTATACCCAGCGTTTGCCGCAGCTTTTCCTGGCGTTGCTGGAAGGATATTTTAGCTACGACGCCACGGAGGAACAGTTGGCGCAGGCGAAATCCTGGTATACGCAGATGATGGATTCTGCGGAGAAGGGAAAAGCCTACGAACAGGCGATTATGCCGGTGCAGATGATTTCGCAGGTGCCTTATTTCTCCCGTGATGAACGTCGCGCTTTGCTGCCGTCCATTACGTTGAAAGAGGTGATAGCCTATCGTAATGCGTTAAAAACGGGCGCTCGTCCGGAATTTCTGGTTATAGGGAATATGAGCGAAGCCCAGGCGACCTCTCTGGCGCAAGATGTTCAAAAACAGCTCGCGGCGAACGGATCGGCGTGGTGTCGCAACAAAGAAGTGGTGGTGGAGAAAAAGCAGTCCGTAATATTTGAAAAAGCGGGCAGTAGCACCGACTCCGCGTTAGCCGCGGTCTTTGTCCCGGTCGGCTACGACGAGTACGTTAGCGCCGCCTACAGCGCGATGTTAGGTCAGATTGTTCAACCGTGGTTTTACAATCAGCTACGAACCGAAGAGCAACTGGGATACGCCGTTTTCGCCTTTCCGATGAGCGTTGGCCGTCAATGGGGAATGGGATTCCTGCTACAGAGCAACGATAAACAGCCCTCTTACCTGTGGCAACGCTATCAGGCATTTTTCCCTGACGCCGAGACGAAGCTGAGGGCGATGAAGCCGGAAGAGTTCGCACAAATTCAGCAGGCGATCATTACGCAAATGCGCCAGGCGCCGCAAACGCTGGGCGAAGAAGCATCCCGGTTAAGCAAGGATTTCGATCGGGGTAATATGCGCTTCGACTCGCGTGATAAAATCATTGCTCAGATAAAATTGCTGACGCCGCAAAAGCTTGCCGACTTCTTCCATCAGGCGGTAGTGGAACCGCAAGGTATGGCAATATTGTCACAGATTGCCGGTAGCCAGAATGGGAAAGCAGAATACGTGCATCCGACAGGCTGGAAAGTGTGGGATAACGTCAGCGCATTGCAGCAAACTTTGCCTCTAATGAGCGAAAAGAATGAATGATGTCGCCGGGACTCTTGATCCTCTACGCTTGCCCCTTACAGGCGAGCGTCTGATTGAAGCGTCAGCGGGCACAGGCAAAACGTTTACTATCGCGGCGCTGTATCTGCGGTTATTGCTCGGTCTGGGCGGTACCGCCGCATTTCCCCGTCCGTTGACCGTTGAAGAATTGCTGGTGGTAACCTTTACGGAGGCCGCCACTGAAGAGCTGCGTGGGCGAATCCGCAGTAATATCCATGAGTTGCGCATCGCCTGTCTGCGGGAAAGCACGGATAATCCGCTGTACGCCCGCTTGCTGGAAGAAATTAGCGACAAAAAGCAGGCCGCGCACTGGTTATTACTGGCTGAACGACAAATGGACGAGGCCGCGGTCTTTACCATCCACGGTTTTTGCCAGCGTATGCTTAGCCTGAACGCTTTTGAATCCGGCATGTTGTTTGAGCAACAGCTCATTGAAGACGAATCTCTGTTGCGTTACCAGGCCTGTGCTGATTTCTGGCGACGCCATTGCTACCCACTGCCGCGCGACATCGCGCAGGTGGTGTTTGACGTGTGGAAGGGGCCGAAGGCGCTCTTAAAAGATATCGATCGTTATCTGCAGGGCGAGGCACCAGTTATTAAAGCGCCGCCATCGCAGGAGGAGACGCTGGCATCGCGTCATGAACAGATCCTGGCGCGCATCAACCTGCTGAAGCAACAGTGGTGTGAAGCGGTTAGCGAGCTGGAAGGCCTGCTCGAATCATCCGGCATCGATCGCAGAAAATTCAACCGCGGCAATCAGGCTAAATGGATCGAAAAGATCACCGCGTGGGCGCAGGAAGAGACGAAAAACTATCAGTTACCCGAGGCGTTGGGGAAATTTTCACAGCGTTTTTTAGCCGAACGTACAAAAGCTGGCGGCGTGACGCCCCAGCATCCCTTGTTTGTCGCGATTGATAACTTGTTGGGTGAACCGCTATCGATTAAAGATCTGGTACTTACCCGAGCGCTCTCGGAGATCCGTGAAACGGTTGCTCAGGAAAAACGACGGCGCGGCGAGCTGGGATTTGACGATATGCTCAGCCGTTTAGATGTTGCGCTGCGTAGTGAAAGCGGCGAGGCGCTGGCTGCGGCGATTCGTACCCGTTTCCCGGTCGCGATGATCGATGAATTTCAGGATACCGATCCACAACAATACCGTATTTTTCGCCGTATCTGGCGTCATCAGCCGGATACGGGACTATTACTGATTGGCGATCCTAAACAGGCGATTTACGCGTTTCGCGGCGCGGATATCTTTACTTATATGAAGGCCCGCAGTGAAGTGAGCGCGCACTATACGCTCGACACCAATTGGCGTTCCGCGCCGGGGATGGTGAATAGTGTTAACAAGCTGTTCGGTCAGATGAATGACGCTTTTATGTTCCGCGATATTCCCTTCAGTCCGGTAAAGTTTGCGCAAAGAAACCAGTCGCTGCAATTTAAGGTGAATGACGTTCTTCAACCAGCGATGACGTTGTGGTTGATGGAGGGGGAAAGCTGCGGTTCGGGCGATTATCAAAGCTACATGGCGCAGGTATGCGCCACGCAAATTCGCGACTGGCTGCGCGCCGGACAAACGGGCGACGCGTTGTTAATGAACGGCGATGCGTCGCGGCCTGTTCGCGCCTCGGATATCAGCGTGCTGGTACGTAGCAGACGGGAGGCCGCACTGATACGGGATGCTCTAACGTTACTGGCAATTCCTTCCGTCTATCTTTCTAACCGCGATAGCGTATTCGAAACGCTTGAAGCGCAGGAGATGCTATGGGTATTGCAGGCGGTGATGGCGCCCGAACGGGAGAATACGCTGCGTAGCGCTCTGGCGACATCAATGATGGGGCTTACGGCGCTGGATATCGAAACGCTTAACAATGATGAAAATGCGTGGGATGCGGTTGTCGAAGAGTTTGATGGCTACCGACAGATTTGGCATAAACGCGGTGTGATGCCTATGCTGCGCGCGCTAATGTCGGCGCGCAATATTGCTGAAAACCTGCTGGCGACGGCGGGAGGCGAACGTCGGCTGACGGATATTCTGCATATTAGCGAGTTGTTACAGGAAGCTGGTTCGCAACTGGAAAGCGAACATGCGCTGGTGCGTTGGCTGGCGCAACATATTCTTGAACCCGATAGTAACGCTTCAAGCCAGCAACTACGTCTGGAAAGCGATAAGCATCTGGTGCAAATCGTCACCATCCATAAATCGAAAGGTCTGGAATATCCGCTGGTCTGGCTACCATTTATCAGCCATTTCCGCGTGCAGGATCAAGCTTTTTACCACGACAGGCACTCTTACGAGGCGGTGCTGGATCTTAGCCACGCAGAAGAGAGCATAGCACTGGCGGAAGCCGAACGTCTGGCGGAAGATCTGCGCCTCCTTTATGTCGCGCTGACCCGTGCCGTGTGGCACTGTAGCCTCGGCGTCGCGCCGCTGGTACGGCGTCGTAGTGATAAAAAAGGCGAGACGGATGTGCACCAGAGCGCCCTTGGGCGACTGCTGCAAAAAGGCGAACCGATGGATGCTGTAGGCCTCCGCGCCTGTATTGAGGCGCTATGCGATGAGGATATCGTGTGCCGAACACCAGGCAATACGGATAATGACCGCTGGCAGATTGCCGCTGCATCGCACACGGAGCTCAGCGCCAGGACTCTGCAACGCCTGCCTTATGATAGCTGGCGCGTCACCAGTTATTCCGGTTTACAACAGCGGGGACAGAGCGTGGCGCAAGACCTTATTCCTCGCCTCGATATTGACGCCGCAGGCGTTGGCGAAGCGGCGGAAGCGCCGGCAATGACGCCGCACCACTTTCCTCGTGGGGCATCGCCGGGAACATTTTTGCACAGCCTGTTTGAAGAGCTTGATTTTACTCAACCGATAGACCCCCAATGGGTACAGGAAAAACTGGAACTGAGTGGTTTTGAGACGCGATGGGAGCCCGTACTTACCCGCTGGCTCGACACCGTGTTGCACGTCCCCCTTAACGAGACGGGCGTCAGTCTGAGCGTGTTGACCGAGCGTGAAAAGCAGGTAGAAATGGAGTTTTATCTCCCGATCGTTCAACCACTTATCGCCGAAGAGCTGGATGCGTTGATTCGTCAATATGATCCGCTTTCCGCAGGCTGCCCTGCGCTGGATTTTATGCAGGTTCGCGGCATGTTAAAGGGCTTTATCGACCTAGTGTTCCGTTATGAGGGACGTTATTACCTGCTCGACTATAAATCTAACTGGCTGGGCGAGGATAGCGCCGCTTATACCCAGACGGCGATGGCTACGGCGATGCAGGCGCATCGTTATGATTTGCAGTATCAGCTTTATACGCTGGCATTGCACCGCTATCTTCGTCATCGTATGGCGAATTACGACTATGAACGCCATTTCGGCGGCGTCATCTATCTCTTTTTACGCGGGGTGGATAGCGAACGTCCGCAGCAGGGTATTTTTACCACCCGCCCTGCGGCGGCGTTAGTTAACCAACTGGATGACATGTTTGCAGGTGAAATGAGTGAGGAGGCGCAATGACAATCCAGGAGCGGTTACTGGAGGCCGTTGGACAAAAACTATTACGGCCCATTGATGCCCAGTTCGCTTTAACCGTCGCCGGTAACGACGATCCCGCCGTGACGCTGGCGGCGGCGCTGCTTAGCCATGATGCGGGCGAAGGTCATGTGTGTCTGCCGTTGTCGCGTTTAACGTTAACGGAGGAGGCGCATCCCTTACTGGTCGCCTGGATAAGCGAAACGGCTACGCCAATCGACTGGAAAAAACGGTTACTGGCGTCTGCGGCGGTTAGTTGCGGCGATAGCCCCGCGCCGTTAATTCTGTGCGGCGATCGTCTCTACTTGAATCGAATGTGGTGCAACGAGCGTACGGTTGCGCGCTTTTTTAACGACGTTAACCAGGCCATCGACGTAGATGAAGCGCAGTTATCCCGTATTCTGGACGCGCTTTTCCCTCCGACTGACGAGGTGAACTGGCAAAAGGTGGCCGCTGCCGTAGCGCTAACTCGCCGTATCTCCGTGATTTCAGGCGGTCCTGGCACCGGTAAAACCACCACCGTCGCGAAGCTGCTGGCGGCATTAATTCAAATGGCGGATGGCGGACGTTGCCGTATCCGGTTGGCGGCGCCGACGGGGAAAGCGGCCGCACGCCTGACGGAGTCGCTCGGCACGGCGTTGCGTCAGCTTCCTCTTACCGATGCGCAGAAAAAGCGTATACCGGAGGAGGCCAGTACGCTGCACCGACTGTTAGGCGCACAGCCCGGCAGCCAGCGATTACGCCATCATGCGAGCAACCCGCTGCATCTGGACGTGCTGGTGGTCGATGAAGCATCAATGATTGATTTGCCGATGATGTCACGTCTGATTGACGCTCTGCCGCCGCACGGGCGGGTCATTTTTCTTGGCGATCGCGATCAGTTGGCATCCGTTGAGGCGGGCGCTGTGTTGGGCGATATTTGCGCCTATGTCAAGGCAGGGTTTACGGCGGAACGCGCCCGGCAGCTAAGTCGACTAACAGGAAGCGCCATTCCGGCTGGGGCCGGAACGCAAGCCGCGTCTTTGCGCGATAGCCTCTGTTTGTTACAAAAGAGCTACCGTTTCGGCAGCGATTCCGGTATCGGCAAGCTGGCGGCGGCGATTAACTGTGGTGACAGGTCGGCAATCCAGGCGGTTTTTCAGCAGGGGTTTAGCGATATAGAGAAGCGTACATTGCAAAGCAGCGACGATTATGCCGGGATGCTGGATGAAGCGCTGGCGGGCTATGGTCGCTACCTGCGGTTGCTGCATGAGAAAGCGACGCCGGAGGCAATCCTTCAGGCTTTCAATGAGTACCAACTGCTTTGCGCGCTGCGCGAAGGCCCATTTGGCGTGGGGGGACTGAATGATCGCATTGAGCAGGCGATGGTTCAGCAACGAAAAATTCAGCGGCATCCGCATTCTCGCTGGTATGAAGGCCGTCCGGTAATGATTGCACGCAACGATAGCGCGTTGGGTTTATTTAACGGCGATATTGGTATTGCGCTCGATCGCGGGCAAGGATTACGCGTCTGGTTTGCGATGCCGGACGGCGCAATCAAGTCTGTTCAGCCCAGCCGGCTGCCGGACCATGACACAACCTGGGCGATGACGGTACATAAATCACAGGGGTCTGAATTTGATCACGCTGCGCTGATTTTACCCAGCCAGCGTTCGCCGGTCGTGACGCGGGAGCTGGTGTATACCGCTGTTACACGGGCGCGGCGGCGGTTATCGCTGTATGCCGATGAACGGATCCTGGCAGGCGCGATTGTGACGCGTACGGAACGGCGCAGCGGGTTAGCAACATTATTTGATGAAGTCAGGCGTACCGGATAAGACGAATCGTTGCCGGATGGCGACGCGTAGCGTCTTGTCCGGCCTACAAATGAGGCTTTCGA
The DNA here is from genome assembly GCA_900478215.1 of Salmonella enterica subsp. houtenae serovar Houten. NCBI lineage: Bacteria > Pseudomonadati > Pseudomonadota > Gammaproteobacteria > Enterobacterales > Enterobacteriaceae > Salmonella > Salmonella enterica. The sequence goes on from LS483478.1 coordinate 834,576, forward strand.
GCGTAGGCCTGATAAGCGCAGCGCCATCAGGCGCCCCTTGTTACCCTAAATCCGCCATCAGCACCTTTGAACGTCGCTGATAGTTATACATTTTTTTCTTACTCTCAGGCAGTAACTCAATATCGACAGGCGTGAAACCGCGCTCCTGGAACCAGTGAATACTGCGCGTCGTCAACACGAACAATTTACTCAGCCCCATTTGCCGCGCCTGGGCAGCAACCCGCTCCAGAAGCACTTCTCCACGCGATGAGCTGCGATAATCCGGATGTACCGCTACGCAGGCCATTTCGCCTATTTTCTCTTCCACAAAAGGGTACAGCGCCGCGCAGGCGATAGTCATATTATCGCGCTGAATAATGGTAAATTTATCGATCTCCATCTCCAGTTGTTCGCGGGAACGGCGTACCAGAATGCCCTGTTGTTCCAGCGGGCGGATAAGCTCCAGAATACCGCCAATATCGTTGATGGTGGCGCGGCGGATCTGTTCGGCGCTCTCCATGACGATCTGCGTGCCGATACCGTCACGTGAGAATAATTCCTGTAATAGTGCGCCATCTTCCTGATAGCTGATCAGATGACAACGACGTACGCCGCTACGACAGGACTTTACCGCGCCGCGTAAAAAACGTACGGTTCCGGAGTTGTAATCGCCCTGCGCTTCCAACTCTTCCACCCGCGCCTGCGCTTCATTCGGGAAGAGTTCAGAAATGATGCCTCCCTCGCTATTGGTAACGCCCTGAGAAGAACAGAAACCAATCATTTTTTCCGCTTTCAGTTTAACGGCGAGTTGAGTGGCAATCTCTTCTGAAGTCAGATTAAAACTTTCGCCGGTCACTGAGACGGCGACCGGCCCCATCAGAACGATCGCGCCGTTATCCAACTGGCGGTTGATAGCATCTTCATCAATTCGACGGATACGGCCGCTATGACAGTAGTCCACGCCATCATCAACGCCCAGCGGCTGCGCAATGGTGAAATTGCCGCTGACGACATTAATGTGTGCGCCCTGCAACGGCGTATTGTTCAGACTCATCGACAGACGGGCGGTAATATCAAGCTGGAGTAAACCGGCGGCCTGTTTCACCAGCTCCAGCGTTTTGGCGTCCGTCACCCGCGTGTTTTTGTGGTAAATCGGTTCATGATGATGCGCGGCCAGATTGGCGTCGATTTGCGGTCGCGCGCCATACACTACGACAAGGCGAATACCGAGGCTATGCAGTAGCCCGATATCGTTAACGATACTGGAAAAATTGTCATGCTCAATGGCTTCGCCACCGAGCATAATGACAAAGGTTTTTCCGCGATGGGTATTGATATAGGGAACTGAATGGCGAAACCCCTCTACCAGTTCGGTTCTACGTTCCTTTATCATTGTGCGCCCCACTAGTGAATTATTATTCTAAATCAGTGTATTTTTATTCTGTTTTTATCCTCTGTGCAAGCGTAAATTTTATGCGGTCCGATCGTTTTTCTTAGTAATGCCGTGAATATAAAAAAATGTTTACCCTTTTATAGATGACAGATTATGCGTCATTCGCTAAAGTTTCCGGTCAATTTGGATGAACTTTGTATGATCTCTATTTAGTTTTTGCTCGGGAGAAGCATGTCGGGAGCCAATTCAGCAATCAGCCGTCGCCGTTTACTACAAGGCGCGGGCGCCATGTGGCTATTAAGCGTGAGCCAGGTCGGGCTGGCTGCCGTAAGCCAGGTCGTTGCGGTGCGTATCTGGCCTGCGTCCAGCTATACCCGTGTCACGGTAGAGTCGAATCGCCTGCTGAAATATAAACAATTTGCCTTAAGTAACCCGGACCGCGTGGTGGTGGATATTGAAGATGTGAATCTGAACTCGGTGCTTAAAGGCATTGGCGCGCAGATTCGCAGCGACGATCCGTATATCAAATCCGCAAGGGTAGGGCAGTTTGATCCTAAGACAGTACGTATGGTCTTTGAGCTAAAACAAAACGTGAAGCCGCAGCTATTTGCGCTGGCGCCTGTGGCAGGTTTTAAAGAACGTCTGGTGATGGATCTTTATCCTGCCAATGCGCAGGATATGCAGGATCCGCTGCTGGCGCTGCTGGAAGACTACAATAAAGGCGATCTGGATAAGCAGGTGCCGCCTTCACAAAGCGGGCCGCAGCCCGGTAAAGCGGGGCGCGATCGCCCCATTGTCATTATGCTTGATCCGGGACACGGCGGCGAAGATCCGGGCGCGATAGGCAAATACAAAACGCGTGAAAAAGACGTGGTGCTCCAGATAGCTCGCCGCCTGCGAGCGTTGATTGAAAAAGAAGGCAACATGAAGGTCTATATGACGCGCAATGAAGACATCTTCATTCCGTTAAAAGTCCGGGTGGCGAAAGCGCAGAAACAGCGCGCCGACCTGTTTGTCTCCATTCATGCGGATGCCTTCACTAGTCGGCAGCCTAGCGGTTCATCCGTATTCGCGTTATCGACTAAAGGCGCCACCAGTACCGCGGCGAAATATCTGGCGCAAACACAGAACGCCTCGGACTTAATTGGCGGCGTGAGCAAAAGCGGCGACCGTTATGTCGACCATACGATGTTCGATATGGTGCAATCGCTGACTATTGCCGATAGTTTGAAATTTGGTAAAGCGGTGTTGAAGCAGCTCGGTAAAATTAATGACCTGCATAAAAACAAGGTAGAGCAGGCGGGGTTCGCGGTATTAAAAGCGCCCGATATTCCGTCTATTCTGGTCGAGACGGCGTTTATCAGTAACGTTGAAGAAGAACGCAAGCTGAAAACCGCTACCTTCCAGCAGGAAGTCGCCGAGTCGATTCTGGCGGGCATTAAAGCGTATTTTGCCGATGGGGCGACGCTGGCGAGAAGAAGTTAACCCTGGTATGGCGGCGAGTGTATTGCGCGGGTAAAGAGGATGCTGCCCGCACTGTCGCTGCGGACTGGACGGCAGAAACAAAAAAACACCCGTAAGGGTGTTCATTAAGTTGGTTGCGGGGGCCGGATTTGAACCGACGACCTTCGGGTTATGAGCCCGACGAGCTACCAGGCTGCTCCACCCCGCGTCCGTCTAAACTTTCATTCTCATTGTAATTGGTTGCGGGGGCCGGATTTGAACCGACGACCTTCGGGTTATGAGCCCGACGAGCTACCAAGCTGCTCCACCCCGCGTCCGTGGATGCGCACTATACTCCGTTGAGCTTTTGTTGCAACCCTTTTTTTATATAAACCGCTAATTTCACATGAATTGCGCAAATATGCCGCAGATAGCGTGGTTTTTAAACGAATTTACATAATGAGATCGCGATCGCATTTCATTACCCCGGACGGTTTGTTATCTTCACCGGGCACTTACGATTACGCAGAAGACGAGACACCATGAAAGGACGTTGGGCAAAATATGTGGCGACAGGCGCAATGCTGGCAATGCTGGCTGCTTGTTCATCAAAACCGACCGATCGCGGTCAGCAATATAAGGACGGGAAATTTACCCAGCCCTTTTCCCTGGTAAACCAGCCGGACGCGGTGGGCGCGCCGATTAATGCCGGTGACTTTGCTGAGCAGGTTGACCAGATCCGTACCGCATCGCCGCGTTTATACACCAATCAAAGCAACGTCTATAACGCTGTTCAGAACTGGTTACGTTCCGGAGGCGATACGCGCACTATGCGTCAGTTTGGCATTGATGCCTGGCAGATGGAAGGCACCGACAACTACGGTAACGTCCAGTTCACGGGCTACTATACGCCCGTCGTTCAGGCTCGTCATACGCGCCAGGGCGCGTTCCAGTATCCTATCTATAGTATGCCGCCAAAACGCGGACGCTTACCGTCCCGCGCCCAAATCTACGCGGGCGCACTGAGCGATAAGTACATCTTGGCCTGGAGTAATTCGCTGATGGATAACTTTATTATGGATGTCCAGGGCAGCGGCTATATTGATTTCGGCGATGGCAGCCCGCTGAACTTCTTTAGTTATGCCGGTAAAAACGGCTGGCCTTATCGCAGTATTGGTAAAGTGCTGATCGATCGCGGTGAAGTGAAAAAAGAAGATATGTCGATGCAGGCTATACGCGAATGGGGAGAAAAGCACAGCGAAGCGGAAGTGCGTGAATTGCTGGAGCAGAATCCGTCGTTCGTCTTCTTTAAGCCGCAATCTTTTGCGCCGGTGAAAGGCGCCAGCGCCGTGCCGCTGATTGGCCGCGCGTCCGTCGCCTCTGACCGCAGTATTATTCCGTCTGGCACGACTTTGCTGGCGGAGGTGCCGTTGCTGGATAACAACGGTAAATTTAGCGGTCAGTATGAGCTACGTTTAATGGTCGCGCTGGATGTCGGCGGGGCGATTAAAGGTCAGCATTTTGATATTTACCAGGGGATTGGTCCGGACGCCGGGCATCGTGCCGGATGGTATAATCACTATGGTCGCGTCTGGGTGTTAAAAAGCGCGCCGGGCGCCGGTAACGTGTTTAGCGGCTGATTGTGGTATTCTGCGACAACCGGATTGCCCGATAACGCTCCCGTTATCGGGCCTGAAAACATTGAGCAGGGGTGAGGGATAACCTCACCTTTTTTATTCTGAGGTCATATGGCTGTGGTGATAAGTGATGCCTGGCGCCAACGCTTTGGCGGCACCGCGCGTCTGTACGGTGAAAAAGCGCTGCAACGGTTTGCCGAGGCGCATATCTGCGTCGTGGGAATCGGCGGGGTAGGGTCATGGGCGGCAGAGGCGCTGGCGCGTACTGGCATCGGCGCGATTACGCTGATTGATATGGACGATGTCTGCGTGACCAATACGAACCGCCAGATCCATGCGCTGCGTGATAACGTCGGGCTGGCGAAAGCGGAAGTGATGGCTGAACGGATTCGTCAAATCAATCCGGAGTGCCGGGTAACGGTTATCGATGATTTTATTACGCCGGACAATGTGGCGGATTATATGAGCGCGGGTTTTACCTATGTCATTGACGCCATTGACAGTGTTCGTCCGAAAGCCGCGCTGATTGCGTATTGTCGTCGATATAAGGTTCCTCTGGTGACTACTGGCGGCGCGGGCGGACAGATCGATCCGACGCAAATCCAGGTCGTTGATTTGGCGAAAACCATCCAGGACCCGCTGGCGGCAAAACTGCGTGAGCGATTGAAACATGATTTTGGCGTAGTGAAGAACAGTAAAGGTAAGCTGGGTGTGGACTGCGTTTTTTCCACCGAAGCGCTGGTTTACCCACAGGCGGACGGTTCCGTATGCGCGATGAAAGCCACCGCTGAAGGACCAAAACGGATGGATTGCGCCTCCGGCTTCGGCGCGGCGACGATGGTGACGGCAACATTCGGTTTTGTTGCCGTTTCCCATGCGCTGAAGAAGATCATGGCTAAAGCGGCGCGTCAGGGTTAAAAAAGGCGGGGCGGAGAATCACGCCGACGCGTTTTATCCGGCCCTGCTCTCTTTGTTAGCGAAAGAAGCGCTGTACCCTGCCGAACACCGGTTTCAGACGGGAGCGGAGATAATGGGAATATAAATTTTCAGATATGCATAGAAACAACCCGAACCATACCGCAGAAAAGCAGAGCAGTTCCGCATAATTTATATGCTCGCCAAATATCATAATGGCAAGTAAGAACTGTAAAGTCGGCTCTATATATTGCGCCAGTCCTGTGACAATCAGCGAGGTGTGATTTAGCGCGATGGCAAATAATACCAGTGGAATAATCGTCACTGGTGCCGTCATGACATATAAAAAGAAAGGCGTGTCAGCAGATATAATTGGACCGGTGTCGCTAAAGATAAAAATTAATAGTGAGACAGGTAAGGCCCACAGTGTTTCAATTGTTATCGATGTCATCACATCATAATGTATAAACTTTCGCGCTAGGCCATATAGCGCAAATGATAATCCCATGGTTAGCGCTAATGCCGGGAAATGCCGTAGCATGATAATTTGAAAAGTCAGGCCGCAGACGCCGGAGAAAACCGCGATAGCCTGAAATAACGAAAGTTTTTCTTTAAGAAAAATGCATCCCAGCGCAATAACAAATAGTGGGTTTATAAAGTAGCCAAGGCTGGCATCAAGCACCAGATGATGGGTTAGCGCATAAATAAAGGATGACCATGAGACGATCATCAAAAGTCCGGCGATCATGCAGAAGAAAAAGGATTTTTTATCTTTCCAGGCATCATGAAATCGGGTTCGTTGCCGAAATAACAATCTTACCGCCAGTAATAATGGAATCGACCAGAAAACCCGATATATCAATATTTGAGAAAGATTTCCCCCTGATAAATATTGATAATATAAAGGTGTTAACCCCCATAATATAAATGCCAGTACTACAAACATGGGGCCGTTACGCAGATATTTTTCCACTAATCTATATCCTGTTATATCATCACCCGATGCGTATAAATTTTCCAGCTCTCCTGCTACGCTAAATCGAGTGGCTTTATTTACTATAAAATCTTCACGTCGTTTTAACATGAATTCTAACATTGTTATTTCATTGTGATAGCTGATAAAAATCAAAAGAATGGTTATCAGGGATATCTGATATCGAAAGTAATAAAGTCACTAAATTATTTTATGTGCATCGCCTGATAACACGGTGGTGCGGTCAGGCGACAGATTATTTACGCTATTTCAATGCTCACGCGTTGCGGCAACTATCGCTTCGCCCAGAGCATCCAGACCCTGACTACGTGAGGCGCTAAGTTGGGCGCGTAAGCCCAGCTCATCAAACAGCGCCAGCGGTGAACGAGCCTGCAGTTCGGCGGCGTTTTTTCCTTCCACCGCCGTGAGCAATACCGCCAGCAGGCCGCGGACAATCCGCCCCTCGCTGTCGCCGAAAAAGTGCATCGCTCCGTTATCTGACCGGGTAAAACCAAGCCAGACGCGGTTCTCGCAGCCGGCTATCTCTTTCGCCTGCGCTTTGCATTCATCCGGCAGAGCGGGGAGCTGTTTTCCTAACAGAATTAGCTGACGATATTTATCCTCCCACTGCGTCAGCGGGATAAAGATAGCGCGTAACGTCTCTTCCGTTATTGTTGTGCCGAACGGGTGTCCGGTATAAAGAGGGTTTGTCATTAATCCACCAGCAGTTCCAACGCGCGGTCAACGGCGTTAACCAACGCATCCACATCATGTTGGGTATTATACGGCGCAAAAGAGGCGCGCAGAGTCCCTGTGACGCCAAGTTCCGCCAGCAGTGGCTGGGCGCAATGTTGCCCGGCCCGGAGCGCAATACCGTATTCCGCCAGCAGCGTCACCATATCGCCGTGGTGCACGCCGACAAAATCAAAGGCCAGCAGGCTGGAGTCCTGGCAGCGGAACGAACGAAAGCCAGGGCGTTTCTCCAATGCGTCTTCCGCCAGCGTCGCCAGCCCCCGGCTCCAGTTTTCGGCCTGTTCAATATCAATATCGGACAGCCATTCCAGCGCAGCGCTCAGGCCAATAACCCCGGCGACGTTCGGCGTCCCCGCTTCCAGTTTCCAGGGAGCGCTTTGAGTGGTGAAGCCTTCAAAGCTAACGTCACGGATCATCTTGCCGCCGCCGAGCCAGGGCGACATCGCCTCAAGCAGCTCCGGCTTACCGTACAGCACGCCGATACCCGTCGGACCATACAGTTTGTGAGCGGAGAAAGCATAAAAATCGATATCAAGCTGCTGGACATCCGCCGGGAAGTGTACCGCGCCTTGCGCGCCATCCACCATCACTACCATTCCCGCTGCGTGAGCGGCGCTGATAGCGCTTGCGAGATCCGGACAGCCGCCCGTTACGTTCGACATTTGCCCCAGCGCCAGAATCCGGCTGCGTGACGTGAGCAGTTCCGGCAGACGCTCAACATCCGGAAGACGCCGGTCGTTAAGCGGCAGTTTTATGACCCGCGCGCCGGTTTGTTGGGCTACCATCAGCCAGGGCACAAGGTTGGCGTGATGCTCGGCGACGCTAACGATAATTTCATCGCCGGGGCGCAGACGGGGACGGGCGTAACACTGCGCCACCATGTTGATCGCTTCTGTGGTGCCGCGTGTCCAGACGATACTTTTTTCATCGGGCGCGTTTAGCTGTCGCGCCGCTTTTGCTCTGGCCGCTTCATATTGCGCCGTCAGGCGCTGCGCCTGCGCAAACTGGCTACGATGAACGTTACCGGCGCTCAAACGATAAAACTGGTGCGTGGCGTCAATGACTGCCTGTGGCTTTAATGCCGTGGCGGCGCTATCGAGATAAACACCCGCATCGGCTAGCGCGGGAAACTGCGCGCGAAACTGCGTGGGATTAAAAGCGTTCATGATACTCCTCGGTTCAGTTTACCGATCGTGGCGTAAAAGCGCGGCTGATACAAGGTTTGTCCTAACCATCGGAATCGTCTGTATATCCTGGCGAATTATGTAAAGGAGGTTATGCTGAATAATGTTAGGCGAATGTTTAAGCCTGTTACGGAGTCCGCTTTAAATAGCACAAACAGCTTTAAGGAGAAGAAGATGAAAAAGACTGCCGCAATTATCTCTGCATGTATGCTGACTTTTGCCCTGAGCGCCTGTTCCGGTCCCAATTACGTTATGCACACCAATGACGGACGTAGCATTGTGACTGACGGTAAACCCCAGACCGATAACGATACCGGTATGATTTCGTATAAAGACGCTAATGGCAACAAACAGCAGATCAATCGTACTGACGTGAAAGAGATGGTGGCTCTGGAAAACTAACCGTTTGTTATACAAAAAAAAGCACCGCAATATGGCGGTGCTACACTAATCACTATGGACAGACAGGGTAAATGTACAGGAAGTGAAAAAGGGTAGCTTCGCTACCGTGGTCTGAATCGCAGACCAATTGCAAACACAACAACACAACATCACAACCGTAAGCCAAAAGCCCATCAGAACACGCATTCCGATAAAACTTTTCGTTCCGGCTCAGGAAGTGCCGCCACTATAGGTATTTGCTGGTAGAACCTCAACGGACAATTTATAATGTCTCAGATTAAAAAAACTAATAGGTTACATGGTGTTACCTATTTGTTAAATTCATTCGACATTAAGTCCAGAGGCCATGTCAAAACGATTACCCCCTTTAAATGCGTTACGCGTTTTTGATGCTGCCGCGCGCCATTTGAGCTTTACGCGGGCAGCGGAAGAACTTTTTGTGACGCAGGCCGCAGTAAGCCACCAAATCAAGTCACTTGAGGATTTTTTGGGGCTAAAACTGTTTCGTCGCCGCAATCGTTCGCTGCTGCTGACGGAAGAGGGCCAAAGCTATTTTCTCGACATTAAAGAGATATTTTCCCAGCTAACGGAAGCAACGCGTAAGCTCCAGGCGCGCAGCGCCAAAGGGGCACTGACGGTGAGTTTACCGCCCAGTTTTGCCATCCAGTGGCTGGTGCCCAGGCTCTCTAGCTTTAACTCAGCTTATCCGGGAATTGATGTCAGGATACAAGCCGTTGACCGTCAGGAGGATAAACTGGCTGACGATGTCGACGTCGCGATTTTTTATGGCCGGGGAAACTGGCCGGGCTTGCGCGTCGAAAAATTATACGCAGAATATTTACTGCCCGTCTGTTCTCCTTTATTACTCACAGGCGAAAAACCGTTAAAGACGCCGGAAGATCTGGCGAAACATACGCTATTGCACGATGCTTCCCGGCGTGACTGGCAGACTTATACTCGTCAGTTAGGGCTCAACCATATTAATGTCCAGCAAGGGCCGATATTTAGCCACAGCGCGATGGTGCTACAGGCCGCTATTCATGGACAGGGGATCGCGCTGGCGAATAATGTTATGGCGCAGTCTGAAATTGAAGCCGGGCGACTGGTGTGCCCATTTAACGATGTTCTGGTGAGTAAGAATGCTTTTTATCTGGTTTGTCATGACAGCCAGGCAGAACTGGGTAAAATAGCCGCCTTCCGTCAGTGGATTCTGGCGAAGGCGGCGACGGAGCAAGAAAAATTCCGTTTTCGTTACGAACAATAATTAACTTAGGGTATGACCATGACCAGCCGTTTTATGCTGATTGTCGCCGCTATCAGCGGTTTTATTTACGTTGCTCTGGGCGCGTTTGGGGCGCATGTTTTGAGTAAAACCCTGGGCGTGGTTGAAATGGGCTGGATTCAGACCGGCCTGCAATATCAGGCGTTCCATACGCTGGCGCTCTTTGGCCTGGCGGTGGCGATGCAGCGCCGTATCAGTATCTGGTTTTACTGGAGCAGCGTTTTTCTGGCGCTGGGCACGGTGCTGTTTAGCGGTAGCCTGTACTGCCTTGCGCTTTCGCATCTGCGCCTGTGGGCGTATATCACGCCTGTCGGCGGCGTCAGTTTCCTGGTGGGTTGGGCGCTATTGCTGATTGGCGCCATTCGTATGAAACGTAAGGGCGCGAGCCATGAATAAAGTTGTCTTGCTCTGCCGTCCGGGGTTTGAAAAAGAGTGCGCTGCAGAAATTACCGATAAAGCGGGAAAACGGGAAATATTTGGTTTTGCACGCGTAAAAGAGAACGCAGGCTATGTCATTTATGAATGCTACCAGCCGGAAGATGGCGAAAAGCTGATTTCAGAACTGCCGTTCAGTTCGCTGATTTTCGCCCGCCAATGGTTTGTGGTGGGCGAACTGCTGCAACATTTACCACCGGAAGACAGAATTACGCCGATTGTCGGCATGTTGCAGGGCGTAGTGGAAAAGGGCGGCGAGCTGCGGGTTGAAGTCGCCGACACCAATGAAAGTAAAGAACTGATGAAGTTCTGCCGCAAATTTACGGTGCCGCTGCGCGCGGCTTTGCGTGATGGGGGTGTATTGACGAATTATGAAACGCCGAAGCGTCCGGTCATTCATGTCTTTTTTATCGCGCCAGGATGCTGCTATACCGGTTATTCGCTTGCGCATAACAACTCACCGTTTTATATGGGCATCCCGCGTTTGAAGTTTCCGTCTGATGCGCCGAGCCGCTCAACGCTGAAACTGGAAGAGGCGCTCCACGTTTTCATCCCGGAAGATGAGTGGGATGAACGTCTGGCGAACGGCATGTATGCGGTGGATTTGGGCGCCTGTCCCGGCGGATGGACTTACCAGTTAGTGAAACGCAATATGTGGGTCTACTCCGTAGATAACGGCCCGATGGCGCAAAGCCTGATGGACACCGGACAGGTGACCTGGCTGCGTGAGGATGGCTTCAGGTACCGTCCGAACCGGAATAATATTTCGTGGATGGTCTGCGATATGGTAGAGAAGCCGGCCAAAGTCACCGCGTTAATGGCGCAGTGGCTGGTGAACGGCTGGTGTCGGGAGACGATTTTTAACCTTAAACTGCCGATGAAAAAACGCTATGAAGAGGTGTCGCATAACCTGGCGTATCTTCAGGCGCAGTTGGATGAGCATGGCGTTAATGCGCAGATCCAGGCGCGTCAGCTTTATCACGATCGCGAAGAGGTAACGGTACACGTGCGTCGTTTGTGGGCGGCTGTTGGCGGGCGTCGCGACGAGCGATAAAAACGTCATCCGGCGCGTAATCAGTGCCGGATGGCGCACGCTGCTCCGGCCTACGACTGCGGCGCATCTGAAACAATATGCGTCACATCATCCAGATGTCCGATGCGCGCCTCTCCTGAACGATTAAATTTACTTTTATCAATCAATAATAAAGACTGCGATGCGCGCCTGAGCAGGATAGATTTAAAATCGGCGTTGATCGCATTGGAGTCCCACAGATCGCCGCCGCCGTCGATCCCCTCACAGGAAAAGATGAACAGATCGATATCAAGCGATTTTAGCTGTGAGATAAGCGACGGATTAACGTAACAGCCATATTTACGTTCAAGCTGGCCGCCGGAACTTATCAGCGCAATGCGTTCGCGTTTTCCCAGCTCCTGACAGATAGGATGGCTATTGGTAAAAACCTGAACAGGAATGTCCGGCAACTGGCGGGCCAGATACCAGCAGGTTGAACTGGCATCCAGCGCAATCGTCATCCCTTCTTCTATCCACGCTAACGCTTCACGGGCAATATCGGCTTTATGCGCATAATGGCTTTTCAGGCGGATATGGAATGGATCGCCGCTGTCCTGATTTTCCCGATGAATATATTTAGCTCGTCCGTGATTACGCAGCACTTTTCCCTGCGTCTGTAGTTCACTGAGATCGCGGCGGATGGTCTCTTTACTGACGTTAAGCCGGGTGGCCAGCGCTTCGGTGGTCAGACTTTTATGCTTGAGCAGCAGATCGACTATCGCTTGTTGGCGTGCCGCTTTCATTTTTCTCACCCCATCATTCGATGAACGCCCGCGTCATGCGGGCGCACCGGCAAGAGATTACGGCGTTACCCCTTTTTTTAAAAGAATATTTCCGTACTTCGCGCACTCACCTGTGATAACGATCGCAAACGCTTTTTGCGCCCGCTCATAAAACGCATAGCGGTCGATACGAACGATATCCGGGCACGGCGCTTCTAATGACAAGGCATCGCGATAGCGCGTTTCAACGCTGGGGTCGAGCGTGTCGCCTTCCACGGCGGCCATCATCACCAGCGGCGGGGCGTAGCTATCCAGCTCAAAGAGCGGAATAATTGCTCGCAGTAGATCGCTGACGCTAAGACCATCGGCGCGAATGACCTGCGGGCCCAGGCTCTGCGCGGGAAAGTGAGCGTCGGAAAAAATAATTTCGTCCCCGTGGCCCATCTCGGCCAGCGCTTTGAGCAGTGTCGGGGAAATTAACGGTGAAATGGTTTTTAACATCTCATACTCCCTCAATAATATCGGGTTCGGTTTGCGGCCAGAAATAGCGATACTGATAATTGACCTGCGCGCGCGCCTGCTCCGGGCTACTAAATTCTCCCACGCCGTACCAGCCGAACATGGCAGCGCCGGCAACGGTGGTTTCCGCGTCGTCCAGCACCTTGATAGGGATATCAAGCTGATTCGCTTTAATTTGATTCCACAAAGCGTTGCGACTGCCGCCGCCAACCAATAACAGTTCTGTGGCGTTAAAATGGCCGATTTTCTCCAGCGTGCGCAGATTTCGCTGAAGTTGCGCTGTCAGGCCTTCCAGCGCGGCGCGATAGAAATGGCCGCGGGTGGTATTGAGCGTCACGCCCTGCCAACCTGCATTTTGGCAGGCGAGCAGATCGCACTGCATCCGCACGCCTTCCGCGCCAGCGGGAATAGCGCGCGCTTCGTCGATCAGCGTTTGCCATGGCGTTTGTGGCGTCCACAGCAGTTTTCGTACCCATTCGAGTACTCCGGAGGCCAGCCACTGCATTCCGGGGTCATAAAGCCCCGGCTGACTGTCCAGTTCACAGGTCGAGCCCGGATACTGGCTGAGCAGCGAGGTATCCACCTGACCGCTGCGCACCATCAGAATCTCCCATGTTCCGGAGGAGAGCACCGGTTCACCTTGCTGCGCGCCAGCGCCGAATAACGCGAACTGCGTATCGTGTCCGGCAGAGATCACTGGCACTCCCGGCGGTAGTCCGAGTAACCTGGCCGCATCGTTCTGTAGCGTGCCTATCGGGGCGCCCGCTTCCACGATACGCGGGAACAGGCGGCGCGCCAGGCCCGTCGCCTGCAAGATTTCCGGACTAAAGTCGCGCTGATGGATATCCAGTAGTTGGCTGGTGCCTGCCATAGTGATATCGGTCGTAAACTCGCCGGTCAGACGGTGGTTAATCAGCGACGAGATAAACAGCCAGCAGTGAGCGTTTTCCAGCAGGCGCGGATGATTCTCTTTAAGCCAGACCAGCTTATACAGCGTGTTAAAGCTGAACGCGCCGACGCCGGAGAGCGTCTGCAATTGCCGGGGCGAGATAGAGCGCTCAATCGTTTCCATCACGGCAGCGGTTCGCGGGCATTTCCAACTGATGACCGGATAGAGCAGCTTGCCCTGCGCATCGACCAGCGCGCCATCGACGCCGAAAGTAGTCACCGTAATACCGTGAACAACACACTCCGACAGGGCGCCGGAGAGTGACCTGCAGCAGTCGGCGAAACGTTGCAGGATGGCGTCCAGCGACCACTGATGCCAGGCGCTATTTTCTGCGGCAATATCGCTGGCGTTAGCGGTTGAAGCGCGGGCGACAATTTTTCCCTGGCGATCAACGGCGATCGCCCGAACGTTAGTCGCGCCGCAGTCGAGAACCAGGATGACGTCTTGTTTCATAGATAACTCCATAAACGCCGCCCGATGGCGCTACGCTTGTCGGGCCTACGTGGTGCTGTAGGCCGGATAAGCGCAACGCCATCCGGCATCCGGTGTCTTAACGCTTATACAGCGGGCCATAATTCTGGCAGGCGCGATAATCCTGGCCTTCGATATCCATACCGTGAGCCGCCCAGGCGGAAGGACGGTAGATCTTCGCCTCCTCCACGTTGTGCATACATACCGGGATACGCAGCATCGCGGCGAGCGTAATAAAGTCCGCCCCTACATGACCAATGGTGAGTACGCCGTGGTTAGCGCCCCAGTTTGCCATTACCGAATAGACATCGGTAAACGGACCTTTGCCGGTAAGACGCGGCGCAAACCAGGTGGTAGGCCAGGTAGAGTTGGTGCGGGCATCAAGTTGATCGTGCATCGCTTTCGGCAGTTCGACGCTCCAGCCCTCGGCGATTTGCAGTACTGGCCCCAGTCCTTTGATGATATTTACGCGGGTCATGGTGAATGGCACGCCGCCTTCGGTGAGGAAACGAGATGAGTAGCCGCCGCCGCGGAAGTATTCGTGAATCGCCGGACACCATTCGGTGGCCGCCAGACACGCATCCGCCTCTTGTTGGCTGATTTCCCAGTGTGGCTTCATGGTCGGCTTGCCTTCGCTGTCGCGCTGTTTACAGGCACCGTCCAGAGCGGCAGAACCGGAGTTAATCAGGTGAATAATGCCGTGCTCCGCCAGTCCGCTGAGCGCCTGACCGGTAACGCGTTCTACAGCTTCCGGCGACCAGTAGGTGCGCACGTCGGCGAAAATCTGCGCGGTACCGGTGAGTTGATGGCCAAACAGCATCGCTACGCCGTTCAGACTGTCATTTTCGGTGGCGACGACAAATGGTTCGCGTACGCCGTTCCAGTCAAAAGAGCTATTGAGCAGCGCTTCGGCGGTATCGCCGTTCGGGTATTGATCGGTCCAGTGGCGCTGGCCCTGGAAACCGGCGGCAATGGCGTTGTAGCCCAGCGATTCTTCAACTAACCCTTTGTCCGCCAGCGTCTTGTTGCCCTGCATCATGTCGCGAATACACATCGCCATCAGCAGGCTCTCTTTTAACACCGCGCGGTTCTGGGTTTCATTGCGCTTATACTGCGGGGCGTTCTGATCTTCGCCGTAGCGGAAGTTTTTATCCGCCCACGCCAGCGCCATTTCCAGTTCGGCCTCATCATAAATTTTTTGATCGATGCGGCGACGCAGTTCGGTCATATCTACCGCTTGTACCTTCATGCCCAGCCAGGATTCAAAGAAGTTATGATCGACAATGGAACCCGCGATCCCCATCGACACGCCGCCGACGGAGAGATAGCTTTTGCCTTTTATACTGGCTACCGCTAACCCTGCCCGCGCAAAACGCAGCAGTTTTTCTTCGACGTCGGCGGGAATGGATGTATCGTCGGCATCCTGCACATCATGACCATAAATGGAGAACGCCGGAATGCCTTTCTGGCTGTGCGCCGCCAGCGCCGCGGCAAGGTAAACCGCCCCAGGACGCTCTGTTCCGTTAAAGCCCCAGATGGCTTTCGGACGCATCGGGTCCATATCAATAGTTTCGCTGCCATAGCACCAGCACGGCGTAACGGTAATGGTCACGCCCACGTTCTGGCTGCTGAATTTTTCTTCACAGGCGGTGGATTCCGCCATACCGGCAATACAGGTATCCGCAATGACGCACTCCACCTGTGCCCCGCAGGCGTGGCGGATTCTCTCGGTGATGAGCGCCGCCGTCGCTTTCGCCATATTCATGGTTTGTTCTTCGAGCGACTCGCGTACGCCCATACGACGTCCATCAATCACCGGGCGGATACCGATTTTCGGTAAGCTGATTTTTTTCATGACAGATTCCTCACGTTATTCGGATAAATGTTCAGTTTGTCGCCGCTTGTGAACGGAAACGGGCAAAGATGAAGATGACGGCAAAGCACAATGCCGGAACCAGTTCGGCGGTCGGGATTTTGCCTGCGGCGTCGCTAACGAAGCCCATTACTGGCGTGACAATACCGCCGCCAATGATGGTCATGACGATAAAAGACGAGCCATACTTAGTGTCCTGTCCCAGATTTTTGATACCCAGCGAGAAGATGGTCGGGTACTGGATTGACATAAATGCGCTACACAACGTCAGCGCCAGCAGGCCGATATGTCCGCCGCTAAAGGCGGAAATCAGACACAGGAGCATGGCAAACAGGGCGTAGGCGGCCAGCACTTTATGCGGCGCGAAACGGCTGATAAGCCAGGTGCCGGTGAAACGGCCGATAAAGAAGCACACCATCGTGCCGGTCAGGTAATTGGCGGCGAAACCGGGCGTCATTCCAGGGATCTCCTCAATGGCGTAGCGGATCAGATAGCTCCAGCAGGCGGTTTGTGCCCCCACGTAGCAGAACTGCGCCAGCACCGCCCAGCGCCAGTGGCGGATACGAATGAGTCGGGAGAGAGAAGATAAGAAAGAGCTTTGTTTGGCATCGCTATGATCGTCACTTTGTAGGGCCGGAAATTTGGTCAGCATAATCAGTAGCGCAACGACTAATACGATGGCGACGATAATCATGTATGGCGTTTGTACCGATAACACCAGGCTGTGTTTATAGGCGCTAAGCTGATCCGGCGTCATTTTATCAAGCGCTTCTTGCGATTGATGTGGCACGTTAGACAAAATAAGACTTTGCCCAAACACAACGGCGATAATAGCGCCAAAGGAGTTAAAAGTTTGCGCCAGGTTAAGCCGGAAATGTCCGCCGCTTTCTGGACCCAATACCGTAACAAAAGGGTTTGCTGCAGTTTCAAGACAGCCTAAACCGGCGGCGATGATAAACAGGCCAATTAAAAATAATGTGTAATTCATTATCTCGGCGGCAGGCCAGAATAATGCGGCGCCAAAAGCATACAGAAAAAGACCGGTGATAATCCCAGCTTTATAGCTGAGTTTTTTCATCAAAATTCCGGCAGGAATTGGAATGACGAAATAACCGAAATAAAAGGCTGACTGAATTAGCCCGGCCTGAAAGTTGGTTAGCGTAAAAGCCTGTTGAAATTGCGGTAGTAAAATGTCATTCAGATTATTGGCGACGGCCCACAGAAAAAATAGCGAGCAAAGTAAGGCGAATGGAACAATGTAGCGCTTGCTCTTGCTTTGCCCTGCATCCACAGCACGAAAACTCTGTGTTTGTATTGTTGTGTTTCCCATAGCATCCTCATCGGTTCAGAAGCTTTTGCGTGCGGTCGGCTCTACTCACCAGACCGTAAAATTAGGTGAGTTCGCTTTTCTTACCAGTAATAAATTGGCGTCCGGAATGAACTCATGGATTCATTTTCAAATAAAAAAGTCCTTTTAATATGATGGCGGTCACATTTATATCTGAGAGCATAGCGTTCTGTGATTATCATCACTTTAATTTTCATAAAAAAATGACCGTTTGAGATGTTTAATTTAAAAAACCACAGGCTGAATGCCCGAATTAAATTATTGCTGCGAAAACGGGCAGGTGTAACTTATTCTTCATCTTTGCCCGTTTTAAAAAATATTATTAAGAGCGGGCATTTATCGGCGAGTGAAACGGCAGCCGTCTGGTTTATCGTGGCGAATTAATTGATGTGTATCACAGAATATCGTTATTTACATTCCCTTCTCTTTATTCAGTATGATGATAGTTGCTAACTATTCGATTATTTCAACAGGACAGCAGCGTGATGCGAAAGGCGGTTTTGTTGTCTCATTTTGAATCACAGAGAGAGGTAAATAATGGAACGAAATAGACTGGCGCGGCAGATTATTGATACCTGTCTGGAAATGACGCGGTTAGGGTTAAATCAGGGGACGGCAGGTAACGTGAGCGTACGTTATCAGGGCGGAATGCTGATTACGCCGACGGGGATCCCCTACGAGAAGCTGACAGAGTCGCACATTGTCTTTATTGATGCTGACGGTCAGCATGAGCTGGGCAAGCTGCCTTCCAGCGAGTGGCGTTTTCATATGGCGGCATACCAGACGCGCCCTGACGCCAATGCCGTGGTACATAACCACGCTGTCCATTGTACGGCAGTCTCGATCCTGAATCGCCCGATTCCGGCGATTCACTACATGATTGCCGCCGCGGGGGGGAACTCTATTCCCTGCGCGCCCTACGCCACCTTTGGCACCCGCGAACTTTCTGACCATGTTGCCGTGGCGCTGAAAAATCGTAAAGCGACGCTGCTACAGCATCATGGGCTTATCGCTTGTGAAGAAAATTTAGACAAAGCGTTGTGGCTGGCGCATGAAGTGGAAGTGCTGGCGCAGCTCTATTTAAGTACGCTGGCAATTGTCGAGCCGGTACCGGTACTGGATGACGAGGCGATCGCCATCGTGCTGGAGAAATTTAAAACTTACGGGTTACGTATTGAAGAGTAATGTCAGGAGACAGGCGATGGCGAACAGAATGATTCTGAATGAAACGGCATGGTTTGGCCGGGGAGCAGTGGACGCATTAACCGATGAGGTGACGCGCCGTGGCTATCATAAGGCGCTGATTGTTACGGATAAAACGCTGGTGCAATGCGGTGTGGTCGATAAGGTGACAAGCAGAATGGATGCCGCAGGGCTGGCGTGGGAGATCTATGCGGGCGTGCTCCCTAATCCTACGATTTCCATTGTCCAGAAAGGGCTTAAGTGCTTTACCCAAAGCGGCGCGGACTATCTCATCGCCATTGGCGGCGGCTCTCCGCAGGATACCTGCAAAGCGATCGGTATTATCAGTAACAATCCGGAATTTGCCGATGTGCGTAGTCTGGAGGGGCTATCGCCGACCCGTAAACCCAGCGTGCCGATTATGGCGATCCCGACAACGGCGGGAACCGCGGCGGAAGTCACTATCAATTATGTGATTACCGATGAAGAGAAACGGCGCAAATTCGTTTGTGTCGATCCGCATGATATTCCACAGGCGGCCTTTATCGATGCCGATATGATGGACGGTATGCCACCCGCGCTGAAAGCGGCAACGGGCGTAGACGCGCTGACCCATGCTATTGAAGGTTATACTACCCGGGCCGCATGGGCGCTGACGGATGCATTACATATCAAAGCCATTGAGATTATTGCTGGTGCGCTGCGCGGCGCCGTGGCCGGAGAAAAAGAGGCCGGTGAGGCGATGGCGTTGGGGCAATACGTCGCCGGGATGGGGTTTTCCAATGTGGGGTTGGGGCTGGTGCATGGGATGGCGCATCCGCTGGGCGCGTTTTACAACACGCCGCACGGCGTCGCGAATGCTATTTTGCTTCCGCATGTGATGCGTTTCAATGCCGGGCATACCCACGAGAAATTCCGTGATATCGCCCGGGCGATGGGGGTGAAGGTAGAAAAATTGCGCCTTGAAGAGGCGCGTAATGCCGCCGTTGAAGCCGTATTGACGCTAAATCGTGATGTGGGAATTCCGCTGCACTTGCGTGATGTCGGCATGCGAAAAGAGGATATCCCGATGCTGGCGCAGGCGGCGTTCGATGATGTCTGTACTGGCGGCAATCCGCGTGAAGCAAGCCTGGCGGATATTATCGAACTGTATCATATCGCCTGGTAATTTTGCCGGATGGCGCTGCGCTTATCCGCTCTACATTTCGTGCAAGCCTGTAGGCCGGATAAGGCGTTCACGCCGCCATCCGGCAACAAAACTACCGTACCAGCCGTAGCTGCTGTAAGTTTCCGTCAATATGTAAATCGGTTTGTAGACGTGCAATATCGCGGCAGAGGAATGCCATTTCTTTATGCGTCTCAAGCTTTTTGCGCCACTTTTCCGGTACCTCGTCCAGATGGGCGTAAATTCCCTCCAGATTTTGAAACTGAATCAACAACTGGGTCGCGCTTTTGGGGCCGATCCCGGCGACGCCGGGAACTTTCGAACTGCTGATTCCTGCCAGTCCCCAGTAATCCGGCAACTGCCGGGGAAGTACGCCAAACTCTTTTTCAATAAACGGCGCGTCCAGCCAGCGTTTTTGGAAGTAGTCGCGAATGCGCAATCCCGGAGAGAGCAACTGGCAATAACCTTTATCGGTTGACACAATGGTTGCCTGGTGTCCTGCTTCGGTAACTTTTAGCGCCAGCGTCGCCGCCAGATCGTCCGCTTCGTTACCGTCTGATGCCCAACAGCGTACGCCGCGCTGTTCAAACGCGGCGCGTAGGGCGGGCATTTCATTATGTAAATCCTCAGGCATCGGCGGACGTCCTGCTTTATAGTCCGGCAAACGCTGATGACGCCAGCCGCTGCTGCGCGCGTCGTCATCAAATACCGCTACGGCATGGGTTGGATGGCTGTGGATAATCAATTGATCGAGCGCATGTTGGCAGGTTTCCACACAGGGCGATCCCTGAACGGCGTGAATACGGCGAATCAAATTGAGCGCGTCGACGATAAGCAGATGAGCAGCCACGGTGTTCTCCCTTACAAACCTGCGCGTAGGGTAACACTGGCGGAGAGGCGAGGCTAATGTCAGGCATCAACATTTTGCCGGATGGCGACCGTAGTGTAGGCCCGGTAAGCGTTAGCGCCACCGGGCAATGAGAAACGACTAATCGCAGGTGACGATCTTCATCGCCAGGCCGCCGCGCGAAGTTTCGCGGTACTTAGCGTTCATGTCTTTACCGGTTTCGTACATGGTCTCAATCACTTTATCGAGGCATACGCGCGGCTCGCTGGTACGGCGCAGCGCCATACGCGCGGCGTTGACCGCTTTGACTGAAGCAATCGCGTTACGCTCAATGCAGGGAACCTGTACCTGCCCGGCAACCGGATCGCAGGTTAACCCCAGATTATGCTCCATGGCGATTTCTGCGGCGATACACACCTGCGCCGGACTACCGCCCAGCAGCTCGGCCAGACCTGCCGCCGCCATTGAACAGGCGACGCCGACTTCCCCCTGACAGCCCACTTCCGCCCCGGAAATGGAGGCGTTCATCTTATACAGCGAGCCAATCGCGCTTGCCACCAGCATATATCGGGCCAGTGAGTTGGCGTTTACTTCGCGGATAAACTTGTCATAGTACGCCAGCACCGCCGGAACAATACCACATGCGCCGTTAGTCGGCGCAGTGACCACTCGTCCGCCTGCGGCATTCTCTTCATTCACCGCCAGCGCAAACATGTTGATCCAGTCGACGACCGCCATCGGATCGGTGGTGGTCTTATCCTGACTGACCAGCATCCGACGCAGCGCCGCCGCGCGACGCGGAACGCGCAGTTTGCCCGGCAATACGCCCTCGGTGGTGATACCGCGTTCAATGCCGCTGCGCATCACCTCCCAGACCCTGGCGAAGTGCTGCTCCAGCGCTTCTTTACTGTGCAGGGCCAGTTCGTTTTGCATCATCAGACCGGAGAGCGACAGACCCGTCTCCTGGCAGTGGCGCTGCAAATCCGCGGCGGTTTTGTAAGGATACGGTACGTTAACGGGCTCGCTATTCGGCAAACCAAAGTGTTTCTCATCGACGATAAAGCCGCCGCCAATGGAGTAGTAGGTTTGGCTATAGAGAACCTTATCGCCCGCTAACGCGGTAATACGCATCCCGTTCTCATGCAGAGACAGGTTGTCGGTGTGGAAATTCATGCATTTATCGACCGGAAATTCGACTTCATGCTGCCCATTGGCCAGCAGCAAACGCCCGTGGGTGTTCACATCCTGGATAAAGGACGGAATGGCGTCGATATCGACGGTGTCCGGCAGATTTCCCGCCAGGCCCATAATAATGGCGATATCGGTATGGTGGCCTTTACCGGTCAGCGACAGGGAGCCGTAGACATCCACCACGACGCGGGTGACGTCGGTAAGAATATGGCGGGCAATAAGATCGTCCGTGAACTGTTTGCCTGCTTTCATTGGTCCGACGGTGTGAGAACTGGAAGGGCCAATGCCGATTTTAAAAATATCGAATACGCTAATCATAGGGCATCCATTGCGGTTGTATCATAGAGAAGCGCCGCGGTAAGCGGCGCTAAAGGACTTAGCTGAACAGCGAGTAGAAAATAGCGGAGATGGCAATCAGGCCCATAATCACAACGAAGACGTTGCTGATATGACCGCTGTACTTACGCATTGCCGGTACTTTCTGGATGGCATACATCGGCATCAGGAACAGAATCATCGCGATGATCGGGCCGCCCAGGGTTTCAATCATACCCAGGATGCTGGGGTTCAGCGTAGCCACAATCCAGGTGGTGACCAGCATGAACAGCGCGGTAATTTTGTTTAGTTTGTTGATTTCGATGGATTTACCTTTACCACGCAGCGATTTAATCACCATCCCGTTAAAGCCTTCACGCGCGCCCAGGTAGTGGCCGAGGAAGGATTTGGTGATAGCAATCATCGCAATGATCGGCGCCATCCAGGCGATGATCGGCGCGTTAAAGTGGTTTGCCAGGTAAGACAGAATAGAGATGTTCTGCTCTTTTGCCGCCGCCAGATCAGCCGGCGTCAGGCTCAGCACGCAACTGAAGACGAAGAACATTACGGTCAGCACCATCATGATGTGAGCGAATGCCAGAATTTTGGAGCATTTTTTCTCAGCGCCTTCGCCGTACTCTTCACGCTTTGCAACCGCAAAGGAGGAGATGATAGGGGAGTGGTTGAAAGAGAAGACCATCACCGGAATCGCCAGCCACAGCGTCATCCACAGACCGTTGCCGGTAGACGCGGCGGAATCAAAGGACAGCGTTTCCAGCGCCGCGCCGCTCCACTGCGGGATCAGGTACAAGGCCAGCAGCATCAGGGCCGCAACGAACGGGAAGACCAGAATACTCATCGCCTTAACGATCATTTGCTCACCGAAGCGCACGATGGTCATCATACCGACAATCAGGATCAGGGAAAGAATCGCCCGCGGCGGCGGATTAATCGCTAACTGGTGGGTCAGGAAGCTTTCCACCGTATTGGTGATAGCCACGCTGTAAACCAGCAGAATGGGGTAAATCGCGAAGAAGTAGAGCAGGGTGATCAGTTTACCTGCACCGACGCCGAAGTGTTCCTCAACGACTTCAGTGATATCTTCGCCCGGATTTTTACCGGACAGCACGAAGCGGGTTAAACCACGGTGTGCGAAAAAGGTCATCGGGAAAGCGAGAATCGCCATGATGATGAGCGGAATCATGCCGCCGACGCCTGCGTTGATTGGCAGGAACAGAACGCCCGCGCCGATAGCCGTGCCGTAAAGGCCCAGCATCCACATGGTATCCGTTTTGCGCCATGCGCTTCGAGAGTCAATCGAAGCAATAGTGCTGGTCTGAGTGGTTTCCATCTATTTCTCCTGGAGGATGCTAAAAATCAGGTTGCTGGTCTAATCCAATGAAAAAAGACCTGATCGTAAAATGAAATCTGCTTAGGGACGCTTTTTATATAATTTTTTGCCGTAATAATTTTCGGGCGGAAAGATACATTTAAGTGATGAATGTATCAGTGATCGTGATCTCAAATGCAATAATCCGCTTCTTATATGGATAAATTTGGACCATTAATCTATTAAAAAAACGTCATAACGAATTTCCGGGCGCGAAGGCTACCATTAACGATATAAGGTCGGAAAGATAGGGGCGCAAGATACGGAGGTTCCACTATAAAAATCAAGGTTTTTAGTGGATTCTGGCGACGAATAAGAGTTTAGACCGATAAATCACGGTAAGAGGAGCCAGGTAAGCGTTTGCCTGGCAATCTATTTATAGTGAATCATAAAGGGTATTTATAAAATAAGGCGGTCTATGTTTCTGATGTTTATCATAAAAAATGAATACATGCGTTGGTCGCTATACTGCAACGAAAGGAGCAAGAGAAGCGCCCGGCTGTTGGCGGCAACCGGGCATAAGCGTTAAGCGCAGATCTCGTAACAAGGGATGTAGGCGGAGCCCGGCAACTTCATGCGATGCTGTGCGACGAATCCCTGCAGCAGATCGTCCATGCGGCGCATCATCTCTCGATCGCCGTGAATTTTATAAGGACCATTAGCTTCAATGGCGCGTATCCCGACTTCCTTCACGTTCCCCGCGACAATACCGGAGAAGGCGCGACGCAGATCGGCCGCCAGAATTTCAACCGGCTGATCCGGGTACAGTTTCAGGTTCGCCATATTGTCATGTGACGGCTCAAACGGCACCTGAAGATCCGGTGAAATGCGAATCGACCAGTTAAAGCTATAGGCGTCGCCGGTATCGCGACGATTCTCTTTCACCAGCGGCATCGCTTTCTTCATCAGACGTGCCACCTCCGCCGCATCGTCAATAATGATGCGGTAATGACGGCGGGCCGCTTCGCCCAGCGTATGGGTAATAAACTCATCCAGCACGCGGAAGTAGTCGGCGCTCTCTTTTGGTCCGGTCAGAATCAGCGGCAGTACCTGATTTTTATTGGCCGGATTCATCAAAATACCCAGCAAATAGAGCAACTCTTCCGCCGTACCCACGCCACCCGGGAAAATGATGATGCCATGCGCGATACGGACAAACGCCTCCAGGCGTTTTTCGATATCCGGCATGATAATCAGTTCGTTCACCAGCGGGTTAGGCGGCTCAGCCGCAATAATGGAAGGCTCAGTCATGCCAATAAAGCGACTGTCTTTATAACGCTGCTGCGCGTGACCGACCGCCGCGCCTTTCATAGGCGCTTCCATCGCGCCCGGGCCGCAGCCGGTGCAGATGTTCAGCTCGCGTAATCCCAACTGCGTGCCGACGCGACGGGCGTACAGGTACTCGTTTTCGTTAATTGAGTGACCGCCCCAGCATACCACCATGTTCGGCGCTTCGCCGACGTGCAACGCCCGGGCGTTGCGCAGAATGGAGAACACCAGATTGGTGATATGTGCTGAGCTTTCAAGGTCCAGATGCTGGAAACGCCCGGCATTATGGATCTGCCCATTCACGAAGAGAATGTCGCGCAGCACCGCGAACAGGTTAGCCTGTAGCGCACGAATAATCCGCCCGTCAACGAAGGCGTCTTCAGGCGGATTAATCAATTCCAGTTTCACGCCGCGTTCGCGGCGCAGTACGTTAATATCGAAATTTTCAAAGCGGGACAGCAGCTCTTTGCTGTTGTCGGTCAGGCTGCCGGAGTTAAGAACGGCAAGTGAACAGTTACGAAACAGTTGATACAGGTCGCTACTGGCCGTGCGTTTCAGCATGTCCACTTCCAGTTGCGACAGCATATCCATTGAGCCAAGCGGGCTAATATGTGTAATCAAGTAAACTCCTTATGGGACGCAACACGCCATTCCCTGTTGATTACAATAGCCCTGGCTGATGATCTTTCACAACCTTACATGCGCAATCCGGCACGCAAAATTGACAAAAAAGATTACTGACGCGCCAGCCTGCCCGTGGCGGGCACAAAATCGGTATTGCTGCGCCATGGATTAATGTCCAGTCCGCCGCGGCGGGTATAGCGCGCATAAACGCTTAGCGTTTCCGGCTGGCAGAAGCGCAGCAGATCGTTAAAAATGCGCTCTACGCACTGCTCGTGAAACTCATTATGGTGGCGGAATGAGACCAGGTAGCGCAGCAGTTTTTCCCGGTTGATTCTGCGCCCGCGGTACTGAATTTGTATTGAGCCCCAGTCCGGTTGGTGGGTGATCAGGCAGTTGGATTTTAACAGATGACTGACCAGCGTCTCTTCCACTTGGTTCTCGCCGCTGACTGCATGTCGCAGATAGTCGGTAGTAAACTGGTAGTTATCGATACGGATATCCTGATCGTCAATACAGGCGCCGTGGAAATGGGCGACAGGTTGTCCTTCCAGCTCATCAAGGCGATGAAGTCTCACGCTAACGTTGCCCTGTGCGCAGGCGCGCAGATCGCGCTCCAGCGTCTGGCGCACCCTCTCCCAGGTGTCAAAACGCGTCTGGTTAAAGCTGTTCAGATACAGTTTAAAGCTTTTGGATTCGATTAAATTAACGCTGGTGTAATCCAGTTCGACATGCCCGACGGCGACCTGAGGAAGACCATGGCTGTTAAGCCAGGAAAGTTCATATAACGTCCAGATATCCGTGCCGTGGAACGGCAGATTATCGGCTTTTAATCCGAGCGGATCGCGATTTAAACTGCGCGGCACACCCTGCAGCAGGCTTGCGTCGTAATTGTCCCGGTAATCCGTTGTTTTTCCGAGAGTCAGGCCAGCGAGAGCCTGATGGTTTTCATAAGAAGACATGTTTCACCGTCATAAACCAGATACACTATACGCCAAGTGTATCCTGGCTTTTATGAAGAGAGAAACTGGTGGACGAACTGACTGCGCAGGCGTTGAAAGCCTTTACGACGCGTTACTGCGACGCGTGGCAAGAAAAACACGGTAGCTGGCCATTGAGCGAAGAACTGTATGGCGTACCTTCTCCATGCATTATTTCTTCAACCCGCGAGGCCGTTTACTGGCAGCCGCAACCTTTTGAAGGCGAAGAAAATGTAAACGCGGTTGAACGCGCCTTTGATATTGTGGTACAATCTGCGCTCCACGCGTTTTACACTACGCAGTTTGCTGGCGACATGCCCGCGCGGTTTGCGGATGAAAAGCTCACGCTACTGCAAACCTGGAGCCAGGATGACTTTCGGCGCGTGCAGGAAAATCTGATAGGCCATCTGGTCACGCAAAAGCGGCTTAAGCTTTCCCCCACGCTTTTTATTGCGACGCAGGAGAATGATCTTGAGGTCATCTCGGTTTGTAACCTGTCCGGCGAGGTGATTAAAGAAAGGCTGGGCACTCGCAATCGTACTGTCCTTGCCGCAACGCTTGCGGAATTTCTTACGCGACTTAATCCTCTTCTGTAATCGTTTGCCCTAACAGGTGTGAGAGATCTCTTACAAGGTCTGTAGGAGATCGCCAGGATATCAGAGAATACTTAGTTCCATTTTTCCCATATAAATTTATATAAATCAATATATTAAAATATTGTTGTGCATTTTTATATGAAAATTTACTTAAGGTATCGTCTGTAAGTGTCTTGTAAGATAAGGTGAAACAGGCGATTCTATCTTCGTCGACAGGAAGTCGTAGAACGAAGCGAACGTCAGGATGATGGCGCTTCAGCAGGACAGGCCAGGATGGTGTTACAAGGAAAGGCTTCAGGATGAAGCAAAGTGGAAAGCGCAGGATGCGTTAAAGGACACCTCCAAGAGGGAGAATGAGAGCCGATCAGGATGTTCGGCGGGTCTGGATGACCAGGGACGCTTCAGGATAAAGCTATCACATCGGGGCGATGTGGGCAGGATGCAAACGTTCAGGATGAGCAGGCCGCAAGGTCACAGGAAAAGTTGTCACGGATGAGCAGGGAGCACGAAAAGTAGCTGGAATGCTGCGAAACGAACCGGGAGCACTGTTTATACAGTGCTCCCTTTTTTTTGTTATTCTTCGCGCCAGATTTTCATCATTGAGGTTTTTAACATGACGACTCATGACCGTGTACGTCAGCAGTTACATGCGCTTGAAACGCTGCTGCGCGAGCATCGCCACTGGCGGCTGGATGCGCCGCAGGCGCACCTGTTTACCAGCACGCAGCCGTTTTATATGGATACCATGGAACCGCTGGAATGGCTGCAATGGGTATTGATCCCGCGTATGCATGCCCTACTTGATAATGCGCAGCCGCTGCCTGAGGCGTTTGCCGTTGCCCCTTATTATGAAATGGCGCTGGCGGCGGATCATCCGCAGCGGGAAGCGATCCTGGCGGTTTTGCAGGATCTGGATGCGCTATTCATCCGCGATAAATCCTGATGCTGGAAATTCTCTATCAGGATTCGTGGCTGGTTGCCGTGAATAAACCCTCCGGCTGGCTTGTTCACCGGAGCTGGCTGGATCGCGACGAAAAAGTGGTGGTTATGCAAACGGTGCGCGACCAAATCGGCCAGCATGTTTTTACCGCCCACCGTCTTGACAGACCCACGTCGGGCGTACTGTTGATGGGGCTATCCAGCGAAGCGGGACGCCGCCT
Organism: Salmonella enterica subsp. houtenae serovar Houten; assembly: GCA_900478215.1. Classification (NCBI taxonomy): domain Bacteria; kingdom Pseudomonadati; phylum Pseudomonadota; class Gammaproteobacteria; order Enterobacterales; family Enterobacteriaceae; genus Salmonella; species Salmonella enterica. Next base: position 862,642 of record LS483478.1, read on the forward strand.
GGCGCAGCAGTTTGAGCAACACCACATCCGTAAACGCTACCATGCCATTGTGCGCGGTTGGCTGATGGATGACGCGGTACTGGATTATCCGCTGGTGGAAGAACGCGATAAAATTGCCGATAAGTTCGCGCGCGAGGATAAAGCGCCCCAGCCGGCCATAACGCAGTATCGCGGGCTGGCGACGGTCGAAATGGCGGTGCCGACAGGGCGTTATCCCACGACGCGCTATGGTCTGGTTGAGCTGGAACCGAAAACGGGACGCAAACATCAGCTCCGTCGTCATCTGGCGCATCTGCGCCATCCTATTATCGGCGACAGTAAACACGGCGATTTGCGGCAAAACCGCAGCGCGGCGGAACATTTTGACTGTCGTCGCCTGATGCTTCACGCCAGCCAGCTTGAACTGACGCACCCCTTTACCGGACAGCCGTTGATTATTCAGGCCGGGCTGGATGAAACCTGGATGCAGGCGTTGACACAGTTTGGCTGGCGGGGGCTTCTCCCTGACAATGAAAGGGTTGAGTTTACGACAGCCTCCCGGCAGGATGAGTCTCATCAGACATAATTCAGGGAGATACGCATAATGGCGAAAATTGGTATTTTTGTCGGTACGATGTATGGCAACTCACTGCTGGTGGCGGAGGAAGCGGAAGCGATCCTCGCCAGACAGGGCCACAGCGCGACCGTGTTTGAAGATCCTGAACTGTCCGACTGGCAGCAATATCAGGATAAGGTGGTGTTGGTTGTTACCTCGACGACCGGGCAGGGTGATCTACCGGATAGTATTGCGCCGCTCTTTCACGGTATTAAAGATACGTTAGGTTTTCAACCAAACCTGCGTTACGGGGTGATTGCGTTGGGTGATAGCAGTTACCCTAATTTCTGTAATGGCGGCAAGCAGTTTGATGCCCTGTTGCAGGAACAAAGCGCGCAACGGATGGGGGAAATGTTGTTAATTGATGCCAGCGAATATCCGGAGCCGGAGAGCCAATCTAATCCCTGGGTAGAAAACTGGGGAACTTTACTTTCTTGAGGTAAATTGGTATTGCGGGTAGCCTGGCGGCGGACGTTGGCGTGGTTCATGAACATGGGCTTGATGCCGTTTTCAGCGTAATTTATACCATCTGTACGTTGGAGGACGCGCTGGAGAATGCCGCTAAAAATGTGCGTATGACGTCGAGAAACGTGGCCGCTACGCTGAAGATAGGGCCGCTTTTACGCTGAAGCCAAAGTGAATTCGTAGGCCGGATACGGCGAAGCCGCCATCCGGCACATTACCGCCTGATAGCGCTACGCTTATCCTAATATCTTCTTCGCTTCACGCGCGACATTATCCATCTCATCCAGCAGCTCCAGAAACTCAGGCTCCAGCTCCTCTTCGTGGACGCCGCTGCGAAGCTGTTGCTCAATAAGTTGGCAAAGGTTCTTCATCCGCGGTACGCCGCTATAGCCGCAGCTCCCGTGTAGCTTATGGACCAGATCGACCAGACCGTTGGGATTTTCGCCCACCAGTTGTTCTTCAATTTTGTTGCGCACTTCCGGCAGGAAATCAATCAGCATTTGCAGCATATCCCGCGCCAGATCGGGCTTACCGGCAGCCTGGCGGAGCGCAAGCTGCCAGTCGAGCGTCGCATTCGGATTGAAGATAAATTCAGCCGGTTCCGGCGCCATCAGACGGGTCGCTACGTTGGCGCCGGGTTTATAGCGCAGCAACAGATTATGCAACTTCTCTTCTTCTATCGGTTTAGCCAGATAGTCGTTCATGCCCGCGCTGAGCAACTTCTCTTTTTGCCCGGCCATCGCATGTGCCGTAACGGCAATAACCGGTGTTTGCTGCTGATGAGGAAGCTGGTGAATCAACTCGCAGGCGCGTATGCCGTCCATATCCGGCATCTGAATATCCATCAAAATCAGATCAAACTGCATTTGTTTCGCCCGATCTACCGCCTGATGTCCGCTATCACAAAGCTCTACGTGCTGAACTTTATCTTCCAGTAACGCGCCGATAAGCTTCAAATTGGCGGGATTATCATCAACCGCCATAACCGTCATGGCGATTTTACTGGCATCCATGAGCAGCGGTTCAGCATGGTGATTCAACTGGCAATATTCCGTCAGCGCTGGCAACAGGCGCGTTGACGTCAACGGTTTTAACAGACAGGCCGCCGCGCCTCCTTGTTTCAGCTTTTCTGCGTTAATTTGCGCATGGCAAGGCAGCGCCAGCAGTAAAAAGTCCGTCATTGACGCCGCTTTCGCCAGCCGTTCATGTTGCATGGTGAGCGGCTCGCGGAAGGTCACCGGAACGCTCAACATCATAATATCGTAGTGCGCTAACGGCAGCGCGGAGAAGGTCGGGCTGTAAACCACTTCCACCGGCGTGTCATTCAGCAGATCCAGGGTACATTGCGCGGCGGTAGCATTCGGTTCGACATAAGCCAGCCGTTTTCCGGCCAGACACGCGGTCGACGGCCCGTCAATAATGACATTGGGGTTAAGATCAAGATTAATATGAAACCAGAAGGTCGAACCGCGATTAGGCTGACTGTGGAAAGAGATATCCCCGCCCATTTCGTTGACCAGCTTTTGCGTAATCACCAGCCCAAGCCCGGTGCCGCCGTGACGGCGAGAAATACTGGCATCGGCCTGGCGAAACGCCTGAAACAGTCGCGACTGGTCGCGCTCTGGAATGCCGATCCCCGTATCGCGGATCTGCACTTCAATCTGCACTTTGGTGTTACTGAGCGCCCGCTTTTCTACCAGAATATCGATATTGCCGCTCTCGGTGAACTTAATGGCATTACCCACCAGATTAGTAATGACCTGTTGCAGGCGCAGCGGGTCGCCGATCACATTATCCGGGACGTCGTTTTTAATATTTAACGTCAACTCCAGCCCTTTATCATGCGACGAGTGGGCCAGCAGCGTAACCACTTCATCCAGCGTATTACGCAGTGGAAAAGGGATACTTTCCAGAATGAGCTTACCGGCTTCCAGCTTGGAGAAATCGAGCACATCGTTAATGATCGCCAGCAGATTATTCGCGGAACGCTCAATGGTGTTCAGATGGTCGCGCTGGGTGGGATTCAGCTCCGTTTTTAATGTCAGGCGGGTAAAGCCAATGACGCCGTTCAGCGGCGTTCGCAGTTCGTGCGACATATTCGCCAGGAACTCCGACTTAATACGCGCCGCTTCCTGGGCGCGCTTTTTCGCCAGATCCAGCTCAACGTTTTGGATCTCCATCTGCTCAAGGGTTTCACGCAGATCAGAGGTGGCCTGATCGATATTATGCTGCATCTCTTCGTGATAGGCGGCGAGCGACATCGCCATGGAATTAATGCCGTTTTTCAGCATATCCAGTTCGCCCAGCATAAACCCTTCCACACGGCTATCCAGTTGTCCGCGGCGAATTCGGTCAACGGTATTCACCATATTACGGATAGGCCCGGTGACATCACGCATCAGCCGCCAGCCAAAGATCAGCGCAATACCGATACAAAAAAGCATCATCACACTGGAAATAAAAATCTCTTTGTACTGCTGCAGCCTTACCGACTTGAGATCCAGTTCAAGCGCCACATATCCCAGCATATTTTGGGTATTCTTCGCGTCGGCAATGACAGACTCGTCCGGCGAATAGCTCTCCGAGATAATCGGTGTACGCAGGATCATGATATCGCCGTGGCGATCAACGCTCAGACGACGTGGAAACGGCGCGCCGACGGGAAGCTGCATTTGTGAGGGATCCAGATGAAAATTAGAGGTTACAAACAGTCGGTTATGATCGTCATAAACGGAAATCGCCCGCACAATATCAGAATGTCTGCGGTGCAGAACGCTGATAAGTTGGCCGATAGACTCCCGGTTTTGTAGGTTCATACCATATTCGCTGGAGACGGCGAGCGGTTCAATAATACTGGCGCCGGCATCTTCCAGTTGACGCTGCAGGTCGTTATAGCGGTGCACCACAAAAAAGATACTGAGCAGCAAACCTATCAGGACGGTCGGGGCCAGGATCAGAATCATCATGCGTGCGCGCAGGCTGTAGTTGGTCATGGAGTTCCGTTATGGGACAATTAGGGTCACACTGTTAAATTGAGAAAAAGCTGGTCGATGGCGCAATTCTACTCTGCAAAACGGCGCGTGACGACGCGTCAGATCATAACCGTTAAAGTCAATGACCTCGATCCATTTGGTCAGGGCGTAGCCCGTCATAACGGAAAGGCGCTGTTTATTCCCGGTTTATTGCCTGAGGAAAGCGCGGAAGTCATTCTTACAGAAGATAAAAAGCAATTTGCCCGCGCACGCGTTTTGCGCCGTTTGAATGATAGCCCTGAACGAGAAACGCCGCGCTGCCCGCATTTTGGCGTCTGCGGCGGTTGCCAGCAGCAGCATGCCGGCATCGCCCTACAACAACGCAGCAAAAGCGCGGCGCTGGCACGTTTGATGAAACACGAGGTGAATGACATCATTGCCGGCGCGTCCTGGGGTTATCGGCGTCGTGCGCGATTAAGTCTGAATTGCCCGCCGGATAAACCGCTGCAAATGGGATTTCGCAAAGCGGGTTCCAGCGATATCGTCAATGTCGAACAGTGCCCTGTTTTGGTGCCCCAGCTTGAAGCATTGCTGCCCCGAATCAGAGCGTGTCTGGCGAGTTTACACGGCGCCCGACACCTTGGTCATGTCGAGCTGGTACAGGCGGGAAACGGTACGCTGATGATTCTGCGACACACCGCGCCATTGAGTGCGGCGGATAGAGAAAAACTGGAACGCTTTTCGCATTCTGAGGGATTGTCTCTGTTTCTGGCGCCATTTAGCGAGATACTGGAAACGACAATCGGCGAAGCGCCCTGGTATGACTCGCACGGCTTACGTTTAGCCTTCAGCCCGCGAGACTTTATTCAGGTTAATGAAGCGGTAAACCAGCAAATGGTCGCCCGCGCGCTGGAATGGCTTGATGTGCGCGCCGGGGAACGTGTTCTGGATCTGTTTTGCGGAATGGGGAATTTTACGTTGCCGCTGGCAACGCGCGCGGCAAGTGTTGTAGGAGTTGAGGGCGTTCCGGCGCTGGTAGAAAAAGGTCGTGAAAACGCCATCCGTAATGGGTTACATAATGTGACATTCTTCCATGAGAATCTTGAGGAAGATGTCACGAAGCAGCCGTGGGCGAAAAACGGCTTTGACAAAGTCTTACTCGATCCTGCGCGTGCGGGGGCTACAGGAGTGATGCGACATATTATAAAATTAAAACCTATTCGCATTGTTTATGTATCCTGTAATCCAGCAACGCTGGCGCGCGATAGCGAAACGCTAGTCAATGCAGGATATGAGGTTACGCGTTTAGCGATGCTCGACATGTTCCCGCACACAGGACATCTGGAATCAATGGTTCTGTTCGAGCGCATGTAATGATTACCGGCTTACCGACTTCGGTAGGCCTGGTCCCTTAAGGAGAGGACGATGGTCGCGGTAAGAAGTGCACATATTAATAAAGCTGGTGAATTTGATCCGAAGAAGTGGATCGCAAGCCTGGGAATTTCCAGCCAGCAGTCGTGTGAGCGCTTAGCCGAAACCTGGGCGTATTGCCTGCAGCAGACACAAGGACATCCGGATGCGGATCTGTTGTTGTGGCGTGGCGTGGAGATGGTAGAAATTCTCTCCACGTTGAATATGGATATCGACACGCTGCGGGCGGCGCTACTGTTCCCTCTGGCCGACGCCAACGTGGTCAGCGAAGATGTGTTACGCGAAAGCGTCGGCAAATCTATCGTTACCCTGATTCATGGCGTGCGCGATATGGCGGCGATCCGTCAGTTAAACGCCACTCATAACGACTCTGTTTCTTCGGAGCAGGTCGATAACGTCCGTCGAATGTTATTGGCGATGGTGGATGATTTCCGCTGCGTGGTGATCAAACTGGCCGAGCGAATCGCCCATTTGCGCGAAGTGAAAGAGGCGCCGGAAGATGAGCGTGTACTGGCGGCGAAAGAGTGTACCAACATCTATGCGCCGCTCGCTAATCGCCTGGGGATTGGGCAACTGAAGTGGGAGCTGGAAGACTACTGTTTCCGCTACCTGCATCCGGCGGAATACAAGCGCATCGCTAAACTGTTGCATGAACGGCGTATCGATCGCGAGCATTACATTGAAGAGTTTGTCGGGCATCTGCGCGCCGAAATGAAAAACGAAGGCGTTATGGCGGAAGTTTACGGACGACCAAAACATATTTACAGCATCTGGCGCAAAATGCAGAAAAAGCATCTGGCGTTTGATGAACTCTTTGACGTCCGCGCTGTGCGTATCGTCGCCGAGCGCCTTCAGGACTGTTACGCCGCGCTGGGGATAGTGCATACTCACTATCGTCACCTGCCGGATGAATTCGATGACTATGTCGCTAACCCGAAACCGAACGGCTACCAGTCTATCCATACCGTGGTACTGGGGCCGGGCGGTAAAACCGTTGAGATCCAGATTCGTACCAAACAGATGCATGAAGACGCCGAACTGGGTGTGGCGGCGCACTGGAAGTATAAAGAAGGCGCTGCGTCCGGCGGCGTACGTTCTGGCCATGAAGACAGAATTGCGTGGTTGCGTAAGCTAATTGCCTGGCAGGAAGAGATGGCGGATTCCGGCGAAATGTTGGATGAAGTACGCAGTCAGGTATTCGACGATCGGGTCTACGTCTTTACGCCAAAAGGCGACGTGGTCGACTTGCCTGCCGGATCTACGCCGCTCGATTTTGCCTACCATATCCACAGCGATGTCGGGCACCGCTGCATCGGCGCTAAAATCGGCGGGCGTATTGTTCCCTTTACCTATCAATTGCAGATGGGCGATCAGGTTGAAATTATCACTCAGAAGCAGCCGAATCCCAGCCGCGACTGGCTGAATCCAAACCTGGGCTATGTGACGACCAGTCGCGGGCGCTCAAAAATTCACGCCTGGTTCCGCAAGCAGGATCGTGACAAAAATATCCTGGCCGGACGGCAGATCCTTGACGATGAGCTGGCGCATTTGGGGATTAGCCTGAAAGAGGCCGAAAAACATCTGCTACCGCGCTACAACTTTAATGAACTGGAAGAGTTGCTGGCAGCGATAGGCGGCGGCGATATCCGTTTGAATCAGATGGTGAATTTCCTGCAGTCGCAGTTCAATAAACCAAGCGCGGAAGAGCAGGATGCTGCGGCGCTGAAGCAGCTTCAGCAAAAAACGTACGCACCGCAAAATCGTCGTAAAGACGACGGACGCGTGGTGGTGGAAGGTGTGGGTAATTTGATGCATCACATCGCCCGCTGCTGCCAGCCGATACCAGGGGATGAAATTGTCGGCTTTATCACGCAGGGGCGGGGTATTTCCGTGCATCGGGCAGATTGTGAGCAGTTGGCGGAGCTGCGCTCCCATGCGCCGGAGCGTATCGTAGAGGCGGTATGGGGTGAGAGTTACTCGGCAGGGTATTCGCTGGTGGTACGCGTAACGGCCAACGATCGCAGCGGTTTGCTGCGCGATATCACCACCATTCTGGCCAACGAAAAAGTCAACGTGCTGGGCGTTGCCAGCCGCAGCGACGTTAAACAGCAGATTGCCACTATCGATATGACGATCGAGATCTACAACCTGCAAGTGCTGGGCCGCGTGCTCGGTAAGCTCAACCAGGTGCCGGATGTCATTGACGCCCGTCGTTTGCACGGCAATTAATAACGTGTACGTCATCCGGCATTTTTCGCCCGATGGCGCTTTGCTCATCGGGCCTACATTTTCAGGATATTTTAATGAATCAAATTGACCGTCTGCTTAATATCATGCAGCGCTTGCGCGACCCGGAAAGCGGCTGTCCGTGGGATAAAGAGCAGACCTTTGCCAGTATCGCGGCCTATACGCTTGAAGAAACCTATGAAGTGCTGGATGCGATTGCGCGTGAGGATTTTGACGATTTGCGCGGCGAACTGGGCGATCTGTTGTTTCAGGTCGTGTTTTACGCACAGATGGCGCAGGAAGAAGGTCGCTTCGATTTTAATGATATCTGCGCTGCCATCAGCGACAAACTGGAACGCCGCCATCCCCATGTTTTTGGCGAGCTTTCCGCGGATAATAGCGAAGAAGTATTGGTTCGCTGGGAACAGATCAAAACGGAAGAACGCGCGCAAAAAGCGCAGTATTCTGCGCTGGATGATATTCCGCGCAGTTTACCGGCTCTCATGCGCGCGCAAAAAATTCAGAAACGGTGTTCAAACGTTGGTTTTGACTGGACGACGTTGGGACCGGTTGTCGATAAGGTCTATGAAGAGATCGATGAGGTTATGTTCGAGGCGCGGCAGGCAGTTGTTGATCAGGCTAAACTGGAGGAGGAAATGGGCGATTTGCTCTTTGCCACGGTCAACATGGCGCGCCATTTAGGTACGAAAGCGGAGCTCGCATTGCAAAAAGCGAACGATAAATTTGAACGTCGTTTTCGCGAAGTTGAACGTATTGTCGCTGCCAGAGGCCTGGAAATGACCGGGGTGGATCTGGAAACAATGGAAGAAGTTTGGCAAGAGGTAAAACGCCAGGAAATTGATCTCTAAAGGTTTTAGGCGGTCAAGAGCGATTTGTGTCATTTCTTAAATAACAAGCGCTTGATTTACGTCAAAAACATTTACCTCAAAGGGGCTATTTTCTCACTCCTTATGTGAATGTCAGCCTGACGAAGAGGAGGAATAATGAAAGTTTGTGGCGTAGGTCATGTTCGGGTATACTGCTTTCCCGTCCTGGTTATTCCATCGTCTTTTAAACCTAACTTCTCAGGTTCCGCATGACAACGAACTATATTTTTGTGACCGGCGGGGTCGTATCCTCTCTGGGTAAAGGCATTGCCGCAGCCTCCCTCGCAGCCATTCTGGAAGCCCGTGGTCTCAACGTGACCATCATGAAACTGGATCCGTACATCAACGTCGATCCGGGTACTATGAGCCCAATCCAACACGGGGAAGTGTTCGTTACTGAAGACGGCGCTGAAACCGACCTGGACCTGGGGCACTATGAGCGTTTCATCCGCACCAAGATGTCTCGCCGCAACAACTTCACGACTGGCCGTATCTACTCTGATGTTCTGCGTAAAGAACGCCGTGGCGACTATCTTGGCGCAACCGTACAGGTAATCCCTCATATCACTAACGCGATTAAAGAGCGCGTGCTGGAAGGCGGCGAAGGCCACGATGTGGTACTGGTGGAAATCGGTGGTACCGTTGGTGATATTGAATCGCTGCCGTTCCTTGAAGCGATTCGTCAATTAGCGGTGGATATCGGTCGTGAACACGCGCTGTTCATGCACCTGACGCTGGTGCCTTACCTGGCGGCAGCGGGCGAAGTGAAAACTAAACCGACTCAGCACTCCGTGAAAGAGCTGCTGTCTATCGGTATTCAGCCCGATATTCTGATTTGTCGTTCCGATCGCGCGGTTCCTGCCAACGAGCGTGCAAAAATTGCATTGTTCTGTAATGTGCCGGAAAAAGCCGTTATTTCAATGAAAGATGTCGATTCCATTTATAAAATTCCAGGCCTGTTGAAATCTCAGGGGCTTGATGATTATATTTGTAAACGATTCAGCTTGAACTGTCCGGAAGCAAACCTGTCTGAATGGGAACAGGTCATTTACGAAGAGGCGAACCCGGCAGGCGAAGTGACTATCGGCATGGTCGGCAAATATATTGAACTGCCGGATGCCTATAAGTCGGTGATCGAAGCGCTGAAGCACGGTGGCCTAAAAAACCGTGTTACCGTCAACATTAAACTGATCGATTCGCAAGATGTTGAAACGCGCGGCGTCGAAATTCTGAAAGATTTAGACGCTATCCTGATCCCTGGCGGTTTCGGCTACCGTGGCGTTGAAGGCAAAATCGCCACTGCGCGCTATGCGCGTGAAAACAATATTCCTTATCTGGGCATTTGCCTGGGGATGCAGGTTGCGTTGATTGAGTTCGCTCGTAACGTGGCCGGCATGGACAACGCCAACTCAACGGAATTTGTGCCAGACTGTAAATACCCGGTTGTGGCGTTAATTACCGAGTGGCGGGATGAAGACGGCAACGTTGAAGTCCGTAGCGAGAAAAGCGATCTGGGCGGCACTATGCGCCTGGGCGCGCAGCAGTGTCAGCTTAGCGATGATAGCCTGGTACGTCAGTTATACGGCGCGCAGACCATTGTTGAACGTCATCGTCATCGCTACGAAGTCAACAACATGCTGTTGAAACAAATTGAAGCAGCGGGTCTGCGTGTCGCAGGCCGTTCCGGTGATGATCAGTTAGTCGAGATCATTGAGGTACCGAATCATCCGTGGTTCGTGGCCTGTCAGTTCCATCCGGAATTTACCTCCACGCCGCGTGATGGGCATCCGTTGTTCGCCGGCTTTGTTAAAGCCGCCTGCGAGCATCAGAAACGTCAGGCGAAGTAAAAAAGTTAGAACGGCGGTGCACCCTCAGTGGTGCACCGTTTGTCTGAAGTTTTAGTTTAACTAGTGACTTGAGGAAAACCTAATGTCCAAAATCGTTAAAGTCATCGGTCGTGAAATCATCGACTCCCGTGGTAACCCGACTGTTGAAGCTGAAGTACACCTGGATGGTGGTTTCGTAGGTATGGCGGCGGCGCCGTCAGGTGCTTCTACTGGTTCCCGCGAAGCGCTGGAGCTGCGCGATGGCGACAAATCCCGTTTCCTGGGTAAAGGCGTAACCAAAGCAGTTGGCGCGGTTAACGGCCCGATCGCTCAGGCTATTCTTGGCAAAGACGCTAAAGACCAGGCTGGCATCGATAAAATCATGATCGACCTGGACGGTACTGAAAACAAATCTAACTTCGGTGCAAACGCTATTCTGGCTGTCTCGCTGGCTAACGCCAAAGCTGCTGCTGCCGCGAAAGGTATGCCGCTGTATGAGCACATTGCTGAACTGAACGGCACTCCGGGCAAATACTCCATGCCGGTTCCGATGATGAACATCATCAACGGCGGCGAGCACGCTGACAACAACGTCGACATCCAGGAGTTCATGATCCAGCCGGTTGGCGCGAAAACGGTTAAAGAAGCCATCCGTATGGGTTCCGAAGTTTTCCATCACCTGGCAAAAGTGCTGAAAGGCAAAGGTATGAACACCGCTGTGGGTGACGAAGGCGGCTATGCGCCGAACCTGGGCTCTAACGCTGAAGCGCTGGCTGTTATCGCTGAAGCGGTTAAAGCTGCTGGTTACGAGCTGGGTAAAGATATCACCCTGGCGATGGACTGCGCAGCATCTGAATTCTACAAAGACGGTAAATACGTTCTGGCTGGCGAAGGCAACAAAGCGTTCACCTCCGAAGAATTCACCCATTTCCTGGAAGAGCTGACCAAACAGTACCCGATCGTGTCTATCGAAGATGGTCTGGACGAGTCTGACTGGGACGGTTTTGCATACCAGACCAAAGTGCTGGGCGACAAAATCCAGCTGGTTGGTGACGATCTGTTCGTAACCAACACCAAAATTCTGAAAGAAGGCATCGAGAAAGGCATCGCTAACTCCATCCTGATCAAATTCAACCAGATCGGTTCTCTGACCGAAACTCTGGCTGCAATCAAGATGGCGAAAGACGCTGGCTACACTGCTGTCATCTCTCACCGTTCTGGCGAAACTGAAGACGCTACCATCGCTGACCTGGCTGTTGGTACCGCTGCAGGCCAGATCAAAACCGGTTCTATGAGCCGTTCTGACCGCGTTGCTAAATACAACCAGCTGATTCGTATCGAAGAAGCTCTGGGCGAAAAAGCACCGTACAATGGTCGTAAAGAGATCAAAGGCCAGGCGTAATCCTGCTCTTTAGCTCTTAACGTAAAAACCCGCTTCGGCGGGTTTTTTATGCCTGCAATTTATTCTTATTTGTAAGTTTTAATGATCGATTTGATCTTTGTCACTTTGTTATTATTTCACAAAGCGTAATTTAAAAGTGTGATTATTGTTTATATGTATTTTTTATATTTATCATTAACAAATAATAGAAATATTGAATGGATAATGAATTAGAAGAGATACTGGCGAAAGCGGGTATGAAAAAAAAGGATTCTGCTATTCTGATTAAGCTGGCAGAAAAGAAAAATATCAGCTTGGGTCGGGCCTTTTTTCTGTATGCATGGAAATATTATGCCTGGAGTGCGGCTTTGCTATTAGCAATAATTTTCGCCTCACTTTCAGAGGGGATAGAGTTCTTTTTAATAAACGTTCTTTTGTGTATGGCTGTAGCTCTTGTTTCACTCTTCTTTACACCGTTTGTCATAAATTTGATTTGGAGTATTAAAATTCAATTTAAATTGATCGGGAAATAACAGGAGGTTGTTTTGAGCAGTTATGGATTAATGAATTTACAACGTGAGAAAGGAAAAATAGATAAACTCGTTTTTGAAATTAGTTTTTATTACTTAAGTGATAGTCATTTACGCTCCAGATTTATGGCAGAGGAACATAGACTTGTTAATAGCTATATTAATGATTATCAATACGGTCGATTGAATTTTGCCAGGTCAATGGAATGCTTACAAAAACATTATCAAATTCTAAGTAAGTCTCGTGCTCAATTACAAACGGGAAGTGTTAAATTATATGCAATTGCTGAGCGTGAAAGAGGAAGGCATTCCTCACTTACCATAGTATTAAAACAAGTTGGATTCGTTAGCGGGGCAATGCAAGTTATCGGTGGCTTTGGTCTATGTAAAACAACCCTTAGTGCTGCATGTAAAACTTATGGAGTTCCTTTAATGGTACAGGGAAGCGAAAATGTTTGGGAAAATGGTTATTATTTATTATATCATCAAGAACCTGGAAAAATGCCTTTACGGTATGCCTACCGTCAGGCAGCAAAGCTCATGGGCGGGGATGAAAAGGATGGCGATATTGCTTTTTCAACGGGAGATCTTATTCTTTCTTTCGGTTCAGCCTCGACGTTGACGTTGAGATCAGATTCATGGAAATTATTCCACTATATACGGGAAGATTATATCCGCAATTGGAGAACCTTGGGAGCGGCAGGGGGGGGGAGCGAGTTAATCGGTGATGCAGTTAGTGGATTCACTATTTATCACCTTCTTGGTGGAGAAAGCACTAACTGGGCCGAATTGAGGGAATAAGCAAATGCTCTTCAAGGAATATGATCAGAATGATAAGTCTTTAGTTGAAAGTATCAAAATTGCGGGTTTAGGTGAGCATAAAGCGCAGAAACTTATTCGGCTTGCTAATAAAAACAAAATAAACATACAAAAAGCCTATTTGTTAACGGATGCAAGTATCATCAAAGTTGATATTGTCCTCCTTTTTGTTATGTCATTCTTTATATTTTCAATTGCACAACAAGATTTCAGTGAGTTATGGGCTTTCTTTTTAATATTCGGACTGTTATTTTTTGTTATTGAGTTAACCTGTCGGTTTCACAAAAATTATTTCAAAGTATGGATGGTTTATATCAAGTTACGAGGTCTCTAAGTGACTGGTCCACTGTCATATTATTTTAGTGAGATTAGATGGCGTTTTTGTATATGTTAATTGCTGGGTGTTACATGCGGCGACACAAAGACCATACTAGTGAACGCTGGAATGAAAGAAAAAATATCCGTTTCTTGCTTAAATTAGCGGTAAAAAAGAACATCAGCGTAAGCAGAGCTTTTTGGCTCTACGCCTGAAAATACTATTATGCATGGGGTGGTGCGGCTCCATGCCGGTTCCGATGATGAACATCATCAACGACGGTGAGCATGCTGACAACAACATTGATATTCAGGAAATTATGATTCAACCAGATCGGTTCTCTGACCGAAGCTCTGGCTGCGATCAAAATGACGAAAGACGCCGGCTACACCGCTGTTATCTCTCACCGTTCTGGCGAAACTGAAGACGCTACCATCGCTGACCTGGCTGTTGGTACCGCTGGTGGCCGGATCAAAACGGGTTCTATGAGCCGTTCTGACCGCGTTGCTAAATACAACCAGCTGATTCGTATCGAAGAAGCTCTGGGTGAACAAGCGCCGTACAACGGTCGTAAAGAGATTAAAGGTCAGGCGTAATCCTGCTCTTTAGCTCTTAACGTAAAAACCCGCTTCGGCGGGTTTTTTATGCCTGCCATTTATTCTTATTTGTAAGTTTTAATGATCGATTTGATCTTTGTCACTTTGTTATTATTTCACAAAGAGTAATTTAAAAGTGTGATTATTGTTTATATGTATTTTTTATATTTATCATTAACAAATAATAGAAATATTGAATGGATAATGAATTAGAAGAGATACTGTCGAAAGCGGGTATGAAAAAAAAGGATTCTGCTATTCTGATTAAGCTGGCAGAAAAGAGAAATATCAGCCTGGGCCGGGCCTTTTTTCTGTATGCCTGTAGCTCTTGTTTCACTCTTCTTTACGCCGTTTGTCATAAATTTGATTTGGAATGTTAAAGTTAAAGTTAAATTGATCGGGGAATAACAGGAGGTTATTTTGAGCAGTTATGGGTTAATGAGTCTACAACGTGAGAAAGAAAAGATTGACCAGCTTGTCTTTGATATTGGATTTCAATATCTTCATGATCCGGCTATGCGTTCGAAATATATGATTGAGGAACGTAGGGTTACATCACGTTACCTTGATGAATATCGGTATGGAAAATTAGATTTCGGCAGGTCTATAGATAGATTACGTGAATATCATATGTCTTTAACTAAATATCATATGCAATTAAGGATGGGGAGTATAAAACTTTATGCTATTGCTCAGAAAGAGAGAAATTCCACTTCCCTGACGACACTTTCACTAAAAGGTGTCGGTTTTGCTAGTGGGCTATTTCAGATTCTTGGTGGTATTGGATTTTGCGTTAAAGATATCCGCAGCGCATGCGGAAAATTTGGTGTGCCATTAATTATTCAGGGGGGAGAAAACTCTTATGAGAATGGATATTATCTTTTTACACATAAAGAGCCTACTGACATACCTATCCGTCATGCATATCGTTACATAGCTAAATTATTGGGTGGTGATGATAAAACAGGGGATATCGCTTTCTCTTCAGTCGATATTGCTCTTTCGGTTGGGTCCTTGGGTAGTTTGACTCATATTGATGGTGCCAGAAAACTTTTTTACTCCATTCGTGAAGACTTTATACGTGGCTGGCGAGCTATGGGAGTTGCCGGGATTGGTACTGAGCTTGTGGGTGATGCTTCCAGTGGATTTTCTATATACCAGGTTGTTTCTCAACCTGAAACAAATTGGTCTGAGCTAAAGGATTAATAATGGAATCTCAAATCACTGTTGAAAAATTGGTAGCGTTGGGGTTAACAGAGTATAAAGCAGAGCATTTGATAAAATTCGCGCAGGACGAGAATCTTAGTCTACAAAAAGCATATTATGAAAGTCATTGTCGAATTTTTAGAGCTGATATGGCATTATTGAGTGTTTTCCTTTTTTTCTTTGTTAGTATTCTCATTGGTGGCGACCGTGATGGGCTTTTCGTACTACTGTTTTTAGCGTTATTATATGGGGCGGGGGAGTTATGTTTTCGTTTCCATAAAGGTTACTGGGAACGACTGAAAATTTATTGTGCTCTGAAAAAACTCTAATTAATTGGGTTGGTGTCACATTATCATTATTCTTATGGGGATTTAAGTATGCAAGGTAAAGTCGACATTTTTATATATTTTAATAGTATTTGATGGGGCTGTAATATGGATGACGATATAAAGAAAATACTAGTGAACGCTGGGATGAAAGAAAAAAATGTCCGTTTCTTGCTTAAATTAGCGGCAAAGAAGAACATCAGCGTAAGCAGAGCTTTTTTGCTCTACGCCTGGAAATATTATGCATGGGGTGGTGCGTTATTCTTCTCTATGCTTTTTCCTGCAACAATGGGAGGGTTTGAGTTATTTATAATTTATATACTTTGTTGCCTCGCCTTAGCCCTGATTTCAGTTTTCTTTAATCCTTTCTTTATCAATTTGGTTTGGAGCATCAAGGTCCAGATTAAACTAAGAGGTAAGTGATAGAGAAACTAAGAAAGATATGTGCTTTGTAGCAAACGGATAATTTTACTTTTAACAGCCGCCGCGCATGACCCGCAGCCCGAAATCTGCGATAATTATTGATTATCCCCTTAACAGAGAACGCTATGCAGTACCCGATTAACGAGATGTTCCAGACCCTGCAAGGTGAGGGTTATTTTACCGGCGTCCCCGCCATTTTTATTCGTTTACAGGGATGCCCGGTTGGCTGTGCCTGGTGCGATACCAAACACACCTGGGATAAGCTTGAGGATCGGGAAGTTTCCCTGTATAGCATCCTGGCCAAGACCAAAGAGAGCGACAAGTGGGGGGCGGCGAGCAGTGAAGATCTGCTGGCTGTCATTCAGCGTCAGGGTTATACCGCTCGTCATGTGGTGATCACCGGTGGCGAGCCTTGCATTCATGACCTGATGCCTTTGACCTCTCTGCTGGAAAAGAACGGTTTTAGCTGCCAGATTGAGACCAGTGGTACGCACGAAGTTCGCTGTACGCCAAATACCTGGGTGACCGTATCGCCGAAGGTGAATATGCGCGGTGGCTATAATGTATTGTCACAGGCGCTGGAGCGCGCAAATGAAATCAAACATCCGGTTGGTCGTGTTCGCGATATTGAGGCGCTGGACGAACTGTTAGCCACGTTGAGCGATGATAAACTGCGCGTAATTGCTTTGCAGCCCATTAGCCAGAAAGAAGACGCTACGCGTCTGTGTATTGAAACTTGTATTGCACGTAACTGGCGACTGTCTATGCAAACGCATAAATACCTGAATATTGCCTGATGATATTACACTTATCCGGTCTACACACTTGTAGGCCGGATAAGGCATTAGCCGCCATCCGGCGACCCTATGGCAGATCACTGTCCGCGATACACACAGCCCGCGGTACAGGTCTCTTTCACCATCACGGCGCTCAGTAGCGGCACGACTGGTTTAACCTGATCCCAAATCCATTTTGCCAACACTTCGCTGGTGGGGTTCTCCAGACCTGGAATATCGTTAAGGTAGTAGTGATCAAGACGATCGTAAGTAGGTTTAAACGCCGCTTTCAGATCCGCGAAATCCATAATCCAGCCGGTATGCGGATCGACTTCACCGGTAATTTCGAGACGCACCATAAACGAGTGTCCGTGTAGGCGGCCGCACTTATGCCCTTCAGGCACGTGAGGCAGTCGGTGAGCGGCTTCAAAGGTGAAATCTTTAAACAAGGTGGTGGACATCATTTACTCTCAAGAATACAAAAAACCGACGTAGAGTACCGTAAAGTACAATTTTTATCATTAGTTAAAAGGGCGCGGAGCAGTGGAACCGCATATTCATTAAGTTAATGTTTAATAATCTTTTATATATCATATTGTTATTAAATCGATTTTGTCGTTAATAACTATAGCTAAAACAGGTTAGTCCATTTGGTTATTTGTTATTTCCATCACTTATTTAATTGTTACTATCCCCGCCGTTAACCTTATCAGCAGTTTGGGTTTTATTGCTGAAATCCGCTTTGCTTACTGGAACATAACGACGCATGACGACACAGGCCCCACCTTCAGCTTTGTTCCCGCTTAACCCGGAGCAACTGGCGCGCCTTCAGGCAGCCACAACCGATCTCACGCCCGCGCAACTTGCGTGGGTTTCTGGCTATTTTTGGGGCGTGCTGAATCATCAGCTAGGCGCAAATGCGACAGTCCCCGCGCCTGCCGTTGAAATGCCGGGGATTACGCTTATCTCCGCTTCGCAAACGGGTAATGCGCGTCGTGTGGCGGAAACCCTGCGCGACGATCTGATTGCCGCAAAGCTCAATGTCACCCTAATTAATGCTGGCGACTATAAATTCAAACAAATCGCCAATGAAAAATTACTGGTTGTGGTGGCATCGACCCAGGGCGAAGGTGAGCCAGCAGAAGAAGCTGTCGCTTTGCATAAGTTCCTGCTCTCGAAGAAAGCGCCGAAACTCGATAACACCGCGTTTGCCGTATTTGGCCTTGGCGATACGTCCTATGAATTCTTCTGCCAGGCGGGTAAAGATTTCGACAGCAGGCTGGCTGAACTGGGCGGTGAACGCCTGCTCGACCGGGTTGACGCCGACGTGGAATACCAGGCCGCCGCTGCCGAATGGCGCGCGCGTCTGGTCGAGGTGCTGAAAGCCCGCGCTCCGGCGGCACCTTCCGTACAGGCTGCGGCAAGCGGGGCGGTGAACGACGTTCATTCCAGCCCGTATACCAAAGAAGCGCCGCTGACCGCGACGCTCGCGGTGAATCAAAAAATCACCGGTCGTGAATCCGAAAAAGACGTCCGCCATATTGAAATCGACCTCGGTGATTCCGGCCTGCGCTATCAGCCAGGCGATGCGCTGGGCGTCTGGTATCAGAACGATCCGGCTCTGGTGAAAGAACTGGTGGAACTGCTGTGGCTGAAAGGCGACGAGCCGGTTACGGTTGACGGCAAAACGCTGCCGCTTGCCGAGGCGTTGGAGTGGCACTTCGAGCTGACGGTGAACACCGCCAATATCGTGGAAAACTATGCCACCTTAACCCGCAGCGAGTCGTTGCTGCCGCTGGTGGGCGATAAAGCCCAGCTCCAGCATTACGCCGCGACCACGCCGATCGTCGATATGGTGCGCTTCTCCCCGGCGCAGCTTGATGCCGGGGCGTTAATCGGCCTGCTGCGTCCGCTAACGCCGCGACTCTACTCCATTGCCTCTTCGCAGGCGGAAGTGGAAAGCGAAGTGCACGTCACCGTTGGCGTGGTGCGTTATGACATTGAAGGCCGCGCCCGCGCTGGCGGCGCCTCCAGCTTCCTCGCCGATCGTGTGGAAGAAGAGGGTGACGTTCGCGTCTTTATCGAGCATAACGACAACTTCCGTCTGCCCGCGAATCCGCAAACGCCGGTGATTATGATTGGTCCTGGCACTGGTATCGCCCCGTTCCGCGCCTTTATGCAGCAGCGTGCGGCTGATGGTGCGGAAGGTAAAAACTGGTTGTTCTTCGGCAACCCGCATTTCACCGAAGATTTCCTGTATCAGGTGGAATGGCAGCGCTATGTCAAAGAAGGCGTGCTGAGCCGAATCGATCTCGCCTGGTCCCGCGATCAAAAAGAAAAAGTCTACGTACAAGACAAACTGCGCGAACAGGGCGCGGAACTGTGGCGCTGGATTAACGACGGTGCCCACATTTATGTCTGCGGCGACGCCAATCGTATGGCGAAAGACGTTGAGCAGGCGTTACTGGAAGTGATTGCTGAATTCGGTGGTATGGATATCGAAGCGGCGGATGAATTTTTAAGTGAGATGCGCGTTGAGCGCCGTTATCAGCGAGATGTCTACTAATGAGCGAAAAACATCCAGGACCATTGGTGGTCGAAGGCAAACTGTCCGACGCTGAGCGTATGAAGCTGGAAAGCAACTATCTGCGCGGTACCATTGCCGAAGATCTCAACGACGGCCTGACCGGCGGCTTCCACGGCGACAACTTTCTGCTGATCCGCTTTCACGGGATGTACCAGCAGGATGATCGCGATATTCGCGCCGAGCGTGCGGCACAGAAGCTGGAGCCGCGTCATGCGATGCTGCTGCGCTGCCGTCTGCCGGGCGGGGTGATCACCACCAAACAGTGGCAGGCGATCGATAAATTCGCCGCCGATAACACCATTTACGGCAGCATTCGTCTGACCAACCGTCAGACCTTCCAGTTCCACGGTATTCTGAAGAAGAACGTCAAGCCGGTGCACCAGATGCTGCACTCGGTCGGGCTGGACGCGCTGGCGACCGCCAACGATATGAACCGTAACGTGCTGTGCACCTCCAACCCGTACGAGTCCGAGTTGCACGCGGAAGCCTACGAATGGGCGAAGAAGATCTCCGAGCACCTGCTGCCGCGTACTCGCGCTTATGCGGAGATCTGGCTCGATCAAAAAAAGGTCGCCACCACCGATGAAGAACCGATCCTCGGCGCGACCTATCTGCCGCGTAAATTCAAAACCACGGTGGTGATCCCGCCGCAGAACGATATCGATCTGCACGCCAACGACATGAACTTCGTGGCGATTGCTGAAAACGGCAAGCTAGTGGGCTTTAACCTGCTGGTTGGCGGTGGGTTATCCATAGAGCACGGCAATAAGAAAACCTACGCCCGCACGGCGAGCGAGTTTGGCTATCTGCCGCTGGAGCACACCCTGGCGGTAGCGGAAGCCGTGGTGACCACCCAGCGCGACTGGGGCAACCGTACCGATCGTAAAAACGCGAAAACCAAATACACCCTTGAGCGCGTTGGCGTTGAGACCTTTAAGGAAGAAGTTGAGCGCCGCGCGGGGATCAAGTTCGAACCGATCCGTCCGTACGAGTTTACCGGTCGTGGCGATCGCATTGGTTGGGTGAAAGGGATCGACAACAACTGGCACCTGACGCTGTTTATTGAGAGTGGCCGTATTCTGGATTATCCGGGGCGTCCGCTGAAAAGCGGTCTGCTGGAGATCGCGAAGATCCACAAAGGCGACTTCCGCATCACCGCCAACCAGAATCTGATTATTGCCGGCGTGCCGGAAAGCCAGAAGGCGAAGATCGAGAAGCTGGCGCGCGACCACGGGTTGATGAATGCGGTGAAACCGCAGCGTGAAAACTCGATGGCCTGCGTGTCGTTCCCGACCTGTCCGCTGGCGATGGCGGAGGCCGAGCGCTTCCTGCCGTCGTTTACGGACAAAGTGGAAGCGATTCTGGAAAAACACGGTATTCCGGACGAGCACATCGTGATGCGCGTGACCGGCTGCCCGAACGGCTGCGGCCGCGCGATGCTGGCGGAGCTGGGCCTGGTGGGCAAAGCCCCGGGGCGCTACAACGTGCATTTGGGCGGCAACCGCATGGGAACGCGTATTCCGCGTATGTATCGTGAAAACATTACGGAATCAGAAATTCTTGATTCTGTTGACGAACTGGTTGGGCGCTGGGCGAAAGAGCGCGAAGCGGGTGAAGGCTTCGGCGACTTTACGGTGCGTGCGGGCATCATTCGCCCGGTGCTCGATCCCGCGCGTGATTTCTGGGAATAACCTGAATTGCCGGATGGCGCGCGTAGCAGGTCTGTAGGCCTGATAAGCGAAGCGCCATCAGGCAAGGCATACCGCGAGGAACTTATGTCCAAACTCGATCTCAACGCATTGAACGAACTGCCGAAAGTCGAACGCGTATTAGCGCTGGCGGAAATTAACGCCCAACTGGAAAAGCTAAGCGCCGAGGAGCGCGTGGCCTGGGCGTTGGAAAACCTGCCCGGTGAATACGTGCTCTCCTCAAGCTTTGGCATTCAGGCGGCGGTAAGCCTGCACCTGGTGAACCAGATTAGCCCGGATATCCCGGTTATTCTGACCGATACCGGCTATCTGTTCCCGGAAACCTACCAGTTTATTGACGAGTTAACGGACAAGCTCAACCTGAACCTGAAGGTTTATCGGGCGAAGGAGAGCGCCGCCTGGCAGGAAGCGCGCTACGGCAAGCTGTGGGAGCAGGGCGTTGAAGGCATTGAGAAATACAATGAGATCAACAAGGTCGAGCCGATGAACCGGGCGCTGGAAGAGCTGAACGCGCAAACCTGGTTTGCGGGCCTGCGCCGCGAGCAGTCCGGCAGCCGCGCCCATTTACCGGTACTGGCGATTCAGCGCGGCGTGTTTAAAGTGTTACCGATTATCGACTGGGATAACCGCACGGTATATCAGTATCTGCAAAAACAGGGTCTGAAATACCACCCGCTGTGGGATCAAGGCTACCTGTCGGTGGGGGATACGCATACTACCCGCAAGTGGGAACCGGGCATGGCGGAAGAAGAGACGCGATTCTTCGGACTGAAACGTGAATGCGGACTGCATGAAGGGTAATCGTCTTTACCGCGGTATGATGATACTTGCTGCTATGAGAAAATCCGGCAGGCTGCCGGATTTTAAATCGGTTATTTTATGCTCTGGCATTATGCCAGTAATATATTGCGACTGCACTCATTTTCACCAATATGTAAAGAACGTTCATGTGTTAGATATATTTTTTCAAGAATTGCATCAATAAAAACTTTATTTTTATGATAGTCTTTATAATCTTGATTAAGTTTATTTAAAAAACCTGCATTTGTTTCTTTAAACTCCGCAAACGGCGAATAGGTATGGAGTAAATAGGAGATACACGGATGCATCATGCAAAAAGCGACTTCACCTTGTACTTCCTGATAACCTATTTTGCAAAATTGAGTGATAGGATCAAAGTTGCCTGCATTAATACAAGTCAGCATCGATTTTTCATCGTCAGAGAGTGAACTCTGCCATTCTACAAACTGGTGGTCGGGAGCCTCTGCAGGACGCACCAATCCATAAACTGCCTCTTTGATTTGTACATTGCTGGTCACCTCTTTTCGTAAAGTCGATACCGAAGCCTGAAGCAATTCTGGGTGCCAGGCAATATTTGAACCAATTATCTCGCATATTTGTAAAAATAGCTGTTTCTCCTCGCTATTCATAGACTCTACTACTACATTATCTGAGAGGTTGAGGATATCCTGAATCCTGCTTTGGCTGATCACCGTGTCGCCAACCATAAATAAAAATTGTGTCTGAGAGGCATCCATCTTGATCTTAAACAGATCCTGGTGAGCGGGACAGGCTAAATGTTGCAATTTTTTAAACGCGTAAATTTTACCCATATCCTCTATGTTAACTTCCATCTCTCCAGGTTCCCCACGACCCTGACCGTGAATAATGCTGTATAACACTTCCAGAGCATGGTCCTTTCTTTCCGATCGAAAGTGGTCCTGGAGCTTATCCCAGCTCCCCATACGCGTTGCTTTTTCTTTATCTGCACTTAGCAGATGGGAAAGCCGGCTTTCATTAAGCGTATAATTGTGATGATTACCGAAGTTTAAAGTGACTGGCATAGTTTTTTCCTTGAAATTTATATTATTCAATATCGTGGGAAAAGACACTGCTCAATTTGTTCTTATTGTATTAAAACTGGCCAGATTTGATCGCAAGAGAGAATCTGAACAGTGTTATCGGTATAGCAGATTTATTGGTGGCAATCCTTTGGAATGGCAACAATTCAGACAAAAGGTAGATGATGCACCGAAAATGATCGTTTTTTGAAAGTTTGGCTTACCGTTGGCTAATGGTGATACTGTGCTACACCGTATCATGAAATAAAGTAATTAAATTTAATGAGTAGTTAATTTATTAACGTATTGTTGAAAATAGATACAGATAGAGAAGCGATAAAGACTTTAGGTAGCTCATTGTAATAACTTCTCTATGTAACGAAGTGAGAGTAATACTAATTATCAGACCAATCCAAAACGCTTACTGTAGTAGCTAGCTTCCCCCATTTCAGATACCAACACAATATGTCCGGAAGGGCGATGATGACGTTTTCTGAAACAGGTTAATGTTTCCTCATCCGGACACTGAAATGTACCAGAGTTTTTTTGCCACCATGATTTTCGGACGGATAAGCGGCTTTTTTCCCAGCAGAAATCTATTTCATCGACTAAAGGGCGTAACTGCCCATCAATGCCTTTTCTGGCGAGGTAAACATCCACGCTTTCTTCGCCCAGACGGGTAGAAAATTCTCGGTCTTTATCCCATAAAAAGTCGCTGGATTCCCTGTCGTAGCCGAGATCGTGACGGAGCAGATTTTGGGCGGCGACCGAACGCTGGCTCAGTACTTTGCCAAAAGCAATATCGGAAAACGTTTGCAGGTCTGCCGGCGCAGCTATCTTTTGCTCGTAGACGCCATCAACCAGATCTCTGGCATTATCCGGCATGCGGATTTCACCATACTGACGAGTTCCCCGCGCCAGCGGGGATAAACGTTTTTCACCAGCAGGTCAGGACGTTTTTTCTGCCTTCGCCAGCTCTTTTACCAACGGCAGCATTATCCGCACTACATCGCGGCTACGGCGCTCAATCCGCCCTGGCAGCGCCTTGTCAATATGCTGTTGATTATCCAGCCGTACGTCGTGCCAGCTATTGCCGTTCGGGAAGGATGCATTTTTCATACGTTGCTGGTATCCGTCTTTTTTACCCAGATTCCAGTTCGTCGCCTCAACAGAAAGCACCGACATTCCCGCTTTATCGAAAACCTCCGCATCATTACAGCAACCCGTTCCTTTGGGGTAGGATGGATTGCGTCCCGGATTGGTGTTGGCGGCGATATCATAACGGCGCGCAATCGCTAATGCCCGATCGCGGGTCAGTGTACGCACCGCTTCCGGCGTATTTTTCCCGCTATTAAAATAGAGCTTGTCGCCAACAATCAAGTTATCGAGATTAATGACCAGCAGCGTATTTTTCTTCTCAGCGTCACTCATTCGTTTGAGCAAATTTTCCGCGCCCAGCTTTCCCTCTTCTTCCCCACTGGTGGCGATAAAACGAATTCCATAATGGGTCGGTATATCTTTCAGACGCGCCGCCAGTTCCAGCATAACGCCTAATCCCGCGGCATTATCATCCATTCCCTGTAATGTTAAACCGCCCAGATTGGCATCAACATCGGCGTCGCTCTGCGGAGCGTACGTATCCAGATGCGCCATAATGATGATCTGTTGCGGCACGCGCCCTTCATGGGCGGCGATGACCGTGCTGCCCGTCACGTTATGCCAGTTTTTGCGATTATCCTTCGTGGTATAAATAAATCGGCTATTAAACGTTCGAATATCGCTTTGGTATCCCATCCGGGTAAATTGTTGGCGTAAATAATCGGCAGATAGCATCTCGGCGGGGGAGCCAGTCATTCTTCCGGGGAAAAAGGTGGCGATATGTCGTGCCTGAGTATTCGCTATTTCACCAGGCCCTGGTGATGCTGCTTGTGCAGGGAGGATAAAGCCTACGCCGAGCGCCAGAATGACGGTAAAGCGGCGCGTTGCGGAAAACATAATGAGTCCTTAAATACAGAACAAAATTTTACCCGGTTAGTATGAAACCGCGATCGTGTTAACACAATTTCATTTGCTCCTAAATGCCGGGAATTCGGTACGTTAAGCACTTTTTGATAGTGGTTTTTGGGCCGCGTTATTCCTTTGAGGAACTACTCATTCCAATTCGTCATTTCATTCACTCTCCTGCGCTCCCTATAGTCGTGTAATCGAAATGTTTAGCAAAAAAACGGTATTGCAAAGGAACGGTTATGGATCAAAAACGACTCACCCACCTGCGGCAACTGGAGGCGGAAAGTATCCACATTATCCGTGAAGTGGCGGCGGAATTCGCTAATCCGGTCATGCTGTACTCCATTGGTAAAGACTCCAGCGTCATGCTGCATCTGGCGCGTAAGGCGTTTTATCCGGGCACGTTGCCGTTCCCGCTATTGCACGTTGATACCGGTTGGAAATTCCGTGAGATGTACGCCTTTCGCGATCGTACCGCCAACGCATATGGCTGCGAATTGCTGGTACATAAAAATCCGGAAGGCGTGTCGATGGGCATCAATCCGTTCGTTCATGGTAGCGCTAAACACACCGACATTATGAAAACCGAAGGGTTAAAGCAGGCGCTGAATAAGTACGGTTTTGATGCCGCGTTCGGCGGCGCACGGCGCGATGAGGAAAAATCCCGCGCGAAAGAACGTATTTACTCCTTCCGCGACCGTTTCCATCGCTGGGACCCGAAAAACCAGCGTCCGGAGCTGTGGCGCAACTATAACGGTCAGATTAATAAAGGTGAAAGTATTCGCGTCTTCCCGCTCTCCAACTGGACAGAGCAGGATATCTGGCAATACATCTGGCTGGAAAACATCGACATCGTGCCGCTGTATTTGGCTGCTGAACGTCCGGTTCTGGAACGTGACGGCATGTTGATGATGGTGGATGACGATCGTATCGATCTCCAGCCTGGCGAAGTCATCAAAAAAAGGATGGTGCGCTTTCGTACACTTGGCTGTTGGCCGCTCACCGGAGCGGTGGAATCCCACGCGCAAACGCTGCCGGAAATTATCGAAGAGATGCTGGTTTCCACCACCAGCGAGCGCCAGGGGAGGATGATTGACCGCGATCAGGCGGGGTCGATGGAGCTTAAAAAACGTCAGGGGTATTTCTAAGGAGCCGCTATGAACACCATACTTGCACAACAAATCGCCAATGAAGGCGGCGTCGAAGCCTGGATGATTGCCCAACAACATAAAAGCCTGCTGCGTTTTTTAACCTGTGGCAGCGTTGATGACGGTAAAAGTACGCTGATAGGTCGTTTGCTGCACGATACCCGGCAAATTTATGAAGATCAGCTCTCTTCCCTGCATAATGACAGTAAACGTCATGGTACGCAGGGAGAAAAACTCGATCTGGCGCTGCTGGTAGATGGGCTGCAGGCCGAGCGTGAGCAGGGCATTACTATTGACGTCGCGTACCGCTATTTCTCCACTGAAAAACGAAAATTTATTATCGCCGACACGCCGGGCCATGAACAATATACCCGTAATATGGCGACCGGGGCGTCCACCTGCGATCTGGCGATCCTGCTGATCGACGCGCGTAAAGGCGTGCTGGATCAGACGCGTCGCCATAGCTTTATCTCCACTCTGTTGGGGATCAAACACCTGGTGGTGGCAATCAACAAAATGGATCTCGTTGACTACCGCGAAGAGACCTTCGCTCGTATTCGCGAAGATTATCTGATCTTTGCTGAACAGTTGCCGGGCGATCTGGACATTCGCTTTGTACCGCTTTCTGCGCTGGAAGGGGATAATGTCGCCGCGCAGAGCGCGAATATGCGCTGGTACAGCGGTCCGACGCTGCTGGAAGTCCTGGAAACGGTAGACATACAGCGTGCGGTAGACCGTCAGCCGATGCGCTTTCCGGTACAATACGTCAATCGCCCGAATCTTGATTTTCGGGGGTATGCCGGCAGCCTGGCGTCTGGTAGCGTCAACGTCGGAGAGCGTATTAAAGTGCTGCCGTCCGGCGTAGAATCCAGCGTGGCGCGTATCGTCACTTTTGACGGCGACAAAGAAGAAGCGTATGCGGGCGAAGCCATTACCCTGGTACTCAACGACGACATTGATATTAGCCGCGGCGATCTGCTGCTGGCGGCAAACGAGACGCTGGCACCTGCGCGGCACGCCGCGATCGATGTGGTATGGATGGCAGAACAGCCGCTGGCGCCGGGCCAAAACTACGACGTTAAACTCGCGGGTAAGAAAACCCGCGCGCGTATCGAGACGATTCGCTATCAGATTGATATCAACAATCTGACTCAACGAGACGTCGAAAGCCTGCCGTTAAACGGCATTGGTCTGGTGGAGATGACATTCGATGAGCCGCTCGCGCTGGATATTTATCAGCAAAATCCGGTGACGGGCGGGCTGATTTTTATCGACCGACTTTCTAACGTTACCGTGGGCGCAGGCATGGTACGGGAACTGGTCGAACGCGGAGTGGCGCCGCCCGTGGAATACAGCGCGTTTGAGCTGGAACTGAATGCGCTGGTACGACGTCATTTCCCGCACTGGGACGCCCGTGATTTGCTGGGAGATAAACATGGCGCGGCATGATGAGAACGTGGTCTGGCACTCTCATCCCGTCACCGTCGCCGCTCGCGAACAGCTCCACGGCCACCGTGGCGTGGTGCTGTGGTTTACCGGACTCTCCGGTTCGGGAAAATCAACGGTGGCCGGCGCGCTGGAAGAGGCGTTACATCACCGTGGCGTCAGTACCTACCTGTTGGATGGCGATAATGTGCGCCACGGTTTGTGCCGTGATTTAGGCTTTAGCGATGCCGATCGCCAGGAGAATATCCGGCGGGTAGGCGAAGTGGCCAGTCTGATGGCGGACGCCGGTCTGATTATCTTGACGGCATTTATTTCTCCGCACCGCGCCGAGCGGCAACTGGTGCAAGATCGCGTCGGCCACGATCGTTTTATTGAAATTTATATCGATACGCCGCTGGCTATCTGTGAACAGCGTGATCCGAAAGGGTTGTATAAAAAAGCGCGCGCGGGCGAGTTACGTCACTTCACCGGCATCGACGCCATTTACGAAGCGCCTGAATCGCCACAGGTTCATCTTAATGGTGAACAATTAGTAACAAATTTGGTTTCCCAATTATTAGACCTACTAAGACGGCGCGATATTATCAGATCCTAAGACACCACTGGGCTTATATGCCCGGCATGGTCAAGGTTACAGGATTTGATATGCGTAATAGCCATAACATTACTTTCACAAGGTCAGACGCCTTTATTGTCGACGATGACACCACCAGTTCATTACCGGGGGCGGTGGTCGGCTTTATGTCATGGCTGCTGGCGTTGGGGATCCCTTTTCTGCTTTATGGCCCTAACACGCTGTTTTTTTTCCTCTATACCTGGCCCTTTTTCCTTGCGTTAATGCCGGTATCGGTGATTATCGGTATTGCGTTGCATCTGCTGGTAAAGGGCAAAATACTTTTTAGCATCATGTTTACTCTACTGGCGGTAGGTGCGCTATTCGGCGCGTTATTTATATGGCTATTAGGATAGGCGGGTTATCACTGCGCCTCCGGTCATAATTCAAACCGTAACCAACAATGAGATTATGTTCTCCTTACTCGGGTATACGTAACATCGGGCAAATGTGGTACATTTGCCGGCGTTGTCGCGGCAATCCCGCCCTCAATGTGGAGTCACAGAGGACGTTATGGGATGATGATGCCGTTTTTCAGGGGGCAGGATGGGTAAACTAACGCTGCTGTTGCTGGCTTTACTGGTCTGGCTACAGTACTCGCTGTGGTTCGGTAAGAACGGCATACATGACTATAGCCGCGTCAACGATGATGTGGTCGCGCAGCAGGCGACAAACGCCAAACTTAAAGCGCGTAACGATCAGCTTTTTGCCGAAATTGATGATCTCAATGGCGGACAGGAAGCGATTGAGGAGCGCGCGCGCAACGAACTTAGCATGACCAAACCGGGCGAAACCTTCTATCGTCTGGTGCCTGACGCCTCAAAACGCGCGGCAACGGCGGGGCAAACTCATCGATAAACCATCCAGGGATTTAACATGGCAGCCACTTTATTGGACGTTTGCGCCGTGGTGCCGGCTGCCGGATTTGGCCGCCGAATGCAAACAGAATGTCCTAAGCAGTATCTCTCAATCGGTAATAAAACCATTCTGGAGCACTCAGTTCATGCGCTGCTGGCGCATCCTCGGGTGACTCGCGTTGTTATTGCTATCAGCCCTGGTGATCATCGCTTTGCCCAACTTCCGCTGGCGAATCATCCGCAAATCACCGTTGTGGATGGCGGCAACGAACGCGCTGATTCCGTTTTGGCCGGGTTGCGGGCTGTAGCAGAGGCGCCCTGGGTGCTGGTGCACGACGCGGCAAGACCCTGTTTGCATCAGGATGACCTGGCGCGGTTGCTGGCCATCAGCGAAAACAGCCGGGTCGGCGGTATTCTCGCCAGTCCAGTGCGCGACACCATGAAACGCGGCGAACCGGGGAAAACCGCTATTGCCCATACCGTAGAGCGCGCTGATTTATGGCACGCGCTCACGCCGCAGTTTTTCCCCCGCGAACTCTTGCACGATTGTCTGACGCGTGCGCTGCATGAAGGCGCGACCATCACCGACGAGGCGTCAGCGCTGGAGTACTGCGGTTTTCATCCGGCGCTGGTAGAAGGTCGCGCGGATAACATCAAGGTCACCCGTCCGGAAGATCTGGCGCTGGCGGAATTTTATCTGACCCGAACCATCCACCAGGAGAAAGCATAATGCGAATTGGACACGGTTTTGACGTACACGCGTTTGGCGGAGAAGGGCCGATTATCATTGGCGGCGTGCGTATCCCCTATGAAAAAGGGCTATTGGCGCATTCCGATGGCGATGTGGCGTTACATGCGCTGACCGATGCGCTGCTGGGCGCCGCGGCGCTTGGCGATATCGGCAAGCTCTTTCCGGATACCGATCCGGCATTTAAGGGGGCGGATAGCCGCGAACTGCTGCGTGAAGCCTGGCGTCGTATTCAGGCGAAGGGATACACCCTCGGCAATGTGGATGTCACTATTATTGCGCAGGCGCCGAAAATGCTGCCGCATATTCCGCAAATGCGCATCTTTATCGCCGAAGATCTCGGTTGCCATATGGATGATGTTAATGTGAAGGCGACGACGACGGAAAAGCTCGGATTTACCGGGCGCGGAGAGGGCATTGCCTGCGAAGCGGTCGCGCTGCTGATGAAGGCGGCGAAATGACAGAGTTTGACAATCTCACCTGGCTGCACGGAAAACCACAAGGTAGCGGATTGCTGAAAGCGAATCCGGAAGATTTTGTGGTGGTTGAAGATTTAGGCTTTACGCCGGATGGTGAAGGCGAGCACATTCTGCTGCGTATTTTGAAAAACGGCTGCAATACCCGTTTTGTCGCTGACGCGCTGGCGAAATTCCTGAAAATTCACGCTCGCGAAGTGAGCTTTGCCGGGCAAAAAGATAAACACGCCGTTACCGAGCAGTGGCTGTGCGCGCGCGTGCCGGGGAAAGAGATGCCCGATTTCAGCGCCTTTCAACTGGAAGGATGTAAAGTGCTGGAATACGCGCGTCACAAGCGTAAGCTGCGTTTAGGCGCGCTGAAAGGCAATGCCTTTACGCTGGTGTTGCGTGAAATAAGCGATCGCCGCGATGTCGAAACACGATTGCAGGCGATTCGCGATGGCGGCGTGCCGAACTATTTTGGCGCACAGCGATTCGGCATTGGCGGCAGCAACTTGCAGGGCGCGCTGCGCTGGGCGCAAAGTGACGCGCCGGTGCGCGATCGCAATAAACGCAGTTTTTGGTTGTCGGCGGCGCGTAGCGCGTTGTTTAATCAAATTGTTCACCAGCGGCTGAAGAAACCAGACTTTAATCAAGTTGTTGACGGCGATGCGCTACAATTAGCGGGACGTGGAAGCTGGTTCGTTGCGACATCTGAAGAACTGCCTGAATTGCAGCGCCGGGTAGACGAAAAAGAGCTGATGATTACAGCGTCGTTGCCGGGCAGCGGAGAGTGGGGAACACAGCGTGCGGCGCTGACGTTTGAGCAAGACGCCATTGCCCAGGAAACGGTGTTGCAATCGCTGCTGCTGTGCGAAAAAGTAGAGGCGTCGCGCAGAGCGATGCTGCTTTACCCGCAACAATTAAGCTGGAACTGGTGGGATGACGTTACCGTTGAGTTACGTTTCTGGCTGCCCGCAGGCAGTTTTGCCACCAGCGTAGTAAGGGAACTGATCAACACAATGGGTGATTATGCGCATATTGCTGAGTAACGATGACGGGGTTCACGCGCCCGGTATACAAACGCTGGCGAAAGCGCTGCGTGAGTTTGCTGATGTACAGGTCGTAGCCCCGGATCGTAACCGCAGCGGCGCGTCTAATTCTCTGACGCTGGAATCTTCGCTTCGTACTTTTACCTTTGATAATGGCGATATCGCCGTACAGATGGGGACGCCGACCGATTGCGTCTATCTGGGTGTTAATGCCTTAATGCGTCCGCGTCCGGATATTGTCGTTTCCGGCATTAACGCGGGGCCGAATCTGGGCGATGATGTGATCTATTCCGGTACTGTCGCCGCGGCGATGGAAGGTCGTCATCTCGGCTTTCCGGCGTTAGCGGTCTCCCTTGACGGCTATCAGCATTATGATACGGCGGCGGCCGTGACTTGCGCGCTTTTGCGAGGGTTAAGCCGGGAGCCGTTGCGTACCGGACGTATTCTTAATGTAAATGTCCCGGATCTGCCGCTGGCGCAGATTAAAGGCATCCGTGTGACTCGCTGTGGTAGCCGCCATCCGGCAGATAAAGTGATCCCGCAGGAAGATCCGCGCGGCAATACATTGTACTGGATTGGCCCGCCGGGCGATAAATACGACGCCGGGCCGGATACTGATTTCGCGGCGGTGGATGAAGGCTACGTCTCCGTTACCCCGCTGCATGTGGATTTAACCGCGCACAGCGCGCATGATGTGGTTTCAGACTGGTTAGACAGCGTGGGAGTTGGCACGCAATGGTAAGTGGACGTGTACAGGCTCTTCTTGAACAATTACGCACGCAGGGTATCCGAGATGAACAGGTGCTTGACGCGCTTGCTGCGGTGCCGCGCGAGAAATTTATTGATGAAGCGTTTGAACATAAGGCCTGGGAAAATATCGCTTTGCCGATAGGCCAGGGGCAGACGATTTCGCAGCCCTATATGGTGGCGCGAATGACGGAGCTGCTCGAACTAACGCCGCAATCGAGGGTGCTGGAAATAGGCACAGGTTCCGGCTATCAGACGGCGATTCTGGCGCATCTGGTGCATCACGTTTGCTCCGTTGAGCGGATTAAAGGGCTGCAATGGCAGGCGCGCCGCCGTCTGAAACAGCTCGATTTACATAATGTTTCTACCCGTCATAGCGATGGCTGGCAAGGTTGGCGGGCACGTGCGCCGTTTGACGCTATCATTGTGACGGCCGCGCCGCCGGAAATTCCTACCGCGCTCATGGCACAGTTGGATGAAGGCGGCATTCTTGTTCTGCCCGTGGGCGATGAGCAGCAGTTTTTGAAACGCGTGCGTCGCCGGGGCGGCGAATTTATTATTGATACCGTGGAGGCCGTTCGCTTCGTCCCGTTAGTCAAGGGAGAACTGGCCTAGTTTGCCCTGCAAACACCCACTATTACGCCTGATGAAGCCGAGACGAATACCTGGAGTTTTCCTGGTTATTCCCGGTGGGTTAAGCGTATCGTGAACACATTTTCCCGTGTTCACTTAATGCGTTGCACGGTTCTTACGTTACTGGTTGTTAACCAAATTTTTTCCTGGGGGATAAATGAGCGCGGGAAGCCCAAAATTCACCGTTAGTCGCATTGCGGCACTATCACTGGTTTCACTATGGCTGGCAGGGTGTACCAGTTCGTCAAACCCTCCGGCGCCGGTCACGTCTGTGGACGGTGGTTCGTCATCGAATACCAATTCCGGGATGTTGATCACACCGCCGCCAAAAATGGGCGCGACGACGCAACAAACACCGCAAATTCAACCCGTTCAGCGTCCTGTTACGCAGCCCATGCAAACTCAGCCTGTCGCGGAACAGCCCGTGCAGATGGAAAATGGGCGAATTGTATACAATCGCCAGTATGGGAATATTCCGAAAGGTAGCTATGCGGGCGGCAGTACTTACACCGTGAAAAAGGGTGATACGCTTTTTTACATCGCCTGGATTACCGGGAACGATTTCCGCGATCTGGCCCAGCGAAACAGTATTCCTGCCCCGTATAGCCTGAATGTGGGGCAAACTTTGCAAGTTGGCAACGCGTCCGGGACGCCAATTACTGGCGGAAATGCGATCACCCAGGCGGATGCAGCACAGCAAGGAGTTGTGACCAGGCCTGCACAAAATTCCACCGTTGCAGTTGCGTCTCAACCAACAATTACGTATTCTGAGGGCTCAGGTGAACAAAGTGCTAAAAAAATGTTGCCAAACAACAAGCCTGCTGGGACGGTTGCCACAGCGCCTGTAACGGCACCAACGGTAAGCACGACCGAACCAAATGCAAGCAGTACGTCAACCAGCGCGCCGATTTCCGCATGGCGCTGGCCGACGGATGGCAAAGTGATCGAAAACTTTGGCGCTTCCGAAGGGGGCAATAAAGGGATCGACATTGCAGGCAGTAAAGGACAGGCTATCGTCGCAACCGCTGATGGGCGCGTCGTATATGCCGGTAACGCACTGCGTGGTTACGGTAATCTTATTATCATCAAACATAACGATGATTACCTGAGCGCCTACGCCCATAATGATACGATGCTGGTCCGGGAACAACAGGAAGTTAAGGCGGGGCAAAAAATCGCTACTATGGGTAGCACCGGCACCAGCTCTACACGCTTGCATTTTGAAATTCGTTACAAGGGGAAATCCGTAAACCCGCTGCGTTATTTACCGCAGCGATAAAGCGGCGGAACCAGGCTTTGACTTGCTAGTTCCGTCAAGGGATCACGGGTAGGAGCCACCTTATGAGTCAGAATACGCTGAAAGTTCATGATTTAAATGAAGACGCGGAATTTGATGAGAACGGAGTAGAGGCTTTTGACGAAAAAGCCTTGAGTGAAGAGGAACCCAGTGATAACGACCTGGCTGAAGAAGAGCTGTTATCGCAAGGGGCCACACAACGTGTGTTGGACGCGACTCAGCTTTACCTTGGTGAGATTGGGTATTCACCACTGTTAACAGCCGAAGAAGAAGTCTATTTTGCGCGTCGCGCACTGCGTGGAGATGTCGCTTCTCGCCGTCGCATGATTGAGAGTAACCTGCGTCTGGTGGTAAAAATTGCCCGTCGTTATGGCAATCGTGGACTGGCGTTGCTGGACCTGATTGAAGAGGGCAATCTGGGGCTTATCCGTGCAGTCGAGAAGTTTGACCCGGAGCGCGGGTTCCGCTTCTCAACATACGCAACCTGGTGGATTCGCCAGACAATCGAACGGGCGATTATGAACCAAACCCGTACGATTCGCTTGCCGATTCACATTGTTAAAGAGCTGAACGTATACCTGCGTACCGCACGTGAGTTGTCGCATAAACTGGACCACGAACCGAGTGCGGAAGAAATTGCAGAGCAACTGGATAAACCGGTTGATGACGTCAGCCGTATGCTTCGTCTCAACGAGCGCATTACCTCGGTAGACACCCCGCTGGGCGGTGATTCCGAAAAAGCGTTGCTGGACATCCTGGCCGATGAAAAAGAGAACGGTCCGGAAGACACCACGCAAGATGACGATATGAAACAGAGCATCGTCAAATGGCTGTTCGAACTGAACGCCAAACAGCGTGAAGTGCTGGCGCGCCGTTTCGGTCTGCTGGGATATGAAGCTGCGACACTGGAAGATGTAGGCCGTGAAATCGGTCTTACGCGTGAACGTGTTCGTCAGATTCAGGTTGAAGGCCTGCGCCGTCTGCGCGAAATTCTGCAGACGCAGGGGCTGAATATCGAAGCGCTGTTCCGCGAGTAAGTATCTTGCGTCAAAAAAAGGCCAGTCGTCAGACTGGCCTTTTTCTTTACCGTTTATCTTCTGCCAGCAGCGGCGGAATACTCGGCACCATCGGCGCGTTATCAATATCTTTTTGCGTCATACGAAACGCTTCCGGATAGTGCTCGCGGCTGGTACGGCGTAGTGGTTCGGTATCGCGCCAGGTATACAGACAGTGCTGACACTGATATACCGTCCAGACACCTTTTACCGGCGAGGCCGCCATGAGTTCAATATGTTCATCGGCACAGCGTGGACAAATCATCTGTTACTCCTTATTTACGGTTGGTCAGCATGGCGGTCAGTTTTTCTGCCCAGGCTTTAGTTTCCGCTAAATCGACAACCGGCTGGCTATAGTGGCCACGGTTATCCGGCGCAACCGGCGTGGTGGCATCAATGATCAGCTTGTCGGTGATCCCTGCTGGGCTTGAGCCCGGGTCCAGTTCCAGGACGGACATATTCGGTAGCTGTACCAGATCGCCTGCCGGATTCACTTTCGACGACAGCGCCCACATCACCTGTGGCAAATTAAACGGATCGACATCTTCATCGACCATTATCACCATCTTCACATATCCCAAACCGTGCGGCGTCGTCATTGCCCGCAGGCCCACTGCGCGAGCAAAGCCGCCGTAGCGTTTTTTGGTCGAGATGATAGCCAGCAGGCCGTGGGTGTACATGGCGTTTACCGCCTGTACTTCCGGAAATTCGGCTTTCAACTGTTGATACAACGGCACGCAGGTCGCCGGTCCCATCAGGTAGTCAATTTCCGTCCACGGCATACCCAAATAGAGCGATTCAAAAATCGGTTTGTTGCGGTAAGAAACTTTATCGATACGCACCACGGTCATGTTGCGGCCGCCGGAATAGTGGCCGGTAAATTCGCCGAACGGTCCTTCGATTTCACGTTTACGGTTTTCGATGACCCCTTCGAGAATCACTTCAGAGCCCCACGGCACGTCAAAACCGGTCAGCGGCGCGGTGGCGATAGGATAAGGGCTTTCACGCAGCGCGCCCGCCATTTCATACTCTGACTGATCGTATTTCAGTGGCGTGGCGCCCATCAGGGTAATGATCGGATCGTTACCCAGCGTGATCGCAATCGGCAGATCTTCGCCACGCTCTTCCGCTTTGTGCAGGTGCAATGCGATATCATGCATTGGTACCGGTTGCAAACCAAGCTTCCGTTTGCCTTTAACTTCCATGCGGTAAATACCGACGTTCTGCTTGCCAAAATTCTCGGGATCGAGCGGATCGCGTGATATCACACAGGCTTTATCCAGATAGAATCCGCCGTCGCCGTCGTTCAGACGAAACAGCGGCAGGATATCAAACAGGTTGATCGCATCGCCGTCGACGGTATTTTCCGCCCAGCCCGGATTCGCCCGGCGTTCCGGCGCCACCGGAAAATTGTCCCAGCGACGGATAAATTCATCGATCTGTTTCTTAACCGGCGTGTTCGGCGGCAAGCCCAGTGAGATGGCATGGTTCTGCCAGGAGCCGATGGTATTCATCGCCACGCGGGCGTCGGTAAAACCACGAATATTGTCAAACCATAGCGCGGGAGCGCCATCGCCAATTCGTCCCGTTGCATTGGCAGCAGCGGCTAAATCAGGCTCCGCATTTACTTCCTCGCTGATTTTCAGCAGTTGTCCCTGCTGATCCAGCGCGTGTAAAAAACTACGCAAATCATCAAATGCCATTATCCATTCTCCTGTGAAAAATTCGCTGCCTGTCGTCGTCCTTGCCAGCGGCGCGCGCGCGTATGTTCCAGACCAAACTGGTCGAGAACGCGCGCCACGATGTGCTGGATGATATCGTCAACGGTTTGCGGCAGGTTGTAGAACGCAGGCATGGGCGGAACTATCGCCACTCCCATGTGAGAAAGCGCAAGCATGTTTTCCAGATGAATCGTGCTGAGCGGCATTTCCCGCGGTACCAGCACTAACTTGCGGCCCTCTTTCAACACGACATCGGCAGCGCGTCCAACCAGCCCTTCGGCGTAGCCAGCACGAACCCCCGCCAGAGTTTTCATGCTGCAGGGGATAATAATCATGCCATCGGTACGAAATGAGCCGGAGGAGATAGTCGCCGCCTGATTGGCTGGGCTATGGCAGTGATCTGCCAGATCGGCTACCTCAGCGGGCGTGTAGGGCGTCTCCAGTTCGATAGTGGTTTTCGCCCACTTTGACATTACCAGATGCGTTTCAACATCAGGTATCGTCCGCAATGCCTGGAGTAACGCGACGCCAAGCGGCGCGCCGGTCGCGCCGGTCATCCCCACAATCAATCTCATTTCTTGCCTCAATCATTGTTCGTGTACGAACGTTTTGATCAAAATACGCCCACACGGCCCTTCCGGCAAGAGCCTCCCGACGTTTGCGCACGTTTAGCTAAAGCATTCGTCATTAAAAAACCGGCATAAGCCGTTATGATAGAAAAGGTTAATTTATCCGGAGTGTTTATGGAATTACGAAATACCGCGTTTCATCTTTTACGCCAACTTTTTCAGCAACATACCGCACGCTGGCAGCATAAATTACCAGAACTCACTAAACCTCAATATGCGGTGATGCGCGCTATTGCCGAACATCCTGGTATTGAACAGGTCGATCTGACCGAAGCGGCGGTCAGTACCAAAGCGACGCTGGCGGAGATGTTAAGCCGGATGGAACATCGTGGGCTGGTAAGGCGAGAAAATGATCCGCTGGATAAGCGTCGGCGCTTTGTGTCTCTCACCGCCGAGGGCCGGACGCTACTCGCCGCCGCGATCCCCGTGGGGGATTGCGTGGACGATGAGTTTTTGGGGCGACTGAGCGATGAAGAACGCGAACAGTTTACGCAACTGGTACGCAAGATGATGACGTAAGCGGCTTGCGCCGCTTTGCTATTGTGTGGCCATCAACAGTGAGATATCCACTTTGGCCAGCGCCCGAATAGCGCTTTCCGGCAGGCCGTCATCGGTGACGATTTGGTTGAATTCCGCCAACGGTAACGCCAGCCACGTGGCGACCTGACCGTATTTGGTCGCGTCGCACACCAGAATTTTTTGTCGACTGGCGCTGGCGACGGCCCGTTTCACCGTAACTTTATCTTCTGCCGGCGTTGAAATACCGCGTACGCTCCAGGAGGAGGCGGAAATAAAGGCCTGGTCAATCATCAACCCACGCAGCATCGTCGCCGCGGCTTCACCGACGCACGACCGGTTTTCCCGGCATACCGCCCCGCCAGTGTGAATAATTGTGCAACCGCTATTGTCCATCAGGTAATCGGCGATAACGAAATCATTAGTCACCACCGTAAGTTTATTCATCGTAATAAGCTGCCTGGCAATCGCCAGCGTGGTAGTGCCTGCGTCAAGGTAGATACAGCTTTCTGGCTGTACCAGGGTGGCGGCCAGTTTGCCAATCGCCGCTTTCTGCGGCGTCGCGAGTTCGGTTTTGATCTGATGCGAGGGTTCGTGCGCCACGCGAGTCGATGACTGCACTCCGCCAGAGACCTGGATTACCGCGCCTTGCTGCTCCAGTTTTTGTAAATCACGGCGGATAGTCATATGGGATACATGCATGCGCTCGGTCAGTTCAGCGATACTGACGATGCCTTTCTCCGCCACCATATCAAGAATTATTTGTCGACGCTCAG
The DNA here is from genome assembly GCA_900478215.1 of Salmonella enterica subsp. houtenae serovar Houten. NCBI lineage: Bacteria > Pseudomonadati > Pseudomonadota > Gammaproteobacteria > Enterobacterales > Enterobacteriaceae > Salmonella > Salmonella enterica. The sequence continues at coordinate 901,254 of LS483478.1, forward strand.
TAGGTATCAACGTCAGCTCCTTTCTTTAGTCCTGTCGCGATTTTACGCGATTTCTCGTCACAGCGTGTGAAGTTCTATTGGTATTTTCTTCACAAAAAATAACATATTTTGTTATTTTTTGTGAATCAACTCACCGCAATTGTTTACAAAAACGCCTATATTCACATAACAAAACATAATATCACGTAAATTAACATGGAGTGATAATGACAACAGGAACTGATTTTCATGTCGGCATTGTGGGGCTTGGCTCAATGGGAATGGGCGCTGCGCGTTCATGCCTGCGTGCCGGGCTTTCCACATGGGGGGCCGATCTTAACCCGCAAGCGTGTGCGAATCTTCTCGCTGAAGGGGCTTGTGGGGCTGCCGCCAGCGCCAGGGAGTTCGCCGGGGTCGTGGATGCGTTAGTCATTCTGGTCGTCAATGCCGCCCAGGTCAGACAGGTTTTATTCGGTGAGGATGGCGTCGCCCACCTGATGAAACCCGGAAGCGCGGTGATGGTTTCGTCCACGATCTCAAGCGCCGACGCGCAAGAGATCGCTGCGGCGCTGACGGCATTGAATCTTAACATGCTGGATGCGCCGGTTTCCGGCGGCGCGGTAAAAGCGGCGCAGGGCGAAATGACGGTGATGGCCTCCGGGAGCGAGGCGGCGTTTACCCGCCTGAAGCCTGTGCTGGACGCCGTTGCCAGCAACGTTTATTACATTAGCGATACGCCGGGCGCAGGCTCAACCGTCAAAATCATTCATCAACTGCTGGCTGGAGTGCATATTGCGGCGGCGGCCGAAGCGATGGCGCTGGCCGCGCGGGCCGGAATTCCTCTGGACGTGATGTATGACGTCGTGACCCATGCCGCCGGAAACTCCTGGATGTTCGAAAACCGTATGCAGCATGTCGTTGACGGCGACTATACCCCGCGTTCGGCAGTCGACATTTTTGTCAAAGATTTGGGGCTGGTTGCCGACACGGCGAAAGCGCTGCGCTTTCCCTTACCTCTGGCCTCTACGGCGTTAACTATGTTCACCAGCGCCAGTAACGCCGGTTATGGCAAACAGGATGACAGCGCAGTGATCAAAATTTTCTCGGGGATTACTCTGCCTGGCGTCACGCCTGAGGAGCCGTCATGTTAAAAATTGGCGTCATTGCCGATGATTTCACCGGCGCGACCGACATCGCCAGTTTTCTGGTCGAAAACGGGATGCCGACAGTGCAGATCAATGATGTCCCCACCGGGACGCAACCGGAAGGGTGCGACGCGGTGGTTATCAGCCTGAAAACCCGCGCATGCCCGGCGCAAGAGGCGATAAAACAATCGCTGGCAGCGCTGGCATGGCTGAAAAAACAGGGCTGCCAGCAGGTCTATTTCAAATATTGCTCGACTTTCGATAGTACCGCCGAAGGCAATATTGGCCCGGTTACCGACGCGTTGATGGTGGCGCTGGATACCTCATTTACCGTGATTTCTCCCGCGTTGCCGGTTAACGGACGCACGGTCTATCAGGGCTATCTGTTTGTCATGAACCACTTGCTGGCGGAGTCCGGTATGCGCCACCACCCTATTAATCCGATGACCGACAGCTACCTGCCGCGTCTGATGGAAGCGCAGGCACAAGGGCGCTGCGGCGTTATTCCGGCTCAGGCGCTTGATGAAGGCGTTGCAGCGACCCGTGCGGCGCTGTCGCGTTTACAGCAGGAAGGATATCGCTACGCGGTACTTGACGCGCTCAATGCGCGACATCTGGAAATCCAGGGCGAGGTTTTGCGTGATGTCCCGCTGGTGACTGGCGGTTCCGGGCTGGCAATGGGGCTAGCGCGCCAGTGGGCAAAGAGCGGCGCTTCTCAAGCCCGCTCCGCAGGCTATCCGCTGAGCGGTCGCGCGGTGGTGCTTTCCGGTTCCTGTTCGCAAATGACGAACCAGCAGGTGGCCTGTTATCGACAACATGCTCCCACACGCGACGTTGACGTGGCGCGCTGCCTGTCATCCGAGGCGCGCGAGGCCTACGCCGAAGCGCTGGCGCAGTGGGTGCTCAGTCAGGACAGCGAACTGGCGCCAATGATTAGCGCCACCGCTTCCACGCAGGCGCTGGCCGCCATCCAGCAGCAGTATGGCGCTGCTGAAGCCAGCCTTGCGGTAGAGGCGCTCTTTTCACTGCTGGCCGCTCGCTTAGCCGAAGGCGGTATCACCCGGTTTATCGTGGCGGGCGGCGAAACTTCGGGTGTGGTGACGCAAAGCCTCGGTATTACTGGTTTTCACATCGGACCGTGCATTTCACCCGGTGTGCCGTGGGTCAACGCGCTCCATGCGCCAGTCTCGCTGGCGCTAAAGTCAGGTAATTTTGGCGATGAATCCTTTTTTATACGCGCTCAAAGGGAGTTTCAGGCATGACGACACTGGCAAAAGAAGAGCACGCTTTGCGAGAAGAGATGGTCAGGATAGCCGCCTCGTTTTTCCAGCGCGGCTATGCTACCGGCTCGGCAGGCAATCTCTCGCTGTTACTGCCGGACGGCAATATTCTGGCGACGCCCACCGGTTCGTGTCTGGGTAATCTCGACCCGCAGCGGCTGTCCAAAGTGGACCCGCAGGGCGAGTGGCTCAGCGGCGATAAACCGTCTAAAGAGGTACGTTTTCATCTGGCGTTGTATCGCAATAACTCTTGCTGCAAGGCCGTGGTACATCTGCACAGCACCTGGTCAACGGCGCTTTCCTGTCTCGAAGGGCTGGACCCGCAAAATGTGATTCGCCCGTTTACCCCCTATGTGGTGATGCGGATGGGGGACATTCCGCTGGTTCCCTACTATCGCCCGGGGGATGACCGAATTGCTCGCGATTTGGCCGCGCTGGCGGCCCGGCATCAGGCCTTTTTACTGGCCAATCATGGGCCGGTAGTGTGTGGGGAGAATTTGCAGGAAGCCGCTAATAATACCGAGGAGCTGGAAGAGACGGCAAAGCTGATTTTTATCCTTGGCGAACGCCCGATTCGTTATTTAACCACCGAAGAAATTGCGCAGTTAAGGAGATAACCCGATGCCGCGTTTTGCCGCCAATTTGTCGATGATGTTTACCGAAGCACCGTTTATCGAGCGTTTTGCCGCCGCTGCCGCAGCCGGTTTTCAGGCCGTTGAGTTTCTGTTCCCCTACGATTTTGCCGCCAGCGAGATTAAAGCCCAGCTATCGCGTCATGATCTGACGCTGGCGTTGTTTAATACTTCGGCGGGCGATACCGCAGCGGGCGAGTGGGGACGCGCCGCGCTACCGGGGCGCGAACACGACGCGCGCGCCGATATCGATCTGGCGCTGGAATACGCTCTTGCGCTGGAATGCGAGCAGGTTCACATCATGGCGGGCGTAGTGCCGGATGGCGCTGAGGACGCACGTTATCGCGCCACGTTTATCGATAATTTGCGTTATGCCGCCGACCGGTTTGCCGTCCACGATAAACGTATTTTGATCGAAGCGCTGAGTCCCGGCGTTAAACCCGGCTACCTCTTTTCCAGCCAATATCAGGCGCTGGGCATCGCAGAAGCGGTTGACCGCCCGAATGTATTCATCCAGCTCGACACTTTCCACGCGCAAAAAGTGGATGGCAATTTGAGTCACCTGATTCGCGAGTACGCGGGCCGCTATGCCCATGTGCAAATCGCCTCATTACCGGACAGACATGAACCGGATGAGGGCGAGATCAACTACCCGTGGCTGTTCCGGTTGTTCGATGACGTGGGTTATCGCGGCTGGATAGGCTGCGAATACCAACCACGGAATACCACTCAGGACGGGCTTGGCTGGTTTAATGCCTGGCGCTAACCCTGAACTACCCTACACAACAATAAAGAGGACATCCGGATGCAGATTATCATTACCGGCGGGGGCGGCTTTTTAGGCCAGAAACTCGCAAGCGCCTTATTAAACTCATCGCTGGCGTTTAACGAACTGCTTCTTGTTGATTTAAAAATGCCTGCACGGTTATCAGACTCCCCTCGTTTACGCTGCCTGGAAGCTGACTTAACCCAGCCGGGCGTGCTGGAGAATGTGATTACCGCTAATACCTCTGTTGTTTATCATCTCGCTGCGATTGTCAGCAGTCATGCGGAAGACGATTTCGATCTGGGATGGAAAGTTAATCTGGATCTTACCCGCCAGTTACTTGAGGCGTGTCGTCGGCAACCGCAGAAAATTCGTTTCGTCTTCTCCAGCTCGCTTGCCGTTTATGGCGGTACGCTGCCGGAATGCGTCACCGATGCCACCGCGCTCACGCCGCGCTCGTCTTATGGCGCGCAGAAAGCCGCCTGTGAACTGTTGGTCAACGACTATACCCGCAAAGGCTATGTGGATGGGCTGACGCTGCGTTTGCCGACGATCTGTGTTCGCCCGGGTAAACCAAACCGCGCCGCCTCTTCTTTTGTCAGCGCGATTATTCGTGAACCGTTGCAGGACGAGACGACCGTCTGCCCGGTGTCGGAAAGTTTGCGTCTGTGGATTTCCAGCCCGGCGACGGTGATCCATAACCTGACGCTGGCCGCAACGTTACCCATGCCTGGAGAGGCGAGCAGTATCAACTTACCCGGGATCAGCGTGACCGTGGGCGAGATGCTGGAAACGTTGCGTCAGGCGGGCGGTCAGGCGGCGCGCGATCGGGTTACGCATCAGCGCGATGAAAGTATTGAGAAAATTGTCGCCTCCTGGCCGGGACGTATCGATAACCAGCGTGCGCTGGCGTTAGGTTTTGTCGCTGATAAACGCTTCGATGACATTATCGAACGCTTTCGACAAGATGATATGGAGGCGAGGTCATGACAAGTTTACCGACCCCAATTATTGGTCTGATCGTTGCTGTTTTCGTTCTGGTATGGCTGGTGTTACGCACCCGTGTTCATGCGCTGATCGCGATGCTGGCGGCGGCCTGTATTGCCGGTTTGTTGGGGGGAATGGGTATTGATAAAACGCTCTCTGTTATCACCAGCGGATTCGGCACGACGCTGGGCAGCATTGGCCTGGTGATTGGTCTCGGCGTAATGATGGGGCGCTTGCTGGAGGTCTCGGGCGCGGCGGAGCGTATCGCCTGGAGCTTTATCAAATGGCTGGGGAAACGCCGTGAAGAGTGGGCGCTGGCGATCACGGGTTATATTGTCAGTATCCCGATTTTCGTCGATTCCGCTTTTGTGATTCTTTATCCGGTAGCGAAAGCGCTGGCGAAAAGCGGTAAACGTTCGCTGCTGACGCTGGGCGTCGCGCTGGCGGGCGGGCTGGTGGTCACTCACCATACGGTGCCCCCGACGCCCGGCCCGCTGGGGGTAGCCGGGATTTTTAACGTCGACATCGGCGCAATGTTGTTGACCGGGATGGCGCTGGCGGTGCCCTGCGTGATCGGCATTGTGTTCTATGCGCAGTGGCTGGATAAACGCTACCCTGATTTCGTGCCGCGCACGCTGAACGCCGATGAAGTAAATGCCGCGCTGGAGCAGTACAACAAAGAGAAAGAGCAAAAGGATCTGCCGAGCCTGACGCTCTCACTGCTGCCTATTGTGGTACCGATCGTTCTGATCTTCCTGAAGGCTATCTGTTCCACCCTCGCTACCATAGAAGGATGGTCCGGTCTGGCGACACATCCAGTGGTACAGGCAATCAACTTTGTGGGAAGTCCAGTGATCGCGTTGGCAATCAGCGTTCTGCTGGCGGTGTATACGCTGGTGCCGCGAATGGATAAACATACCACCGCAGAGCGTCTGGAAGAGGGCTTGCAAAGCGCCGGGATTATCTTACTGGTCACGGGCGCTGGCGGCGCGCTGGGCGCGATCCTGCGCGACAGCGGCGCGGGTCAACAGTTGGCGGAGCAGGTTGCCAACTTGCCGATCTCGCCGATCCTGATCCCGTTTATCGTGGCGACGCTGGTACGCCTGATTCAGGGATCGGGGACGGTGGCGATGATCACTGCCGCCTCGATTTCCGCGCCGATCCTCGCGCAGATCCCCGGCATCAATATGCTGCTTGCCGCTCAGGCCGCAACGATGGGGTCGCTGTTCTTCGGCTACTTCAACGACAGCCTGTTCTGGGTGGTTAATCGCATGATGGGCGTCTCCGATGTCAAACAGCAGATGGTGGTTTGGTCTGTACCGACGACCATTGCCTGGGCGATTGGCGGCACCGGCGTGGCGCTGATTAACCTGCTGTTCGGTTCCGGCGGCAGTTGGCTCGATCCGTTATTGCCGATTGTCGTTCTGGCGGCAATTATGCTGTGGGTGCGCTGGCAGGCGCAGGGGATCAAAGACAAGCTGGTGGTTAAGGATTAAGACGATATTATCCGTCCGGGAGCGCAATGCTCCCGGACTGGCTACGATGATGGGACGTGCTCCCCGCAATCCCATTGCGAACGTAAAAAATCAATAAATGCGCGTACTTTTGTTGATACATGGCGGGCGTCCGGATAAACGGCATAAATGCCCTGGCGGGGAAAATGATAGCCGGGTAACACGTGAATTAACGTTCCATCCTCCAGTGCGGTTTTGACTAACCATTCCGGCAGTAATGCGACGCCGCTTCCCGCGAGAGCGAAGGCCATTAGCGCGCGGGCGCTGTCGACAGAGATTCTACCGGCTTTGCTTATCTCCAGGCGCGAGTGTTGGCCATGATTATTCGTTACTGTCCATCGTAGCGGCGTAGGTAATCGTTCATGGATAATCCATTCTGCCTGTGCCAGCGACTCCAGCGACGAAACAGGGTAGCCGGCGAGCCATTGCGGCGCGGCGACTGGCAGAATGGTGAAGCGGGATATCAGCGCGGCGCGATAGCGGGAGTCCGCCAGCGAGCCAAGCCGAATCGCCACATCAAAGCGCTCGGCAATTAAATCGGCATGATGTGATGAGGACATATGCCGAATACGGAGATCGGGATAGCGCTGACTAAACTGCGCCAACACCGGAATGACCACCTGTTCGCCAAACTCGGGCGTAGTGGTAATACGTAATTCGCCGCCCAGCCCACTATGGCTGGCGCGCACGTCATCCTGCAAATTTTTCGCTGCGTTGAGTAAATTCACGCCTTTTTGGTAAAAGAGGGCGCCGGCGTCTGTGAGCGTCAGTCGTCGGGTGGAACGTAGCAGTAACGTTACGCCAAGCTCTTTTTCAAGCTGCCGAATATTAAAGCTCACTACCGCTTTGGTTTGGCCCGATGCGGCGGCGGCGGCCGTGAAGCTGCCGCTATCTACCACGGCGACAAACAGCGACATACGCTGCAAATTGAGCATGGCGAGCTCCTTTACTGTCAAAATTATTTTGACAGTATATCGTTGAAGCGCGGACTTATCTGGCTTTCTCCGAACGGCTACATTAGCGCCTCTAGCGGAGGATGCATAATGACGTATCGCAATAAAGTGGCGGTGGTTTACCTGCTCGGCTTCTTTCTTGATCTGATTAATCTGTTTATCGCCAGCGTGGCTTTTCCTGCGATGTCCGTGGATCTACATACGTCCATATCGGCGCTGGCATGGGTGAGTAACGGTTATATCGCAGGATTAACGCTAATCGTTCCGTTTAGCGCGTTTCTTTCGCGTTATCTCGGCGCACGACGGCTGATCATGTTTTCGCTCATTCTGTTTAGCGTTGCCGCCGCTGCCGCAGGTTTTGCCGATTCCTTACACAGCCTTGTTTTCTGGCGTATTGTGCAAGGGGCGGGCGGTGGATTGTTAATCCCGGTGGGGCAGGCATTGACCTGGCAACAGTTTAAACCGCATGAACGCGCTGGCGTGTCATCCGTTGTCATGATGGCGGCGCTACTGGCGCCGGCATGTTCGCCTGCGATTGGCGGGCTGCTGGTGGAAATGTACGGCTGGCGCTGGATATTCTTTGCCACGCTGCCGGTTGCCGTTATCACGTTATTGCTCGCTTATCGTTGGCTGAATGCCGATTCGACGATAATGGCGTCGGCAAGATTGCTCCATCTGCCGTTGCTGACGGACAGGCTGCTGCGCTTTGCCATGATCGTCTATCAATGTGTACCGGGGATGTTCATTGGTATCAACGTGGTCGGGATGTTTTATCTACAGAACGTCGCGCAGCTATCGCCTGTGGCGACGGGGTCGTTGATGCTCCCCTGGTCGATCGCTTCATTTGTCGCCATTATGCTTACCGGACGTTACTTCAATCGGCTTGGGCCGCGTCCGCTGATTATCGTCGGCTGTCTTCTTCAGGCCGCAGGGATACTGCTTTTAATTAATGTTACGCCTGCGACATCTCACCGTGTGCTGATGATGATATTCGCGTTAATGGGCGCTGGCGGCAGTTTGTGCAGCAGTACCGCGCAGAGTGGCGCTTTCCAGACTATTGCTCGCCAGGACATGCCTGACGCCAGCGCGCTATGGAATCTTAATCGTCAGCTCAGCTTTTTCATTGGCGCGACGCTGCTGACGCTGCTGTTAAACGCGCTCCAGCGCGTTATGTCGCTTGACGTTGCTTATCGCTGGACCTTTATTACCGCAGCCGGTATCACCCTGCTACCCCTTATTTACGCTGTCTGTCTAAACAATAGAAAAGCGCTTCTGTGCCTGAAAAAGGAAAGACCATGAATCCATATAAAGAAGAAATTATTCACGCCCATGCGGCGATTGCGAACTGGCTTAGCAAGGGTATGGGTAGCCTGGAGGCGTTGATACCGCGTTTCGCTGCTGATTTTACGATGATAACGCCAGGTGGTGACTGTCTGGATTATCCGGCGCTTGGCGCTTTTTTCCAGGCGCAGCGCGCGTGTCGCCCGGGGCTGGTTATCGTGGTTGAGCACATTGACCTTATGGCGGAGTGGCCGGAAGGCGCCGCGCTTCGTTATCGTGAGCGGCAGCAACTGCCTGGCCAGGCAGAGACGGTACGCTGGTCGACGGTCATTTTAAAAAGGGAAAGAGGACGGATAGTCTGGCACCATTTACACGAAACGACAGCCACAGCCTGAAAAGCCTGTTCTGGCGCGCGGACCCGATAGCGCGGCGCTATCGGGCCAGACACGTTTATACCAGACTTTTCAGCCGATAGATCCACTCCAGCGCCTGGCGTGGCGTCAGGGAGTCTGGATCGAGATTCTCCAGCGCTTCAACGGCGGGCGATGTCTCCTCCGGGGCGGCAAGTAACGACATTTGCGTGCCGTCCACCTGCGTTGCCGCCGCATTGGGCGAGATACTCTCCAGTTCGCGGAGTTTTTGGCGTGCGCGTTTGATCACCTCTTTAGGAACGCCCGCAAGCGCCGCGACCGCCAGGCCATAGCTCTTACTTGCTGCGCCGTCCTGCACGCTGTGCATAAACGCGATAGTATCGCCATGTTCCAGCGCATCCAGGTGGACGTTCGCCACGCCTTCCATTTTCTCCGGCAGTTGGGTCAGCTCGAAGTAGTGGGTAGCGAACAGCGTTAACGCTTTAATCTTATTGGCGAGGTTTTCCGCGCAGGCCCAGGCCAACGATAGCCCGTCATATGTGGAGGTACCGCGCCCGATTTCATCCATCAATACCAGGCTGTTTTCCGTGGCATTATGCAGAATATTCGCGGTTTCGGTCATCTCCACCATAAAGGTCGAGCGCCCGGAGGCCAGGTCGTCCGCTGCGCCGACGCGGGTAAAAATACGGTCGATGGGGCCGATTTCCACGTGTTGCGCTGGAACGTAACTGCCGATCCAGGCCAGCAGAGCGATCAATGCCGTTTGCCGCATATAGGTACTTTTACCGCCCATATTGGGGCCAGTAATGATCAACATCCGGCGCTGCGGCGACAAATTGAGCGGGTTAGCGATAAACGGCTCATTCAGTACCTGCTCTACCACCGGGTGGCGACCTTCGGTAATACGGATACCGGGTTTATCGGTAAACGTCGGGCAGGTGTAATTCAGTGTCCAAGCGCGTTCGGCCAGGTTAACCAGCACGTCCAGTTCCGCCAGCGCGTTGGCGCTCTGCTGTAAATCCGCCAGATGCGGCAACAGCAGATCAAACAATTCGTCGTAGAGCTGTTTTTCCAGCGCCAGCGCTTTGCCTTTCGAGGTCAGAACTTTATCTTCGTACTCTTTCAGCTCAGGGATAATGTAGCGTTCGGCATTTTTCAGCGTCTGGCGACGCACGTAATTGATAGGCGCCAGATGGCTTTGGCCACGGCTAATCTGAATGTAATAACCATGTACCGCGTTATAGCCGACTTTCAGTGTATCCAGCCCGGTACGCTCGCGCTCGCGAATTTCCAGACGATCGAGGTAGTCGGTGGCGCCGTCCGCCAGCGCGCGCCATTCGTCCAGCTCTTCGTGATAGCCGGGCGCAATAACGCCGCCGTCGCGGACCAGTACCGGCGGCGCGTCAATAATGGCGCGTTCCAGGAGGTCGCGCAGTTCGGCAAAATCGCCCATTTTTTTACGCAACGCCTGTACTGGCGCGCTGTCAACGGTTTCAAGCTGAGCGTGCAATGCCGGCAGTTGCTGGAAGGCGTGACGCATTCGGGCGAGATCGCGCGGACGTGCGGTGCGCAGCGCCAGACGCGCAAGGATACGCTCCAGATCGCCGACCTGACGCAGCACCGGTTGCAGCTCGCTGACGGTGTCCTGCAAGGCGCTGATGGTCTGCTGGCGTTCACGCAATATATCGATATTTCTTATCGGCATGTGCAACCAGCGTTTAAGCATTCGACTGCCCATTGGCGTCACGGTGCAATCAAGCACCGCGGCGAGCGTGTTTTCTACGCCGCCGGCCAGGTTCTGAGTGATTTCCAGATTGCGGCGGGTCGCGGCATCCATAATGATGCTGTCCTGCTGGCATTCCATCGTAATGGAGCGAATATGCGGCAGGGAGGTGCGCTGGGTATCTTTTACGTACTGTAACAGGCAGCCTGCCGCACATAATCCACGCGAGGCATTTTCGACGCCGAAACCGACCAGATCCCGCGTACCGAATTGCAGATTTAACTGCTGGCGGGCGGTATCAATCTCAAACTCCCACAACGGGCGACGGCGCAGACCCCGGCGTCCCTCTATTAACGCCATTTCAGCAAAATCTTCGGCATACAACAGTTCGGCGGGATTGGTGCGCTGCAGCTCTGCGGCCATCGTTTCTCGGTCGGCGGGTTCGCTCAGACGAAAGCGCCCGGAGCTGATATCCAGCGTGGCGTAACCGTAGCCTTTACCATCCTGCCAGATAGCCGCCAGCAGGTTATCCTGACGCTCCTGTAACAGGGCTTCATCGCTGATGGTGCCAGGCGTAACGATACGCACGACCTTACGTTCAACGGGACCTTTGCTGGTGGCCGGGTCGCCAATCTGTTCGCAAATAGCGACGGATTCGCCCTGGTTGACCAGTTTCGCGAGGTAGTTTTCTACGGCGTGGTGCGGGATACCCGCCATAGGAATAGGCTCGCCAGCCGATGCGCCGCGTTTGGTCAGCGAAATATCGAGCAACTGCGACGCACGCTTTGCGTCGTCATAAAACAGCTCGTAAAAGTCGCCCATACGATAAAACAGCAGGATCTCCGGATGCTGGGCTTTCAGCTTGAGATACTGCTGCATCATCGGGGTGTGTGAATCCAGATTTTTAATGTCAGTCATAGACGTATGCTTGTTAATCTTTTGAATTATAAATAAATTTTATCTATCTTGGTTTCGCGTGTCATGTCTCATGCATTGCATTAAAGGAAGGGCGGGGCAGACTTGCCGACACCGCCTGGACCTTCGACGTTGGCAAAAGATAAACTCCACGAATTAACGTAATCATGTCATCGCTAAAACGGGGTTTACCGGGCGCTTCAGGCATCGAGACGTTTCTGCCGCTATACTAGCCCAGTAGCCAATACGCTGTCACAGGTAAAAAGAACGTTATCCGCAAAAAGTGGATGGGGTATCGCAAGAATGCGAACATGCGGAGAAGAATGGGATGTCAGTTTGTCGCGATACGTCAGATAATAGATTATCAGTATAATTTTCTATTATTTCTTTGAATTTAGAAAAACGATTATTTATCGCAAATAAAAAAGCAGCAGCGAGGCGCTGCTGTATCAAAAAGCAGTTTGATAAATGCAACGTAAGAGACAAATGGCCAACAGTAAAAGTGACCACAACTATAATAGTTGTATTGATATTAGGTGACAATGCAAGATGTGGTCTTAATTATATCATAATAAGTTCAGCTGACAGCCTTATAGTATTATAAGGCTTGTAGCCTTTTATGGGCAGCAAGTAGCGTCTGATAGATGCTTAAATTTTTGCTTCCGGATTCGAGTAGAACTTTTTTAAATTCAGCCATTAACTGTTCTTCATCTTCTTTCGAACGCATGTATTGTGGATATTCCTGAAAGAAGGTGAATGCTTGCTCTTTGGTTTGTTTATATTTTTCGCAAAAAACGCTTGAGCTGATTGTGTTATTTTTTGATGCGGAATTATCAGCGTTTTGGTTTGATAATGTTTTATTCTTCGCAAGGTCTGATGGTACGTACGGCAGAGACATACACTCATCAATACTTTTTGCATTGGCTTGTTGCTCTTTTTGAGCATCTGGCTGTTGTGCAGGCTTGCTTCCGGAGGAAGGAGAAGATACCTGGGCACAGCCGACCAGTAAAAAGATAGGAAGACAGCTATAAAATTTGTTCATATTATATCCTGCTACAGAAGAATGAGACACAATGTGTTATACAACTATCAGAACGTTATCTGACAATAGTTATAAGTGGAAAATGTGTTTCAGGAATGCTAGCAAAAAAATTTCCTGATATAAATAGTTAATTCTCCATCTCGATGACATTATCTGTTTTTTTGCTGCTGCAGAATAATAGGCCAGAATTTATATACTCTGAGCTGATTTTCTATTTTAAATAATAAGAGGTTGTGCGATCTGGTCAATTTAATCAGCGGGTGGCATCAAATTCATAATGATTGCATCAGGATTTTGCCACTCGCTCCCGGTATTGTTTACATACTAAAATGATTTTTAACTGGTGCTGACAACTATGCTAAATACACAGGAAGTACTCAAAGAAGGAGAGAAGCGGAGAATCCGCAGCCCGGAAGCATGGTTTATGCAGACGTGTTCTGCGCAAAAGCTGCATATGTCATTTTCTAAAGGCCGACACAATGAAATCTTCCTGATTCAGGAAGGCGCGCTGCTTTTTATCGAGCAGGCTGTTGTCGCACCAGTATCAGGAGACTTGGTTTTTCAACCGTTAAAAATTGAAGTACTCAGCAAATTGCTGGCCTTTATTGATGGCGCAGGGCTCATGGATACGACTTATGCTGAACCCGATAAATGGGTCTTGCTGAGTCCTGAGTTTCGCGCTATTTGGCAAGATCGTAAACGTTGTGAGTACTGGTTTTTGCAGCAAATTATTACGCCCTCTCCGTCTTTCAACAAGGTACTAACGCTTTTACGAAAAAGCGAGAGTTACTGGTTGGTCGGCTATTTACTCGCTCAGTCAACCAGCGGCAGTACGATGAGAATGTTAGGAGAGAACTATGGTGTTTCTTATACCCATTTTCGTCGTTTGTGCAGCAGAGCTTTAGGTGGAAAAGCGAAGAGTGAATTACGAAACTGGCGTATGGCCCAATCGCTGCTGGATAGCGTAGAAGGACACGAGAATATCACCCAACTAGCCGTCAATAATGGTTACTCATCGCCTTCACATTTTTCTAATGAGATCAAAGAGCTGATCGGCGTTTCGCCGCGGAAATTATCAAATATTATTCAATTGGCAGATAAATGAAGACGCATATTCTTTTGGCCAGAGTACTGGCATGTGCCGCGCTTGTTCTGGTAGCGCCTGGTTATTCAAGTGAAAAAATACCTGTAACGGAAAGTGGGTTTGTTGCTAAAGACGATAGCCTACGGACATTTTTCGATGCCATGGCGCTACAGCTAAAGGAGCCTGTCATTGTTAGTAAAATGGCAGCACGAAAAAAAATTACTGGCAACTTTGAATTTAACGATCCTAACGCATTACTGGAGAAGCTTTCCCTACAACTGGGGCTAATTTGGTATTTCGATGGGCAGGCTATCTATATTTATGACGCCAGTGAAATGCGCAATGCCGTCGTCTCTTTACGGAACGTCTCACTCAATGAATTCAACAATTTTCTAAAACGCTCAGGTTTATATAATAAGAATTACCCACTGCGTGGCGATAACCGTAAAGGAACATTCTATGTTTCAGGGCCGCCTGTCTATGTTGATATGGTGGTCAACGCCGCCACCATGATGGACAAGCAAAACGATGGTATTGAGCTGGGACGTCAGAAAATAGGGGTGATGCGCCTGAACAATACCTTCGTGGGCGATCGTACCTACAATCTGCGCGATCAGAAAATGGTTATCCCCGGTATCGCTACGGCCATTGAAAGGTTATTGCAGGGAGAGGAGCAACCTTTAGGCAATATTGCCAGTAGCGAACCTGTCCCGGCTATGCCAGCGTTTTCGTCGAATGGAGAGAAAGGTAAAACATCAAATTATGCTGGTGGCATGAGTCTCCAGGAGGCTTTGAAGCAAAATGCCGCAGCGGGTGATATTAAAATCGTGGCCTATCCGGATACCAATAGTTTATTAGTAAAAGGAACGGCTGAGCAGGTGCATTTTATCGAAATGCTGGTTAAAGCACTGGATGTCGCTAAACGTCACGTAGAATTATCACTGTGGATTGTCGATCTTAATAAAAGCGATCTGGAGCGCCTGGGCACCTCATGGAGTGGTAGCATTACTATCGGGGATAAACTTGGTGTGTCATTAAATCAGTCTTCAATTAGCACTCTGGATGGCAGTCGATTTATCGCCGCGGTAAATGCGTTAGAAGAGAAGAAGCAGGCGACGGTGGTTTCGCGCCCGGTATTACTGACTCAGGAAAATGTTCCCGCTATTTTTGATAACAACAGAACATTTTACACCAAGCTGATTGGGGAACGTAACGTTGCGCTTGAGCATGTAACATACGGAACAATGATCCGAGTACTGCCCCGTTTTTCCGCAGATGGTCAGATAGAAATGTCGCTGGACATTGAAGATGGTAACGATAAGACGCCGCAAAATGATCTCACTACTTCTGTAGATGCGTTACCTGAAGTTGGACGAACATTAATTAGCACTATTGCGAGAGTTCCACATGGGAAAAGTCTGTTGGTCGGTGGCTATACTCGGGATGCGAATACCGATACTGTCCAAAGTATTCCGTTTTTAGGAAAAATACCGCTTATTGGTAGCCTGTTCCGTTATTCCAGTAAGAATAAAAGTAATGTTGTTCGTGTATTCATGATTGAACCAAAAGAAATTGTCGACCCGTTAATGCCGGATGCCAGCGAATCGGTAAACAATATTCTGAAACAAAGCGGTGCCTGGAGTGGGGACGATAAGTTACAAAAATGGGTTCGTGTTTATCTGGATAGAGGCCTGGAGGCAACTAAATGATTCCTGGTTCAACCTCCGGTATTTCATTTTCCAGAATATTGTCCCGGCAGACATCTCACCAGGATGCGACCCAGCATACTGATGCGCAACAGGCGGAAATACAACAGGCTGCGGAGGATTCGTCTCCAGGGGCGGAAGTACAGAAATTTGTCCAGTCGACGGATGAAATGTCAGCGGCGCTGGCGCAATTCCGTAACCGTCGCGATTATGAAAAAAAATCCAGTAATTTATCTAACAGTTTTGAACGCGTGCTGGAGGATGAGGCTTTACCGAAGGCGAAGCAAATATTAAAGCTAATTAGCGTACATGGCGGTGCGTTAGAGGATTTTTTACGTCAGGCGCGTAGCTTATTTCCTGACCCCAGTGATTTAGTCCTTGTGTTACGCGAATTGCTTCGTCGTAAAGACCTGGAAGAGATCGTGCGGAAAAAACTGGAGTCGTTACTCAAGCACGTTGAAGAGCAAACCGATCCGAAGACCCTCAAGGCAGGGATTAATTGTGCGTTGAAGGCTCGGCTTTTTGGGAAAACATTATCGCTAAAACCAGGCCTATTGCGCGCCAGCTATCGGCAATTTATCCAAAGTGAATCACATGAAGTGGAGATTTACTCTGACTGGATAGCCAGTTATGGCTACCAACGTCGACTGGTAGTACTGGATTTTATTGAAGGTTCGCTATTAACCGATATTGACGCGAATGACGCCAGTTGTTCGCGCCTGGAGTTTGGCCAGCTTTTACGACGCCTGACGCAACTTAAAATGTTGCGCTCCGCTGACCTACTGTTTGTGAGTACATTGTTGTCGTATTCGTTTACCAAAGCGTTTAATGCGGAGGAGTCGTCGTGGCTACTACTGATGCTTTCGCTATTGCAACAGCCACATGAAGTGGATTCGTTGTTAGCCGATATTATAGGTTTGAATGCGTTACTGCTTAGTCATAAAGAACATGCGTCCTTTTTGCAGATATTTTATCAAGTATGTAAAGCCATACCCTCTTCACTCTTTTATGAAGAATATTGGCAGGAAGAATTGTTAATGGCGTTACGTAGTATGACTGATATTGCCTACAAGCATGAAATGGCAGCGCAGCGTCGTACTATTGAAAAGCCGTCTTAATTTAATATTAACAGGATACCTATAGTGCTGCTTTCTCTACTTAACAGTGCTCGTTTACGACCTGAATTACTGATCCTGGTACTAATGGTGATGATCATTTCTATGTTCGTCATTCCATTACCTACCTATCTGGTTGATTTTCTGATCGCACTAAATATCGTACTGGCGATTTTAGTGTTTATGGGGTCGTTCTACATTGACAGAATCCTCAGTTTTTCAACGTTTCCTGCGGTACTGTTAATTACAACGCTCTTTCGTCTGGCATTATCGATCAGTACCAGTCGTCTTATTTTGATCGAAGCTGATGCCGGGGAAATTATCGCCACGTTCGGGCAATTCGTTATTGGCGATAGCCTGGCGGTGGGTTTTGTTGTCTTCTCTATTGTCACCGTGGTCCAGTTTATCGTTATTACCAAAGGTTCAGAACGCGTCGCGGAAGTCGCGGCCCGATTTTCTCTGGATGGTATGCCCGGTAAACAGATGAGTATCGATGCCGATTTGAAGGCCGGTATTATTGATGCGGATGCCGCGCGCGAACGACGAAGCGTACTGGAAAGGGAAAGCCAGCTTTATGGTTCCTTTGACGGTGCGATGAAGTTTATCAAAGGTGACGCCATTGCCGGCATCATTATCATCTTTGTGAACTTTATTGGCGGTATTTCGGTGGGGATGACCCGCCATGGTATGGATTTATCCTCCGCTCTGTCTACTTATACCATGCTGACCATTGGTGATGGTCTTGTCGCCCAGATCCCCGCATTGTTGATTGCGATTAGTGCCGGTTTTATCGTGACTCGCGTCAATGGCGATAGCGATAATATGGGGCGGAATATCATGACGCAGCTGTTGAACAACCCATTTGTATTGGTTGTTACGGCTATTCTGACCATCTCAATGGGGACTCTGCCGGGATTCCCGCTGCCAGTTTTTGTTATTCTGGCGGTGGTTTTAAGCGTGCTCTTCTATTTTAAATTCCGTGAAGCAAAACGTAGCGCCGCCAAGCCTAAAACCAGTAAAGGCGAGCAGCCGCTCAGTATTGAGGAAAAAGAAGGAACGTCGTTAGGACTGATTGGCGATCTCGATAAAGTCTCTACAGAGACCGTACCTTTGATATTACTGGTGCCGAAAAGTCGACGTGAAGATTTGGAGAAAGCGCAGCTTGCGGATCGTTTACGTAGCCAGTTCTTTATTGACTATGGTGTGCGCTTGCCGGAGGTATTATTACGCGATGGTGAGGGCGTGAGCGATAACAGCATTGTATTGTTGATTAATGAGATCCGTGTTGAACAATTTACGGTCTACTTTGATTTGATGCGCGTGGTAAATTATTCGGATGAAGTCGCTTCCTTTGGCATTAATCCAACGACCTATCATCAAGGTAGTAGTCAGTATTTCTGGGTAACGCATGAAGAAGGAGAAAAACTTCGGGAGCTTGGTTACGTGCTGCGAAATGCGCTTGACGAGCTTTATCATTGTCTGGCGGTGACACTCGCGCGCAACGTCAATGAATATTTCGGTATTCAGGAAACAAAACATATGCTGGATCAGCTGGAGGCGAAATTTCCTGATTTACTTAAAGAAGTGCTCAGACATGCCACGGTGCAACGTATCTCTGAAGTTTTGCAGCGTTTGTTAAGCGAACGTGTTTCCGTGCGTAATATGAAATTAATTATGGAAGCGCTCGCATTGTGGGCACCAAGAGAAAAAGACGTTATTAACCTTGTGGAACATATTCGTGGAGCAATGGCGCGTTATATCTGCCATAAATTCGCCAATGGCGGTGAATTACGAGCAGTAATGGTATCAGCTGAAGTTGAGGATGTTATTCGCAAAGGGATCCGTCAGACCTCTGGCAGTACCTTCCTCAGTCTTGAACCGGAGGCCTCCGCTAATTTGATGGATCTCATTACGCTTAAGCTGGATGATTTATTGATCGCACATAAAGATCTTGTCCTCCTTACGTCTGTTGATGTCCGCCGATTTATTAAGAAAATGATTGAAGGTCGTTTTCCGGATCTGGAGGTTTTGTCTTTCGGTGAAATAGCAGATAGCAAGTCAGTAAATGTCATAAAAACAATATAAGGGTTTAATTAAGGAAAAGATCTATGCAACATTTGGATATCGCTGAATTAGTTCGTTCCGCACTGGAAGTTAGTGGTTGTGAACCCTCGCTAATCGGAGGAATAGATGGCCATTCGACAATTGTTCTGGATTTATTTGCGTTGCCGAGTATTTGTATCAGCGTCAAGGATGATGATGTATGGATCTGGGCGCAATTGGGGGCTGATAGTATGGTGGTATTACAACAGCGCGCCTATGAAATTTTAATGACCATAATGGAGGGGTGCCAATTTGTTCGCGGCGGGCAATTGCTATTAGGGGAACAGAATGGGGAATTAACGCTTAAGGCTTTAGTACATCCGGATTTTTTATCTGACGGTGAAAAATTCTCTAATGCTTTGAATGGATTTTACAACTATCTGGAAGTTTTTAGTCGGTCACTAATGAGATGAAAACGCCTCGTTTACTTCAGTATCTGGCCTACCCACAAAAAATAACGGGCCCAATCATTGAAGCGGAATTGCGCGATGTGGCCATTGGCGAGCTGTGTGAAATACGCCGTGGCTGGCATCAAAAACAGGTTGTTGCGCGCGCGCAGGTGGTTGGCTTACAGCGGGAACGCACCGTGCTGAGTCTTATCGGCAATGCGCAAGGGCTGACCCGCGATGTCGTGCTTTATCCCACTGGGCGCGCATTATCGGCGTGGGTGGGATATTCGGTATTGGGCGCGGTGTTGGACCCGACCGGTAAAATCGTTGAGCGTTTTACCTCTGAAGTGGCGCCGATTAGCGAAGAACGCGTTATCGATGTCGCACCGCCTTCTTACGCTTCGCGTGTTGGCGTCCATGAACCGTTGATTACCGGCGTGCGCGCGATTGACGGGTTATTGACCTGTGGTGTAGGCCAGCGCATGGGCATTTTTGCCTCCGCAGGATGTGGTAAGACCATGCTGATGCATATGCTGATTGAGCAAACGGAGGCGGATGTCTTTGTTATCGGTCTTATCGGTGAACGAGGCCGTGAGGTCACTGAATTCGTGGATATGTTGCGCGCCTCGCATAAGAAAGAAAAATGCGTGTTGGTTTTCGCCACCTCCGATTTCCCTTCGGTAGATCGCTGCAATGCGGCGC
This sequence comes from Salmonella enterica subsp. houtenae serovar Houten, assembly GCA_900478215.1. Taxonomy (NCBI): domain Bacteria; kingdom Pseudomonadati; phylum Pseudomonadota; class Gammaproteobacteria; order Enterobacterales; family Enterobacteriaceae; genus Salmonella; species Salmonella enterica. The sequence continues at coordinate 920,941 of LS483478.1, forward strand.
AACTGGCGACAACCGTAGCGGAATATTTTCGCGACCAGGGAAAACGGGTCGTGCTCTTTATTGATTCCATGACCCGTTATGCGCGCGCTTTGCGAGACGTGGCTCTGGCGTCAGGGGAGCGTCCGGCCCGTCGCGGCTATCCGGCCTCCGTATTTGATAATTTACCCCGCCTGCTGGAACGCCCCGGGGCGACCGCTGATGGAAGCATTACCGCCTTTTATACGGTACTGCTGGAAAGCGAGGAAGAGGCGGACCCGATGGCGGATGAAATTCGCTCTATTCTTGACGGACATCTGTATCTGAGCAGAAAGCTGGCCGGGCAGGGGCATTATCCGGCAATCGATGTCCTGAAAAGCGTAAGCCGCGTTTTTGGACAAGTCACGACGGCGGCACATGCTGAACAGGCGTCTTCCGTGCGTAAATTAATGACGCGTCTGGAAGAGCTACAACTTTTTATCGACTTAGGAGAATACCGTCCTGGAGAAAATATCGATAACGATCGGGCGATGCAGATGCGGGATGGTCTGAAAGCCTGGTTATGCCAGTCGGTAGCGCAATATTCATCCTTTGATGACACGCTGAGCGGTATGAATGCATTCGCTGTCCAGGATTAAAGTGCTGCAGCGGCGCTGCACGGTATTTCATTCACAGTGTGAGTCGATCTTACTTCGCTATCAGGATGAGGACCGTAGGCTGCAGGATGAAGAGGAGGCGATCGGTGAACAAATCGCGGGTTTGAAATTGCTATTAGATACGCTGCGTGCAGAAAACAGACAACTGAGTCGTGAGGAAATTTATTCGTTATTACGTAAGCAGTCTATTGTGCGCCGGCAGATAAAAGATCTAGAACTTCAGATTACACAAATTCAGGAAAAACGGTACGAACTGGAAAAGAAAAGGGAAGAGCTTCAGGAAAAAAGTAAATATTGGTTGCGCAAAGAAGGGAACTATCAACGTTGGATAATCCGTCAGAAAAGACTCTATATTCAGCGAGAGATACAGCAGGAAGAGGCCGAGTCAGAGGAGATAATTTAATGGGCGATGTGTCAGCTGTCAGTTCATCCGGAAACATTTTAATGCCGCAGCAGGACGAGGTCGGCGGTTTGTCAGAAGCATTAAAAAAAGCGGTGGAAAAACATAAGACAGAATATTCCGATGATAAAACAGATCGCGAGTATGGCGATACTTTCATGATGCATAAGGAAACGGCATTACCGGTTTTACTGGCGGCATTGCGACATGGCGCGCCAGCGAAATCAGAAAATCACAATGGCAGCGTTTCTGGTCTGCATCATAACGGAAAAGGCGAACTGAGAATTGCTGAAAAGCTGTTGAAAGTTACTGCTGAAAAATCCGTCGGTCTGGTCACTGCGGAGGCCAAAGTGGATAAATCCGCAGTACTGCTATCGTCTAAAAATAGGCCATTAGAGGGTGTAAGCGGTAAAAAATTATCTGCTGATTTAAAAGCCGTGGAATCTATCAGCGAATTAGCGGATAACACCACGGCAATCTCTGACGATAATATTAAGGCGTTGTCTGGGGATAATAAAATCATCGTGGGTGAAGGCGTTCGTAAAGAGGGCGCGCCGCTGGCGCGAGATGTCGCGCCTTCCCGGATGGCCGCTGCCAATATCAGTAAGTCTGATGATAAAGAGCATAAAAAGATCAAAGAGGCTTCTCAGCTTCCCCTGCAACCAACAACAATCTCCGATCTTAGCCAATTATCCGGCGGCGATGAAAAAATGCCTTTAGCGGCGCAGTCAAAGCCGGTGACGACTATTTTTCCGACCCTCGATGGTGTGAAAGGAGAGGATAGTTCGTTGACTTACCGCTTTCAGCGCTGGGGAAATGACTATTCCGTCAATATTCAGGCACGGCAGGCGGGGGAGTTTTCGTTAATACCGTCAAATACGCAGGTTGAGCATCGCTTGCATGATCAATGGCAAAACGGTAATCCCCAGCGCTGGCACCTGATGCGAGATGATCAGCAAAATCCGCAGCAGCAACAGCACAGACAGCAATCTGGCGAGGAGGATGACGCCTGATGTCATTGCGTGTGAGACAAATAGATCGCCGCGAATGGCTATTGGCTCAAACCGCGGCAGAATGCCAGCGCAATGGTCAGGACGCTACGCTGGAATATCCGACGCGACAGGGAATGTGGGTTCGGTTGAGCGATTCAGAAAAACGTTGGTCGGCCTGGATTAAACCCGGAGACTGGCTTGAGCATGTCTCTCCCGCCCTGGCGGGGGCGGCGGTTTCTGCCGGCGCTGAGCACCTGGTCGTTCCCTGGTTTGCGGCGACGGAGCGTCCATTTGAGTTGCCCGTGCCGTATTTGTCCTATCGGCGTTTATGCGTTGAGACTCCCGTGTCGGGAAGCGCGCTGCCGGAAGGGAAATTATTGCACATGATGAGCGATCGAGGCGGCCTGTGGTTTGAGCATCTTCCTGAACTGCCTACAGCCGGGGGCGGCAGGCCGAAAATGCTGCGTTGGCCGTTGCGCTGCGTTATCGGTAGCAGTGACACGCAGCGATTCTTGCTGAGCCGTATTGGGATCGGAGATGTACTCCTGATTCGTACTTCCACTGCGGAAGTTTATTGCTATACGAAAAAGTTAGGTCATTTCAACCGTGTTGAAGGGGGAATTATTGTGGAAACGTTAGATATTCAGCATATCGAAGAAGAAAAAAATGAAACAGAAACTGCAGACATTCTGCCTGGCCTGAATCACTTACCCGTCAAACTGGAATTTGTTTTGTATCGTAAGAACGTTACTCTGGCCGAGCTCGAAGCAATAGGGCAACAACAGCTATTATCGCTGCCAGTAAATGCTGAACTTAACGTTGAGATTATGGCGAATGGCGTTTTGCTTGGTAATGGCGAACTGGTACAGATGAATGACACCTTAGGCGTTGAGATTCATGAATGGCTGAGCGAGTCTGGTAATGGGGAATGATATCTCATTAATTGCCTTACTGGCATTTTCTACCCTGTTGCCATTTATTATTGCATCAGGAACCTGTTTCGTTAAATTTTCTATTGTATTTGTTATGGTGCGTAACGCCCTGGGGTTGCAGCAGATACCGTCAAATATGACGCTTAACGGCGTCGCACTGCTGCTTTCTATGTTTGTTATGTGGCCAATAATGCACGATGCCTACGTCTATTTTGAGGACGAAGATGTCACATTTAATGATATTTCTTCATTAAGTAAACATGTTGATGAAGGTCTGGATGGCTATCGCGATTATCTGATCAAATATTCAGATCGCGAGTTAGTTCAGTTTTTTGAAAATGCGCAACTGAAGCGTCAATATGGAGAAGAGACCGAGGCGGTAAAGCGTGACAAAGATGAAATTGAAAAACCTTCAATATTTGCGTTATTACCTGCTTATGCGCTAAGTGAAATAAAAAGTGCATTTAAAATTGGTTTTTATCTCTATTTGCCATTTGTTGTCGTCGACCTGGTGGTATCCAGCGTGCTACTGGCGCTGGGGATGATGATGATGAGTCCGGTAACGATATCTACCCCCATTAAGCTGGTTCTTTTTGTTGCGCTTGATGGCTGGACCTTATTGTCTAAGGGATTGATATTACAGTATATGGATATTGCAACATGACATCATTACAAGACGGGATAACTAAATGGATGATTTAGTGTTTGCAGGTAATAAGGCGCTCTATCTTGTTCTGATCCTTTCAGGATGGCCGACGATTGTCGCAACGATTATCGGCCTCCTGGTAGGGTTATTCCAGACGGTAACGCAATTACAGGAACAGACGCTGCCTTTTGGCATTAAATTACTTGGCGTGTGTCTGTGCCTGTTTTTATTGTCTGGCTGGTATGGCGAAGTTTTACTCTCTTACGGGCGTCAGGTGATATTCCTGGCGTTAGCTAAGGGGTAAAAAATGTTTTATGCGTTGTACTTTGAAATTCATAACCTGGTTGCGTCTGCGGCAATGGGGTTTGCTCGCGTGGCGCCGATTTTTTTCTTCCTGCCATTTTTGAATAGCGGGGTATTAAGCGGCGCGCCGAGAAATGCCATTATCGTACTGGTGGCGTTGGGAGTATGGCCGCATGAATTGAGTGAGGCGCCGCCATTTTTATCGGTGGCGATGATCCCGTTAGTTTTGCAAGAAGCGGCGGTAGGCGTCATGCTGGGCTGTCTGCTGTCATGGCCTTTTTGGGTTATGCACGCGCTGGGTTGTATTATCGATAACCAGCGAGGGGCAACGCTGAGTAGCAGTATTGATCCGGCAAACGGTATTGATACCTCGGAAATGGCTAACTTCCTGAACATGTTTGCCGCTGTTGTTTATTTACAAAACGGCGGGCTGGTCACGATGGTTGACGTGTTGAATAAAAGCTATCAGCTATGCGATCCGATGAATGAGTGCACGCCTTCGCTACCGCCATTATTAACGTTTATTAATCAGGTGGCTCAAAACGCATTGGTTCTGGCCAGTCCGGTGGTGTTGGTGCTGCTGCTGTCAGAAGTGTTCCTGGGATTATTGTCGCGTTTTGCTCCGCAAATGAACGCCTTTGCGATTTCATTGACGGTGAAAAGCGGTATTGCCGTTTTAATTATGTTGCTTTATTTTTCGCCGGTGCTACCGGACAATGTACTGCGACTCTCTTTCCAGGCCACAGGATTGAGTAGTTGGTTTTACGAGCGAGGTGCAACGCATGTCCTCGAATAAAACAGAAAAACCGACTAAAAAACGGTTGGAAGACTCCGCTAAAAAAGGTCAGTCATTTAAAAGTAAAGATCTTATTATCGCCTGTCTGACGCTGGGGGGCATCGCTTATCTGGTGTCGTATGGCTCATTTAATGAGTTTATGGGGATTATTAAGATCATTATTGCCAATAATTTTGAGCAGAACATGGCTGACTACAGTCTGGCCGTTTTGGGCGTAGGATTAAAATATCTCATTCCATTTATGCTGCTCTGTTTAGTGTGTTCCGCATTACCGGCGTTATTACAGTCTGGTTTTGTACTGGCGACAGAGGCATTAAAGCCTAAATTATCGGCGTTAAACCCGGTAGAAGGGGCGAAAAAACTTTTCAGTATGCGAACGGTAAAAGATACGGTTAAAACTTTACTGTATCTCTCATCTTTTGTAGTGGCCGCCATCATTTGCTGGAAAAAATATAAGGTTGAAATTTTTTCTCAGTTAAATGGCAATGTTGTGGGTATTGCCGTTATTTGGCGTGAGCTTTTTCTCGCGCTGGTATTAACTTGCCTTGCCTGCGCATTAATTGTCTTATTATTGGATGCTATCGCTGAATATTTCCTGACCATGAAAGATATGAAAATGGATAAGGAGGAAGTGAAGCGTGAAATGAAGGAGCAGGAAGGAAATCCCGAGGTTAAATCTAAACGACGCGAAGTTCATATGGAAATTCTGTCTGAACAGGTGAAATCCGATATTGAAAACTCACGTCTGATTGTCGCCAACCCCACGCATATTACGATCGGTATTTATTTTAAACCTGAACTGATGCCGATTCCAATGATCTCGGTGTATGAAACGAATCAGCGCGCACTGGCCGTTCGCGCCTATGCGGAGAAGGTTGGCGTACCTGTTATCGTCGATATCAAACTGGCGCGCAGCCTTTTCAAAACCCATCGCCGTTATGACCTGGTGAGCCTGGAAGGAATTGATGAAGTTTTACGTCTTCTGGTTTGGCTGGAAGAGGTAGAAAACGCGGGCAAAGCTGTTATTCAGCCACAAGAAAGCGAGGAGCGGCATTGAGCCGCGTGAAGCAGTAACTATTTATTCATTGGGCGTTTTTTGAATGTTCACTAACCACCGCCGGGGTTTAATAACTGCACCAGATAATCGCAGTCGTTAAGTTCTACAAAGCCGGTGACAGATAATAGGAGTAAGTAATGGATTATCAGAATAATGTCAGCGAAGAACGTGTTGCGGAAATGATTTGGGATGCCGTTAGCGAAGGCGCCACGCTAAAAGACGTACACGGGATCCCTCAAGATATGATGGATGGTTTATATGCTCATGCTTATGAGTTTTATAACCAGGGGCGACTGGATGAAGCTGAAACATTCTTTCGTTTTTTATGCATTTATGATTTTTACAATCCCGATTATACCATGGGACTGGCGGCGGTATGCCAACTGAAAAAACAATTTCAGAAAGCATGTGACCTTTATGCAGTGGCCTTTACGTTACTTAAAAATGATTACCGACCCGTTTTTTTTACCGGGCAGTGTCAATTATTAATGCGTAAGGCGGCAAAAGCCAGACAGTGTTTTGAACTTGTCAATGAACGTACTGAAGATGAGTCTCTGCGGGCAAAAGCGTTGGTCTATCTGGAGGCGCTAAAAACGGCGGAGACAGAGCAGCACAATGAACAAGAAAAGGAATAATTATGGTAAATGACGCAAGTAGCATTAGCCGTAGCGGATATACCCAAAATCCGCGCCTCGCTGAGGCGGCTTTTGAAGGCGTTCGTAAGAACACGGACTTTTTAAAAGCGGCGGATAAAGCTTTTAAAGATGTGGTGGCAACGAAAGCGGGCGACCTTAAAGCTGGTACAAAGTCCGGCGAGACCACGATGAATACGGTGGGTCTGACGCCGCCTACGGACGCCGCCCGGGAAAAACTCACCAGCGAAGGGCAACTGACGTTACTGCTTGGCAAGTTAATGACTCTGTTAGGGGATGTTTCGCTGTCTCAACTGGAATCTCGTCTGGCAGTATGGCAGGCGATGATTGAGTCCCAAAAAGCGATGGGAATTCAGGTATCGAAGGAGTTTCAGACGGCGCTGGGAGAGGCCGAGAAGGCGACGGATCTCTATGACGAAAGCATTAAAAAAACGGATACCGCCAAGAGTACCTATGACGCGGCGGCTAAAAAACTGACGCAGGCGCAAAACAAACTGCAATCGCTGGACTCGTCCGACCCGGGTTATGCGCAGGCAGAAGCCGCAGTAGAGCAGGCCGGAAAGGAAGCAACGGAGGCGAAGGATAAGTTAGATAAGGCTACGGATGCGGCGATTAAAGCGGGCACAGACGCAAAAGTTAAAGCTGAGAAAGCGGATAACATTCTGACCAAATTCCAGGGCACAACTAATGTTGTAGCCTCTCAGAGCGATGTTGCCAAGGGGGAAAAGGATAACCTGTCAAATGTGGCTCGCCTCACCATGTTGATGGCCATGTTTATTGAGATTGTAGGCAAAAATAACGAAGAAGGTCTGCAAAACGACCTTGCGCTATTCAACGCGTTGCAGGAAGGCCGTCAGGCGGAGATGGAAAAGAAATCGGCTGAATTCCAGGAAGAAACGCGCAAAGCCGAAGAAACAAACCGCATTATGGGGTGTATCGGGAAAGTTCTCGGCGCGCTGCTCACCATTGTCAGCGTTGTGGCGGCTGTTTTTACCGGTGGGGCGAGTCTGGCGCTGGCTGCGGTAGGGCTTGCGGTAATGGTTGCCGATGAAATTGTGAAAGCGGCGACGGGGGTGTCGTTTATTCAACAGGCGTTGAACCCTATTATGGAGCACGTTCTGAAGCCGTTAATGGAGCTGATTGGCAAGGCGATTACCAAAGCGTTGGAAGGACTCGGTGTCGATAAGAAAACCGCAGAGATGGCCGGTAGCATTGTTGGCGCAATTGTCGCAGCCATTGCGATGGTGGTGGTAATTGTGGTGGTGGCAGTGGTCGGGAAAGGCGCTGCGGCGAAACTGGGTAGCGCGCTGAGTAAAATGATGGGCGAAACGATTAAGAAGCTGGTGCCTAACGTGCTGAAACAGTTGGCGCAAAACGGCAGCAAACTCTTTACCCAGGGGATGCAACGTATTACTAGCGGCTTGGGTAATGTGGGTAGCAAGATGGGTCTGCAAACGAATGCCTTAAGTAAAGAGTTGGTAGGTAATACCCTAAATAAAGTTGCGTTGGGCATAGAAGTTACTAATACCGCAGCCCAATCTGCTGGCGGCGTAGCTGAAGGCGTATTTATCAAAAACGCCAGCGAGGCGCTTGCCGATTTTACTCTCGCACGTTTTGCCATGGATCAAATTCAGCAGTGGCTTAAACAATCTGTAGAGATATTTGGTGAAAACCAGAAGGTGACAGCGGAATTACAAAAAGTCATGTACTCTGCGGTACAGCAAAATGCGGATGCTTCACGTTTTATTCTGCGCCAGAGTCGCGCATAAAACTCGCCAAAATAAAGGGAGAGAAATATGTTAATTAATAATGTAGGGATTAATCCTGCTGCTTATTTAAATAATCATTCTGTTGAGAGTACTCCACAGTCTGGTTCACCATCCGTCAGTGTTAAAGATATTCTGAGCAGCATTGGCATTACCGGTAGCAAAGTGAGTGAACTGGGACTGAGTCCTGCGCTGACTGCCCCTGCGCCTGGAGTATTAACGCAAACCACCGGAACGATAACATCCTTTTTAAAAACCAGCATTCAGAATGCCGATATTAATCAGGATCTGAATGCCCTGGCTAGTAATTTTAGCAATAAAGCGAACGACATGGTGCAAACCCATCTGCGGGAGCAGCAGGCTGAAGTCGGAAAATATTTTGATATTAGCGGTATGTCTTCCAACGCCGTTGCGCTGTTGGCTGCCGCGAATGTTTTAATGCTGACGTTGAACCAGGCAGAAACCAAACTGTCCGGCAAATTGTCGCTCGTCAGTTTTGACGCCGCAAAAACGACAGCAAGCTCCATGATGCGTGAAGGGATGAATGCGTTGTCTGGTAGTATTTCTCAGAGCGCGCTTCAGTTGGGGATCACTGGCGTGGGCGCGAAAATGGAATATAAAGGGCTGCAGAACGAGCGAGGCGCGCTTAAACATAATGCTGCGAAGATCGATAAACTGACCACTGAAAGCCACAGTATTAAAAATGTATTGAACGGGCAGAATAGCGTCAAACTCGGTGCAGAAGGCGTTGATTCTCTGAAGTCGCTAAATATGAAGAAAACTGGCACCGATGCGACGAAAAACCTTAATGACGTGACGCTTAAATCTAATACCGGAGCAAGCGCCACGGAAAGCCTGGGCATTAAAGACAGTAATAAACAAATTTCCCCTGAACATCAGGCCATTCTGTCGAAACGCCTTGAGTCTGTCGAATCCGATATTCGTCTTGAGCAGAATACCATGGATATGACTCGAATCGATGCGCGTAAGATGCAGATGACGGGCGATTTGATTATGAAGAACTCGGTCACTGTTGGCGGGATCGCAGGATCGTCCGGGCAGTACGCCGCTATCCAGGAACGTTCCGAACAGCAAATTAGCCAGGTGAATAACCGGGTTGCCAGCACCGCATCGGATGACGCGCGTGAGAGTTCACGTAAGTCGACCAGCCTGATTCAGGAAATGCTGAAAGCAATGGAAAGCATTAACCAGTCGAAAGCATCCGCATTCGCCACTATCGCGGGAAATATTCGCGCTTAATCTGATAGGTCATCTATACGCCATCAGGGGATTGATTGAATAACGCTCCTGATGGCGAACCGGGGATATTATGCTTAATATTCAAAATTATTCCGCTTCTCCTCGTGCGGGGGTTGTTGCCGAACGGCCCCAGACGACATCGGCGAGCGATCACATAGAGATTACCGCTACGCCGTCCACAACAGAACATCGTGGCGCGGATATTATCTCATTATCTCAGGCAGCCACTAAAGCCCAACAGGCACAGCAGACGTTACGATCAACGTTGCCAGTTTCCGAAGAGAATAATGACGAGCGCACTCTGGCGCGCCAGCAGTTGACCAGCAGTCTGAATGCTCTGGCAAAATCGGGTGTTTCATTATCTGCAGAACAAACTGAGGGGCTACGTAGCGCGTTTTCCGCACCTGCGCTGGCATTATTTAGCACAGCGCCTATGGCGCAGCCGAGGGCAACTATTTCTGATGCCGAGATTTGGGATATGGTTTCCCAAAATATCTCAGCGATTGGTGACAACTATCTGGGCGTTTATGAGAACGTGGTGGCAGTTTATACCGATTTTTATCAGGCATTCAGTGACATTCTTTCCAAAATGGGAGGCTGGTTGTCTCCTGGTAAGGATGGCAATACCGTTAAGCTAAACGTTGATGCGCTTAAAAGTGAAATACGTAGTCTGGTTAATAAATACAACCAAGTAACTAAAAATACGATCCTGTTTCCCTCGCAGACAGGCAGTGGAGTGACAACCACGACGAGAGCGGGAGCCGAGCAGTGGATTAAAGAGTTGAATTTACCAGACAGTTGTTTAAAGGCATCTGGTTCAGGTTATGTCGTACTGGTGGATACGGGGCCACTGAACAAAATGATTACCGATCTTAACGGAATAGGATCGGGTTCCGATCTTGAATTGGATAATGCGAAATACCAGGCCTGGCAGTCGGGTTTTAAAGCTCAGGAAGAAAATTTAAAAACAACATTACAGACGCTGACGCAGAAATATAGCAATGCCAATTCATTGTACGACAACCTGGTAAAAGTGCTGAGTAGTACGATAAGTAGCAGCCTGGAAACCGCTAAAAGCTTCCTACAGGGATAATAGAAAGAGGATATTGATAATGGTAGCAAGTGTAAAAATTCAGGCTCCCGTCGTAATGCCTGGTATGCAAAACGAAATCAGGACGCAGGCCACAGATCTTGCGGCGAATCTTTCCGCCGTCAGAGGAAATGCGGCAGCGACGCTATCCGGGGAAATTAAAGGTACTCAACTGGAAGATTTTCCCGCGCTGACCAAACAGGCGAATCTGGAAGAGTTGTTCAACTATGGGAAAGACGCCGGGGCGTTAAAAGACATTTTTACCAATTCAAATAATGTTGGCGCTAAGAAGGCGGTAATGGAGTTTGCGGGACTCTTTCATTCAGCGCTAGACGTCGGCAAAAACTCGTCTGCGGCGAAGGAGCTACTGAAGCAGGTGGGGGAAGAGTATACCGCGCAAATCATGAAAGATGGCCTGACTGATAAATCGGCTTTTGGGCCATGGACGCCAGGTACTAAGAAGGCGGAAGCGAAACTTGAAACTCTAAAAGATAAACTGTTAGATATCATCAAAGATAATACTGGTGGTGATTTAGGTAAATTATCGACCAATTTTGTTATGCATGAAGTGATGCCCTATATTGCTGACTGTATTGAACATAATTTTGGCGGTAAGTTAGATCCGTTAACCCGCAGCAATATTACACAGCTTGTTGACAAAGCGGCGGCGAAGGCGGTTGATGCACTTGATCAGTGTCACCAACAATTAATGCAAGAGCAGGGCACCAGCTTCGGAATGCAAGCACGGCACCTTGAACTGCAAGCGTTGATCCCCCTGTTGCTACGTAATGTTTTTGCGCAAATTCCGGCAGACAAACTACCCGAGTCTAAAATCCCGGAACCAGCGGCTGGACCGGTGCCTGATGGTGGGAAAAAAACAGAACCTGCAGGTATTAATATCAATATTAGTATTGATAGCAGCAAGCATAGTGTGGATAACAGTCAGCATATTAACAATAGCCGAAGCCATGTCGATAATAGCCAGCGCCATATCGATAATAGCAATCATAATAATAGCCAGAAGACTATTGATAATAGCCGAACACTTATTGATAACAGCCAACGCCGTTACGAGTCACACCATTCGAATACCAGCAGTAGCGTAACCCATAATCATTCTACGCATCAAACGGAGACGTCACACAGCGCCGGCAAGGGGATAGTTGACCAGGGCATTGCGGGTAAAATCGACGTCACGGCTCATGCGACGGCAGAGGTTGTCACCAACGCTTCAGCGGAAAGTAACGACGCAAAGGTGGTCACGTCTGAAAAGGGAACCACGGGTAAAACGGTTGCTTTTGATGAAGTCGATGGCGTAACCAGTAAGGTCATTATCGGCAAGCCAGTGCAGTCCACGGTACATGGCGTTGATGATAATAAAGAGCAAAGCCAGACGGCAATGGTTGTGGATGTTAAAACGCCTGCCAGCCAACTGGATGGTGTCGAGCGTGAAAAAATCGATACTTTGCAGTCAGAAACATCAGTAATTACACATAACCAATCGGGTACGATCGCTAATGATACTAGCCAGGCAGAGAACGCTGGCCAGTTTTCCGGCCTGAGGTTTAAACAAAATGGTTTCCTCTCAGTAATTCCGAGCGTTACGAATATGCATTCGATACATTTTAATGCCCGGGAACGGTTTCTGGAGGTTGTACGTAAAGCCCTGGAGCCGGATGGCGCCACACCGTTTCCTGTGCGCAGAGCATTTGATGGGTTACGTACGGAAATATTGCCCAATGACTCTATAAAGAGTGCAGCATTGAAAGCGCAATGTAGCGAGATCGATAAGCACCCAGAATTAAAAGCGAAAATAGATACGCTTAAAGAGGTCATTACCCATCATCCACAAAGAGCAAAACTAGCCGAGGTGGCGCGGCAATTTGCCAGAGAGGGAGGGTTGACAAAACTAAAAGGGGAAACTGACTATGTGTTAAGTAATGTGCTGGACGGCATTATCGGAAACCCCAACTGGCGTGATGGCCCGGCTTTCGAGTCATACCTGAATAAACCTGGCGTGGATCGGGTGATTACGACTATTGATGGTCTGCATCTGCAGAGTTAATTAGCTGGAAAAGACGCTATGAATATGGATATTGAAGCAAGAGTCAAAAAAGTAATTACCTCCTGTATTGCTGTTGATGTTGATAGTATCAATGGTCAGACCCATCTGGTTGATGATCTTTATGCTGACTCGCTGGATTTAATCGATATTGTATTTGGACTTAGTGAAGAATTTGACATTAGTTGTAATGAAAACGATCTTCCGGATATGACGACCGTTACGGATATATGCCGTGTTGTCGAAAACAGTTTACAGTCCAGGAGGGGAGTCTTTTTCGATAGCTCAACCACCATTGAACATGATTAATTGCTATGAAAATCATCACGCATGTAGTACCCGGTTCAGATATGGCTGGAACATATGATGATATCGCTGACAGTTCACAACTTGTTATTAAAGGCAAGCTACGTCATGTTGAAAACGATCCGAAAGAGTTGCTGATATGTGTCCCGACACGTAGTGAGTGGCTATTCTACTGGATTAAAGAAGATAAACATTGCGCCCGGCGACGGGCGCGAAAAAGTATCAAATATTATGTAAACAGAGTAAATTTGAAAAAACAATCTTATTAAATATATAATTGAAGAGGAGAATCATTTGCAAGCACACCAGAATATTATCGCTGATATTGGTGAAAAATTAGGTTTGCCACTCACTTTTGATGACAATAATCAGTGCTTATTACTTCTTGATTCCGATATTTTTATGTCTATTGAAGCTAAAGATGACATCTGGTTATTGAACGGTATGATTATACCTCTATCGCCTGTTTGTGGCGATTCTGTCTGGCGACAGATTATGGTGATTAACGGTGAATTGGCAACGAAAAATAAGGGTGTGTTAGCGTATATTGACACCGCAGAAGCATTATTGCTTATAGATGCAATTACCGATCTAACAAACACATACCATATTATATCGCAGCTTGAGTTATTTGTACATCAGCAGGAAGAACTGAAGAACAGGCTGCAAGAATACGCTAAACTATGAGGAGGGAAAATTGAATAATTTAACGTTGTCTTCATTTTCAAAAACTGGTTTGCCGAGTGATACCCGATTGTATATCGCTAAAGATAATTCTCGTGAGACATATGTTGCGCCAGAGAAATTTGCGTCAAAAGTATTAACCTGGCTTGGCAATATCCCGCTATTTAAAAATATTGCTGCGGTGCAAAAACACACAGAAAATACCAGAGTACAGGATCAAAAAATCTTACAAGTATTTCTCAAAGCATTAACTGAGAAATATGATGAAAAAACGATCAATGCAGTAACCGTGGTGGCCGGATTAAATGATACGATCAAGCCCTTGACTCCAGCCAGAATACAACAGATTAAGAAGATGGCGGAGAATGCCAAAGAAGGTTTTTCAAAAGACATTATGTCTAAACAACATGTGGGCCTCCCGAAACACTTTTCTTTAGTGGTTAAAGGCGGTGAGATAAAGGTGCCAGAACAAAATGTCGATGCAGATGCATTGAAGACGCAAATGTTACTTGACATCGCTGTAAACGGACTTAAGAGAACAATACCGCAACTGGAAAAAGTGGACGGGAAGAGTTTACGAGAAAATTTCCATGCGATGTCTTCGGGCAACGGAGCGCTGCGTTCATTGATGACGAATTTGTCGAATTTAAAATATATTCCAGAGGCTAAACAACTTAATGATGATGCTATTAAATTAAAAGAGATTCCAGTAGGAGTAGCTCTGTTCTCACAATGGGGGACCAACGGGGGAGAGGTCGCGAAATGGATTGATAAAGCCTCCGATCAAGAATTAACCCTGGCTGCAAAAAGTATTCAGACTATTCTTAAAGAAGTACAAAAAATTGCAACTGAACTTTCCAATATAAAAATTGGCGCACCAGTGTTACAGAGTTGAGCTGACTTGCACTGGATCTGGCGCGGTTCCTGAACAGCGCCATCCTGTTTAATCAGCAAACGGGTTAAAAAATAGCTTACTTTTGGATGTCATCTGAAAGTAAGCTATTGTTATAGAATTATTTGTTTAACGTGATAGAAAGCCTTTTGTTTTTCTCTTCTACTGGCATCTCTTTTAATTTTTTGTAATTCTCCCAAATTTTTTTAGCATAATGTTTTCTTATATCAGCTCTTTTTGGCGACGTCCCTGCATTATAAGCACCAACAGCTTCCCAGCTATATCCGTATATTTTCATCATATCTGATAAAATGGACGCGCCAACAATGACAGAAATGCAGGGATCATGTAATAACTGTTTTTCACTAATCCCCATTTTTTTCAGCCTTTTCATATGGGAGCTATTAATTTGCATCAGGCCAATATCGGTAGAACCATCTCGGTTATGACCAATGGCGTCTGGTTTCATCGCCGATTCCTGTTGAGCAATAGCATAAAGTAGTTCTGATTCAATATTGAACATTTTTTCAGCTTGAAGCCAGCAATCAGCCCATGCCGTATTTATACTAAGCAACCAGAGCACGATGATAAAAAAGTAATGCATATCTCCTCTCTCAGATTTTACCTTAATTTAACCAAGCGGGGATCCTGTTTCCATCTTTTGAACCAAATATTGTCTTCATTTTTAAATTTGCTCCACATTTTCTCGGCAATAACTTCGCCATGAGCAACCAGTACTAAAGGTAATAGCCCCGGATTATTATCAACATTCTGCTCACTTTCCAGAAATTCTCTTATCGCCGGTAAAGCACGCTCGCTATTCTGACAGTATTCAGCATAAAGAAGATTAACAGCAATAAGCCCTGTTACTTCGTGCGTGGATATTTCTTTAGCTAATTTTCGTGCCTGCTCATGTTTACCTTTAAGCGAAAGAAACATAGTCTGCATACTTAATAATATTGGATTATCTTGCAGATACTGTGAGCGTAATTCATCTCCTAAACGTATAGCATCATCAATGCCAGCATGATAATAGGTAATCCAAAGTTTAGTGATCCCTGCTGCTGCGCGAGTTGGTTCCAATTTTAAACACTCATTAATTGTTTGTAAGGCCTCCTCCAGTTGGCCAGCCATGAAGAGATTCCAGCCATAATAATATTTAATATCCGCAGAAACGGGCGAAAGTAAATTAGCTTGTTTGAATAGCAAACTCCCGACGATGTATTCTGAATGAATAGTATTAATTAATCCCAGAAATCCTAAAGCTTGCGGGTTATTATGATCCAGTTCTGTTGCCTTAATCGCATGCTCTTTGGCTTTGATCATGGCGTTTTGTTTGTCAAAAATCCCCATTTGCGCCATGCTAAGATAGCATTCTGCCAGCGCACAGTAAGGCGCAATGCTGTTTGGAGACATATTAACGCATTGAGTCAGCAATTTAAGCGCTTGCTGTAAGCTATAGGGGGTATATTGATTTAACTCATGCTTACCGCGCAAATAGACCATGGTACTGTCAATCGAATTTAGTTCGCTAACCTGCTTTGTATCCCAGCGAAGCTCGGGGATACATCTGAGCAAAAGATTCGCAATCTTGTTTTGTAAGAGAGAAGCGGGTTGGTTTTCCACCAACTTAATACTTTCCTGGTGCAGCAGGTTGTAACCTTTAACCCGAACGATCTCGATCTGCACAATATTGTCGTTGCCATCGGGGATCATCTGCCCGGAGATATAATAATCGGGGCGCAGTTGATCCATAAGCTCCAGAATGTCCTTAACACTGCGGCAGTTCTTGGTAATGGTCACCGGCAGGACGCTCAGGCCAAAGGGCGCGTATTGAGATAATCCCTTTACGATAGAATAATGCAGGCTCTCGGATTGAATCTGATCCTGCATCTGAAAAGGAAGAATCGCCAATGTATGAGTGGTAGGCTGTGGCGCTGGCGGAGACACCACCACGACCGGACGATTAAACCGATAGCCCTGTCCATACAATGTTTCAATGTAACGATGTTCTTTATCTTCCGACAGGATACGTCGTAAGGCATAAATACAGCGGGTAAGAGATTCTTCGTTAACCTCCGCGTCGCCCCATACCTGGTCCAGTAAAGTGTTTTTACTAACAATCTCGCCAGCGGCTTCGAGCAGGATGACCAGAACGGCATATTCCTTTGGCGGAATATTCACTTTCTTATCTGCTCGTAGCAGGGAACCATCCATGTTGAGTATGAAATCATCAAAGACGAATTTTTTATTAGATACTGGAACGGGATTAAAATGTGGCATGATATTTATATATTCTCTTACAGGGTGAAAAGTTATAATAGTTAATACAAGCCGTTAGAACAGAATCTGCTGTGTCAGTAATTCTGCTGTTGTTAGTAACGGTCAGTTTGAGCTTTTATTATGAGCTTGATGTCGTATTCCATGGGCTCATATATATATATTCTCTACGTTGACATTTTATAATTTAGATTATGTCTGCGATTTCAAAAAAATGACGTGTTGGTAATAATAATTTTTATCACTAACTGTGACGATTAAACGGATGCTACCGTATGTCTTGTTGCAGAGAAAATCAGCGCCGGGCATCTAAATATTTACATATTTAACTCGACCTCACTGTAATAGGGGGTGGTTTTGTAGCTATCTTACTGCATTTTTTTTGGGTGTAAATGCTGCTTATTATATCTTCATGTCTAATGGTCTGATAATTACACCATCAGAACCAATTCTACAGTGGATTCTCGCTAAATGGCCATTCATTGAAAGTTTAAAGATATAATTTGGCTTAGGCGTAAAAATATAAATGACAGATTGTTTCTGGTATTGCGCTTATTTTTATGTTTTTTTGAAGAATAATTATATCTCTTTTTCTTTACTTCCCATGGGTATTGCGTCAAAAGGGCAGTAAATTTGTGAGCAGTATCGTCCTCAAGCTAGCCTCAGGTAAGGTATGGATATTACGATGCAGGACAGATAAGAAGGCGTTAACGATGCTATCAAGCAAGCGTGATTGTTTGGGTTTATACCATCGAGGCTGATGGTTGCTATAGGAACGAATGGTATAAAAACATGAATAAAATGCCGGCTTTAGACCACAGGGTTAAAGCCGGAAGGAGATAGTTTCATCTGGACAGATTCTCACGCTGTGAATAAGGTAATATTGGTTTACCAGTCATCATGACGATGACGAGTTCACAAAAATTGCGTTGTATAATCAGCCTTGCTTTAAATTTCCAGAGATAACAGTGCAGGCTGTCTTCCGGACAGAACAATGATATTGAATAACCTCCAGTCCTATTATGGCGTTTTATGAAGTGTTCAGAATTTTAAATTATTAAGATTTTAATAAAAATATTTTCTTGAGTGATACAACCAAAAATGTTAGTGATTCGCCATTTTAATGAATGTTGATGGTGTAGTTTTAAAATATTTTTTGAAACATTGAATGAAGTAGGACGTGCTGTCATAACCACATTTTAATGCTACAGAATTGACATTATGGTTGCCTATGCGTAAAAGCTTTGCTGCCTGATTCATTCTTGCAGATAAGTAGATGTCACTAAAGCTGGTACCTTCTTCTGCAAGTTTACGTTTGAGTGTTGATGTACTCATAAATATATGCTCGGCAATATCCGGAAGTTTCCACTGCCTACCTGGTGAGGAAGATATAATATTGTACACACGCTCCTTTAACGTTATCTGAGCCGAACTAAGGATGATCTCATAACTTTCCGGGAGTCGGAGGAAAGCGGTAAGCAGGAACAGCAGAAAATAAGGAATTAGTTCTTCATTTTCAATACAACTTCGGTTGTTACAGTTACTGCAACCTTTGCTTGTATCCTTAGTACAGGAGAATGCTGTTTTCAGATGTTCAAATACCTCTCTTCTGGCAGGAAAGTCAGACGTATAGAAGATTTTCTGCGCTTTCTCTGTGGGTATTGCCCTTTTGATTTGCTGCTCATTCGGGATAAGCGCATAGAGGTCGCCAAGTCGTTGCGTCGGTATCTCGAGTATATCGAAATCCATGTGGCCATTGACCTCTTCAAGCGTCACGCTAACGACTTGCTCCTTTTTGAGCACCAACATCCCAGGCTCTTCACAGTAAATCGTATCGTGATTATTACTAATCGTCAGTTTTCCGCTACGAAAGCAAACTAAAGTGAAACTGCTTACATAAAGATTTTTTATGGTGATCTGCTGAGTCTGGCTTTTAATTTGCTGCCTGGTATTCGTCAAAAGTGATTTTAATTTCTGTAAGTTATCTGCGGCAGGACGCTGATGACTATTACTTACAAAGGTTACATTTTCCATATTATCCCTTTGTTGATGTTATTTTAATGTTCCTAACTTGTATCCTACTGAAAAAATCTGAGTTGTAAATGCCCTTTATTAGCAGGTGTTGGTAATGGTCTGATTGTTACACCAAAAGAACTCAAATTTGGGTAATTTATCTACAGTGGTTTAAGCCACAACGTGGACGATGGTTCTTTTAATATGTGTTGAGACGCATTATACAGAATAAATTGATTTTATTTCTCACTTTTCATTCTATTTCCATCAGGAATCTCTGTGTCCTGCGCTGTACTCTGCTGCTATCGAGAACGACAGACATCACTAACAGTATATATGGAAACATCAAAAGAGAAGACGATAACAAGCCCTGGGCCATACATAGTTCGATTACTTAACAGCTCACTGAACGGCTGTGAGTTTCCATTGCTGACTGGCCGAACACTGTTTGTAGTAGGTCAGAGTGATGCGCTCACTGCTTCAGGCCAGCTCCCTGATATACCTGCTGATAGCTTTTTTATCCCGCTGGACCATGGCGGAGTAAATTTTGAAATCCAGGTGGATACCGATGCGGACGAAATTATACTCCATGAGCTAAAAGAAGGAAATTCTGAATCTCGTCCTGTGCTATTAAATACGCCAATACAGGTCGGTGAGTTGCGTATCCTGATTCGTCCGGAAAGCGAGCCATGGGTGCCCGAGCAGCCTGAGACGTTAGAAACGTCTGAAAAAAAGAGCGAGCTGCGTTTTAAAAACGGAATTGTAGCCGCACTGGCTGGTTTCTTCATATTGGGGATTGGGACAGTAGGGACGTTATGGATACTTAACTCGCCGCAGCGGCAAGCCGCAGAACTCGATTCGTTGTTGGGCCAGGAGAAGGAACGCTTTCAGGTGTTGCCAGGAAGCGACAAAATGCTCTATGTCGCTGCGCAAAATGAAAGGGATACGCTATGGGCGCGTCAGGTCTTAGCCAGAGGCGATTATGATAAAAATGCGCGAGTAATTAACGAAAACGAAGAGAATAAGCGTATCTCTACCTGGCTGGATACTTATTATCCACAGCTGGCTTATTATCGTCTTCATTTCGATGAACCGCGTAAACCGGTTTTTTGGTTAAGCCGCCAGCGAAACAATATGAGCAAAAAAGAGATCGAGGTTTTAAGTCAAAAGCTGAGAACACTAATGCCATACGCGGATTCGGTTAACATCACGTTGATGGACGATGTTACCGCAGCAGGCCAGGCGGAAGCGGGGCTAAAGCAACAGGCGCTACCTTATTCCCGCAGGAATCATAAAGGCGGCGTAACGTTTGTTATTCAGGGAGCGCTCGATGATGTAGAAATACTCAGAGCTCGTCAATTTGTCGATAGTTATTACCGGACATGGGGAGGACGCTATGTGCAATTTGCTATCGAATTAAAAGATGACTGGCTTAAAGGGCGCTCATTTCAGTACGGGGCGGAAGGTTATATCAAAATGAGCCCAGGCCATTGGTATTTCCCAAGCCCACTTTAACTTAACGCAAATAAGGAATAAGTATGGCTAATTGGTCAGGTTATCTGGATGAAGTCTCTGCGAAATTTGATACAGGCGTTGATGATTTGCAAAAACAGGTGACAGAATCGCTGGATAAATTAGCAGCAAAACCCTCTGATCCGGCGTTACTGGCGGCGTATCAGAGCAAACTCTCGGAATATAACTTGTACCGTAACGCGCAATCGAACACGGTAAAAGTCTTTAAGGATATTGATGCTGCCATTATTCAGAACTTCCGTTAATTAGTTATAAGGTGGATTATGTCGATTGCAACTATTGTTCCTGCGAATGCCGTTATAGGGCAGGCGGTCAATATCAGACCGATGGAAACAGATATTGTCTCGTTGGACGACCGGCTACTACAGGCTTTTTCTGGTTCGGCGATTGCCACGGCTGTGGATAAACAGACGATTGCTAACAGGATTGAGGACCCTAATTTGGTGACGGACCCTAAAGAGTTGGCCATTTCGCAAGAGATGATTTCAGATTATAACCTGTATGTTTCTATGGTCAGTACCCTTACTCGTAAAGGAGTCGGGGCAGTTGAAACGCTATTACGCTCATGATTCGTCGATATCTATATACCTTTTTGCTGGTAATGACCCTTGCCGGCTGTAAGGATAAGGATCTTTTAAAAGGACTGGACCAGGAACAGGCTAATGAGGTCATTGCCGTTCTGCAAATGCATAATATAGAGGCGAATAAAATTGATAGCGGAAAATTGGGCTATAGCATTACTGTTGCTGAGCCTGATTTCACCGCTGCGGTGTACTGGATTAAAACCTATCAGCTTCCTCCCCGACCACGGGTGGAAATTGCGCAGATGTTCCCGGCAGATTCGCTGGTATCGTCTCCGCGAGCAGAAAAGGCCAGGTTATATTCGGCTATTGAACAGCGACTGGAGCAGTCATTACAGACGATGGAGGGCGTACTCTCCGCCAGGGTCCATATTAGTTATGATATTGATGCTGGTGAAAATGGCCGTCCGCCAAAACCTGTTCATTTGTCGGCATTAGCCGTATATGAACGAGGTTCGCCGCTTGCGCATCAGATCAGCGATATCAAGCGATTCTTAAAGAATAGTTTTGCCGATGTAGATTATGACAACATTTCTGTCGTGTTGTCAGAACGTTCAGATGCCCAATTACAGGCTCCTGGCACGCCAGTAAAACGTAATTCTTTTGCAACCAGTTGGATTGTACTGATTATTTTGTTATCCGTGATGTCAGCAGGGTTTGGCGTCTGGTATTACAAAAACCATTATGCCCGGAATAAGAAAGGCATAACGGCTGATGATAAGGCGAAATCGTCAAATGAATAGGCAGCCATTACCCATTATCTGGCAAAAAGTCATTTTTGATCCGTTGTCGTATATTCATCCTCAGCGGTTGCAGATAGCCTCGGAAATGATTGTCAAACCTGCCGCCAGGGCGGCGGCGAATGAGTTAATACTGGCGGCCTGGCAGCTTAAGACCGGAAAAAAGGAGAGCATTCAAAATTCACTGACGCAGCTATGGCTGCGTCAGTGGCACCGGCTACCGCAAATAGCGTACTTACTCGGTTGCCACAAACTGAGAGCCGATCTGGCAAGGCAGGGCGCTTTGCTTGGACTGCCGGATTGGGCACAAACATTTTTGGCAATAAACCAGGGAACGAGTTTATCTGTCTGCGATAAGGCGCCGAATCACCGATTTTTACTCAGTGTCGGATATGCACAGTTAAATGCCCTGAGTGAATTTTTACCTGAATCTTTAGCACAGCGTTTTCCTTTGCTTTTTCCTCCTTTTATTAAGGAGGCATCGAAGCAGGATGCTGTAGAAATGTCAATTTTGCTACTGGCCTTACAATATGCTCAAAAATATCCCAATTCCGTCCCCGATTTCGCCTGTTGAGGGGATACTGATAAAGCGTAAAACGCTGGAACGTTATTTTTCTATTGAGAGATTAGAACAGCAGGCGCATCAACGGGCTAAGCGTATTTTGCGGGAGGCGGAAGAAGAGGCGAAGACTTTGCGGATGTATGCCTACCAGGAAGGTTACGAGCAGGGAATGATAGACGCGTTACAGCAGGTCGCAACTTATCTTACTGATAGTCAAACAATGGCCTGGAAATGGATGGAAAAAATACAGATTTATGCCCGAGAGCTATTTTCAGCAGCAGTCGACCATCCAGAAACGCTTTTAACCGTATTGGATGAGTGGCTGAGAGATTTTGATAAGCCGGAGGGGCAGCTTTTTTTAACACTGCCTGTTAATGCGAAAAAAGATCACCAAAAACTGATGGTGTTGCTTATGGAGAACTGGCCTGGCACTTTTAACCTTAAATATCATCAGGAGCAGCGCTTTATCATGAGTTGCGGCGATCAGATCGCAGAGTTTTCGCCTGAACAATTTGTTGAAACGGCGGTAGGCGTCATTAAGCATCATCTTGATGAACTTCCACAAGACTGCCGTACAATTTCTGATAGCGCCATCAACGCATTTATTGATGAGTGCAAGATAAAAACGCAAGCATCGTAAAATGGAGGTTATGAGATGATACCAGGTACGATTCCGACTTCTTATGTGGTCCCGGCAGCGAATACTGACGCGACGGGTAACAGTGTTGTTTCGTTGAGCGCCAGGGCGGCTACGTTGAATAATGTAAATAGCGCGCGTTTAAGCGACGGCGGTGACATTGATCTTTATGATGCGTTCTACCAGACGCTTTTGTCGCTTCCTGAGTCAGCCTCTTCTGAAACGCTTAAAGATATCATTTATCAAGAGATGAATGCATTCAAAGACCCCAAAAGTGGTGATTCTGCATTTGTCTCATTTGAGCAGCAAACGGCTATGCTACAAAATATGCTGGGAAAAGTTGAGTCGGGTAGCCGTTTATATGAGGCTTTAAATGGAGTATTAGTCGGCACGATGAACGCACAGTCACAAATGACCTCCTGGATGCAGGAGGTTATTTTATCAGGCGGAGAAAACAAAGAGTCAATTGACTGGTAAGTCCCTCATTACTGGCGATTTGTGATAAGGTATGGTGTATACATCAGCGAATTGTGCGGGTGATTCACCATGCTAACACTGCTATCTTGCTGATAAATATAGATTATTCTGGCGTTTATCTGTCTTTTTATCCTGATAAATTATATTAATATTGTAAATATATATTGCAATAGTGTGCATAAAGTTTATAAAAGTATCTCTTTGTGAATAAAACAGTGCGCCCTGGAATGTAATTTTTGGCTACAATAATAAAATAATTGGATTTAAATCATCTTTATGAGTTTTAATTACTTCTTTATAAGAATATAACGATTTTAAGTTCTTTATAGCGTACAGGATAAAATATGGTATTGCCTTCAATGAATAAATCAGTTGAGGCTATTAGCAATAATCACCTTCAACAGTCGAGCAAAGTTTCATTAATAAATGGATTAGCTGATGTAAGAGACTATTATGTCGCAAACTGCGTATTAATCAAACTTAATAAAGGCAGTTTGCGAATTGAAAATGAGTTTGGAGAGTTCATCGAGCAGTCTGCACCGTGTTTATTTTTATTGGAAAAAGATCAAACGATAACATTTAGCATGAGCGAAATTGAGGGGCATATTGATTTTTCTTCACTGGAGGTTTCCTATGATTTAATGCAGAAATTCTATAAAGTCTTTTACAGTACAAGAAATTATAATGACAGAGAGTTATCATTAAAAACGAAGCCGAAGCACTTTTTCCATGCTGAGCTGTTGCCCGGGATGAGCGATACGTTTGACTCGATTTTGCATGGTGTGGCGTGTCCACGGGTTTGTAGTAATGTGAGTATTGATGATCATGATTATTCATATTACTCATTGATGTATCTTATATCGGCATTTGTACGCAAACCCGGTGGGTTTGACTTCCTTGAGCGGGCAATAAAAATTACGACAAAAGAAAAAGTTTATAACATTATTATCAGTGATATCACCCGTAAATGGTCACAGGCTGAGGTAGCAGCAAAGCTGTTTATGAGCGTATCAAGTCTGAAAAGAAAATTGGCTGCTGAAGAGGTGAGTTTTAGCAAAATATACCTGGATGCCCGTATGAATCAGGCTATAAAATTGTTACGTATGGGCGCTGGAAATATCTCACAAGTCGCGACGATGTGTGGCTATGATACGCCTTCTTATTTTATCGCTATTTTTAAACGGCATTTTAAAATTACACCGCTTAGCTTTATGCGTACAATGAACCATTAATTTGTGAAATTATTTTAAGCGTTACTATCTGTTTGCGTTATAGATACCGAAATATTTTTCTTAATCGTAGTGTATATTCCTGTATCGCTACACCAGTGATATGCAGTTGATAAAAGAGAATCGAAAGTGTTAATTGTCAGACATACTGACCACAAGGCGTCGGGCAATCGTTGCACTCTAAGAGATTTCAGTAAAGTAAAACAGAAAATTTAATCATTATCAGATTTGTAAAAGGAATTCATTTCGGTAACGGCATTGCGCATGTAATAACGTATCAAGTCTTATTACATTTGTAGCAAGAGGGCGTTATCCACTTGCGCAGTAGCCGCCCAGGAAGAAAAATCATTACCGAAACTGTGGTCAGTTTTCAAAAAAGGATAATTCAATGAAAAATGTAATTATTTACGGTATTAACTGGACTAATTGTTATGCCCTTCAGTCTATTTTTAAGCTAAAATATCCGGAAAAGCGCGTTAAAACGTGTAACTCATTAACCGCACTTTTGCATTCTATATCCGATATGCCGGACGCCGGGCTGATTTTAGCTTTGAACCCGCATGAGCATGTTTATCTTTTTCATGCGTTGCAGGCGCGGTTGCAGAGCCGTAAAGTTTTGGTAGTGGCAGATCGCTTATATTATATCGATCGCTGTGTGCTGCAATATTTTGGCGTTATGGATTATATTTTAAAAGACGAGCTATCCTGCGCTATCCGCTCGGATCGAGAAAAGCTCCGTCTTCCGGAGGCTTGGTTGCGTTTCTGCCTCAGGCCACAAAAGAAAACCATGGCTGCTACGTATGATTTTAATGCCGGTGAGACGCCGGAAGAGGTATTGTTTAATATCAATCAATACGCCTGGTGGAATCTACCTCCCGGCGTCACTCAGGCGAAATATGCGCTGCTGATATTATTATCCTCCGGACATCCGGCAATTGAACTGGCGAAAAAATTTGGTCTGGGAATAAAAACCGTTAGTATTTATCGTAAGAAGGTGATGTATCGTTTGGGGATGGACTCTTCACCGCTATCTCTGTTCCGGGGACTGAAATTAGACGCGCATTTACAGCGTACTGCTTTTGCACATAACCATAGCGTACCGGACGATAATTGCTCGTTACCGATGGCGGTAGGAATGCGTTAAATCATAATTTATTTGACGATAATTCTCTTGTATTACGTATAGTTATAAATTGTTTTTATACTCAGATATTACAGTGCTGATGAGTAATAATCACATTATGCTGGGTTAGCCAAACTCTGAAAAAATTTTCGAAACAGGAAAAATATGAGGCGTAAAGCAGCTCATCTTTACGCTTGTTGCAAAGAGATTTAAAGATAGCTGCTTACCATACTGACCAACAACAGATATATGATGGTTTTCTACTACAACGGCCGTATTTATTTTCTGAAAGCTGCTTTTAACCGTGCGCCTCTGGTACGATTTCATTACGCCTGTCGCGCCATGTTGCGTAAATAAATGCTGCAATAAATACGATGGCAAACAATACGACAATGGTCGGCGCTGGCGCGCTATCAAGATAAAATGACAGATAGACGCCCGCAAAAGCGGTAATCACTGACAGACTAACTGCTAATCCCAGCGCGCGCGCAAAGCGTCGCGTCAGCAAAATGGCAATTGCGCCGGGGGCGATAAGCAGTGAGATAGACAGAATAATGCCCACCGATTTCAGCGTGGCGACGATAGTTAGCGCAATCATACATAGCAGGCCATAATGCAGTAGCGTGGTATTTAGCCCACTAGCTTTCGCCTGGTGCGGGTCAAAAGCGTGTAGCAGAAGATCTTTCCATTTCAGCCCAATGATTAATGCAATACCCAGCGCAATGACCGACGTTTGTGCTATATCCCCCAGCGATACGCCCAGCATATCGCCAAACAGGATGTGATCCAGATGCACTTCTGATTGAATAGAAACATAGAGCACCAGACCTGCGCCAAACATCCCGGAAAAGACGATGCCCATCACCGTATCACGTTTGATGCGGCTGTTATCGTCCAGATAACCGGTCGCGATAGCGCAAAATAATCCGGCAATGAAAGCGCCAATCGCCAGGGGAATCCCTACAATATATGCCAGTACGACCCCGGGGAATACCGCATGACTCATTGCGTCGCCCATTAATGCCCAGCCTTTTAACACTAAAAATACGGACAGCAAAGCGCAGGGAATCGCCACAATAACCGAAACCATAAGGGCGTTCACCATAAAATCAAACTGAAATGGCTCCAGTAACGTTGTTAAGAACATGTCGGCTCCTTCTGCAGACGGGCGCGTCGACGGTTGGCTAACAGACCGTGTTTCGGGGCGAAAATAAAGGCCGTGATGAACAGTAAGGTTTGCATGACGACAATAATCCCGCCAGTGGCACCATCCAGCCAGTAGCTAAGCCATGCGCCCAGAAAACTGGTCAGGCTGCCAATCACGACGGCAATCATGAGCAGACGTGGAAAACGGTCGGTGAGTAACCAGGCCGTCGCGCCCGGGGTGACGACGAGACAGATCACCAGGAACGCCCCAACGGTTTGCAGGGCCGCCACGGTGGAGACGGATAATAGGGTGAAAAACAGCAACTTTAGCCGACCCGGATTAAGACCGATAGAACGCGCATGGGTTTCATCGAAAAAGACGACCATCAAATCTTTCCACTTTAACAGCAGAATTGTCAGCGAGACTGCGCCGATAATCGCCAGTTGCGCAATATCCGCTGGCGCGATCGCCAGCACGTTGCCGAGAATAATCGTCTGGATATTCACCGACATTGGATTGAGCGACACCATAAAAAGGCCGACGCCAAAAAAAGAGGAGAAGATAAGCCCGATAATTGCGTCTTCTTTCAGGCGTGAGCGTTGGTTAAGAAAGAGCATACTGCCTGCTGCCAGTCCGCCGGAAAGAAACGCGCCGAGCGAGAAGGGCAGCCCTAACATCCAGGCGCCAGCGACGCCAGGCACAATGGAATGAGATAGCGCATCGCCAATGAGCGACCAGCCTTTGAGCATCAAATAGCAGGAGAGGAACGCGCACAGACCGCCCACCATCGCGGAGACCCACATCGCGTTGAGCATATACTGGTAACCAAACGGCTCAACAAGCCAGTTCATGACGATTTTCCTCCGTTGGCCACGCGCCGGGAAATAAAGGGGCGCTCGTCATCGGTGATGATGTGCTCTTCGCCCCCGCTTAGCGCGATATGACGTAGAACGCCGCTAAACGCCTGTTCCAGATTTGCGGCGGTAAACGTGGTTTCGGTAGGGCCGCTGGCCAGTACGGTTCCTTTAATCATTACCGTATAGTCGCAAAACTCGGTGACGGAGCCGAGATTATGCGTTGATACCAGCATCGTGCGGCCCTCATCGCGTAGTTCCCGCAGTAGATCGATGATTCGCGCTTCGGTTTTTACATCCACGCCGGTAAAAGGTTCATCCAGCAGGATCACCTGTCCATCCTGAGCAATGGCCCTGGCAAGAAACACACGTTTTTTCTGCCCGCCGGACAGCTCGCCAATCTGCCGGTGGCGATACTCCTGCATATCCACCCGCGCCAGCGCGGCGTCAACACAGGCGTGGTCATGCGCTGTGGGACGGCGCAGCCAGCCCATATGGCCGTAGCGTCCCATCATCACCACATCTTCTACCAGCACCGGAAATGACCAGTCCACTTCTTCCGATTGCGGAACATAAGCAATGAGGTTTTTTTTCAGCGCCTTGTTGACTGACTGTTGCAGGATAGTGATATCGCCCTGCGCAAGATGCACGAAGCCCATTAACGCTTTAAATAACGTAGACTTACCGGAACCATTTACGCCTACCAGGGCGGCGATTGAACCGCCTGGCACCTGAAAAGTGGCGTCCCGTAGGGCGGTATGACCGTTGCGATACGTCACCGTGACTTGATCAACGGTAATCGCAGATTGACTCATTGTTGACTCCTCAGTCCGTCGTTAATGCCGTTGACGATGGTTTCGGTAGTGACGCGCAGCAGATCCAGATAGGTTGGCACAGGGCCGTCAGCGGCGCTCAGAGAGTCAACATACAGCACGCCGCCATAATGCGCGCCGGATTCACGTGCGACCTGGCGGGCAGGTTTATCGGAAACCGTACTCTCGCTAAAGATGGCGGGAATATGGTGTTTTTTAATGGTATCAATCACTTTACGCACCTGTTTTGGCGTACCCTGTTGATCGGCGTTAATTGGCCAGAGATAAAGCTCTTTCATATCGTTATCGCGCGCCAGGTAAGAGAACGCGCCTTCGCTGGTGACCAGCCAGCGCTGATCGGCGGGGATTTTTTCCAGTTCGGCGCGCAGCGGATCGGCCATCTGGCGAATTTTCGCTTTATAGTGTTCGGCATTTTGCTTATAGATCTGCGCATTATCCGGATCGTACTTCACCAGAGCATCGCGAATGTTATCGACATAAATCAGCGCGTTTTCTGCCGACATCCAGGCGTGCGGGTTCGGTTTACCGTTATACGGGCCTTCGGTAATGCCCATCGGTTTGACGCCGGTGGAGACGACGACTTCCGGTACGCCGGAAAGGTGCTGATAAAAGCGGGCGAACCATCGCTCCAGGTTCAGACCATTCGCGAGGATAAGCTGCGCCCCCTGCGCTCGTTTAATATCGCCGGGCGTTGGTTGATACTCATGGATTTCAGCGCCGGGCTTGGTAATCGAGCTGACTTCCGCTGCGTCGCCCGCCACGTTTTTCGCCATGTCGGCAATAACGGTAAATGTGGTAATTACTTTAAATTTCTCTTTTGCATAGGCCGGCGATAGCGCGAGTATCGCTACAATACCGGCAATCAGGAGTGTTTTCAGACGGCGCAGATTCGTCATAGTATCCCTCGCAACAATGTGGTTAATTAATCATCGAATATAGCCTTTGCTATGTTATATAGCACAAGGTATGAATAAATGAAAATAATTCTTATTTGCGTGAGCGTGACGATACGCAGTGATAGTGCTAAAGAGGGATAAGGTGTAAAATAAATGCACCTTAATGTTCGGAGAGAGCACGATGCCCGGTAAACGTATCGCTCGTGAAAAACTGACGATTAAAAAAATGATCGCGCTGTATGAAAGCCAGTGTCCACAGGCATCAGAGGTGCAGGGGCATTACGACGCGCTATTCGCCTACGCGCAAAAACGCCTTGATAAGTGCGTATTTGGCGAGGCAAAACCCGCCTGTAAGCAGTGTCCGGTGCACTGCTATCAGCCGGCGAAACGCGAGGAGATGAAGCAGATTATGCGCTGGGCAGGTCCGCGAATGCTTTGGCGGCATCCTGTTCTGACCGTGCGGCACCTTATCGACGATAAGCGCCCCGTTCCGGAATTGCCGGAAAAATATCAGCGCAAGAAGTGAAGGAGAAGCGCCAGGCCTACGGCGCGCATCATCTCCAGGCCGGATCAGAGCCAGCAACCCGTTACGCTAACGCGTCTTTATCAATGCCCAATCGCTTCATACGCGACAGCAGGGTGGTTCGTTTAAGCCCCAGACGCTGCGCCGCGCCTTTTGGTCCAGCCACTACGCCATTGGTCTCTTTCAACACGCGTATAATAAGCTGATATTCATCTTCGCCTTCTTTGGCGCTTTCAGTCGCAACAGGCGAGGTATCGGGTGTTACGGCGGTAATATCCGGCAGCGACAGTTGTAGCACATTGCCGCGTGTCAGCAGCACGGCGCGCTCGACGACATTCTCCAGTTCGCGAACGTTCCCCGGCCACTCCATGCCGCTGAGCGTGCGCAGCGTTTCAGCGGGAATACTGTCGATATTACGACCCATTCGGCGGGCGATTTTGAAGGTGAACGCTTTGACCAATAGTGGAATATCCTCCGGACGTTCGCGTAACGGAGGAAGCTGGATCGGGAAAACATTCAGCCGATAGTAGAGATCGTTACGGAATTCGCGATCGGCGACCATTTTTTTCAGATCGCGGTTAGTGGCGGCGATCAGCCGCACGTCGGTCTGGATCAGTTTATTGCTACCGAGACGTTCAAACTCTTGCTCCTGAAGGACGCGCAGCAGCTTAGGCTGTAGCTCCAGCGGCATGTCGCCCACTTCATCCAGAAACAGCGAGCTTTTATCCGCCAGCTCGAAACGGCCAATCCGCTGCGCGCTGGCGCCGGTAAACGCGCCGCGCTCGTGACCAAACAGATCGCTTTCCAGCAGACCCGCCGGCATCGCGGCGCAGTTCATCTTTACCATCCTGCGCCCGCTACGTCCGCTCAGGTTGTGAATAGCGCGAGCAATCAACTCCTTACCCGTTCCCGTTTCGCCCAGAATCAGCACGGTACTGTCGCTCTGCGCCACCATCTCAACCTGCTTTAGCACGTTGTACATCGCTTCGCTGCGTCCGATGATCTCGCCAAACTCGCTGTCGACGTTATTGAGCTGTTCCGTGAGCGCCAGATTTTCGTCGACCAGGCGTTCCTTCAGACGGTGGATTTCCTGATAGGCCAGCGCATTATCTACTGCAATTGCTACCCGTTCGGCAATCTGACGCAGCAGCTTGAGGTTGGCGGTGGTAAACACTTTTTCTTCGCACTGCGCCAGTTTGAGCACGCCAAGCATCGTCTTGCCGGACATCAACGGCAGCAGGCAAAGCGTCTGGATCTGATTGCCCCAGGTATCGAATAACATTCGTTCGTAGGGGGCAAGCGGATCGCGTTCGTTGAGGTTGATAAGCAGCATCTCTTTACTTTTAAAGACGCGCTCCGTGAGCGTGCCGGCTTCGTCGACTTCGCTCTGTTCGTGCGCCGGATGATGCTCATCAAGGTAGTGGGTGGAGTAGATATTCAGCTTATTTTTGCGATGGCTGCGCAACACGATGCTGATCGCGTCGATATTGAAGTAGTGGTGGATCTCTTTAGCGACTTCGCTTACCAGCTCATCAATATCCAGACGCGACAGGACGGCGTTGGTGATCGCAACCAGAATACGGAAGTTATCGCGTTCGCGACACAACAGATCATAATCGACATTATTGTTTACCCGGTTTTGAATTTGCTCGGCGACCACGCCGACAATTTGGGTAAACGTATGCAGACGGTCATATTCCTTTTCACTCCAGGGGCGATCTTCCTGACGGATAAACTCGCAGCCGCCGAAAATACGACCCTCCGCAGCTAAAGGAAGCAGACAGTAATGACCAAATTCAGGGTAGAGGCCGCCTGCGGCAAGCTGCGGCCAGGTTTCGGTAAACTCATGGAAATTACAGTGCAACGCATCGGGGCGAGAGAGGATGCGGCGTACCGGGCCGTGCGCCAGTACGGTTTCATCTTCATATTCAACAGGACGGCCATTTTCTCGCGTCGCATAATATTGTGCGCGTTGCGACTGCGCCTGCCATAGCACAATGCCGGCGCTGTCGGCGAGCGCTGAACGCTTTACCAGTTGCGAAAGCGCTTCACTGAGCGACGCCAAATCGGGCTGCTGCAATAAGGTACGAGTGATATCGAACAAGCCTTGCTGTCCAAGATCGCTCATGGGTGTATACGACATGTTGCTTTTCCAGGAAAATACCGCGGCGCGGTGCGAAAAGGTCTATGAATTATAGGTATTCGTTTTATATTTTTGCCGGACGGCGCTGACGCTTATCCGGTAACTACGAGTCAGGCCCGGTAAGCGTAGCGCCACCGGGCTGTGTATCAGCATATACGAGGCAGCGGTTCGGCGTGTGGCAAATCAAGGGTTCGCTTCACGCCATAGAGTCCGGCTAAGCGAACGCCTTTGCGTTCCACGACTTCGCCAATCAGCGCCGCATCACGTCCCAGCGGATGTGCGCGTAATGCCGCCAACGCCCGATCTGCGGCCTGCCGTTCAACGGCAATCACCAGTTTTCCTTCGTTGGCAAAGTTCAGAGCATCCAGCCCCAACAGCTCGCAGACGCCGCGCACGGCAGGTTTGAGCGGAAGTGCGGATTCGGACAATTCAATACCGTAACCGCAGGATGCCGCAAACTCATGGGCGACCGCATTCACGCCGCCGCGCGTGGCGTCACGCAATGCCTTCACTCCGTCAATATGGCGCAGCGTCTGAATAAGCGGCGTTAATACTGCACAGTCGCTCGCCAGCTCGCCATCCAGTCCCAGCTTCTCACGCAGGTTGAGGATAGTGGCGCCGTGATCGCCAAGCGTACCGCTGACTAACAGCACATCGCCAACGCTCAGCGTTTGCGCGCCCCAGCGAATATCGGCGGGAATCGCCCCCATGCCGGCAGTGTTGATAAACAATTTATCCGCCGCGCCGCGCTGCACAACTTTGGTGTCGCCGGTTACAATGGCGATACCCGCTTCCCGCGCGGTCGCCGCCATGCTATTGACCACGCTTTTTAACGTCTCCATCGGCAGCCCTTCTTCAAGGATAAAGCCGCAGGAGAGATAGCGGGGGAGCGCGCCGCTTACCGCAACGTCGTTCGCCGTACCGCAAATCGCCAGTTTGCCGATATTGCCGCCGGGGAAAAAGAGCGGATCGATCACATAGCTATCGGTAGAAAATGCCAGTCGATCGCCTTCCGCCGTTAGTTGCGCCAGATCGAGACGCGCCTGATCTTCTTGTTCCGCCAGCCACGGGTTGGCAAAGGCCTCCATAAACAGGCTATTAATCAACTGTTGCATAGCCTGGCCGCCGCTGCCGTGGGCGAGTTGTATATTGTTCAAACTTCACACTCCTGCTGACGATACTGGTACCAGGCGGCGCATGCGCCTTCGGAAGAGACCATCAGCGCGCCGAACGCGGTCTCTGGATTGCATGTTTTACCAAATAGCGGGCACTGATGCGGCTTGCATCTGCCGGTCAGCACTTCGCCGCAGCGGGCGCGCGGATCGTCATAGACCTGCTGCGGCGCTGGATGAAAATGCGCTTCGGCGTCAAAGCGCTGATACTCTGGCGTCAGGTGGACGCCGGAAGATTCAATCACGCCCAGGCCGCGCCACTCGCTGTCGCCATTAACGCAGAACACATCGGCGATAGCCTGCTGCGCCAGCGCGTTTCCGGCATCCGGCACCACGCGACGGTACTGATTTTCGACCTGGCTTAGGGCCGCTATTTTCTGCTCAACCAGCATGACCACGCCTTGCAGTAGATCAAGTGGTTCGAATCCAGCCACCACCAGCGGACGATTAAAATCGGCGGCGATAAACTGGTACGCCTCGGTGCCGATGACCATGCTGACATGGCCTGGCGCAAGAAAGGCGTCAATGCTGTTGTCCGGCTGCTCCAGTAGGCTACGCAGCGTCGGGATCAGCGTGATGTGCTGGCAGAAAAAGTAGAAGTTTCGCACGTCGCGCTGTTTTGCCTGCTGCAGCGTGATGGCGGTGGTCGGCATGGTGGTCTCAAAGCCCAGTCCGAAGAATACCACTTTGCGGGTCGGGTTATCCTGCGCCAGCTTCAGCGCGTCCATCGGAGAATAAACAATACGGACATCCGCGCCGCGCGCTTTAGCCTGCAACAGAGAACCCTGTTTCCCCGGCACGCGCATGGCATCGCCAAAGGTGCAGAAAATCACCTCCGGATGGTTGGCGATTTCCACGCAACTGTCGATACGTCCCATCGGCAGCACGCAGACCGGGCAACCGGGGCCGTGAATAAACTCCACGTTTTCGGGGAGTAACTGATCGAGACCAAATTTAAAAATCGCGTGGGTATGACCCCCGCAGACTTCCATAATGCGCAACGGACGTTCGGCAGTGTAAGGAAGAAGGGCGGCGCGTTCATGTAGGTGTTCAATGAGCTGCATTACCTGTTCCGGCGCACGGTACTCGTCAACAAAACGCATTATCTCTCCTCACCATACAGTAGTGCGCCGACGTCCGGCTCAACATCAAACATATTTTGTAGCGCGTCGAGCGTGTCGCGCGCTTCCGCTTCGTTAATGACGCTCATGGCGAATCCGACATGAACCAGCACCCACTGACCCAGACGCGGCTGACCGTTTTCATCACAACTGCCGACTAATGTGAGATCGACGTCGCGCTGAATGCCGCAGACGTCAACTTTTGCCTGATTGCCGTCAATGGCGCGGATTTGACCCGGAACGCCTATGCACATCGCTGCGCCTCCAGCCAGGCCAGCCACTGATCCATGCCTTCGCCGCTGGTGGCGGAAATCAGGATAATGTCAATCTCCGGGTTCACTTCACGTGCGCTGGCGATGCACTTCTCAATGTCAAAATTGAGGTAGGGCAGCAGATCGACTTTGTTGAGCAGCATGAGCGACGCAGCGGCAAACATATGGGGATACTTCAGCGGCTTATCTTCGCCTTCGGTCACGGAAAGCACCGCGACTTTATGCTTTTCGCCCAGATCGAAGCTGGCCGGGCAGACGAGATTACCGACGTTTTCGATAAACAGAATACCGCGGTCATCCAGCGGCAGGCGCGGCGCGGCATCGGCGATCATCTGCGCATCAAGATGGCAGCCTTTGCCCGTGTTTACCTGAATGGCGGGCGTGCCGGTGGCGCGGATGCGGGCGGCGTCGTTCACCGTCTGCTGGTCGCCTTCAATCACCGCGCATGGTACACGGTCTTTCAATTTTATCAGTGTTTCGGTCAGCAAGGTGGTTTTACCGGACCCGGGGCTGGACACCAGGTTGAGCACCAGTTGCTGGCGGGTGGCGAAACGGGCGCGGTTGCGCTCAGCCAGACGATTATTTTTGTCCAGCACGTCGATTTCAACCTCCAGCATCCGCCGCTGACTCATACCCGGCGCATGGGTTCCGGCTTCGCCGTGACCGTAATGCAGATCGCCTTCTGCGGTCTGACTTGGGGCAAAGTCAGGCGTTTTAATGCCGGTAATATTCAGCGCCGGGCGAGCCGCTGGGGCAAAGGGCGCGCTACGAAACGCTGAGTGCGGATTATGCTCATCGCCTTCTATATAAAGGTTGCCTTCAGCGCAACCGCAAGTCGTACACATCGCTTACTCCTGATCTTTTCTTGTTACAGGCTTTCTGCCGGATGGCGACGCGAATGTCTTATCCGGCATTAATCTTCAGTTTCATCAATCTCTATGCGCCGAATTTGTAAGCCGTCATCGGCCACAATTCGCAGCGTATCGCTATGACATTGCGGACAACGACGTACACGATGGGTTAACAACGTGACATATTGTTGACAATGCTCACACCAGCATTCGGCTTCCTGTTCTTCGAGGTGCAGTTTACAACCTTCTGCTATTGTGCCGCGGCATACCAGATCAAAACAAAAGGAAAGAGCGCTGGTTTCTACGCAAGAAAATGCGCCAATTTTGATCCAGATGGCTGTCACACGTTTTGCACCGTATGCTGAAGCCTGTTGTTCAATCAATTCCAGTGCCCGTTGGCAGAGGGTGATTTCGTGCATATCGCCTCCCGTAGTCGTTGCCCCTGTAAAGCAATATTTATGCCAATGCTCGCATCTCCTGGCAGGTCAATGTCGATAATGACGAAATGACATGTCGTCACCGCGTCGAAACGGCAGTAATTGCGCTCGTCTGCTATTAAAAACAATAAGTTAAAAACTGGCATGAAAAATGCTTAACGCAGGCATCTCTGTTAAACGGGTAACCTGACATGACTATTTGGGAAATAAGCGAAAAGGCCGATTACATCGCGCAACGGCATCGTCGCCTACAGGACCAGTGGCATATTTACTGCAACTCGCTGGTCCAGGGGATCACCCTCTCGAAAGCGCGCCTGCATCACGCAATGAGCTGCGCGCCGGAAAGAGATCTTTGCTTTGTCCTGTTTGAGCACTTTCGTATTTACGTCGCGTTGGCGGATGGTTTTAACAGCCACACCATTGAGTACTACGTTGAAACCAAAGATGGCGAAGATAAACAATTGATTGCACAGGCGCAGCTCGATATTGACGGCAAGGTTGATGAACGGGTTAACAACCGCGATCGCGAGCAGGTGCTGGAGCACTATCTGGAAAAAATCGCCAGCGTTTACGACAGCCTCTATGCCGCGGTGGAAACCAACTCGCCGGTTAATTTGCGCCAACTGGTAAAGGGACACCGCCCGGCTGTATAAGCCAGAGGCGTTGCCCGCTTTGATTCGCGATGTGGCGTTGCGCCACGTCATGAATGTTTTGGGGATGGGCGTGTCGATAAGTGTCGAAAATGACATTTCAGCGGCATGTTTTCGTCAAAAATGACAATCACCTGAGGAATGCCTGGTGAATCGTTTTGTAATTGCTGACTCCACTCTCTGTATCGGCTGCCACACCTGTGAGGCCGCCTG
Organism: Salmonella enterica subsp. houtenae serovar Houten; assembly: GCA_900478215.1. Classification (NCBI taxonomy): domain Bacteria; kingdom Pseudomonadati; phylum Pseudomonadota; class Gammaproteobacteria; order Enterobacterales; family Enterobacteriaceae; genus Salmonella; species Salmonella enterica. The sequence continues at coordinate 957,699 of LS483478.1, forward strand.
TTCAGAGACGCATCGCCAGCATGGCCTGCAGTCAATGCCGCGCCTGAAAGTGATGCTGAATGAAAAAGAATCTGCGCCGCAGCTCTGTCACCACTGTGAAGATGCGCCATGCGCCACGGTATGCCCGGTTAACGCGATTAATCGCGTTGACGGCGCTGTCCAGCTTAATGAAAGCCTGTGCGTGAGCTGCAAACTGTGCGGTATTGCCTGTCCGTTTGGTGCTATTGAGTTTTCCGGCAGCCGTCCGCTGCATATGCCGGCGAACGCCAATACGCCGAAAGCGCCGCCCGCGCCGCCAGCGCCTGCGCGCGTCAGTACGTTGCTCGACTGGGTGCCAGGCGTACGCGCTATCGCGGTGAAATGCGACCTGTGCAGCTTTGACGAGCAAGGCCCGGCCTGTGTGCGGATGTGCCCGACTAAAGCGCTACACCTGGTGGATAACACGGATATCGCCCGCGCCAGCAAACGTAAACGTGAGCTGACGTTTAATACCGATTTTGGCGATCTCACCTTGTTTCAGCAGGCTCAGAGTGGGGATGCATAATGAGTTCACTTTCACTGATTACTAGCGGCGTAGCGTGGTTTGCCGCCGCCGCCGTTCTGGCGTTTCTGTTTTCGTTTCATAAAGCGCTGAGCGGCTGGATTGCCGGTATCGGCGGCGCGGTCGGCAGCCTGTGTACGGCAGGCGCGGGGTTCACCGTACTAACCAGCGCCGTTACGGTTAGCGGCGTGATGCCGTTTACCGGCCACATGCTGCAAATTACGCCGCTGAATGCTATCTGGCTGATTACGCTGGGGCTGTGCGGTCTGTTCGTCAGCCTGTTTAATATCGACTGGCATCGCCATCCACAGGTAAAAGCCAACGGACTGTTGGTCAATCTGCTGATGGCGGCAGCCGTCTGCGCCGTGGTCGCCAGTAATCTGGGGACGATGGTGGTGATGGCGGAAATCATGGCACTCTGCGCCGTGTTCCTTACCGGCGGTAGCAAAGAGGGCAAACTGTGGTTTGCGCTGGGCCGTCTCGGTACGCTGCTACTGGCAATCGCCTGCTGGCTGGTGTGGCAGCGCTACGGCACGCTGGATCTGGGGCTGCTGGATCAACGCGCTCAGCAACTGCCGCTGGGCTCCGATATCTGGCTGCTCGGCGTCATCGGTTTTGGTCTGCTGGCCGGGATTATCCCGCTACACGGCTGGGTGCCGCAGGCGCACGCCAACGCCAGCGCTCCCGCCGCCGCGCTGTTCTCTACCGTGGTGATGAAAATCGGGCTGCTGGGTATTCTGTCGCTGTCGCTGATTGGCGGTAATGCGCCGCTGTGGTGGGGCGTGGCGCTGCTGGTGCTTGGCATGATCACCGCCTTTGTCGGTGGCCTGTATGCGCTGATGGAGCATAACATTCAGCGTTTGCTGGCCTATCACACGCTGGAAAATATCGGCATCATTCTGCTCGGTTTGGGCGCAGGCGTTACCGGGATTGCTCTCAATCAGCCGGTACTGATCGCGCTGGGTCTGACCGGCGGGCTCTATCATCTGGTGAACCATAGTCTGTTCAAAAGCGTGCTGTTTTTGGGCGCGGGCAGTATCTGGTTCCGTACCGGTCATCGTGATATCGAAAAACTGGGCGGTATTGGTAAACGGATGCCGGTTATTTCTATCGCCATGTTGGTCGGTCTGATGGCGATGGCCGCGCTGCCGCCGCTGAACGGCTTTGCCGGCGAGTGGGTGATTTACCAGTCCTTCTTCAAACTGGGCAATAGCGGCGCGTTTGTTGGTCGTCTGTTAGGACCGCTGCTGGCGGTTGGCCTGGCGATTACCGGCGCGCTGGCGGTGATGTGTATGGCGAAAGTTTACGGCGTGACGTTCCTCGGCGCGCCGCGTACGAAAGAGGCGGAAAACGCCAGTTGCGCGCCGATCCTGATGGGCGTCAGCGTGGTGGCATTGGCGATTTGCTGCGTACTGGGCGGGGTTGCCGCGCCGTGGCTGCTGCCGATGATTTCCACTGCGGTACCGTTGCCGCTGGAAACCGCGCACACCACCGTATCGCAGCCGATGATCACGCTGCTGTTGGTCGCCTGTCCGCTGCTGCCGTTCATCATTATGGCGATGCTCAAAGGCAACCGTCTGCCGTCGCGCTCCCGCGGCGCGGCCTGGGTGTGCGGCTACGACCATGAGCAGTCGATGGTGATCACCGCGCACGGTTTCGCCATGCCGGTAAAAGAGGCCTTTGCCCCGGTGCTTAAACTGCGTAAATGGCTCAATCCGGTATCGCTGGTGCCGGGCTGGCAAAACGCGGCGGCAGCGGTGCTGTTCCGTCGTCTGGCGCTGATTGAACTGGCGGTGCTGGTGGTGATTGTGGTTTCACGAGGAGCCTGAAAATGAGTGTGTTTTATCCGTTAATTCAGGCGCTGGTGTTATTCGCCGTTGCGCCGCTACTGTCCGGTATTACCCGCGTGGCGCGTGCTCGTCTGCACAACCGCCGCGGGCCTGGCGTCCTCCAGGAGTACCGCGACATTATCAAACTGCTCGGCCGTCAGAGCATTGCGCCGGCTGATTCCGGCTGGGTTTTTCGCCTGACGCCGTTTGTGATGGTCGGCGTGATGCTGACTATCGCCACCGCGCTGCCGGTAGTCACCGTTGGTTCTCCGTTGCCGCAACTGGGTGATTTAATCACCCTGATTTATCTGTTCGCGATTGCGCGCTTCTTCTTTTCCATCGCCGGTCTGGACACGGGCAGTCCGTTCACCGCGATCGGCGCGAGCCGTGAAGCGATGCTCGGCGTGCTGGTGGAGCCGATTCTGCTGCTGGGTTTGTGGGTCGCCGCGCAGGTCGCGGGTTCTACCCATATTAGCAATATCACCGATACCCTTTATCACTGGCCCGTTGCGCGCAGTATTCCGCTGATTCTGGCGCTGTTCGCCTGCGCTTTCGCCACCTTTATCGAAATGGGTAAGCTGCCGTTCGACCTGGCGGAAGCGGAGCAGGAGTTACAGGAAGGGCCGTTGACCGAATACAGCGGTAGCGGCTTTGCGGTGCTGAAATGGGGCATCAGCCTTAAGCAACTGGTGGTACTGCAAATGTTCGTCGGCGTGTTTCTGCCGTGGGGACAGATGGAAACCTTCAGCGCAGGCGGACTGTTGCTGGCGCTGGTGATTGCCGTCGTCAAGCTGATTGTCGGCGTACTGGTGATCGCCCTGTTTGAAAACAGCATGGCGCGACTGCGTTTTTGCGCCACTTCACGCGTGACCTGGGCCGGTTTTGGGTTTGCGTTTTTAGCCTTCGTCTCCTTGCTGGCGGCGTGATTTAAGAGAGTTTGAGCATGTCTGAAGAAAAAGTAGGTCAACAATACCTTGCGGCGCTGCACCAGGCGTTTCCGGGCGTAGTGCTGGACGAAGCCTGGCAGACCAAAGATCAGCTGACTATTACGGTGAAAGTGAACTATCTGCCGGAAGTGGTGGAGTTTTTTTATTACCAGCAGGGTGGGTGGCTGTCGGTGCTGTTCGGTAATGACGAACGCCAGTTGTGCGGCCATTACGCCGTTTATTACGTGATGTCGATGGAGCAGGGCACGAAGTGCTGGGTAACGGTGCGCGTTGAGGTTGATCCGAATAAGCCGGAATATCCCTCCGTCACGCCGCGCGTCCCTGCCGCCGTGTGGGGCGAGCGCGAAGTACGCGACATGTACGGTTTAATCCCGGTCGGCCTGCCGGACGAGCGCCGTCTGGTGCTGCCGGACGACTGGCCGGATGAACTCTATCCGCTGCGTAAAGACAGCATGGACTATCGTCAGCGCCCGGCGCCGACCACCGATGCGGAAACTTACGAGTTCATTAACGAGCTGGGTGACAAGAAAAATAACGTGGTGCCGATTGGCCCGCTGCATGTCACTTCCGATGAGCCGGGGCACTTCCGTCTGTTCGTCGATGGTGAAAACATTATCGACGCCGACTACCGCCTGTTCTACGTCCACCGTGGTATGGAAAAACTGGCGGAAACCCGCATGGGTTATAACGAAGTCACCTTCCTGTCGGATCGCGTGTGTGGTATCTGCGGTTTCGCGCACAGCACCGCCTACACGACTTCCGTGGAAAACGCGATGGGCATTCAGGTGCCGGAACGCGCGCAGATGATCCGCGCTATTCTGCTGGAAGTGGAACGTCTGCACTCGCATCTGCTAAACCTCGGCCTGGCCTGCCACTTCACCGGCTTTGACTCCGGCTTTATGCAGTTCTTCCGCGTGCGCGAAACCTCAATGAAGATGGCGGAAATTCTCACCGGGGCGCGTAAAACCTACGGCCTGAACCTGATCGGCGGTATCCGTCGTGACCTGCTGAAAGACGATATGCTCCAGACCCGTCAACTGGCGCAGCAGATGCGTCGTGACGTGCAGGAGCTGGTGGATATGCTGCTGAGCACGCCGAACATGGAACAGCGTACCGTGGGTATCGGTCGTCTGGATCCGGAGATCGCCCGCGACTTCAGTAACGTCGGCCCGATGGTGCGCGCCAGCGGTCACGCCCGCGACACCCGCGCCGACCACCCGTTTGTCGGCTACGGTCTGCTGCCGATGGAAGTACATAGCGAGCAGGGCTGCGATGTGATTTCCCGTCTGAAAGTCCGTATCAACGAAGTCTACACCGCGTTGAATATGATCGATTTCGGTCTGGATAATCTGCCGGGCGGCCCGCTGATGGTGGAAGGCTTCACCTATATTCCGCACCGTTTTGCGCTCGGCTTCGCTGAAGCGCCGCGCGGCGATGATATCCACTGGAGCATGACTGGCGACAACCAGAAGTTGTACCGCTGGCGCTGCCGTGCGGCGACCTATGCCAACTGGCCGACTTTGCGCTATATGCTGCGCGGCAATACCGTCTCCGACGCGCCGCTGATTATCGGTAGCCTCGACCCGTGCTACTCCTGTACCGACCGGATGACCGTGGTCGATGTGCGTAAGAAGAAGAGCAAAGTCGTGCCGTACAAAGAACTTGAGCGCTACAGCATTGAGCGTAAAAACTCGCCGCTGAAATAAGGAATCGCCATGTTTACCTTTATCAAAAAAGTTATCAAAACCGGCACGGCGACTTCATCGTATCCGCTGGAGCCGATTGCGGTTGATAAAAACTTCCGTGGTAAGCCGGAGCATAATCCGCAACAGTGTATCGGCTGCGCCGCCTGTGTTAATGCCTGCCCGTCGAACGCGCTGACGGTGGAAACCTTACTGGCGACCAATGAGCTGGCGTGGCAGTTCAACCTCGGACGCTGCATTTTTTGCGGCCGTTGCGAAGAAGTTTGCCCGACGGCGGCGATTAAATTGTCGCAGGAATATGAACTGGCAGTGTGGAAGAAAGAGGATTTTCTGCAGCAGTCTCGATTTGCGCTGTGTCACTGCCGCGTCTGCCAGCGTCCTTTCGCCGTGCAAAAAGAGATTGATTACGCCATTGCGCTGCTCAAGCACAACGGCGATAGCCGCGCGGAACATCACCGTGAAAGCTTTGAGACCTGCCCGGACTGTAAGCGTCAGAAATGCCTGGTGCCGTCCGACCGTATTGAACTGACTCGCCATATGAAAGAGGTCAGCTAATGAGTAATTTATTAGGCCCGCGTGACGCCAACGGCATTCCGGTACCGATGACGGTAGATGAGTCCATCGCCAGCATGAAAGCGTCTCTACTGAAAAATATTAAGCGTTCGGCATACGTTTACCGCGTGGACTGCGGCGGCTGTAACGGCTGTGAAATCGAAATCTTTGCGACGCTTTCGCCGCTGTTTGATGCCGAGCGTTTCGGCATCAAAGTGGTACCGTCGCCGCGTCATGCCGATATTCTGCTGTTTACCGGGGCGGTGACCCGCGCCATGCGCTCTCCGGCGCTGCGCGCCTGGCAGTCCGCGCCAGATCCGAAAATCTGTATCTCTTACGGCGCCTGCGGCAACAGCGGCGGTATCTTCCATGACCTGTATTGCGTCTGGGGCGGCACCGACAAAATCGTACCGGTGGATGTGTATATTCCAGGTTGCCCGCCAACGCCTGCGGCGACGCTGTATGGCTTTGCGATGGCGCTGGGCCTGCTGGAGCAGAAGATCCATGCGCGCGCGCCAGGGGAACTGGACGACCAGGCGGCGGAAATTCTGCATCCGGATATGGTGCAGCCGCTGCGCGTGAAGGTGGATCGCGCGGCGCGTCGGCTGGCGGGTTATCGCTATGGCCGCCAGATTGCGGATGATTATCTGACGCAGTTAGGGCAGGGCGAGCAGCAGGTGGCGCGCTGGCTGGAGGCGGAAAACGATCCGCGTCTGACCGAGATAGTCAACCATCTCAATCATGTTGTTGAAGAGGCGCGTATCCGATGAGTGAAACGGTGGTGTTCAGTCAACTGAGCCGTAAGTTTATTGATGAGAACGATGCGACGCCCGCCGAGGCGCAGCAGGTTGTCTATTACAGCCTGGCGATTGGCCACCACCTGGGGGTCATCGATTGTCTGGAGGCTGCGCTCACCTGCCCATGGGATGAGTATCTGGCGTGGATCGCCACCCTGGAAGCCGGTAGCGATGCCCGGCGAAAAATGGAAGGCGTGCCGAAGTATGGCGAAATCGTTATCGACAGCAACCATATTTCGATGCTGGCAAACGCGTTTGATAAGGCGCGCGCTTCACAAACGCCTCAGCAGCAGGAATGGAGTAAACTGATGCTCAGTATGCTGCATGACATTCATCAGGAAAGCGCCATCTACCTGATGGTGAGGAGGCTTCGTGACTGACGTTTTATTGTGTGTCGGCAACAGTATGATGGGCGACGACGGCGCAGGCCCGCTGCTGGCGGAAAAGTGCGCGGCAGAGCCTAAAGGCGACTGGGTGGTGATCGACGGCGGCAGCGCGCCGGAAAACGACATTGTGGCGATTCGCGAATTGCGTCCTGACCGCCTGTTGATTGTCGACGCCACCGACATGGGACTTAATCCGGGCGAGATGCGCATTATCGATCCGGATGACATCGCCGAAATGTTTATGATGACCACCCACAATATGCCGTTGAACTACCTGGTCGATCAGCTCAAAGACGATGTCGGCGAAGTGATTTTTCTCGGTATCCAGCCGGATATCGTCGGGTTTTATTATCCGATGACCCAACCGATTAAGGACGCGGTAGATACCGTCTATCAGCGCCTGGAAGGGTGGCAGGGAAACGGCGGATTTGCCGCGCTGGAAGCGCCGGAGGCGTAACTTTTTGATGCCGAATGAGGTATTCGGCATTTCTTTCATCCCCTGAACGGTTGTCATCCGTCATCGTCACTTGTGTCGATGACACGCTTTTTCCCTGCGGTTAAAATAAAATACCATTATATAACATAAGGTTAAATGTTGGCACGATTCGTGTATACATCGGCACATCATCTGTCATTGCTGGAGAATTTGATGAACCGTTTCATCATTGCAGACGCGAGTAAGTGCATTGGTTGCCGTACCTGTGAAGTGGCTTGCGTTGTATCCCATCAGGAAAATCAGGATTGCGCCTCGCTGACTCCTGAAACCTTTTTACCGCGTATCCATGTCATCAAAGGCGTGAACGTCTCCACGGCAACACTGTGTCGCCAGTGTGAAGACGCGCCGTGCGCCAACGTTTGCCCGAATGGCGCCATCAGCCGTGACAAGGGCTTTGTTCATGTGATGCAGGAACGCTGCATTGGCTGTAAAACTTGCGTAGTGGCATGTCCTTACGGCGCTATGGAAGTGGTGGTACGTCCGGTGATTCGCAATAGCGGCGCGGGGTTAAACGTGCGAGCCGAAAAAGCCGAAGCCAACAAGTGCGATCTGTGTCACCACCGTGAAGCCGGTCCGGCCTGTATGGCCGCTTGCCCAACGCACGCTCTAATCTGCGTCGACCGCAATAAGCTTGAACAACTGAGCGCGGAAAAACGCCGTCGTGCGGCGCTGGATTCAACGGCATCGCTGCTTTTCTGATTTCTGCGATTGCGCGTAGAATACGCCACAAAGCATTGCCGGATGGCGGCATAAAAACCTTATCCGGTCTACGGTCCGTGCGGCTGTAGGCCTGATAAGCGTCGCGCCATCAGGTATCCGGGGTCGATGATGGCGGGAAAATAAGATGGCGATAGATACACCTTCCGGCGTACAGCTACGCATTCGGGGCAAAGTACAGGGCGTCGGTTTTCGTCCTTTTGTCTGGCAACTGGCGCAGCAATTGCGATTACACGGCGATGTGTGTAATGACGGCGATGGCGTCGTCGTTCGTCTGCTGGAAGAGCCGTCGCAATTTATTGCCGCGCTCTATCAGGATTGCCCGCCGCTGGCGCGCATTGACAGCGTTGAACACGCGTCGTTGATATGGGAGCGTACGCCGACGGATTTCGCCATTCGTCAGAGCGCAGGCGGTTCGATGAACACGCAAATCGTGCCGGATGCGGCGACCTGCCCGGCATGTCTTGCCGAGATGAATACCCCTGGCGAGCGGCGCTACCGTTATCCTTTCATCAACTGCACCCACTGCGGACCACGCTTCACCATTATTCGCGCTATGCCCTATGACCGGCCATTTACGGTGATGGCGGCGTTTCCCCTGTGTCCGGAATGCGACAGCGAATACCGCGAACCGTATGATCGCCGTTTCCATGCCCAGCCCGTTGCCTGTCCGGCATGCGGGCCGCATCTTGAGTGGCGGAGCCAACATGAACGAGCGGAAAAAGAGGCGGCTTTGCAGGCGGCGGTCGGCCAACTGAACGCCGGAGGCATTATTGCCGTTAAAGGGCTGGGCGGCTTTCATCTGGCCTGCGACGCGCGCAACGATACCGCAGTAGCGATGCTGCGGGCGCGTAAGCATCGCCCGGCGAAACCATTGGCGGTGATGTTGCCTACAGCGCAAACGCTGCCGACCGCGGCGCGTTCGCTGCTGACCACGCCAGCGGCCCCGATTGTGCTAGTGGATAAGCAGTATGTGCCTTCGCTGAGTGAGGGCGTCGCGCCAGGGCTTGCGGAGGTGGGCGTGATGTTGCCAGCCAACCCATTGCAACATCTCTTGTTGCAGGAGCTCAATTACCCGCTGGTGATGACATCCGGCAACCTGAGCGGCAGACCGCCCGCCATCACCAACGAGCAGGCGCTGGACGATTTACACGATATTGCCGATGGTTTTCTGTTGCACAATCGTGACATTGTACAGCGCATGGATGACTCTGTCGTGCGTGACAGCGGCGAAATGCTGCGTCGTTCGCGAGGATACGTGCCGGACGCGTTTGCGCTGCCGCCGGGATTTCGCGATGCGCCGCCGATACTTTGTCTGGGCGCTGATCTGAAAAATACGTTCTGTCTGGTACGCGGCGAACAGGCGGTTGTCAGCCAACATTTGGGCGATCTCAGCGATGACGGTATCCAGGCGCAGTGGCGCGAGGCATTGCGTCTGATCCAGTCAATCTATGATTTTACGCCAGAGCGTATCGTCTGTGATGCGCATCCGGGCTATGTTTCCAGTCAGTGGGCCAGTGAGATGTGTCTGCCGACTGAGACTGTGTTACACCATCATGCCCATGCGGCGGCTTGCCTGGCCGAGCATGGTTGGCCGCTGGATGGCGGAGAGGTGATTGCCCTGACGGTAGACGGTATCGGGATGGGTGAGAATGGCGCGCTATGGGGCGGAGAATGTCTGCGGGTCAATTATCGCGAATGCGAACATTTAGGTGGTTTACCCGCTGTGGCGCTGCCGGGAGGCGATCTGGCTGCCAAACAGCCGTGGCGTAATCTGTTAGCGCAGTGCCTGCGCTTTGTGCCGGACTGGCAGGATTACCCGGAGACAGCGGGGCTGCAACAGCAAAACTGGAATGTCCTGGCGCGCGCCATTGAGCGCGGCGTCAATGCCCCGTTGGCGTCTTCCTGCGGGCGGTTGTTTGACGCGGTGGCCGCCGCGCTTCGCTGCGCGCCAGCATCGCTTAGCTATGAGGGCGAGGCCGCCTGCGCGCTGGAGGCGCTGGCCTCTCAATGCGCTAACGTTGAGCATCCGGTAACGATGCCGCTTAACGGCGCTCAACTGGACGTAGCCGTTTTCTGGCGGCAATGGTTGAACTGGCAGGCCACGCCTGCGCAACGTGCCTGGGCTTTTCATGATGCGCTGGCGTGCGGGTTTGCCATGCTAATGCGCCAACAGGCTACGGCGCGGGGGATAACTACTTTGGTCTTCAGCGGCGGGGTGATACACAACCGCTTATTGCGCGCGCGTCTTACCTTTTATCTTTCTGATTTTAACTTGTTATTTCCGCAGCAGTTACCGGCGGGCGATGGCGGATTATCGTTAGGGCAAGGGGTAATTGCGGCGGCACGCAGGTTGGCCTGATGAAATAGGCCGGATGACGACGCATAGCGTCTTGTCCGGCCTGCGGTTGCGTATCAGTGGCGCATTGTGTTTTACCCGCCTTCACCATCCGGCGCCAGACATTTACACCGGTAACGATTTCAGTAGAGCGAACGCCTCTTTCATGCGGTCTTCACTCACCACAAAGGCGCGTAGTTGGCCTTCTCCGCTCACGCCTTTGGCAATCATACCGTCAGATTCTGCGGTAATATGCCAGCTCAAATCGCGGCGCTGAGTTTCTCCCGCCAGATGCAGCGGCAGTTCCGGCGTTTTGACTTTGACCAGCATCGCCGGTAGCTTCAGCGGCGCGTTGCCGCCAAGCAGATTTTTCGCCAGGTACATCGCGCTTAACTGGATCGGTTGCAGGAAGGGCAGTACCTGACCATTGATTTCCGCGCAGTCGCCGATCGCATAAATATCCGGGTGACTGGTCTGTAGATAGCTATCCACGCAGACGCCGCGATTGATGACTATCCCGGCGCGGCGCGCCAGATCGGTTTCCGGGCGTAAGCCGGTGGCGGCAATTACCGCATCAATCTCGATGCTACGCTGGTTTGCCAGCGTAGCGCGGATACCGGCTTCGGTTTTCTCCAGTTTTTGCAACTGCGATTTCAGCAGCAGATGCACCCCCATATCGGTCAGGCGATGCTGTAAGCGACAGCTTACTTCCGGTGGCATCAGTGAGGCGAGAAGGCTGGCGGCGTTATCCATCAGCGTTACCGTTTTCCCGGCACGGCAGAAATCCATCGCTAATTCACTGCCAATGAGACCGCCGCCGACAATCAGCACCCGCTGCGCGTCGCGCAGTTGTGTCTCACAGGCACGGTACTCCTGCTGGCTATTCAGAGTAAGCATTAACTCACGTCCTGCCATCGGCGGCACAAAGGCTGCCGCCCCGGTCGCCAGTACCAGCTTGTCGTACTGCCACTGCTTATCCTGACTTTTCACCACATGGGCATCGGCATCAATGTCAGCAACCCAGGTATGCGGGAACAGTCGCAGATTAAACTGTTCAGCAAATTCCCCCGCTAACTGGCGGGTGAGATCATCAGCGCGCTGCGACTGGCTGATAACGTGGCTGAGGTCGGGCTTGTTGTACTCATCCATGCTGTCCGCCGCAATCAGGGTTAACGGCACATTCGCATCCTGTTTACGGATATTTTTGACGAGTTGGCGGGCGGCGAAGCCCGACCCAATAATGATGATCCCCCGACTCATTTTGCCTCCGTCGCCAGTACGTCGAACACGTCTTTACCTAATGAACATTCCGGGCACAGGAAGTTATCCGGCACGTCGCTCCACGGCGTACCCGGCGCGACATCCTGCAACGGTTCGCCCAGCGCAGGGTCGTAAATCCACTGGCATACACTGCATTGCATTTTAGCGCCGAGGTCTGCGGCGGCGCAGGTTGTGATTTCTTTGGCTGGCGTGGTTTTCTGTGTGGTTTCCGGCAGCGGAGCAAGCGCCCACTGACGCGCGATATCGCGACCGTGCTGACGGCACAACTCCAGCGCATCCAGATCCGGACGCCATTTCGCTTTCAGACTCAGGGACATTTCAAAACCGGCATCCTGTAAGCGTGTGGACAGTCGATCCACCGCGCCGCCGCTCCAGCCATGAGAACCGAAGGCGCTGGCGCGTTTGTTGCGAAAGCGCAGGCCGGTCATCTCTTCCACCAGACCAGCGATTTTCGGCATCATCACGTTGTTCATGGTAGAAGTGCCGACCAGCACGCCTTTTGAACGGAAGACGTTGGTCAGGATTTCGTTTTTATCGCTACGGGCGACGTTAAAGATTTTGACCGCCACGTTCGGGTCCACTTCGTTGATACCCTGCGCGATGGCATCCGCCATCATGCGAGTATTGTTCGACATGGTGTCGTAGAAAATAGTGATACGATCTTCCTGATAATCTGCCGCCCATTTCAGATACAGCTCCACGATTTGCGTTGGGTTGTCGCGCCATACCACGCCGTGTGAGGTCGCAATCATATCCACTGGCAGGTTGAAGCCGAGGATTTCGGTAATTTTAGGCGTTACCAGACGGTTGAACGGCGTCAGGATATTGGCGTAGTAGCGCTGGCATTGTTCAAACAGTTCGGTCTGGTCCACTTCATCATTGAACAGGCGTTCGTCGCAGTAGTGCTGACCAAAGGCATCGTTGCTGAATAACACCGCGTCGCCGGTCATATAGGTCATCATGCTGTCCGGCCAGTGCAGCATCGGCGTTTCCACGAAGATCAACTGCTTGCCGTTGCCGATATCCAGCGTATCGCCGGTTTTCACTACCTTAAAATTCCATTCCGGGTGATGGTGATGGCCGTTGATAGAATCAATGGCGTTGGCGGTACAGTAGATAGGCGCGTCCGGGATCTGCGCCATCAGTTCGGTCAGCGCGCCCGCATGGTCTTCTTCGGCATGGTTAATGATGATGTAGTCGATGTCCGCGAGGTCGATTTCACTGCGCAGATTTTGCACAAACTCACGGCTAAACTTATGATCGACGGTATCGATCAGCACATTCTTTTCTTCACGAATGAGATAGCTGTTATAGCTGCTGCCGCGCAGCGTTTTGTATTCGGTTCCATGAAAATCACGTACTTCCCAATCGCGCTGGCCAACCCAATGAATATTATTTTTAACCAGAATAGACATAACCACCTCAATTCACTCAACGTTTGCAAAAAGTGGTTTTACTTATTGCAGGTAGTGTGCCAACCTTTCATCGTCTTGATTTATATGAAGTTATAATGAATTTTATTTTAGATATAGTCAAAAAGACTATAAATAGCGCTGTCAATATGACACTATGTATTGTCAAAATGACAATGAGGTAGCCATGAGTTTTTCCGTGGAGGTATTGGCGGGCATCGCCATTGAGTTACAACGCGGCATCGGGCATCAGGATCGTTTTCAACGGTTGATTACTACGCTGCGTCAGGTGCTGGCGTGCGACGCCTCGGCGCTGTTGCGTTATGAATCACGACAATTTATTCCATTGGCGATTGATGGCCTGGCGCAGGACGTGCTCGGCAGACGTTTTGCCCTGGAAGGGCATCCGCGCCTGGAAGCCATCGCCCGCGCGGGGGACGTAGTGCGTTTTCCGGCCGATAGCGATTTGCCCGATCCGTACGACGGGTTAATTCCCGGACAGGAAAGCCTGAAAGTCCACGCCTGTGTTGGTCTGCCGCTGTTTGCCGGACAGAACCTCATCGGTGCGCTGACCCTTGATGCTATGACGCCGGAGCAGTTCGAGGTATTCAGCGATGAAGAGCTGCGGCTTATCGCCGCGCTGACCGCCGGGGCATTGAGTAATGCGCTGTTGATTGAACAACTGGAAAGCCAGAACATGCTGCCGGGGGCGTCTGGCGCGTTCGAACCGATAAAAGAGACGCACATGATCGGCCTGTCGCCTGTAATGACGCAGTTAAAAAAAGAGATCGAGATTGTAGCGGGCTCCGATCTTAACGTGCTGATCGGCGGTGAAACGGGGACCGGTAAAGAGCTGGTGGCGAAAGCCATTCATCAGGGCTCCCCCAGAGCGATCAATCCGCTGGTCTATCTCAATTGCGCCGCGCTGCCGGAAAGCGTGGCGGAGAGCGAGTTGTTTGGTCATGTAAAAGGTGCATTTACCGGCGCCATCAGTCACCGTAGCGGGAAGTTCGAAATGGCCGATAACGGTACGCTGTTTCTGGATGAGATTGGCGAACTGTCGCTGGCGCTACAGGCCAAGCTACTGCGCGTATTGCAGTATGGCGATATTCAACGCGTCGGCGACGATCGTAGCCTGCGCGTGGATGTGCGGGTGTTGGCGGCGACTAACCGTGACCTGCGTGAAGAGGTGCTGGCGGGACGTTTCCGCGCCGATCTGTTCCATCGCCTGAGTGTTTTCCCGCTCTTTGTGCCGCCGCTACGCGAGCGCGGCGATGATGTGGTGCTGTTGGCGGGCTATTTTTGCGAGCAGTGCCGACTGCGGCTGGGGCTGTCCCGCGTAGTGCTGAGTCCCGGCGCGCGCCGCCATTTGCTCAACTATGGCTGGCCGGGCAACGTCCGGGAACTGGAACATGCTATTCACCGCGCGGTCGTGCTGGCGAGAGCGACCCGGGCTGGGGATGAGGTGATACTGGAGGCGCAGCACTTTGCCTTGTCAGAGGACGTTTTACTCGCGCCGCCTGCGGAAAGCGATCTGGCGCTGCCGACCTGCCGCAATTTGCGCGAATCGACGGAGAACTTCCAGCGAGAGATGATTCGCCAGGCGCTGGCGCAAAATAATCACAATTGGGCGGCCAGCGCGCGGGCGCTGGAAACCGACGTCGCCAACCTGCACCGGCTGGCGAAGCGGCTGGGACTGAAGGATTAGATAATCCCCGCCTGGTAGAAATCCTGCAGGTTAATGGCGCCGGTGAGTTTGCCGTTTTCATCGACCACCGGCGCGGCGGTAATTTTGCGTTTCATCAGGCGCTCTTTGGCGACAATGGCGCGGCTTTGCGCCTGGAGCGTAATACCGTTGGGCGTCATGGCTTCGCTTACTGGCGTGGTGAGTGCGCCGCCGCTCACCAGCCAGCGACGCAGGTCGCCATCGGTAAAGACGCCTTTCACAACATGTTGCTCATCGCAAACCGCCACCAGCCCCAGACCGGTACGGCTCAGTTCCAGCATTGCATCCATCACGCTGGTGGCGAGCATCACCTGCGGTATTGCATCGCCCTGGCGCATCAGGTGATGCACATTATTGAGCAAACGCGCGCCCAGTGCGCCAGCCGGATGCGAACGGGCGAAATCTTCTTCGTTAAAACCGCGCGCCTGCATTACCGCCATCGCCAGCGCATCGCCCATCATCAGCGTGTTGACGGTACTGGACGTCGGTGCCAGATGCATCGGGCAGGCTTCACGCTCGACGGAAATATCCAGAACAGCTTTTGCCGCGCGCCCCAGCGGAGAGTGAGGTTTACCGGTCATCGCCAGCAGCGCGACGGATTTATCTTCCAGACGCGGGATGATGAGATCGAGTT
Source organism: Salmonella enterica subsp. houtenae serovar Houten (assembly GCA_900478215.1). NCBI lineage: Bacteria > Pseudomonadati > Pseudomonadota > Gammaproteobacteria > Enterobacterales > Enterobacteriaceae > Salmonella > Salmonella enterica. The sequence goes on from LS483478.1 coordinate 973,058, forward strand.
CTTTTGCGCCGCCGGAATAGGAGATAAATAACATCACGTCGCGGCTTTCAATCATCCCCAGATCGCCATGCAGCGCTTCCGCCGGATGAACAAAAAAAGCGGGAGTACCGGTACTGGCAAGCGTCGCGGCGATTTTTTTACCAACATGGCCTGACTTACCAATGCCGGAGACGATCACTTTGCCTTCACCGTGAATAATGATATTGGCGGCGCGGACAAAATCATCGCCCAGGCGCTCCGACAGACGGCTGGCTTCCTGTAACTCCAGCATTAAGGTCTGACGGCCCGCGTTTAGTAGTACATCACTCATGGCTTTCTCCGGTTGTGATAACGGTAATTCCTTTCTTTTCCAGCGCCTGACGAAATGCCGGATCGATACCCGCGTCCGTGATCAGTTTGTCGACGCTTTCCAGACTGCATACCACATTGGGGCTTTTACGACCAAATTTTGAGGAGTCCGCCATCAGAATCACCTCGCGTGCGGCATTGCACATAGCCTTACTGACGGTGTAAACCTCATTAAACGTGGTCACACCGGCGTTCAGGTCAATACCGTCAGTTCCCATGAAAAGTTTATCAAAGCTGAATTGCTCAAAGGCGTTTTCCGCTAGTTGACCGTGAAACGACGCCGATTTTTTACGGAAGGTGCCGCCGGGCATCAGGATAGTTTGTTCGTTGTCCAGCTCCGATAGCGCGTTGACAATATGGAGGCTGTTGGTCATCACCGTGATGTTGCTAAAACGCGAAAGCAACGGCACCATCTGTAACACGGTACTTCCGGCGTCCAGAATAATGGAATCGCCATCATGGATATATTTTACGGCGGCTGCGGCTATCAGCGCTTTTTTGTGGGTATTGATAAGCGTTTTGTGATCAATAGGCGGATCGGACTCTTCTTTATTCAGCACCACGCCGCCATAGGTACGGATGACGGTTCCGGCATTTTCCAGAATGACCAGATCTTTGCGGATAGTGGTGCCTGTCGTGTCAAAGTACTGGGCCAGTTCTTCAACCGAGCATTTTCCCTGTTTTTGCAGGTGCTCCAGAATCGCGGCCTGACGCTGACGAGGTTTCATAGGCGTGATTACCCTGACTTATGTATTTACCCGTCATACTTCACGCTGCATGTGCGTTGGCTTTCCTCGCTCACCCCGGTCACGTACTGATGTACGCTCCTGGGGATTCGCTGCGTCGCCGCCTTCCTGCAACTCGAATTATTTAGGGTATTGGTTGCAAAATGATAATTTCGCAAGCTATTCGCATTCACAACGAAATTACCCATGTTTCAGTTTAAGCGCCAATGATAGTGCATTCTGCGCGAGCGAATCATGGGGAAAGATCACATCAGGCCGTAATTCATGCAAATGTTTTCCTTGCATTGCGGCAATTTTAACCGGTCTGGCGAATACCGTAAGGCCTTTCATCAATAAAGCGTCCGTCACCCGCTGTTGTTCATCCAGCGCCACGACCACCACCACCCGGGGCTTAAAACGCCCGCCGGAGCGCCCGACGCCGATCCGCCCCTGCTGGCTAAGTTTATCGAAAGCCCGATTAAAGCGGGCGATCTGCCAGCCGCCCAGCGCCAGTTGCGCACACCAGGCGATAACGGCGACGGTAATCAGAGTGGAAACCATAATGCGCTCCTGTTGTTTTGCCCGATGGCGCCGTAGGCCGGATAAGACGGTTACATCGCCATCCGGCAATTCACGGTCAGAACATCACCTGCCCGCCGGTCACGTTGATCGACTGCCCGGTGCAATAAGACGCTTTCGGACTGGCATAAAATAGCAGCATGTTCAGCACATCCTGATAATCACACCCGCGTTTGAGCGGTACCTTATCAATGTAATACTGTTCCACCTCGTCGGGCTTAATGCCCAGTTTAGTGGCGTATTGCGGCAGCAATGACTGGAACATCGGCGATTTCAACAGGTTGCCGAGCATCAGCGAATGTACGGTAATGCCGTATTCCGCCAGGTCCAGCGCCAGAGACTGGGTTAACCCCACGCCGCCGAATTTCGCCGCGCTGTAGCCGGAGTTGTGTTTACTGCCCACTTTGCCGGATTTAGAGTTAATCTGCATAATGCGCCCCTGAATGCCGTCGCGGATCATCAGGCGGGAAAACTCACGGGCGCAGAGGAAATAGCCCACCAGATTCACCTGTAGCGAGCGGTCAAAATCGCCCAACTGGAAATCGCTGATAAACGCCGCTTTGGCGATACCCGCGCTGTAAACTAACAGATCGACGCGCCCGAAAATCTCGTCTACGCCGCGGGAGAGCGCCAGCACGCTCTGCTCGCTGGTGGCGTCGGCGCCAAAACCGTACGCCATGCCTTCGCCAAAATCGGCGGTAATTTCCTGGGCGACATTCGCGGCTTTATCGCTTTGAATATCAACGACTGCTACGCGGTATCCTACTTCTGCAAGCCCACGGCAAAGGAATGCCCCCAGGGTCTGGCCTCCGCCAATGACAACGGCAACTTGATTCATGTCTTTCTCCTTAAGCGACAAACGTCAAAATACAGCCCGGCGCGATATCGTCCGGTACTGGCCCCGCAACGTGTACGGTGCCGGGAAATTCCGCTTCGCGCAGACCATCGAAGCGCAGAGTGATATGCCCCAGTTCACGCAGGTTTTGCTCGGCTACGCTGCCGACCGCCGTGACCGGATAGCAATGCTGGCCCAGTTCACACCGCGCGCCAGGCTGCAGCGCGCCGGTCAGTTCGCCATGACAGTGGATGAAGCAAAATTCTTCGATATCCGCTGGCGCGCCTTCCCGAAACGTAATCAGCATCTGTTCGCCAAGCGCCTCCGTCGCGCTCTGGCCGATACGGGTGATGGTGGTTTGATAAATCACGCTCATGTCTGAACCTCTTATTGGATAAAGCCGGAAACAAACCAGGCGATAAGCACCGTAGGCGCGCCAGTCAGGAAGCGTCCGACCAGCACAGAAGGCACGCCGACGCGAACGGTGTCTTGTTTCGCCTCCGCCAACGATAGGCCGACCGGGATAAAGTCGCAGGCCGCCTGCGCGTTAATCGCGAACAGGGCGGGAAGCGCCAGATGCGGGGGGATATTGCCCAGACCTATCTGAACGCCGATCAGGACGCCAATGACCTGAGCGATAACCGCGCCGGGGCCGAGAAACGGCGACAGCAGCGGGAAAGAGCAGATCAATGCCAGTGTCACCAGCCCCAGCGGATGGCTGGCTAACGGCGCCAGGCCGTGGGCGATCCAGTCGCCAAGACCTGAGGCCATAATGATGCCGATCAGCGCCGACACGAACGCCATAAACGGCAGGATTGTTTTCAGGACCGTATCAATGGTGTCGCGACCGGACTGGAACAGTACCGCCACGGCGGAGCCCATTCCCATGCCGACTTTTGCCAGCAGGCCGTCGCTCTGCTCGGTGATTTTTTTGCTGGTGTCGTAGTCACGTCCTGCTGTCGCTGCGGCAGGCTGCGGGCTGGCAGACGTTTCGCCGACAAGAGTGAGGTTTTCTTCTTTTACGCCGGAGACATAAATATCCTCAACAATATACTGCGCCAGCGGGCCGGACTTACCCGTCGAGTGAATATTAATGGTTGGAATCCGGCGTTTCGGGTAGATACCGCAGCGCAGCGTACCGCCGCAATCGATAATGGCCACGCCGATCTCCGCTTCCGGCGGTTCGCCTTCTTTAAAGCCGTCCACCGCTTGCCAGCCTGTTAGTTGCGCCAGTTTGTCGACGATCGCCGGGCGCGTACCGGCTGTGATATAGACGATCTTTTTGCCTGGCGTAACGTCCAGTTCAAGCGGGCCGCCCCAGCCGCCGGCGCCTTTCTCAATACGAACCCGAGTCATGATACCGCTCCTGTCAGATGAACTTTCTGATCAAGTTGAATCCCCATTTTTTTCTCAAAAATAGCGGTGGTGAGATCGGTGACCCAACCGCGGAAGAAGTTCGTCACCAGACCTACCAGTAGATAGCTCACCGCGAGCGGGCCGAGAGGAAGCCCTAACGTGGTGAGTCCGCTGGCGATCCCCAGATAAACAAACAGTTCGCCGGGATTGATATGCGGAAACAGACCGTTCATGGAGTGACAGCTATAGGAGGCCGCCGCGTAATAGCTCGGTTTGTACTTCTCCGGCATAAAGCGTCCCAGACTCAGGGTCATCGGATTACAAAAAACAAACGTCCCGATACACGGTAAAAGCAGGTAACGGGATAGCGGATTTCCGGCGCAGCGTTGGGCAAAACGCTCAATACGCTGCTGGCCGATAAAATTGATGAGCGCATTCATGATAACCAGCAGGCTTATCAGTAGCGGAAGAATACCGGTCACCATACCGGTAAACACCTCTCCGCCTTTCTGGAATAACCCGATGAACCACTCCGCACCATGTGTAATGGTTTCGATCATTGTTCTCTCCTGTAGGGTTTTTAGTTTTCTTGCTAACCTCCTGTTCATTGTAATCATATTGAAAGTTTTAAAAGTGTTATTTTGATCGAAAAATAAAAGAAAAATATTTTAATGTGAAAGGTTGGCGGAGCGGGAGAACAGGTACAAGCTGAAAAGAGGTGAAAGGTGATTTATTCTCTTGCGCCGCTTCCTTGTGCGGCGGGGGATGCTTTACCATACTTCTCCCTGGCTGAATTTGTTTAATGGATGTCTCATGTTCAAGCGTCGTTATGTAGCGTTACTTCCACTTTGCGTATTGCTTGCTGCCTGTAGCAGCACACCAAAATCTTCCGAGACTCAAACGACGACGGGCACGCCTTCCGGCGGCTTCCTGCTTGAGCCGCAGCATAACGTCATGCAAATGGGCGGCGACTTCGCCAATAACCCTAATGCGCAGCAGTTCATTGATAAAATGGTCAGTAAACACGGTTTCGACCATCAGCAGTTGCAAGAGATCCTCTCGCAGTCTAAAAGACTGGATTACGTTCTGCGACTGATGGACAGACAAGCGCCGACCACTCAGCCGCCCGCCGGACCAAATGGCGCCTGGCTGCGCTACCGCAAACAATTTATTACGCCGGATAACGTGCAAAACGGCGTCGCGTTCTGGAATCAGTATGAAGATGCGCTGAACCGCGCCTGGCAGGTATACGGCGTACCGCCGGAGATCATCGTGGGCATCATCGGCGTGGAAACCCGCTGGGGACGTATCATGGGGAAAACACGGATTCTGGACGCTCTGGCGACGCTATCATTTAACTATCCGCGCCGGGCGGAATATTTCTCCGGCGAGCTGGAAACCTTCCTGCTCATGGCGCGCGATGAGCAAGACGATCCGCTCAATCTGAAAGGTTCCTTTGCGGGCGCGATGGGCTATGGTCAGTTTATGCCGTCCTCCTATAAAGAATACGCGGTTGATTTTAATGGCGACAATCACATCAACCTATGGGACCCGGTTGATGCTATCGGCAGCGTGGCGAACTATTTCAAAGCGCATGGTTGGGTGAAAGGCGATGCGGTTGCGATACCCGCTAATGGTCAGGCGCCGGGACTGGCGAATGGTTTCAAAACAAAATACAGCCTCTCTCAGCTTGCCGCCGCAGGCTTAACGCCGCAGCAATCGTTGGGCAATCATCAGGAAGCCAGCCTGCTTCGTCTGGATATCGGTACGGGCTATCAGTACTGGTACGGCCTGCCGAACTTCTACACGATTACCCGATATAACCACAGCACGCATTATGCGATGGCGGTTTGGCAACTGGGGCAGGCGGTAGCGCTGGCGCGGGTGCGCTAATTTGCTCCTGACTTATCCGGCCTTCCTCACAGGCCGGATAAGATGCATTGTCATTCGGCAACGCTTTCCGCTGATCAACGAATTTTTTGGCACCCTCCTCGTAAAATCGACCGCCCGTCCCCATCTCTGGTTAGAAAGTGCTATCTTTGTGCGGCAAGATTTCTAACTGACAGAGGTCATGATGACTGACAGTGAACTGATGCGGCTTAGCGAACAGGTCGGGCTGGCGTTAAAAGCGCGCGGGGCGACCGTAACGACAGCGGAGTCCTGTACCGGCGGCTGGCTGGCGAAAGCCATTACCGACATCGCCGGAAGTTCCGCCTGGTTTGAACGCGGCTTTGTCACCTATAGTAATGAAGCCAAAGCGCAGATGATTGGCGTGCGTGAAGAGACCCTGGCGCAGCATGGCGCGGTCAGCGAACCCGTAGTGGTGGAAATGGCGATCGGGGCGCTGAAGGCCGCTCGCGCCGATTTTGCTGTCGCTATTAGCGGGATTGCCGGGCCGGATGGCGGCAGTGAAGAAAAGCCGGTTGGTACGGTGTGGTTTGCTTTCGCCAGCGTCAGCGGAGAAGGGATTACGCGTCGGGAATGCTTCAGCGGCGACCGTGAATCGGTGCGTCGACAGGCGACGACGTACGCGCTACAAACCCTGCGGCAACAATTTCTACAAAACACTTGATACTGTATGAGCATACAGTATAATTGCTTCAACAGTACGAATTCACTATCCGGTTCAATACCAAGTTGCATGACAGGAGTAATAATGGCTATCGACGAAAACAAACAGAAAGCGTTGGCGGCAGCACTGGGCCAAATTGAAAAGCAATTTGGTAAAGGCTCCATCATGCGTCTGGGTGAAGACCGCTCTATGGATGTGGAAACTATCTCCACCGGTTCGCTTTCACTGGACATCGCACTCGGTGCGGGCGGTCTGCCGATGGGCCGTATTGTCGAAATTTACGGGCCGGAATCTTCCGGTAAAACGACCCTGACGCTGCAGGTGATTGCCGCAGCGCAGCGTGAAGGTAAAACTTGTGCATTTATCGATGCGGAACACGCGCTTGACCCTGTTTACGCACGCAAGCTGGGCGTCGATATCGATAACCTGCTCTGTTCTCAGCCGGATACCGGCGAGCAGGCGCTGGAAATCTGTGACGCGCTGGCGCGCTCAGGCGCGGTGGACGTCATTGTGGTCGACTCCGTAGCGGCGCTAACGCCGAAAGCGGAAATCGAAGGCGAAATCGGCGACTCTCACATGGGCCTTGCGGCGCGTATGATGAGCCAGGCGATGCGTAAGCTGGCGGGGAACCTGAAACAGTCCAACACGCTGTTGATTTTCATCAACCAGATCCGTATGAAGATTGGCGTGATGTTCGGTAACCCGGAAACGACGACCGGCGGTAACGCGCTGAAATTCTACGCTTCTGTTCGTCTTGATATCCGCCGTATCGGCGCGGTGAAAGAGGGCGATAACGTCGTGGGTAGTGAAACGCGTGTGAAAGTGGTGAAAAACAAAATCGCCGCGCCGTTTAAGCAGGCCGAGTTCCAGATCCTCTACGGCGAAGGCATTAACTTCTATGGCGAACTGGTTGACCTGGGCGTGAAAGAGAAGCTGATCGAGAAAGCGGGCGCATGGTACAGCTACAACGGCGAGAAGATTGGCCAGGGTAAAGCGAACGCGACTACTTGGCTGAAAGAGAACCCAGCGACAGCGAAAGAGATCGAGAAAAAAGTGCGTGAATTACTGTTGAGTAATCAGAATGCCACGCCCGATTTCGCCGTTGATGATAGCGAAGGCGTTGCAGAAACCAACGAAGATTTTTAATCGGCAGGTGATGGTTGGTCGGACAAAACGAAGCCGCCATTCAGCAAAACGTTAAATTACCATCAAGGGCTGCATTTATGCGGCCCTTTTTGCATTTACCCTTGTTAAGGTTTTTTATGAGTGAACCCACATCGCGCCGTCCCGCTTATGCTCGTCTCCTTGATCGTGCGGTACGTATCCTTGCTGTCCGCGATCACAGCGAGCAGGAATTACGGCGTAAACTCTCCGCGCCGGTGATGGGCAAAAATGGGCCGGAAGAGATTGATGCGACGACAGACGATTATGAGCGCGTGATCGCCTGGTGCCACGAACATCACTATCTTGATGACGAGCGCTTCGTGATGCGCTTTATCGCCAGTCGTAGCCGCAAAGGCTATGGCCCGGCGCGTATTCGCCAGGAGTTGAATCAGAAAGGCATCTCCCGTGAATCGACTGAAAAAGCGATGCGAGAATGTGAAATTGACTGGAATGAAATGGCACGTGAACAGGCTGTTCGCAAATATGGCGAGCCACTCCCTTCAACCTTTTCAGAGAAGGTTAAGGTACAGCGTTTTTTGCTCTATCGCGGGTATCTGATGGACGATATCCAGCAAATATGGCGAAATTTTGCAGATTGAGCGCATACGGGATTTTACTTCCCGGTAAAGAAAACTTATCTTATTCCCACTTTTTCCGTCTGGACGCGGGTTGCTTAACGGCGAACAGCGTCTGCGACGAATATTCCTTAAATACACAAAATCATTCAAGCCGTATCAAAGCGGTAAGTGAGCCTCGGGAACGAGTGACCGGAGAACTCTTAGCCAACGCAGAGGCGGCCTGAAGGATGAAGTGTAGCTTGATTTCAGGATAATTATGAGCAAGAGCACCGCTGAGATCCGTCAGGCGTTTCTCGACTTTTTCCATAGTAAAGGGCATCAGGTAGTTGCCAGCAGTTCCCTGGTGCCTAACAATGACCCCACTCTGTTGTTTACCAATGCCGGGATGAACCAGTTCAAGGATGTTTTCCTTGGGCTAGATAAACGTAATTATTCCCGTGCAACCACTTCCCAGCGTTGCGTACGCGCGGGGGGTAAACACAACGATCTGGAAAATGTCGGATACACTGCACGTCACCATACTTTCTTCGAAATGCTGGGCAACTTCAGCTTCGGCGATTACTTCAAACACGACGCCATTCAGTTCGCATGGGAATTACTGACCGGTGAAAACTGGTTTGCTCTGCCAAAAGAGCGTTTATGGGTCACCGTCTATGAAACCGACGATGAAGCCTATGAGATCTGGGAAAAAGAAGTCGGCATCCCGCGCGAGCGTATTATCCGTATCGGCGACAATAAAGGCGCGCCATACGCATCGGATAACTTCTGGCAGATGGGCGACACCGGTCCCTGCGGTCCGTGCACCGAAATTTTCTACGATCATGGCGACCACATCTGGGGCGGCCCTCCGGGAAGCCCGGAAGAAGACGGCGATCGCTATATTGAGATCTGGAACATCGTCTTTATGCAGTTCAACCGTCAGGCTGACGGTACTATGGAACCTTTGCCGAAACCGTCCGTAGATACCGGTATGGGGCTGGAGCGTATTGCCGCGGTACTGCAACACGTTAACTCTAACTATGAAATCGACCTGTTCCGCACGTTGATCGAAGCGGTAGCGAAAGTGACCGGCGCGACCGATCTCTCTAACAAGTCGCTGCGCGTTATCGCCGACCACATCCGTTCCTGCGCATTCCTGGTTGCCGATGGCGTGCTACCGTCGAATGAAAACCGGGGTTATGTGCTGCGTCGCATTATTCGTCGCGCGGTTCGTCACGGCAACATGCTGGGCGCGAAAGAGACCTTCTTCTACAAGCTGGTTGGGCCGCTGATTGAGGTAATGGGTTCCGCAGGCGAAGAGTTGAAACGTCAGCAGGCGCAGGTCGAGCAGGTTCTGAAAACGGAAGAAGAGCAGTTCGCCCGTACGCTGGAGCGCGGTCTGGCGCTGCTGGATGAAGAACTGGCGAAATTGCAGGGCGACACCCTGGACGGCGAAACTGCTTTCCGTCTGTATGATACTTATGGTTTCCCGGTCGATCTGACGGCGGACGTCTGCCGTGAGCGCAACATCAAAGTCGACGAAGCCGGTTTTGAAGCCGCCATGGAAGAGCAACGCCGTCGCGCGCGCGACGCTAGCGGTTTTGGCGCGGACTACAACGCGATGATCCGCGTTGATAGCGCTTCTGAATTTAAAGGTTATGACCATCTGGAACTGAACGGCAAAGTTACTGCGCTGTTTGTCGATGGTAAAGCGGTTGAAGCGATTGACGCGGGACAGGAAGCGGTTGTCGTGCTGGATCAGACCCCATTTTATGCGGAATCAGGCGGTCAGGTTGGCGATAAAGGCGAGCTGAAAGGCGCTGGATTTACTTTTGCTGTGGACGATACGCAAAAATATGGTCAGGCGATTGGTCACCTTGGCAAATTGTCCGCGGGCGCTTTGCAAGTGGGCGATGCGGTACAGGCTGACGTAGATGAAGCGCGCCGCGCACGTATCCGTCTGAACCACTCCGCCACGCACCTGATGCACGCGGCGTTGCGCCAGGTGCTTGGGGCACACGTTGCGCAGAAAGGTTCGCTGGTTAGCGATAAAGTGCTGCGCTTCGACTTCTCGCACAATGAAGCGATGAAGCCGTCGGAGATTCGTGAGGTTGAAGATTTAGTGAATGCGCAAATCCGTCGTAATTTACCGATCGAAACGCATATTATGGATCTTGAAGCCGCGAAGGCGAAAGGGGCCATGGCGCTGTTTGGCGAGAAATATGACGAACGTGTACGCGTATTGAGTATGGGCGACTTCTCTACCGAGCTGTGCGGCGGTACCCACGCAACGCGTACCGGTGATATCGGACTATTCCGTATTATCTCTGAGTCCGGCACCGCAGCGGGCGTTCGTCGTATTGAGGCGGTAACCGGTGAAGGCGCCATGGCCACCGTTCACGCACAAAGCGATCGCTTAAACGATATTGCGCATCTGCTGAAGGGCGACAGCCAGAATCTGGGCGACAAAGTGCGTGCCGTGCTGGAACGTACGCGTCAACTGGAAAAAGAGTTGCAGCAGTTGAAGGATCAGGCCGCAGCGCAGGAGAGTGCAAATCTTTCCAGTAAAGCGGTCGATCTCAACGGCGTGAAGCTCCTGGTCAGCGAGCTTGCTGGTATTGAGCCGAAAATGCTGCGAACCATGGTTGATGATCTGAAAAATCAACTGGGGTCTACCGTTATCGTACTGGCAACGGTTGTTGAAGGTAAGGTTTCCCTGATTGCGGGCGTGTCGAAGGATGTGACCGACCGGGTCAAAGCAGGGGAATTGATTGGTATGGTCGCTCAGCAGGTGGGCGGTAAGGGTGGCGGTCGTCCGGACATGGCGCAAGCCGGTGGTACGGATGCGGCAGCTCTGCCTGCAGCGTTAGCCAGTGTACAAGGCTGGGTCAGCGCAAAATTGCAATAATTATAAGCGTTCGTTGGCGCCGCAGCCTGTGCTGCGGCGTTTACGTCGACGCTATCGACAACGATAAAGTCAGGTTGAAGTTTTGTATATCGGCTAAACTTAGGTTTAACAGAATGTAATGCCATGACTGCTTACACCTAAGGTGTTTGTCATCGCTTACTTTTTGGCGTTATATGATGGATAATGCCGGGATACAGAGAGACCCGACTCTTTTAATCTTTCAAGGAGCAAAGAATGCTGATTCTGACTCGTCGAGTTGGTGAGACCCTCATGATTGGCGATGAGGTCACCGTGACAGTTTTAGGGGTGAAGGGCAACCAGGTGCGTATTGGCGTGAACGCCCCGAAAGAAGTTTCTGTCCATCGTGAAGAGATCTACCAGCGTATCCAGGCTGAAAAATCCCAGCAGTCCAGTTACTAAGGTTTTCGCGTCTCACTTTTCGGGTGAGACGCAGCCTCTCTTCTCGCTCGCCCACGTTATCCCTTCATGACTTTTTTCAACCTCACTGCTGATATGTTGTGCTTTTGGCGGCCAGCGCGTCATTAAATTATCTGTTGATAAAACACTCTTTTTGGCTTTTTTACAGACTAATTGCGCGTGAAGTGTGCAAACGATAAAAGCTCTGGAAAAATTGTTTGACTTATAAGTCCCAGAAAGTAATATGTGCGCCACGCAGCGACGATGAGCAGAAACAAGTTCTTCGAAGCACTCGTAAGAGGCGTGTGGTGAGGTGGCCGAGAGGCTGAAGGCGCTCCCCTGCTAAGGGAGTATGCGGTCAAAAGCTGCATCCGGGGTTCGAATCCCCGCCTCACCGCCATTTGCATCCGTAGCTCAGCTGGATAGAGTACTCGGCTACGAACCGAGCGGTCGGAGGTTCGAATCCTCCCGGATGCACCATCTCTTACTTGATACGGCTTTCACCGCGGTATCAAAATCTGCAGTAAAGTAAGTTTCCCGATGCATCCGTAGCTCAGCTGGATAGAGTACTCGGCTACGAACCGAGCGGTCGGAGGTTCGAATCCTCCCGGATGCACCATCTCTTACTTGATACGGCTTACACCGCGGTATCAATATCGGCAGTAAAGCAAGTTTTCCGATGCATCCGTAGCTCAGCTGGATAGAGTACTCGGCTACGAACCGAGCGGTCGGAGGTTCGAATCCTCCCGGATGCACCATATTCTCCGTACTTTCAGCGATGAAGATGCGGATGAGATAGCGGTAATCACCGTTGGCACCAGGAAGGATAACGTTGCTTCAGCAACGGCCCGAAGGGCGAGCCATAAGGCGAGTAATCCTCCCGGATGCACCATCTCTTATTTGATACGGCCTTCACCGCGGTATCAATATCGGCAGTAAAGCCAATTTCCCAATGCATCCGTAGCTCAGCTGGATAGAGTACTCGGCTACGAACCGAGCGGTCGGAGGTTCGAATCCTCCCGGATGCACCATAATCTCCGTGCTTTCAGCGATGAGGATGCGGATAAGATAGCGGTAATCACCGCTGGCGCCAGGAAGGATAACGTTGTTTCAGCCACGGCCCGTAAGGCGAGTAATCCTCCCGGATGCGTTATTGCCCTGCGATCGGTTTTCCTCTTATCCTGAACATTCCTCTTCATCTCTATTAGCGACAAAATCAATCAATTGCGATAAAGTACTGTCTGGTTATTCGGTTTGCGAGAACACGATGTACGCACGCTATGCTGGTTTGATCTTTGATATGGACGGTACTCTCCTGGATACCGAACCAACGCATCGCAAAGCGTGGCGTGAGGTTTTGGGGCGCTATGGTCTTCGTTTTGATGAACAGGCGATGGTCGCGCTTAACGGTTCGCCAACCTGGCTTATCGCCCAGTCAATCATTGAGCTTAACCATGCCGATCTTGATCCCCTGTCACTGGCGCGTGAGAAAACCGACGCGGTAAAAAGCATCCTGCTGGACTGCGTAGAACCACTGCCGTTGGTTGAGGTGGTCAAAGCGTGGCATGGACGGCGTCCCATGTCGATCGGTACCGGTAGCGAAAGCGCCATTGCGGAGGCCTTGTTAGCGCATTTGGGGCTGCGTCATTATTTTGATGCGGTTGTGGCGGCAGATCATGTACAGCATCACAAACCCGCGCCTGATACCTTCTTACTGTGCGCGCAGCGGATGGGCGTCATGCCGACGCAGTGCGTGGTATTTGAAGATGCCGATTTTGGTTTACAGGCGGCGCGGGCGGCGGGAATGGATGCCGTGGATGTCCGACTATTGTGAGTGACGCACTGTCGCTCCTGTCTCTGTTTACCAGTAGTTTTCTCAGCGCTACGCTGTTACCCGGTAATTCTGAGGTGGTTTTGGTTGCTATGCTGATCTCCGGAGTCAGTCATCCTTGGGTCTTAGTCTTAACAGCAACAATGGGTAATAGCCTTGGAGGGGTAACTAACGTTATTCTTGGGCGTTTCTTTCCGCTGCGCAAAACGTCGCGCTGGCAAGAAAAAGCGACTGGTTGGCTAAAGCGTTATGGCGCAGCCACACTATTATTAAGCTGGATGCCGGTCATCGGTGATTTGTTGTGCCTGTTAGCGGGATGGATGCGCATCCCGTGGGGGCAGACGATCTTTTTTTTGTGTCTTGGTAAGGCGCTGCGCTATGTTGCGCTCGCAGCGGCGACGGTTCAGGGCATGATGTGGTGGTAATAATTGTAGGTTTGGCATGCATAGCCGCCATTACAGTTATGCTTATTAAAACGATTTTGACAGGCGGGAGGTCAATTTGATCCCGGACGTATCACAGGCTCTGGCCTGGCTGGAAAAACATCCTCAGGTGTTAAAGGGGATACAGCGCGGGTTAGAGCGCGAAACGCTGCGTGTAAATGCTGATGGCACGCTGGCGACAACAGGTCATCCTGAAGCGTTAGGTTCAGCGCTGACCCATAAATGGATTACCACGGATTTTGCGGAAGCTCTACTGGAGTTTATTACGCCAGTCGATGGCGATATCCAGCATATGCTCACCTTTATGCGCGATCTCCACCGGTATACGGCCAGGAAACTGGGCGATGAGCGGATGTGGCCATTAAGTATGCCCTGCTATATTGCGGAAGGGCAGGACATAGAGCTGGCGCAGTACGGCACATCAAATACGGGGCGCTTTAAGACGCTCTATCGTGAAGGGCTGAAAAATCGTTATGGCGCTTTGATGCAAACCATCTCCGGCGTACATTACAATTTTTCATTACCGATGGCATTCTGGCAGGCGAAATGCGGCGTTACGGAAGGCGAAGCGGCAAAAGAAAAAATTTCTGCCGGCTATTTCCGCCTGATTCGCAACTATTATCGTTTTGGCTGGGTCATCCCCTATCTGTTTGGCGCCTCTCCGGCCATTTGTTCCTCTTTCCTGCAAGGAAAGCCAACCACATTACCGTTTGAAAAAACGGACTGCGGCATGTACTACCTGCCATATGCGACGTCGCTGCGTTTAAGTGATTTGGGCTATACCAATAAGTCGCAAAGCAATCTGGGTATTACGTTTAACGATCTCCATGAATATGTTGCAGGTCTGAAGCGGGCGATTAAAACGCCGTCAGAAGAGTATGCGCGGATTGGTCTGGAAAAAGACGGTAAGCGGCTACAGATTAACAGCAACGTTCTGCAAATTGAAAATGAGCTGTACGCGCCCATTCGTCCCAAGCGCGTGACGCGCAGCGGCGAATCGCCTTCAGATGCGCTGTTACGCGGCGGTATTGAGTATATTGAAGTACGCTCTCTGGATATCAATCCATTTTCACCGATCGGCGTGGATGAACAGCAGGTGCGTTTCCTCGATCTCTTTATGGTCTGGTGCGTACTGGCCGACGCGCCGGAGATGAGCAGCAGCGAGCTACTGTGCACGCGCGCCAATTGGAATCGCGTTATTCTGGAAGGCCGTAAACCAGGCCTTACCCTGGGGATTGGCTGTGAAACTGCGCAGTTCCCGCTGCCTAAAGTAGGGAAAGATCTCTTCCACGATCTGAAACGCGTGGCGCAAACGCTGGACAGTATCCACGGGGGAGAGGATTATCAGAAAGTATGCGACGAACTGGTTGCCTGTTTTGATAACCCGGAGCTGACGTTCTCCGCACGTATTCTGCGCTCAATGATCGATACCGGCATTGGCGGCACCGGGAAAGCGCTCGGCGAGGCTTACCGTAATCTGTTACGCGAAGAGTCGCTGGAGATTTTGCAGGAAGAAGAGTTTATCGCTGAACGTGACGCTTCAGTACGTCGTCAGCAGGAGATTGAGGCGGCGGATACCGAGCCGTTTGCCGCGTGGCTTGCAAAGCACGCCTGACCCAAAAGAAAAAGGCCACTCACAGAGTGGCCAAAATTTCATCACTGAAAACAGGGATGATGATAACAAATGCGCGTCTTTCATATAATCAGACTCGCCCCGGAACAAAGAGTTCAGTTTATTTTTAAAAAATTATCGGAGGTGACTAAATGCCATTGTTAGATAGCTTCGCAGTCGATCATACCCGGATGCAAGCGCCGGCGGTACGCGTGGCAAAAACGATGAATACCCCGCACGGCGATACCATCACCGTTTTCGATCTGCGTTTCTGCGTCCCGAATAAAGAAGTGATGCCGGAAAAAGGGATTCATACTCTTGAGCACCTGTTTGCTGGCTTTATGCGCGATCACCTCAACGGCAACGGCGTAGAGATTATTGATATCTCGCCGATGGGCTGCCGCACCGGTTTCTATATGAGTCTGATCGGTACGCCTGACGAGCAGCGCGTTGCTGATGCGTGGAAAGCGGCAATGGCCGACGTACTGAAAGTGCAGGATCAAAACCAGATCCCGGAATTAAACGTCTACCAGTGCGGTACCTGGCAGATGCACTCCCTGAAGGAAGCGCAGGAAATCGCCCGCCATATTCTGGACGGTGATATTCGCGTGAATAACAATACCGAGCTGGCGCTGCCGAAAGAGAAGTTGCAGGAATTGCACATTTAGTCGTGCCCTTACTGCCCGGTGGCGCTAACGCTTACCGGGCCTACATATTGGGCAAGTGCTGCGTAGGCCGGGTAAGGCAAGGCCGCCATCCGGCATAACTTCCCGGCGCAAAAAAAGCCAGTTCATATGAACTGGCTTTTTTATTAGTGCGCGCCGCCGCCGCCGCCACCTGCGCCGAACGGCGGTTTCGCGAACCAGACCAGGCCGAGCAGCACCAGGAATATCCCGGCTGACATCCAGAAAATTTCATTGGCGGAAATAATCAGCCCCTGATTCGTGATCTGCTGGGCTATCCAGCCTGACGCCTGTTGGTGCGTCATCCCTAAGCCTTCCAGCTTATCGTACATAGCCTGAGCGTTTGGATTATACGCCGTGACCGACTCCGTTAGCTGAGCATGGTGTAGCGACTCACGATCGGTCCACATGGTGGTGGTAATCGAGGTGCCGATTGACCCTGCCAGCGTTCGCGTGAAGTTCGACAGGCTTGATGCCGCCGCCAGCCGCTCGGGCGGTAGCCCGGAGAGCGTAATGGTCGTCAGCGGCATAAAGAAGCAGGCGACGGCAAATCCCTGAATAAACTGCGGCCATGCGGAAGCGCCGAAATCCATACCCGGTTCGAACGTCCAGGCGCGCCAGTAAAAACAAACGGCGTACATAATGAAGCTGAACGTGACCAGCCTGCGCATATCCAGTTTATGCGCGAAGCGTCCGATAATCGGCGACAAAATTACCGGAATAATGCCGACTGGCGCCGACGCCAGACCTGCCCACGTTGCGGTATAGCCGTACACTTCTTGCAAAAGCTGCGGCAGTAGAACAATGGCGCCGAAATAGAGCATATAGGCAAGGCTGATGCACAAGCAGCCGATAGTGAAGTTACGCGATTTAAAAAGAGAGAGATCGACGATAGGGTGATCGTCGGTCAGTTCCCAGACGATCAGGAAACTGATGGCGATGACGGCGACCACGGTCAGGATGATAATTTCCTGCGAGGAGAACCAGTCCAGCTCTTTACCGCGATCGAGCATGATTTGCAGGCTGCCGATGCCAATCACCAGTAGCGCCAGACCGACGGCGTCAATACGTCGCCGTTCGGTATGCGTCTCACGTCCGCGCAGCGTGTGTAACGTCATCAGGACGACGGCAACGCCAATCGGCACGTTGATGAAGAAAATCCATCCCCAATGGTAATTATCACTGATGTAGCCCCCCAGAATCGGGCCGCAAATCGGCGCGACAATGACGGTCATTGACCAGAGCGCCAGCGCAATGGAGCGCTTCGCAGGCGGATAGTTATTCAGCAGCAGGCTTTGCGAGAGCGGAATCAACGGCCCGGCGACCACGCCCTGCACCACGCGGAAGAAGATCAGCATATTCAGGCTGCTGGATACGCCGCAGGCCCAGGAGGCCGCGGCAAAGGCCACCGTTGACCACATGAACAGTTTGACTTCGCCAAAGCGTTTTGCCAGCCAGCCGGTTAAGGGAATCGAGATGGCGTTCGCCACCCCGAAAGAGGTGATAACCCATGTCCCCTGGCTTAGGGAAGAACCCAGATTCCCGGCGATGGTGGGAATCGCCACGTTGGCAATGGTGGAGTCCAGCACCTGCATGAATGTCGCCAGCGACAGCGCGATCGTCATGATGACGAGCTGCGCGCCTTCCAGCGGTTTTTGCTGTTGCATCACACGCACCTCAGGATTAACCCGCGTTAGCCTGTACGATGTCGTCGATCAGTTTATTGACCGGCGCGAGATTAATTTCGCGTGCGTTACTTTCGGCAACCGGCGTCGTTCGTACCTGGCTGGCCAGTACCTGACCGTCGCGATTAGCGGTATCCACGGTTACCAGCGTCGATAAACCAATACGCAGCGGATGTTGTTCTAACTGGCGGGCGTCCAGTTCGACGCGTACCGGCAGACGTTGAACCACTTTAATCCAGTTACCTGTCGCATTTTGCGCTGGCAGCAGAGAAAAGGCGCTGCCTGTCCCCATATCCAGACCGACGACTTTACCGGTATATTTTACGTCGTCGCCATAAATATCAGTAATAATCGTGACTGGCTGTCCAATGCGCATATTCGCTAATTGGGTCTCTTTAAAGTTAGCGTCCACCCACAGATCGGTGGCAGGTACGACGGCCATCAGCGGCGTGGTGGGGCTGATCTGCGCGCCAGGCTGAACGGCGCGGCGGGAGACATAACCGGTCATTGGACTGACGATGCGGGTACGCTCCAGCGCCAGCCAGGCGTTACGCACTTCGGTCGCTGCTTGTTGAACCGCAGGCTGATCTTCCAGTTTACTGTTGAGTATCATTGCCTGATTGGCATTGTACTGTTGAATGGCGACATCCAGCTGTGCCTGTGCGCTGGCGACGGCATCGCGGGCGTGTTGCAGCTCTTCACGGCCAATAAGATTGGCGTTACCCAGCGGCACACGGCGGTTAAGGTCGCTTTGCGCTTGCGCCAGGGCGGTTTTTTGCACGTCGATATTCGCCTGCAACTGCTTGCTGTTAATCATCAACTGGTGCGTCTGGCGCACGCTGGAGGCCAGCGCCGTTTTGGCTTTTTCAAACGCCTGCCTGGCGTCGGTCTGATCGAGCGTGACCAGAACATCGCCCTCTTTTACAAAGTCGGTGTTATCAGCCCAGACTTTCGTCACGCTGCCTGACACTTGCGCCATGATTTGAACCTGGTTCCCTGCCACGTAAGCATCATCTGTCTCTTCAATATGACGCAATACTAAAAACCAATAAATTCCATATGCCACGGCAATAATAATAAAGAGCAAGGTAAGAAGTAGCAGCGCTGTTTTGCGTTTGCCTTTCTTCTTAGCTGATTGCTGCGGGGTTTGGATCTCCGCATTTTCGCTCATGTTGTTCTCCACGATCTTATTATTCACATCGGCTGAGCCGACCTGTTGTCAGAAAGGCCAGCAGTAACACATGCTGGCCTGTCCGCTTTCCTGTTTTTAATCTGGATTTTTGAGCGGGTCGGCGTGTTAGCGCAGCGCCTCAAGAACGGTGCCTTCCTGCTCCATTTGATCAAGACGCGTCAGGAGTTTACGAGTGATGTGCTCAAGTTGATCTTTTTCGGCTGTGCTAAGTGATGACCAGAGTTGATGCAGACAATGATGCTGAGGAGGAAGCACTTCTTGCAAAAATGCCTGACCTTTCTCCGTTAATTGCAGATGCAAGCAACGGCGGTCGTTATCGCTCTCACGACGCTCAATCCAGCCTCGTTTTTCCAGTTCATCTGCAATGCGCGTCGCATTGGTGCGAGATGAACCCAGCGCGCAGCTTAATTCAGACGGCTGAATACTGTGGTTTTCCTGAGACTCCAGCGTAATCAACGCCATAAACAACGTCTCGTTAATCCCTTGAGCCTTAAGCATTTTATTGCGGTTTTCCAGCAGTTTGCCCTGCATGTGCATACAAAGGCGGGTCAAAAGAATTTCCTGGTAAGGGAAGTCTTCGTGACGGCTGGCGCGAAATTTTAGCATTTGTTCAATGGGCGTAAACGAACTATCCATTTGGGCATGACCTCATTAATTTCAGCCGATATAGTAACGACAGTGACAAATAAAGTAAATGTATTATTAAATCAAAATTATTCTTTCAGACTATAAAACAGACAATGATACGCAGACTGAGGCGCCAGTGGGTACATTGGGCCAGTAAAGCGCCGCCTGTAGCGAATCCAGGAATGATGAGAAAAGCGTGGGCGCCTGCATGAAAAAGACACAAGAAAACGATAAGCGAGAGGGGCGAAAGCCTGTAAAATGGCCTTACAACCCAATGCAAAAGCCACCGGAATATCATGAATAGCTATCGGTGAACGACCTTCAAATCCTTGAATGGGCGCCATTGGCCTGGGAGCAGATGGGAGGGCAGGGCTTTCCATAAAATTATATTATTCTTCACCGATATAAAAATAACCATGATAAATGAATAGTATAACCTTAACAGACTGGGAAGCTCCTTAACACCCTAAGGAGCTTAAACAAAGGTAAACGCTCACTATCCGCTTAATTTACGGCTTCCTGTCGGTGAAAACCTCGCCACCAGACCAGTAAATTAAGTAGGGCTACCATGACACCCGCCAGACAAACGCCGGCCCAGCCGGCATGTTGCCAGGCGGAGGCGGAAATCAGCGAACCCGCGGCGCCGCCGATAAAGTAGCTGGTCATATAGCCGGCGGTGAGCCGATTACGCGCATCCGGATGCAAACGATAGATGACCGTTTGATTGGTGATATGTACGCCCTGAACCGTGAGATCCAGTACCAGAATACCAATAATGAGCGCCAGTACCGAGGTGTGTCCAAGCCAGATAGCCAGCCAGGAGAGTAACAGCAGCAGTAAGCCGATCGTGGTGGTGAGGTGAGATTTACCTTTATCAGCAAATCCGCCAGCCGGACGCGCGCCCAACGCGCCGGCGGCCCCCGCCAGGCCAAACAGGCCTATCATCCCCTCAGAATAGCTAAACGGCGGCGCGGCGAGCAAAAAGGCCATTGACGTCCAGAGGATGCTGAAATTAGCAAAGGTCAGACAGCCCAGCAGCGCGCGGGTACGCAGCAGCTTATCGTGAATAAACAGGCTGAATACGGAACCCAACAGTTGCGGGTAGTTAAGATGGGTGTCGGATTTGAGCTTTGGCAACCCGCGCCACAATGCGACGGCCATCAGCGCCATCAGCGCCGACGCTACCCAAAATACGGTGCGCCAGCCGCCGAGGTTTGCCAGCAGTCCGGCGACCGTTCGCGCCAGCAGGATCCCCAGCAACAGGCCGCTCATAATGGTGCCGACCACTTTACCGCGGGTGTCGGGCGTCGCAAGCGTGGCGGCCAGCGGAACCAGAATCTGCGCCACCACGGAGAACAACCCGGTTAAGGCCGTTCCGAGGATCATCATGCTAAGCGACTGACTACTGGCGGTGATCAGCATTCCGCCAGCCGCCAGCAACGTCATGGAGACAATCAGCGTTCGGCGTTCAAACATGTCGCCGAGCGGCACCAGAAACAACAGGCCTGCGGCATAGCCCAACTGCGCGGCGGTAACGATAAACCCTGCGGAGCTGGCGGAAAGTGAAAAGTGATGCGCGATGGTATCAAGCAGCGGCTGGGCGTAGTAGTTGCTGGCGACTGCCAGACCCGTGGCCACAGACATTAAAACGATCAGCGCCGGGCTAAGCCCATGAGTGGGTTTCGTCATTAGAGTAATCGTGATTCAGGTAATAATTTCTTGGGAAAACAATCATAGCGGATGTTTATGAATAAAGGGGAACGGTGACGTGATGAATCGTGCGCTTTGAGGAGAGATTGAGTCGGCCGGATAATGGCGCAATGCACCTTATCCGGCATAAAAACGATATTATTTCTGTGCGGCCAGCGCTTCTTTCACCCAGCCGTCAAACTGCTGCTGGTGGGCATTGATCCAGCCGTCCACGTGGCCCTGAACATCGGCTTCAGACGATTTACCCGCATGCATCATGGCGTTCTGCGCGTTGATATCCGCCAGAGGCAGCTTCATGATGGCGAACAGTTTCGCCGCCGCCGGGTTTTTCTCCGCCCATGCCTTATTGGCGACAATATGCATGGTATTAACCGGGAACCCATAGTTCGCGCCGTTCGGCAGTGTAGTATCAATATTTTTCTGTTCGCCCGGCAGGGAGGAGAACGGCACCTGTAGCCAGACGACATCTTTACCCGGCTTCATGACGTCGCTCACCCAGTACGGCGTCCAGGTGTAATACAGCACCGGCTTGCCTTCTTTAAAACGGGTAATGGTATCAGCCATCATCGCCGCGTAGTTACCGTGGCTGACTTCAACGGTTTTTTCCAGATCAAACGCTTTATTCTGGTGATTGATCACGGCTTCGCAGCCCCAGCCCGGCGAGCAGCCCATCATGTCCGCTTTTCCGTCGCCATTGGTATCGAAGATTTTGGCGATCTTCGGATCTTTTAGCTGAGCGATATTGGTGATGTTGTACTGCTCGGCGGTTTTTTTATCGATCAGATACCCCTGCGCAGCGCCGGAGACGAAGACGCCCTCGCGGTAAAACTTTCTGTCTCCGCCTGCCGCGGCATACATATCATCATGCAGCGGCTGCCAGTTCACGGCGGTAAACGTCGCATCGCCAGAGGCAATAGAGGTATAGGCGACGTTGTAATCGACTTCACTTGGTTTATTGACGGTATAGCCCAACTTTTCCAGCGCACGGCTGACCAGTAACGTCTGGAAGGACTCTTCAGAAATAGTGCTTTGAATAGGTTGGACGGTAATGCCTTTGCCAGGCAGGTCGGCAGCGAAAGCGCTGGCGGTGACAAGGGTGGCAAACGCTGAGGCAAATATCACGGTATGTCGCATCGTTGTTCCTTTAATGATGGTAGGGGGTTGTAAGCCCGGTAAGCACAGCGTCACCGGGCGACAGGAGAGTTACTTAACGAAAGGGCGGGTGATGAGCCCAACAGGACCGGTGGTATACCAGCGACGGTTACCGCGGCTACGCGAGTCGCGCCCGACGGCCTGCGTCAGACGGTCCAGAATGATGGCGAGGATCACAATGCCGACGCCGCCGACGGTTGCCAGCCCCATATCAAGACGACCAATGCCGCGTAGTACCATCTGGCCAAGTCCGCCGACCGCAATCATCGAGGCGATGACTACCATCGAGAGAGCCAGCATCAGCGTCTGATTAACGCCTGCCATAATGGTGGGCATCGCCAGCGGTAGTTGCACTTTGAACAACATTTGGCGCGGGCTGGCGCCGAATGAACGCGACGCTTCAATTAAGTCGGCAGGCACCTGATTAATGCCCAGGATCGTCAGGCGTACAATCGGCGGTAGAGCAAAAATAATCGTCACTACGACGCCCGGCACGTTACCGATGCCGAATAACATGACAATCGGCACCAGATAGACAAACGCGGGCGTGGTCTGCATCGCATCCAGCAGCGGACGCGCTATTTTGGCCGCGCGCGGGCTGCGCGCCAGCCAGATTCCCATCGGTAATCCGATCACGACGCAGAACAACAGGGCGGTCAGCACCAGCGCCAGGGTAATCATCGCCTGCGACCAGGCGCCGATCGAGCCGATCGCGATCAGCGATATCAGCGCCGCGACGCCCATGCCCACGCCGGAAACCTGCCAGGCAATCAGCGCAAAGAGAATAATCGCCACAGGAGCGGGCATTCCCAGCAGCAGTTGCTGAAAACCGTTAAGGATGTAATCTACCGGCACACGAATCCCCTGAAAAAGGGGACGGAAATGGGTGACGGCCCAGTCGATTCCCTCTGTGACCCAGCTATCCAGCGGGATCAGCGTTTTATGGAACGGGTCCAGAAGAGAAAAGTGTTCAGGCGCTGGCGCGGGCGCGCTGTTCAACCAGTCGGTACTGCCGCCGTCCGTGGCTACGCCTGCCGGTGTTCCCCAGGCATCAGCCGTTTGCGCCGTAGTATCGGCCACCTGTGCGGTATCCCACGGATTCGTTTGATCAGCCATTGTTACCCCCCTCGCGATCTAAAGCCTGTAGCAACATACGTTTTGAAATAATGCCAACATACTGGTGTTCTTCATCGACAACCGGCACCGCGCAGGGCGCCTGGCCGACGTGAGAGAGCAACTCGCTGAGTGGGGTTTGCGCATCAACGACTAAAGGGGCGTCGATAAGCGCCGCTTCAATCCCTTGCGCCTGGCTTAATGCTGATTTTAATGAGTCGATGGACACGACGCCCACGAATTTATTGCCACGTTCAATGACGTAACCATATTCACGGTCTTCATCCTGTAATAATTTCAGTGCCGAACGGGGACCAAAACCTGGCGTTTTACGAATTAATCCGACCGGACTGCGACGGGCAATATCTTTGGCGCTAAAGACCTGACTAATATCCACGCCACGGAAGAATGTGCGGACATAATCATTTGCCGGATTATTCAGGATCTCATCCGGGGTACCAACCTGTACGACCTCGCCATTTTGCATAATGGCAATCCTGTCGCCAATACGCATAGCCTCATCAAGATCGTGGGAAATAAAGACAATGGTGCGCTGATGTTTCGCCTGTAATTTCACCAGTTCATCCTGCATTTCGGTACGAATTAATGGATCGAGGGCGGAAAATGCCTCATCCATTAATAAAATATCAGGGTTGATTGCAAGCGCGCGGGCAAGTCCAACGCGCTGACGCATCCCACCGGAAAGTTCATCCGGATAGGCATGAGCGTAATTCTCAAGCCCTACCTGGCGCAAGGCGTCCAGCGCTTTTTCGCGACGCTCTTGCGCCGCGATGCCCGCTAATTCCATACCGAATGCCGTATTATCCAGCACCGTCATATGCGGCATGAGCGCAAATGACTGGAAGACCATCGCAATCTTTTTCCTGCGCACCTCGCGAAGCTCAGCGTCTGATATTTTTGCTATATCAACGCCGTCGATCAGTACCTGTCCGCGGGTGGGTTCAATCAGGCGATTGAGAAGGCGTACCATTGTGGATTTACCCGAGCCGGATAATCCCATGATGACAAATATCTCGCCTTCTTCAATGGCCAGACTGGCGTCTTTAACGCCAAGCGATAGCCCCGTTTTTTCCAGTATTTGCTCTTTCGATAGTCCCTTTTCAATATATTTGAAGGCGCGCTGCGGATGCTCTCCAAATATTTTATACAGATTCTTCACTTCTAATTTAATTGCCATGCAATAAAATGATTCCTGTTATTTACTTATGTCGATATGTTACCTGATAGAAATAGTTACCTTTTTCTACCCTAACATACTCAGAATCTGAGACAACCCTGAATTTGCTGCTGGCATGAATATTGCGATGTGCTATTTGCTGTGATTTCCCATGATATAAGGGCTGAGCGCGAATGGGGGGAGGCGATATTTTTTTGTGACAACCATCGAAAAACCGCCTGAATTGGGGAGAATCCAGGCGAATAATCTCACTCGTATTGAGTGTAGGACATGTTGTAATATTTGCGCGATTTAACTCGATATTGCTTGAAATAATGGCATGGGAAATGTAACGTTATTTCCCATGCCCATAAGGTTAAAAATTCCAGTCTTCGTCTTCGGTTTCGACGGCTTTTCCCATTACATAAGATGAACCTGAACCGGAAAAGAAATCGTGGTTTTCGTCGGCATTCGGCGAGAGCGCGGCAAGGATTGCGGGATTCACGTCCGCCATCTCCGGCGGAAATAACGCCTCATAACCCAGGTTCATTAAGGCTTTATTGGCGTTGTAGCACAAGAAGGCTTTGACGTCGTCAACCCAGCCGGTTTCCGCATATAAAGCTTCTGTGTAGCGGATTTCGTTGTCGTACAGTTCCATTAGCAAATCCAGCGCGAAAAGCTTTAACTCTTCACGCTCGATTGCCGATAGTTTTTGTAGCGCTATCTGATACTTATAGCCAATATAATAACCGTGAACCGCTTCATCGCGAATGATTAAACGAATCAGGTCGGCAGTGTTCGTGAGCTTACCGCGGCTGGAGAAATACATCGGCAGCCAGAAGCCGGAATAGAACAGAAAAGACTCCAGAAAGACGCTGGCAATCTTTTTCTTTAGCGGTTCATCGCTGACGTAATGCGCCAAAATAATCTGCGCCTTACGCTGTAGCGGCGGGTTTTCTTCGCTCCAGGCGTAGGCGGCATCAACTTCTTTCGTCTGGCACAGCGTGGAAAAAATAGAACTGTAAGAGCGGGCGTGTACCGCTTCCATAAAGCTGATATTCGACAGCACTGCCTCTTCATGCGGCGTGATGGCATCTGCCATTAACGAGGGCGCGCCTGCGATGTTCTGGATGGTATCGAGCAGCGTGAGACCAGTAAACACGCGAATGGTGAGCTGCTGTTCGGCGGCGCTCAGCGTCTGCCAGGCCGGAATATCATTCGATAACGGCACTTTTTCCGGCAGCCAGAAGTTACTGGTCAGACGGTTCCACACCTCCAGATCTTTGTCGTCCTGGATCTTGTTCCAGTTGATGGCGCTAATACGAGATAATTTCATATTGCTTTCCTTATAGCGCGCAGGATACGCAGCCTTCAATTTCAGTACCTTCCAGCGCCAACTGGCGAAGCCGGATGTAATACAGTGACTTAATACCTTTTCGCCAGGCATAGATCTGCGCTTTGTTTATATCGCGGGTCGTGGCGGTATCGGGGAAAAACAGGGTGAGCGACAGCCCTTGATCGACGTGGCGCGTGGCCTCGGCATAGGTATCAATAATTTTTTCCGGACCGATATCGTAAGCATCCTGATACATGTCCAGGTTTTCATTGGTCATAAACGGCGCGGGGTAATACACACGCCCGGTTTTGCCCTCTTTGCGAATCTCAATTTTGGCCACAATCGGATGAATGCTGGAGGTCGCATGATTAATGTAAGAAATCGAACCGGTCGGCGGCACCGCTTGCAAATTTTGGTTATAGATGCCATAGCGCATCACATCGTCGCGCAGCTTTAGCCACATTTCTCGTGTGGGCAGCGTAATGCCGCTGCGAGCAAATAGCGCCCTGACTTTCGCCGTTTTCGGTTGCCAGTTGCCCTGTAAATACTGCGTAAAATAGTCGCCGCTGGCATAGCGCGACTGCGTAAATCCGGCGAAGGTTTTGCCGCGTTCGCGGGCCAGTTGCATTGAAGTATGCAAGGCATACCAGGTTATGGTGTAAAAATAGAAATTGGTGAAATCCAACGCCTCCGGCGAACCGTAGGCAATGCCTTCCCTCGCCAGATAGCCATGCAGATTCATCTGGCCCAGACCGATAGCATGAGAGGCGGCATTACCGGCGGCTATTGAGGGCACGCTGCGTATATGACTCATATCCGACACCGCCGTCAGGCCGCGAATAGCGGTTTCTACGGTACGGCCAATATCAGGCGAATCCATGACGTGAGCGATATTCAACGAGCCGAGATTGCAGGAGATGTCATGCCCAATGTGGGTATAGTCAAGGTTATCGTCGTAACGGGAGGCGCTATTGACCTGTAAAATTTCCGAACACAGGTTGCTCATATTAATGCGACCGGCAATCGGATTCGCGCGGTTTACCGTATCTTCAAACATGATGTAGGGATACCCGGATTCGAACTGAATCTCCGCCAGTGTTTGAAAAAAGTCACGGGCGTTAATATAGGTTTT
Source organism: Salmonella enterica subsp. houtenae serovar Houten (assembly GCA_900478215.1). NCBI lineage: Bacteria > Pseudomonadati > Pseudomonadota > Gammaproteobacteria > Enterobacterales > Enterobacteriaceae > Salmonella > Salmonella enterica. The sequence goes on from LS483478.1 coordinate 1,000,212, forward strand.
ACGCACATGCGGATCGGCAATTAATTCATCGTACCGTTCGCTAATGGCGATATCGCCAAACGGTTTGCCGTAGCGTCGTTGTACGTCATAGGGCGAAAAGAGCGCCATTTGCGCGTTTTCTTTCGCCAGCCGGAAGGTGATGTCCGGGATCACCACGCCGAGAGAGAGCGTTTTGATCCGGATTTTTTCGTCGGCGTTTTCCCGTTTGGTATCAAGAAAACGCAGAATATCCGGATGGTGAGCATGGAGATAAACCGCGCCGGCTCCCTGGCGCGCGCCAAGCTGGTTGGCATACGAAAACGCGTCTTCCAGCATTTTCATTACCGGGATCACGCCGGAAGATTGATTCTCAATACGTTTGATCGGCGCGCCCGCCTCGCGCAGATTGGAGAGTAAAAATGCGACGCCGCCGCCGCGTTTGGAGAGTTGCAGCGCCGAATTCACCGCCCGCCCGATCGACTCCATATTGTCTTCGATACGGAGCAGGAAGCAGGAGACCAGTTCCCCACGCTGCTGCTTACCGCAATTTAAAAAAGTCGGAGTGGCGGGCTGGAAGCGACCAGAAAGCATTTCATCGGTCAGTTGGGTTGCCAGCGTTTCGTCACCCTGCGCCAGCGTCAGCGCCACCATCGTCACCCGATCTGCAAAGTGTTCCAGATAACGTTTGCCGTCGAAGGTTTTCAGCGCGTAACTGGTATAGAACTTCCAGGCGCCAAGGAACGTCTGGAAGCGAAAGCCGCTGGCGTGAGCGTGGTCGAACAGGCTGAGGACGAAGGCGCGCTCGTAACGTGCGAGGACCGCGCCATCGTAATACCCTTCCCGAACCAGCGTGTCCAGACGTTCATGCTGGCTGGCAAACGTCACGGAATGCGGGCGGACGTGGGCGGCAAAGAAGGCGTCGACCGCTTGCTGGTCCTTGTCGAATTGAATATGGCCTGCTTTATCATAAAGATTCAGCATCGCGTTCAGGGCGTGGTAATCCATTGTTTCCTGCATTACGCACTCCGGGGATGTTGTTGCCAAAATTCATTTACTCCTTTTCGGACGTTATCGATGTCGCGTTGTGTGCCCATGAGCTCAAAGCGGTACAGCCAGGGTACGCCGCATTTTTGTGCTATCACATCGCCAGCACATCCCCAGGCATCGCCGAAATTGCGATTACCGGAGGCGATGACGCCGCGAATGCGCGCCCGGTTGTGTTCATCATTTAAAAAGCGGATCACTTGCCGCGGTACCGCACCGGCCATCCCGCCGCCGCCGTATGACGGCACAACCAGAATGTACGGTTCGTCTACCTGAATTCGCTCCCGTTCATTGAGCGGAATACGCGTGGCGGGCAGCCCCAGACGCTGCATAAAACGGTGCGTATTTTCAGAGCTGCTGGAGAAGTAGACGAGCGCGCTCATGCGTTTGCCGCATGAGGTGTCGGGTGCAGACGGTTAATCATGTCCGGGCGGAAGCCCGACCAGCTCAAATCGCCCGCCATCACCACCGGTAATTGACGAAACCCTTGCGCCCGGAGCGTATCCGCTGCATCCGGCACCAGATCGACGTTCACCATCTCAAATTCAAATCCACGGCTTTCCATCGCCCGTTTCGTGGCGTGGCACTGAACACAGTTATTGCGAGTGTAAATAGTAATGCTCATGATTCGTATTTCCATTTAAAATGAGAAAACGGCGCGATGAAACGCGTCAGATTGTCGTGTGTAGATACAGGGGATACTAGATGTAGTTGAATTAAGATTCAACCATACAAGATATGGGAATTTCCGATTGATGTTAACGTCGCTGATGAACGCAGCGGGGTAGGGGGGACATGGCTAATTTTTGCCGGAGCACGGGGGCGAACGTCTGATTCGGCCTACCGGTCACGCATAACAAGAGCCGGATAGCACCAGAGCCCTCCGGCAAAAAGTGATATATGTATATGTATCGTCAGACGGTATAGGCCGGATAAGCACCTGCGCCATCCGGTAGCAGGCGTCGTTAGCGACGCAGGCTAAGCAGCGCCCCGATAAAAATACCTACCGCAGCGGCGGTTCCTACGCTACACCAGGGTTTTTCACGCACAAACGTATCTGCGCACCCCATCGCATCACAAGCGGCTTGTTTTACCCGAGTACGCCCATGCATCCGCGCCCGGGTCTCTTTCAGCAACGCCTGGGCTTTACGTCGCGCAGTCTCTGCTTCGTCTTTCGCATCGCTTCCCCAGGATTTAAGGACAGCTTCCAGACTGTCGGCTAATCGATTGACATCATTCTGAATATCCTGAACACCATCATCGACGTCGTTTCGGTTCGGTTTGTTAAGCATATGATCCTCCATTGATTTCGATGTAGCTTTCAGTGTAGTTCATATTTTTGCCTGCTGAGGCTTGTTACGGCGATATCATGCGTTTCTGGACTTTTCTGAAAGCGTTGATAACGCTCTATCGGGTAAGGTAAGCCCGCAGTAAAAGAGAATGAGGATAAAATATGTATTTACGACCTGACGAGGTGGCGCGCGTACTGGAAAAGGCAGGGTTTACCGTCGATGTGGTGACGAATAAGACGTATGGTTATCGACGCGGCGAGAATTATGTTTATGTTAACCGCGAGGCGCGTATGGGGCGTACCGCGCTGATTATTCACCCCAGATTAAAAGACCGTAGCTCATCACTGGCTGACCCGGCTTCGGATATTAAAACCTGCGATCACTACCAAAATTTTCCGCTCTATTTAGGCGGCGAGACCCACGAACATTACGGTATTCCCCACGGCTTTAGCTCTCGAATAGCGTTAGAACGTTATCTGAACGGGCTTTTTGGCGACGAAAAAATCGACTAAAAGCGCGACTGGCAATGCCAGTCGCGACGCTAACTTACGCCTTAGCCTGATGATAGCTGCTCACTTTAAACAGGCGACGACAATAATCCAGGAAGTAGCCATAAACCGCGCCCATTAACATTGAAACGACAATGTTTGAACTCACGGCGGCCACTATCTGATGCCAGCCGGCGCCGACGGTCAGCAAGATGATAATATAAACGGGCGACTGGAAGGTGACATAAGCCAACACATCCGCCAGGTTTTTGGCCCATCCCGCCGGGCTTGCCTTACGCGCGACGCGCATAATCAGATCGCGATAAACGCCGTACGGCCATGCAATCAAAATGTTGACAGGTATCGCCACCAGCCTGGAAGAAAGCGACTGCTCAAAGCTCATTCCGGAGAGGAATATTTCGATCAACATGTTCACAACAGAACAGTAAACAACCATCGCAAACGTGTCTGCTACGGCATGACGCAAGCGTGACTGTGGAGAGAACATGTTAATGCTCCTTGTAGCGTATCAATCAGAATGAGGTGATGGAAGGTAGTGAAATCATAAAGCACTTTTACTTTTGCATAGAGTATATCTCTGGGTAATAACTATCAACTAGTGTAAAATTTTTATTTATAGGCTTTTTGTCGATAAAATACTCTGCGATTGTTTGTTTGTTGCTCGCGGCGAGATTTTCGTTGCTGTCAGTAATTAATTCTTTTTAAATCAATGAATTATAATGCATTGTTTTTCTGGTGATTTTCAGCAATATTCCGAATATTGTCAGATACGATGTGCTCTCGGCTAACGGAGCGCTCTCGTCTTTTTTCAGCATAATTATAGCTGTTGCAGGGTGATTTTCAGCATAAAGCTCTGATAACCATTATTGAATGGTTAATCTATTATTGTGATGAAATATTCACTTTTGCATAAGGTTAGCCACAGTGCGGGCCACCGCGGTTATTAAGATGCGCAATACGCTATAAACAGCCGAACGGGAAACCTACAGATATACCGTAGACAGGACAACCTGAAATACGTAGGGGATAATGAATATAGCTTTCCCGTTAACGGATTAATATAATTAATCGAGTTATGCTGGGTATATCTGTATGAACTTTAGGCTCTGGAAATATAATCAATAATCGCATACAATACCGCCTGTAATAGTTTTTTGTTTTCTGCGTTAAAAGGTTTTTATTGATATGAATCTGATGTTACAGAACTTAAATAATATCCGCACGCTGCGCGCTATGGCTCGCGAATTCTCCATTGACGTTCTTGAAGAAATGCTCGAAAAATTCAGGGTTGTCACTAAAGAAAGACGCGAAGAAGAAGAATTGCAGCAACGCCAGCTTGCCGAGAAACAGGAGAAAATTAATACCTTTCTGGAGCTGATGAAAGCAGACGGTATTAACCCGGAAGAGTTATTTGCGATGGGTTCAGCAATGCCGCGTTCTGCTAAAAAGCGTCAGCCGCGTCCGGCAAAATATCGTTTTACCGATTTCAATGGCGAAGAAAAAACCTGGACCGGACAAGGTCGTACGCCTAAACCGATTGCCCAGGCGCTGGCGGCAGGGAAATCTCTGGATGATTTCTTAATCTAATCACGGATAGTCTTTAACGGATGGCGCTTCGTTTCCGATCTCTATTAACCGGGACTCCGGGATATAAATCAGGGAAACGTTGCGCCATGATCATTTTGATAAATCAGCACACGCCAAAATCGCCCTCTTCAGAATAGTGGGTGACGTCTGCCGCTTTAAGGGGCAATTTTTCGCCCTGCTCATTACCGACCGGTACCGCGACAATTTGATCCTCGTTGACTTCAATCACTTTCAGTTTCGGTCCCCCCATTCGGGGCTGTACGAAATCGCCAGGTGTAAACATAACGCCCTCCTGTTGAACAAATGCTATAAACCCGCCTTCAGTCTACTATAAACTTATCGACGCGCGGTGAATGTACCGCTTAATGAGTACGGGCATTCCAGGGCATTTTTTCCAGTAGTCGCGCCATTCCGCAGAAGCCAGTCATACCTGCCAGCATTAACCCGGCGCCGACAAAACCGCTAATGAGGAAAAAGCCGCCGTGGACCGTATAGCCCAAAATCACCCCAAGCAACGTCAACCCGCCGGCGGCGATTTGCACCTGACGCATCAGCGGCAGCGGTTGCGATTTGTCTTCTGTGACGGGCAATCCTGCCGCTTTCCATCCGTCGATGCCGCCGTCCAGTAAACTGACCTGAGCAGGGGCGGCAATGGCCTGTAGTTTTGCTGCATTGTTGCTGGTTCGCTTACCTGACTGACAGTGAAAAATAATCTGTTCCGCTCGCAGGTTGGCGGGTAAAGCGCCCTGTTCAAGCCGGGAGAGCGGCGCCAGTTGCGCATGTGGAATATGCTCACGCAGATATTCGTCGGCGTCGCGCACATCAATCAGTTTCGCGCCTTGCGCTATCAGCGCTTGCGCCTCACGGGGGGAAACTTTCCCAATGGACATCGGGCCTCCTTATGGACAATAGAGATTCTTTAACGTGGCGATAAGCGTATTAACCGCCTCATTTTTAATGAAATAGTGAATGCGCTGGGCATCGCGTTGGCTGTCAATCAGCCCTTCTTCCCGCATCCGCGCCAGATGTTGCGACGTTGCGGAGGGGCTTAGCCCGGTAATGCGCGCCAGTTCGCCTGCGCTGGTTTTGGGCGAACCACACAGCATACATAAAATCAGTAATCTTTTTGGGTGGCTCATCGCTTTGAGCAGGGCCGCCGCCTGTTCTGCGCTGGCCTGAAGTTGTTCAAGCTCTGTCATAGTTATTTAAGCATTTTCTAAATTTAGTTAATTCTAAAATATACGTCAACCTAATACCAGCGTAAAGAGCGTAAAGGAGGGTAAAAGCGCGGTGCGCGAGTGGCAGGCTCAGGTAAACTGACTATGCTTAGAGATAAAATTTCTTTTTAAACAATGACTAATTTTGCTTGTATGGAGTGTATATGGGTTTCTGGAGAATTGTGTTTACGATTATTTTGCCTCCGCTAGGCGTACTTTTAGGAAAAGGGTTCGGTTGGGCATTTATTCTTAATATCCTGCTGACATTACTCGGATATATTCCAGGGCTTATCCACGCATTTTGGGTTCAGATGCGTCATTAATTACCGGCCACCGGCGGCGCGTAAGCGCCGCTTATCAGGATAACCTCATTCCCTCTGCTACACTTTTCTCTGTGTGTATTTTTGACAAGCGAGGTGAATATGGGTCTCTTCAATTTTGTAAAAGATGCAGGTGAAAAACTCTGGGACGCGGTAACCGCTAACCATGATAAGGACGATCAGGCGAAAAAAGTCCAGGAACATTTAAATAAAACGGGAATACCCGACGCTGACAAAGTCAATGTGCAAATTGCTGATGGAAAAGCGACAGTGACGGGAGATGGGCTGAGTCAGGAGGCAAAAGAAAAAATTCTGGTTGCCGTGGGGAATATCGCCGGGATCAGCAGCGTTGACGATCAGGTTAAAACCACGACGCCCGCGGCTGAAAGTCAGTTTTATACCGTGAAATCAGGCGACACCCTGAGCGCTATTTCAAAGCAAGTGTATGGTAACGCTAATCTGTATAATAAAATCTTCGAGGCCAATAAACCGATGCTGAAAAGCCCGGAAAAAATATATCCGGGACAAGTGTTGCGTATTCCTGAAGAATAATGACTATCAGGCCGCTCCTGGCTGCATTTTTCCTGTCATCGCCTGGCGAATGATGGGAATCGGCGTCAGCAAATGCTGACGCATTAATTCACTGGCGCGTGCCGCCTCGCGCGCCAGTATCGCGTCGGTTAGCGTGTGATGCTGGATATGTTTATCTTCCAGCATCTCGACAGACAGAACGGTTTCACGTAACCAAATAAAGCGGTAGCGGGCCGCCAGGTCAAATAAGCGTTCGCGCATCTGTAGCAGATAGTGGGAGCCGCACCCGGCGACAATGGCGGAATGAAACGCCTGGTGGCGCTGATCCCATTCATCGAGCATATGCTCACTGGCATCGCTGGCTTCCAGTTTGCTGAGCATATGCGCTCGCGCCAGGATCTCCGCCTCCCACGCATCATCGCCGCGTTCAATCGCCAGGCGCACCAGCATCGCTTCCATATTGGCGCGCGCGTCAAAAATATCGAGGAGTTCCGCCTCTGACATAGATGCCACGCGATAGCCTTTTTGATTCACCACGGTGACCAGCCGTTCCGCCACCAGTTGTGACAGCGCCTCGCGCAGCGGCCCTACGCCGAGCGCATAGCGGGAGGTTAATAAACTCATCCGCAGTTTTTCATCCGGCTGATAAGTGCCGCGAATAATGTCATTTTTAAGCCAGCGATAGCCATCTATGGCCGTCGGTTGGGAAAGGGCGGTCATCTTTTACTCCTGAGAAGCCTCCCGGCTAACGCCGGGAATAACTAACGTAGGTTTTGCAGGGGGGCTTTTTGCCACCTTATCAGTTTTTTCCAGCGAGACATAATGGGTACGGTACATATTATTCCCAGCCCTAACAGCCCCGTCGAGATGACTTCTAGTTGCTGTGCCGGTCGAAATAGCATCACCACCAGGACAAAGCAGATAAAGCCGATAACCAGCCAGGTGAGCCACGGATAAAGCCACATTTTCAGCCTAATTTCTCCGCCCTGCGCCAGCAGAATTTTACGCATCCGCAATTGCGAAATCGCAATCACCAGATAGACCAGCAGCGCGATGGCGCCGGAACTGTCGATGAGAAATTTAAACACTTTTGCCGGAGCGTAATAGTTGACGATAACGGTTAAAAACGCCGCGCCCGTAGAGAGGAGAACCGCCACCCAGGGCGTTTTGCTACGGTTAGTTTTTCCCATTATCGCAGGCGCATCGCCGCGGCGGCTAAGGGAATAGAGCATCCGGGACGCGGTATATAATGCGGAGTTCAGACAACTGGTTACCGACAACAAAATCACGCAGTCCATAATGAATTTTGCGTGCGGTATATGAAGCAGCTCCAGTACCGAACGGTACGAACCTACGCTTTTCAGACCTGGCATATTCCACGGGATCAGCGCCACCACCACAAAAATGGAACACAGGTAAAAGATGGAAATTCGCCAGATAACAGAATTGGTGGCGCGTACGATATGTTTATCCGGCGTATCGGATTCCGCGGCAGCAATAGTGACGATTTCCGCGCCCATAAAAGAGAACATGGTGATCAACATGGCGCTTAACACCGCGCCGAAGCCGTTAGGCATAAAACCGCCGTGATCCCATAGCCGGGAGATACCGCTTACCTCGGCATACGGATAAAAACCGCTAATCGCCGCCGCGCCCAGCGCGATAAACGCCAGGATAGCAATCACTTTACACAGCGCCAGCCAGAATTCGAATTCGCCGTAATTTTTGACGCTCAATAAATTGCTTCCGGTTAAGGCAAGCGTAATCACTAATGAAAATAGCCACACCGGAATACCCGGTATCCATGAATTCAGAATAATGGCGGCAATATTGGCCTCCAGCGGAATAACCAGCACCCAAAACCACCAGTATAACCAGCCGATGGTATACCCGGCCCAGGGGCCGATCGCTTTATCCGCATAGGTGGAAAAAGAACCGGTATCCGGCGTGGCGACGGCCATTTCAGCCAGCATTCGCATAATCATGACGACTAAAAGTCCTGCGAACAGATAGGCCAGCAGGACCGCAGGGCCGGCCTCCGCAATCGCCACGCTGGAACCGACAAACAGGCTGGCGCCGATGACGCCGGCGATCGATAACATGGTGACGTGGCGTGATTTCAGCCCGCCCCCTAAAGCATGTGATTCTGACAATTGCCCCATCCTAAAACCTCTTTATTGTTATTGTGCTCGTTTACCGGATGGCGCCTGGCTTATTCGGCCTACAATCGAAACGGTTTTTGTAGGCCGGCTAAGACAGTTACGTCGCCATCCGACGCTGCTTATTGGACATTACGCTGCTTTCGCCTCATCAAAGCACTGGGCGATAATCTCCAGACCTTGCCGAATCTGCGAGGCGTCAATAGTGAGTGGAACGAGGATGCGCAAGATGTTGTAGTAAGGACCGCAGGAGAGCAGAATTAACCCTTTATCGCGGGCGCGAGCCACAATGTCGGCGGTCAGAGTCGCGTTCGGTTTGCCGGGGTCGCCATTTTCGAACAACTCAATGGCGATCATGGCGCCCAGTCCGCGAACGTCGCCAATCTCACGGTGCGTTTCCGCTATCTCCATCAGGCCATCGCGTAGCGTTTTGCCAAGCGTATTCGCCTTTTGCAGCAGATTTTCCTGCTCGAAAATGTCCAGTACCGCCAGCGCGGCGGCGCAGGCAATCGGGTTTCCGGCATAGGTGCCGCCCAGACCGCCCGGCGCGATAGCGTCCATCACGTCTGCCCGGCCGGTAACGCCTGCCAGCGGAAAGCCGCCGGCGATCGATTTCGCAAAAGTGGTAATATCTGCCGCAACGCCCATCTGCTCCATGGCAAACAGCGTACCGGTCCGCCCCGCGCCGCTTTGCACTTCGTCGGCAATCAACATAATGCCGTGTTGGTCGCACAGCGCGCGCAGTCGCTGCATAAACGCGGGAGAGGCGGCGTAAAATCCGCCTTCGCCCTGTACCGGCTCAATAATAATGGCGGCGATATCTTCCGGCGCGGCATCATTTTTAAAGATGCGTTCAATGCTGGCGATCGCGTCGTCGTCGCTGATATTGTGCAGTGGGCAAGGATAAAGCGCGCGATAGACATGGCCTGGCATCAATCCCATACCAGCGGAGTATGGGTGTACTTTCCCGGTCAGAGAGAGCGTGTAGTGGGTACGACCGTGGTAAGCGCCGCTAAAAGCGATAGCGCCGCTGCGTTTAGTCGCCGCGCGGGCGATCTTCACCGCGTTTTCAACCGCTTCTGAACCGGTCGTGACCAGCAACGTTTTTTTGGCGAAATCGCCCGGTACCTTCTGGTTCATGCGTTCGCACAACGCCAGGTACGGTTCATAGGCCAGCACCTGAAAACAGGTATGCGACAATTTCTTCAACTGCGCTTCGACCGCTGAAACAATGCCCGGATGTAAATGACCGGTGTTCAGGACGGCAATGCCGCCCGCGAAATCGAGATACTCACAGCCTTCGACATCCCAGACCCGACAATTTTCCGCCCGCTCGGCGAAAATCGGGTGAATCTGACCCACGCCGCGAGGAATGGCGTTATGACGGCGCTGCATTAAAGCTTTATTGGTATTCATTAGCGACTCTCCTGTTAAAGGCCGATGCACATATATTTGATTTCTAAATAATCTTCGATGCCGTATTTGGAACCTTCACGGCCTAATCCGGAGGCCTTAATGCCGCCGAAGGGCGCGACTTCGTTGGAGATAATGCCGGTATTAATACCGACGATGCCGTATTCCAGCGCTTCGCCGACGCGGAAAACACGGCTTAAATCGCGTGCATAAAAATAAGCTGCCAGGCCGAATTCGGTATCGTTAGCCTGCTTGATGACGTCCGCCTCGTCGCTGAAGCGGAACAGAGGCGCGAGCGGCCCGAATGTCTCTTCTTTGGCGACTTTCGCGTTATCAGGGACATCCGCCAGAATAGTCGGTTGAAAGAAGTTGCCGCCTAATGTGTGCGCTTCACCGCCCGTAATAACGCGGGCGCCTTTTTCCAGCGCGTCGGCGATATGCTCCTGGACTTTCGCCACGGCTTTTTCATCAATCAGCGGCCCGATAGCGACGTCGGCCTGCAGGCCGTCGCCGACCGCGAGTTTACTCACCGCCTGGTTGAGTTTTTCCGCAAAACGATCGTAAACGCCATCCTGAACATACAATCTATTGGCGCAGACACAGGTCTGCCCGGCGTTGCGAAACTTCGAAGCCAGCGCGCCTTCGACGGCTTTATCCAGATCGGCATCGTCAAAGACGATAAACGGCGCATTGCCACCCAACTCCAGCGATACTTTTTTAATGTCTTTGGCGCATTGCTCCATCAACTGGCGGCCAATCTCCGTCGAGCCGGTAAACGACAGCTTGCGTACCAGCGGGTTACTGGTCAGCTCGCCGCCGATATCGCCTGCCGAACCGGTAACGACGTTAAATACGCCTGCGGGAAGTCCGGCGCGCTGGGCCAGTTCCGCCAGCGCCAGCGCGGAAAATGGCGTCTGGCTGGCGGGTTTGAGGATCATCGTGCAGCCTGCGGCCAGCGCGGGGCCGGCTTTACGGGTGATCATCGCCGAGGGAAAGTTCCACGGGGTAATCGCGGCGGTGACGCCGATGGGCTGTTTAATCACGATCAGCCGTTTATCGGCCTGATGACCTGGAATAGTGTCGCCATAGATACGCTTCCCCTCTTCGGCGAACCACTCAATAAACGAGGCGGCGTAGCTGATTTCGCCTTTCGCTTCCGTCAGCGGTTTGCCCTGTTCCAGCGTCATCAGACGCGCCAGATCGTCCTGATGTTCCATTATCAGATTGAACCAGCGACGCAGGATGGTGGCTCGCTCTTTGGCGGTCAGCGCGCGCCAGGCGGGCAGGGCGCGATTGGCGGCGTCGATGGCGTCGCGAGTCTCTTCCGCTCCCATTTTGGGCACATTGCCGAGCGGTTTCCCGTTGGCGGGGTTGCTAACGGTGATGACATCGCCGCCGCGCGCGTCGCGCCAGTCGCCATCGATAAATGCCTGCTGGCGGAACAGGGTAGAGTCGTTAAGGTGCATAATTGCTTCCTGTCTGAAGGGTTAACGGGTAAATGCGGCGTGTAATGTGTCCACGCTGCGTGCCGCACGCAGCGTACGTCCGGGGTTGCTTTGGCTTTCACGTAGCGCCTGAACTTTGCTGACGATATGCGCGCCGATAGGTATCGCCGATGTCGCCGCCGGGGAGGGGGCGTTACAGGTGTGAATGGAGCGCGGCGTTGCGACAAACAGAAAATCATCAATCAGTTTGCCATCCGGCGAAACCGCCTGCGCCCGCACGCCCGCCGGCCAGGGCTGGAGATCGTTGACGGTCAGGCTGGGGCAGTACTTTTGTACCCGCCGCAAATAGCCGCTTTTGCACAGCGAGTTTTTCATCTCGCCCAGTCCGGAAAGCAGATGATTTTTCAGTACGCGGCGAATGCCGGCGGAGCGGAAAACCTCCAGGGTGTCGGTGAAGGAAACGTCGCGCTTACGGTAGCCTTCGCGTTTAAGCGCCAGCACCGCATTCGGCCCGACCGTGACGCTGCCGTCGATCATACGGGTAAGATGGACGCCGAGAAACGGCATTGCCGGATCGGGGATCGGGTAGATCAAATGGTTAACGATCCGGTTATGTCGTGGGGCCAGACGAAAGTACTCGCCGCGGAAAGGGCAGATAATAAAACCGGGCTCCACGCCCAGCATTTTGACCAGCCGATCCGCCATCAGTCCCGCACAGCCGATAAGCGTAGCGGTTTCGATTTCCCGACCTTGCGAAGTGCGAATAACAACGCCGGCGGCATGTTCTGTTAGCGCGCTGACCTCGGCATGGTAGATAATCTCGCCGCCTTTGGCCTGAAAGCGGTTCGCCATGGCCGTCGCGACATCGCGATAGCTGACAATCCCGCTGGAAGGGACAAAAATCCCGCCCAGACCAATGATATTGGGCTCGCGTTCACGCAACTCCGCCGCGCTTAACCACTCGCGCTCTAAGCCGTTGGCCGCCGTCCGCTCCCATAGCGCGCGCATCCGCGCCATTTCCAGCTCCGAGGTGGCGACCAACATTTTGCCGCAGGTGTCGTAGCGGATGTTGTTTTGATCGCAAAAGGTTTTGGTCGCCAGGTTGCCCGCCAGACAAAACCGCGCTTTGAGACTGCCGGGCGTGTAGTACACCCCGGCATGGATCACGCCGCTGTTATGTCCCGTCTGGTGGCAGGCCGGCGCGGACTCTTTTTCCAGCAGCGCGATGCGCGCGTCCGGGTAGACATCAATAAGTTGCATGGCGGTTGACATGCCGATAATGCCGCCGCCGATAATCACAAAATCATACATCCGCGTAATTCCTTCGCCGTGGCGCTTATTGATGTGTTTGATAATGGCTGGTGGCGTAAGCGAAGTAACCGCGCTGGCGCATCAGCTCGCGACGCAAGCCAGGATGCGGCGTAAAACGATCGCGTCCATGTAGCCAGAATAGATTGTTAATCAGCAAGAATTTACCGACTGGTACCGGCACGGAGAGGATGTTTTGACTGGTTTCCAGCGCGTCTGAAAGCTCGCTGAGCCAGACGCCTTCTTCAAAGTCTTTTGGCTGGACGAACTGGTCGATATAGCGCATGACCGGGCGGCCTTGCTGGTCGACATCAAACACCGGATGCCAGGCGTCATGGCTAACATTTTTGCTTGGCGGCGCCGCCCAGCGCATGACGCGACGCGCCAGCGGATGGGTAAAAAATGATTCAAGATGTTCCCAGTCATCAAGGTGCAGCAGCAGCGAGTTACCGCCTTCCATATTTTGTTCGTCGATTTTCATCATCAGCACGTAGTCGGTCACCTCCTCAACATAGGTACCGTCATTGTGCAGTTCCATTACGCGGTGGGGCTGGCGCAGATAACTGTCGGAGTTGTCGACGTTTTTGACCACGAAACGCGCGTAGTACTGGCCGCTCATCGCATCGTAGTTGGAGCGACCAATAAGATGCGCCACCGCCGTCGCCAGTTTGACCATCTCTTCTGCCTGTGCGACATCATCGATCCCTTCGGCGCTGATCAACAGCGCGCCTTCCGCACGGTTGAGTAGCGTTTTGATCAACAGCGGTTGTAGCTGATTGCCGCACAGATCGTCGAGGATCTTGCCGATTTTAAAACGTAAGAAGGATTTGTATTCCAGCGCCTGCACCGGCCACTGCGCAACCTGATGGAGAAAGCGTCTTGTGGTATCCGCCGTAAACGTTAACGTCAGCAGGCGCGGCGACTGCGCCGAAGGGGCAAGGGTGAAACCAGTATGGCGTTGGGCTAAATCATCTGTGTTCGCTTTTACGGCAGTCAGTGCATTCATCAGAATCATTCCTCTCGGTAGATGGTCAGGGAGACATGGCGATGCTCATTTCGTAGCCATAAATTAAAAATATCGACATTTTCCAGGAACGCGTATGAAATAACCGCTTTTGTTTGATTATTGTGATCGGAGGCAACAAAAATTTAACAATATGGAGGGTGAGGTTAAGCGCGCAATCAGCCTGGGAATCGTAAAAATATCACGTAAAATCAGTTTGTTAATGGTGTTGTGATACTGGCGGGGTTGCCCGGCCTGGCACATGAGCGCGTAGGCCGGACAAGCACAACGTATTCCAGCAGTAAATTAACCGGCGTCAACCTGCGGTTTACGGCTGTGTTTACGGATCAGACGTAACACCGGCGGTACGATAATGACCATGATCGCCATGATCAGTAGGGCTTTGGCAACGCCGCTTTGCCACAAAATCGCCATATTGCCGTTACTGATGGAGAGTGCGCGGCGCAGGTTCTGCTCCAGCATTTCCCCTAGTACGAATCCCAGAATCAATGGCGACATCGGGAAGTGCATTTTACGCAAAATGTATCCTAATACGCCGAGCGCGACCATCAGCACCAGATCGAAGGTGGTGCTGTGTACCGCATACACCCCTACCGCCGATACTGCGGCGATGGCGGGCACCAGGAACCACAGCGGAATGGTGAGCATACGGGTGAACAGGCCGATCAACGGGATATTCATGATCAGCAGCATCACGTTTGCAATCAGCAGCGCAGCGATGAGTCCCCAGACGATATCTGGCTGTTCGGTGAACATCGCCGGGCCTGGCGTGATGTTGTACAGCGTCAGCGCCCCCATCATCACTGCCGTAGTACCGGAACCAGGAACGCCCAGCGTCAGCATCGGGATGAAGGAGCCGCAGGCAGAGGCGTTGTTTGCCGCCTCCGGCGCCGCGACGCCGCGAATATCTCCTTTGCCGAAGCTATCGCTATTGCCGCTGAGTTTTTTCTCGGTCATATAGGTAATGGCGCTGGCGATGGTCGCCCCGGCGCCGGGCAATACGCCGACAAAAAAGCCGATCACCGAAGAACGCAGGGTGGTGCCGATACACTGCGCGCCTTCTTTCAGGTTGAACAACATTCGGCCCGTTTTGCGGACCATTGTTTGCCCGCTACTGGTATGTTCCAGCATTAAAAGTATTTCTGATACCGAGAACAGGCCGATCACCACGACGATAAACTGTACGCCGTCGGAAAGATGAACGCTGTCAAAGGTAAAGCGATAAACCCCGGTGTTGGCGTCCACGCCGACGGTCGCAAGGCCAAGACCGATCAGCGCTGCCAGAAATGATTTTAGCGGGTTTTGCGCCATCATGCTGCCAAGACAGGCGATGGCAAAAACCATTAAGGCGAAATATTCCGCCGGACCAAAGGCCAGCGACCATTGCGCCAGTAAAGGGGCGAACAGAATGATGCCGCCGATAGCGATTAATGAACCGAAAAATGAGCTGACTGCGGAAATCGACAGCGCCACGCCGCCTTTCCCTTGCTGCGCCATCGGGTAACCGTCCAGCGCCGTCATTATCGCCGCCGCATCGCCGGGGACGTTGAGCAAGATGGAGGAGATCCTGCCGCCATACTCACACCCAATGTACACCGTCGCCAGCAGAATTAGCGCCGACTCAGCAGGCAGATGCAACGCAAAGGCCAGCGGCAGTAAGATTGCCACGCCGTTGATCGGCCCCAGGCCCGGCAGCAGACCAACGATCGTGCCCACGAAGCAGCCAATCAACGCGATAACCAGGTTTTCCGGCGTCATCGCCACCGCAAAGCCCTGAGAAAGATATATCCAGGTATCCATTGTTGCTCCGTTAACTCAGCCAGGCGCCGAGAGGTAAGGTGACATCAAGCAGCCGGTCAAAGGCATACCAGAGCAGAATGCCCAATACCGCGCCGGAGATGCCCGCCGCCGGGATCGTGGCGCCGAACAGCATCCCGATAACCATGGTGAGAAGCGCGGTGGCGATGGGAAAACCCAGCCATTCGAATCCCCAGGCATACATCAACAGGATGATGACCATGGTAATGAGCTTTTGCAGAACATGGCGGCGCGGCCAGCTAACCGTGTCGGGATGGCGTAATAACAGCGCCAGCGCGCAGAGCGCCATCAGGCCGATAATCCCCAGCGGAAAAGGGCGGGGGCCGACGGGTTCATAGCTGTATTCGCTTTGGATCTGCCAGGCGATGAATAGCCCGGCGATACAGAGCAACAGCCAGATACCCGCAAAGATACGATCGCTCATCATTGCCTCCGCGATTATTTCGCGAGTCCGAAGGCTTTCGCCTGTTCACGGTAATCAGTGACCTGTTTTTTCACGTAGTCATCGAGCTGCTGGCCGGTCATGTCGAACTCAAACAGGCCGCGCAGATCGCGCTGTTTTTTAAACTCGTCGGTTTGCTGGAGCTTCTTGAAGGTGTCCACCCACCACTGGTAATCGGCATCGCTGACTTTCGGTCCGACGTAGAAGCCGCGAATAATTGGCCACACCAGGTCGTAGCCTTGCTCTTTAGCAGTGGGGACATCGGCAAGCTGGCCCGGCAGACGTTTGTCCGAAAAGACGGCAAGGACGCGGATTTTGTCGCCGCCCAGATAAGGCACCATTTCACTGAGATCGCCGGAGACAACCTGAACATGGTTGCCCATTAATGCCGTTACCGGCTCGCCGCCGCCCTCAAAGGCGACGTAGCGCATCTTGTGCGGATCGACATTCGCCTTTTGCGCCAGTAACGCCGACTTCATCCAGTCCTGGCTGCCAATAGAAGCACCAGCGCCAATGACCACGCTGTTGGGATCTTTTTCCATCGCCGTCATCAGATCTTTCAGCGTTTTCCACGGGGAATCCGCACGCACAGCGATCATGCCGTAATCGGTTCCCACGCTTGCCAGCCAGCGCACATCATCCACGCCGTAGCGACCAAATTTTCCCTGCGACAGGTTGAGCAGCGAACCGCCGGAAAAGGCGACCACTGTCCCGGGTTCGCCAGGGCGTTGGGCGACTATCGCGTTATAGGCCACAGCGCCGACGCCGCCGGGCATATACGTTACCCGCATGGGCTTCTCGATAGCGCCAGTCTCCAGCAAACTCACCTGAATCAGCTTACAGGTGAGGTCGAAACCGCCGCCAGGTTTGGCTGGCGCGATACATTCCGTTCGCGACGGCGCCTCCTGCGCCAGAACAGAGGTACTCATTAATAAAATGCTTGCAGTAAGGGTACGAAGTAATTGTTTTTTCATTTTTTATCCTCACGCCGGACGTCCGGATTTTTCAGGTTCGGAAGAAGATTTTTGTGATTATGTGAGCCGACATGTAGCAGTTCGGTTGCGTGATTGTTAAAACAATAACCTTTCAATTCCCTTTCAATGCGGCAGAAACTTTACAGGATGTGATATGCGTCTCTTATTGGCGGAAGATAACCGTGAGCTGGCTCACTGGCTGGAGAAAGCGCTGGTGCAAAACGGCTTTGCCGTGGATTGCGTATTTGACGGCCTGGCGGCTGACCATCTTCTGCACAGTGAAACGTACGCACTGGCGGTGCTGGATATCAATATGCCGGGAATGGGTGGACTGGAGGTGGTGCAACGGCTGCGTAAACGCGGTCAGACCTTGCCCGTTTTGCTGCTCACGGCGCGAAGCGCGGTGGCGGATCGCGTAAAAGGTCTCAACGTCGGCGCGGATGACTATCTGCCGAAACCCTTTGAACTGGAAGAGCTGGATGCCCGTTTACGGGCTTTGCTCCGGCGCAGCGCTGGGCAGGTTCATGAAGTCCAGCAACTGGGCGAACTGATCTTTCATGATGAAGGATATTTTCTGTTACAGGGGCAGCCATTGGCGCTGACGCCGCGTGAGCAGGCGCTCTTAACCGTATTGATGTACCGACGAACGCGGCCGGTCTCGCGTCAGCAGCTTTTTGAACAGGTGTTCAGCCTGAACGATGAGGTAAGCCCGGAAAGCATCGAACTTTATATTCATCGGCTGCGTAAAAAACTCCAGGGAAGCGATGTGCGAATTACGACGCTGCGCGGCCTGGGTTATGTGCTGGAGCGCGGCGATGAAGTGGGTTAAGCCGCAATCGTTGTACCTGCAACTCTTACTGTTCCTGGGGCTGCCGCTGATTTTGCTGTGGGGGCTGTCGGCGTTTAACAGTTATGTCAATGCGCTACAGGCCGCCACGCAGGCTTATGATCGTACGCTGCTCTCCTCGGCGCGAACGGTATCGGAACGGCTGGTGGTGCGCAATAACCATCTGGAAGTTAACGTGCCGTGGGTGGTGCTGGATAGCTTCGAACTTAATATGAATGATCGACTCTATTACAAAGTCGTAGACCCTTCCGGAAAGGTGATTTCCGGTTATGACGATCTGCCCGCCATGCCGTCCGCTACGCCCCGCACGCGGCTGTATCCGGCGCTGGCGTGGTTCTATCATACCGAGTATCGCGGCGAGGCGATCCGCGTGGCGCGTTTGCTACAGCCGGTCAACGAAGGCGGCATTATCGGCATGGCGGAAATTTATGTCGCGGAGACGCTACAATCCCGCCGTTATCTGGCGGGGCAACTGCTGTTCTCCTCCTGGATCTCACAGGGCCTGCTGGTGTTGCTGACCCTGGTGCTGGTTGGCTGGTTATTACGCCGGATCCTGCGGCCTATGCGCCAACTTTCGTCATTAATGGTACGTCGTGAGCCGGGTCTGCTCACGCCGCTGCCGGAACTGCTGCCGTGGTCGGAAACTCGCTTGTTAATCGTGGCGTTCAATCGCTACATTGACAGGCTACGCGGTATTCTCTCCCGGCAGGAACGCTTTAGCGCCGATGCTTCTCATCAGTTAAAAACGCCGCTGGCAGTGCTAAAAACGCAGGCGGCGGTGGCGTTAGCCAGCCAGCACCCCCGTCACTGGTACGAAAGTCTGGAGGCGATGAGCGTAACGCTGGATAGCACCATTCAGCTCACGGAAAGATTGTTGCAACTTTCTGCGGTAAAGCATAAAGAGCAGGGCGAGCGGCGTTTTTCACCGGTGAAACTGTACGATATCGTACAGAACGGCTGCTTTACCCGCCTGGCGCAGGCGCGCAGTAAACATATCGACCTGGGGTATGAAGGCGAACAGGAGGCGATGTGGATCGACGGGGATGAGGTACTGCTTGGCGAACTGTGCGGAAACTTGCTGGATAATGCGCTGAAATACACGCCTGAGCAAGGAATCGTCACCGCGCGGCTTGAACGGGATGGCAATGCTGTGATGCTGGTTGTCGAAGATAGCGGCCCCGGTATTGATGATGAAAACATCCATCTGGCGCTACAGCCGTTCCATCGGCTCGATAACGTAGGAAATGTGGCCGGGGCGGGCATTGGTCTGGCTTTGGTCAATGATATCGCACGCCTGCACCGTACTCATCCCCATTTTTCCCGTAGCGAAGCGTTGGGTGGGTTATACGTTCGGATACGCTTTTTAAGCCTTGTTCCGCAGTAATGCGCATAAATGTGTCGGCGGTAAAGCATGTTTACAAAAAGTCGCATCTTGAGGTGTGACGTTTTAATAAAATGATCATACATTCCCCCTACAAACCGTAGCGTTAATTAAAAATTGTAGTGGGTGTAGGGGCATGAGTAATCATACTAAACGACGGGGAATAGCATTAACCGTCTTTCTTGTCGGGGTTAACATCCTGGCCTGGATTTGGGCGTTCTGTGTTTTTCATCACCATGCAGTCATGCTAAGCGCAGCCTTACTGGCGTATAGTTTTGGGCTGCGTCATGCGGTTGATGCCGATCATATCGCAGCCATCGATACCGTCACCCGTAAACTGATGCAGCAGGGCAAAACGCCTTTAGGCGTGGGGGCGTTTTTTTCATTAGGTCATTCGACCATTGTCGTTCTGGCATGTCTGGCGATTGTTGTGACATCGATGGCATTTCGCGATCGTATTGATATTCTGCATCAATATGGTTCATTAATCGGTACGGCGGTTTCAGCGTTTTTTCTGCTGGCGATGGCGTTGCTTAACCTGTTTATTTTGTTCAACGTATGGCGGCAATTTCGTTTGGTTACCCGCGGCGAGCCAGTAGGGGCGCATGACGAGGCGCTACCCGGCGGGCTGATGACGCGTATATTTCAGCGTACGTTTCGTTTGGTCACTTCCAGTTGGCATATGTATTTTGTCGGTTTTCTGTTTGGTCTGGGATTTGATACCGCAACCGAGGTTGGGTTGCTGGGCATTTCCGCTTCTGCAGCCAACCAGGGGCTATCTCTATGGGCGATGATGATCTTTCCTGTGCTGTTTACCGCAGGGATGGCGCTGGTGGACTCCCTGGATAACTTTGTCATGGTCGGCGCTTACGGTTGGGCTTTCTCGCATCCATTACGTAAGCTTTATTATAATATGACCATTACCGCCGCATCCGTCATTGTCGCGCTGGCGATTGGCGGGCTTGAGGCGCTGGGGTTGATGGATGATGCGTTACAGTTAAGCGGAACATTTTGGCAGACCGTTAGCACGCTTAACGATCATATGGGGAATGTAGGCTTCTGGGTAGTGGGTGCTTTCGTATTATTCTGGCTGCTCTCGTTGTTGAATTATCGCTGGCGCGGCTATGATAAAATCACCCTCAATACGTGATTGATTTATGTAAAAATAGTATTCCGGCAGTGGTGTAACATCATTGCCGAAGAATCTTATCTCCTGTGAGTATATTCCTCGTGGTAAGTACATTATTTTTCATGCTTACCTTTCATTATCAGTTTTAGCAGTCCGATATAACATACGATGCCAAAAATAATAATAACAGTTGTATACCCAAGAATCAGCCAGTCTGCATGTGTCATAATATAATCCAGTTATTAGATATCCCGTATTAAAGCGATCTTTAAGTCTGCTGTCAGCAACAGTTCAACGCTGTTGACGGTAAGGTATTGTTATACACAAGAGAGTTGTTACTAATAACATATACATTGATTATGGACCTCACCCGCCTTTTTCGTAATACCGTAAAGTAAGGCTACACCTTTAATCTACGGTACGCCCGATCAGAAGAGATAAACCGGTGGCTGTAGCCATCATCTGCGCCTGGTACCGTGTTTATGGTGCAGGTATGAAAGTGTATAACTGCTGTACTCTTTTTAGCACGTTATCTGTAACGTACCGTGTTAATCAATTCCATAAAATCGAGTATAGTGTAAGTCAATTTCGAGTAATTGTCATTATGATTATATGGATGTTAACTTATTTTTTAAATTCTGATGAAAGTTTTTTATCATTCCATCAAGATTTATGGAAAAATCAGGACGTAAAAAACATACCCACGCCCAGGATTTATTTTTAACAAATCGATTTTTCGGTAAAACAGAGAGTGACCACAGACGGTTATATTCCCATTCAAGCTCCAGGATGTCGATGGAAAAATTAATCTTCTCTGTTTTTCCTGACAGCAATGCCTGGCGCGGTTAATATTTAGCTGCATTATTTTATTGTCTGGAAAAATAAAAATATGAAAGATGTTTGACTTGTATTTACTGGTTACCATGCTAATTGTTGATGTTATAGTGAAGGGGGTAATATTAACGTATTGATAATAGTATGAGTGAAAGCAACGGTTTACTTCCGCGCTTTTCACTCAAAAGTCATTTTATATTTAACTTTTCAGTAGTCATGGAAGTGAGTGACAGATTTCAGAGAAAGTCACTGAACGGCGGCTGGTTCTGCAAATCGATACCTGAAATAGTCCTAACAGGAGAGGCTTTTAACCTCTTGTACTATTGTATCCAGGATATGATAGCGGTTCCGATACTCTGCGCGTTTTTTACTGGGGATACTTTCAGGCGCTTTACGCATCACCTGTGATGGCAGATGGTATAAAGCTCCTTTCTTCACGCCGCTTAACGATTCCCAGAATTCACTATAGCTGGCTACGAAGGTTTTTTTCTTCTGGAATAAGTATCTGAGTTGGCGATAAACATGATTGTTTTCACTTACCGCGTAAATCTCCGCCACATTACAGGCTTGAATAAGTGTTGCAAATGCTTCGTACAGCATCCTTTTAGGAAAGAGCCCATAACAATCTTTGGTGGCGTTACGTATGACTTGTGGACCAACATCTTTACTGGGGCCTTGTAACCCGGCAACCAGCGCTATTTGCTTTCCTTCATAGTGGATAAAGGAAAATGATAAACGCGCCAGCGGCGTATCATTAAAGCACAGCGTTAATGTCAGCTCACCTTCTCTGTCATAGCCACAGGGGCCGCAGTAGATATCCACCTGAGCATTATTTTTTCCTTCCAGGCGAGCGAGCAAGGTTTGCTTCTCGGACAACAGGATTTTTTTAATTTTATTTTCCGCAAAGGACTGAACGAACCGGTAGTGCTCCAGAATAGCTTTTGCCCGGCTACGTATGCTAAGCCCGGTATATAAATAAGGCCGCTGGATTTTTGCTGGCAGCAGCGGACGGTGAGTTATCAGTGTTCTGGGCTGGTTCAGATTGCATAATTCATTGAAGTATTTAAGTGTTGTTACGGGGTTTATAAGGCAACGTAATACAAATTTATAACGAAACTTACGCTCTCCCCAGCGTTTATGCTGATAAGGCGTCTGCGCCATGACCTCTTTTAACATTAATAATGGATTGTATCTTTCCATATCCATATCACTTTGATGCATCGTCATACTACGACCCTGTTACTTAATAAACTCATCACCGAAACAGTAGCCTGAGCAAGTTAAACGTAAAGGCAACGAAGAAGGTTCGTACAGACGATATGGTTAAACCGTTTATCAATGGTAGCGGTAAAACGCATTAATCATCCTTTTTATAGGGGCGGGTTTAAGGAGGGGGAGTCATAAGCTGAGTATTAAAACGAATATTGTGTTCATTATTTAAAATGAAGTTATAATCCGGTGTATTTATTTTAATGTTATTATATAATCCCGATAAAATGGATAGGGATAGTTTATTCAGAAAGTATGCGATGTTAGCCAGACCGTATCGTGTCGCGATGTGTTATTCTGTAACCAGAAGAAAAGGGGATATTCACCTTATCTCTAAATGAAAAATTTTATGATGAACTTTATCATATGGCGCTGCTATCTTCTGGAGAAAGATTATGGAACGTTCGTCCGATAATCTGGCTGGTATGACTGCATCTGCTTTTGGGGCGGGAACTTATACCGCTATGCGGCATGCAACCTCTACCCGAGGTATTTTGGAGTTTCTCATTAACCTTTTTACCTGTGGAGGGGTTCATCGGAGAAATGAAAAACATTATCAAGAATTGATAGAAGCTATGGCTGAGACATTGAAAAATTCAATGTCTGATAGAAGAAATGCTCTGTTGCCAGAAAATATTATATTAGATAATGTTGATGGAGCTCGTATCGAATTTAGTCTTCCTGGCGCTAATAACGAAACCGGACAGGTTATTGTACGTGTCAGTAAAGGCGGAAATTCTGAGTCGAAAGAAATTCCGCGGCACGCTTTTGAAAAAGTCTGTCGTGCTTTGCTATTCAGATGCGAGTTTTCACTCCCTCAGGATCCTATTATCTTAACTGCCCAGGGCGGAATGTATCTCAAAGACGCGGTTCTTACCGGAGTAAATCTGACGCTGGAAGATTTATCCTATGCAGACCTGAGAGGCGCGAAATTAGATGATGCTGTGTTGTTTATGGCGGATTGTAAAGGTGCAAATTTTAAGGGAGCAACTCTATCGGGGGCATCGTTAGGCAATAGTGATTTAACGGACGCCTGTTTGGAAGATGCTATTATGTATAGCGCTAACCTTGATTATGCCAATATTACGGGCGCAAATTTACAACGCGCAAGCCTGTTAACCTGTAGTATGATGGGATGTAATCTCTGCGGAGCGAATATGGAACATGCCAATGCTTCAGGCGCAATACTTACTGGTGCTAATATGACTGATGCGATATTAAAAAATACTAATATGATGGCCGCTAGTATGGACGACGCCATCTTAACTCGGGCTAATCTGCAAAAGGCTAATTTAACGTCTGCTAGTCTTAAAGGGGCTGATTTGTATCAGGCTGATTTAAAAAATACCCATCTTAAAGATTGTACGCTAACCTCTTCATGTACCGAAGAGGCCAGAATGTCTACAAGTACACAAACACTTTTTAACGAATTTTATTGCGATGACGTTTAGCTATTTTTAAAGTTAATCTGATCTAAAGAAAGAGTAAGGATAAACAACTGAATAAGGTCCAGCCAGTATTAGCAACAACCACTTTCGTTGCAGAATAGTGGCTGAGAGTAAATTATTTACCGTATCTTTTATTATTACAGGAGTATGCGACGACCCAGATATCCGAATAGCTATTTCTATTTTTTCAAGTAAAGTTTTCGACTAAAACGAATTATTTGAAAAGGAAAACGTTATGCCTGGATGTAACAATTTATGTTCATGCGTTTCCACCCCGACGCCTCCCGAGCCTAAGGAACAATCTGGGCAAAAGTGGATAGTGTTAAAAGACTATTGTGTTACATGTACTAGTCAGGAAGACATTCGCCCCCTTAAAGGGGGTGAACCAAAGGAAAAAATGTCAGCTAAAGAGCTAGTTATGGCACGACGACTTTTGAAGGATATGGGGATAACAAAAAATCCCTGGCAAGACTCGACAGTAAAACCCAATAACTGTGGGCTGCCATTTTTCCCGGTAGGATCTGGAGAACGAGAAAGCGATGTTTGATGGTTACTATACGCAATATAAAGGGATTTTGTGGGGTAACCACGCTATTATCATAGTGCTCTGTCCGTATACAGACTGACGGTTTTCTGTCTGCAAAGCGCCTGATAAATATCATCAGGCGTTTTGTATTTTGGAGCCAACATAACTATTCATCGACATATATCGAATGATTACCGTAGTGTCCGATCCCGCCATTACATCAGACGAAGAGTCTCTGGCAAAATGTAAGAACGGTTCGCCGTCGGCAGGGAAACGTCGGTGGACTCTGAACCGCGCTATACCATCTTACCTGGTTGTTTCTTTGTTGTGATTAAATATTTGAAAAATAATGCCATTTACTCTATTTCTGTTTTGTAAAACCTCCGTTCAGTAGGGCGCATTCTGCTACCCCTTGCCAGCTTTACTGACGACGCTGAGCCCAGACAGAAAGTCATATTGCAAAATCCCGTTTATGTTTTCTTATAACCAGATTTTTGCGGTTGAAAGATTGCCTTTTTCTTTATTGAATGATAATAATTATCATTAGCAAGTGATAATTATTACTATATAGTCGTAACCTGGCAAGGATGTGAGCTTGAGGGCAACAGCGCTACTTTAGACATTATTTAGGGAATGGGTATGAGAGTTAATAAGTTCCTCTGGTTAATAACCGTGGCTTCTACAGGGGTTAATGGTCCATTATCAGCAGCAGAATCTACTGACGACAACGGCGAAACTATGGTGGTGGAAGCCACCGCCGAGCAAGTATTAAAGCAACAGCCAGGCGTTTCGATTATTACTCGCGACGATATTCAGAAAAATCCTCCCGTTAACGATCTCGCCGATATTATTCGTAAGATGCCGGGGGTTAATCTTACCGGTAATAGCGCCTCGGGGACGCGCGGAAATAACCGACAAATTGATATTCGTGGTATGGGGCCGGAAAATACCTTAGTACTGATTGACGGCATGCCGGTGACGTCGCGAAATTCGGTACGCTATAGCTGGCGTGGAGAACGCGACACCCGTGGCGATACGAACTGGGTGCCGCCGGAGATGGTGGAACGTATTGAAGTGATCCGCGGGCCCGCCGCCGCGCGCTATGGCTCCGGTGCCGCAGGCGGGGTGGTGAACATCATCACCAAACGTCCGACTAACGACTGGCACGGCTCGCTGTCGCTCTATACCAACCAGCCGGAAAGCAGCAAAGAGGGCGACACCCGGCGTGGTAACTTCAGCCTTAGCGGCCCGTTGGCTGGCGATACGTTGACGATGCGCCTGTACGGTAATCTCAACAGAACCGACGCCGATAGGTGGGATATTAACTCCTCCGCCGGTACCAAAAATGCCGCCGGACGGGAGGGGGTCACCAATAAAGATATTAATAGCGTCTTCTCATGGAAAATGACCCCGCAGCAAATCCTTGATTTTGAAGCGGGATACAGTCGGCAGGGGAATATCTATGCTGGCGATACGCAAAACAGTACTTCAAACGCGGTCACCAAAAGTCTGGCGCAGTCCGGGCGGGAGACCAATCGCCTGTACCGGCAGAATTACGGTCTAACTCATAACGGCATCTGGGACTGGGGGCAAAGCCGCCTTGGGTTCTACTATGAAAAAACCGATAATACCCGCATGAATGAGGGGCTCTCCGGCGGCGGCGAGGGGCGTATTACCAACGACCAGACGTTCACCACTAACCGCCTGACCTCGTATCGCACCAGCGGCGAGGTGAATGTCCCCATGATATGGCTATTTGATCAAACGCTCACCGTCGGCGCGGAGTGGAACCGCGATGAGCTGAACGATCCTTCCTCTACCAGTCTGACGGTTAAGGATAACAATATCGCCGGGATTTCCGGTTCGGCGGCTAACCGTAGCAGCAAAAATAAATCGGAAATCAGTGCGCTGTACGTTGAAGATAATATCGAGCCCATGGCCGGTACCAATATTATTCCAGGCCTGCGTTTTGACTATTTGAGCGAATCCGGTAGTAATTTTAGTCCCAGTCTTAACCTTTCTCAGGCGTTAGGTGAATACGTCAAGGTGAAAGCAGGTATTGCCCGGGCCTTTAAAGCACCGAACTTGTATCAGACCAGTGAGGGGTATTTACTCTATTCGAAAGGCAACGGTTGTCCAAAAGATATTACGTCGGGCGGCTGCTACCTGGTCGGTAATAAGAACCTCGATCCTGAAATTAGCATCAATAAAGAGATTGGGCTGGAATTTACCGTAGACGATTACCACGCAAGCGTAACGTATTTCCGTAACGATTATCAGAACAAGATTGTCGCGGGTGATAAGATTATTGGCAAAAGCGCATCTGGCGCTTATGTACTGCAGTGGCAGAACGGCGGTAAAGCGCTGATTGAAGGTATTGAGGCCAGCATGGCTGTTCCGCTGATGCCGGACCGTCTGAGCTGGAATACCAATGCGACTTATATGATCACTTCTGAGCAAAAAGATACCGGCAATCCCTTATCAATAATCCCGAAATATACGGTGAATACACTCCTCGACTGGACTATCACCAGTGCGCTCTCCGCTAACGTCAACTGGACGCTATACGGCAAGCAAAAACCGCGAACACATGCGGAGTCGCGCAGTGAAGAGACCAAAGGATTGTCCGGGAAAGCGCTGGGGGCTTACTCACTGGTCGGTGCCAACGTTAACTACGATATCAACAAGAACCTGCGTCTTAATGTCGGTATCAGCAATATCTTCGATAAACAGATCTATCGCTCCGCCGAAGGGGCAAATACCTATAACGAACCTGGGCGGGCTTATTATGCCGGAGTGACGGCCTCGTTTTGATAGGTTATGCCCGCCGTTGGCGGGCATATTCTGGCGATGGGTTAGTTGCAGCGTGATTTTTGGCTTGCCTGTTCGCGACTGATATCCAGCAATGCACTGCGAAAAGAGGCGTTAAACATGGGCCCATGGCCCAGGCCCGGGTAATCCTGCAGGGCCGCGTTAACGCCGTTGTTCTCAAGCGTTATCACGGTCTCCTGAACTTTTTGCAGGCGCTCGACCATCTGGCGTTGTCTGCTATCCCCATTCGACGCTGAACCTTCCATTATAATGAGTTTTTTATGGCAGAACGCCGGTGGCTTCACTGTCGTAAGGCGATTCAACAGGGCAACGTTATCCCTGCTGAGCGACGGGCTGGCGCTGTAGTATATATGGAAGAATGATGACGATAGCCAGGCGTCCAAAACGAACAGGCCGCCATAAGAGTGCCCCCATACCCCGCGCCGTGCGGGGTTGATGGCTATTCCTTGCTCCACCCGCGGCGCGATATGTCTCTCCAGTAACTGGCGGAACGCTGGCCCGCCGCCGGTCTTACGATGAAAACGCGGGTTATCTTCATCGCCTTCACTACTGGCTATTGGTATTGGCGTGTAATCATAAGCTCTGCCGTTAAGATCAAACGGCAGGGGAGTTTGATAGCCAATCGCCACAATCACCGGCGGCGAGTGGTCTGCCAACTGTTTGAGCAGCGCCTCCGGCAACCTGTCCATCACTGCGTTGCCGTCCAGCATATATAAGACAGGATAACCCGACGGCGGGGCGGCTTTATTGGGGATAGCGGTCCATACCCGGTAATGTCTTGCGCCATCGGCAGATTGAAAGTCATTGACCCTGAAATGGTAATATCCCGAACCTTTATCAGCGATATTCGGCCCTAATGGCTGCATATCCGGCTGCGCATAACTCAGTGTGCTAAAACAAAAACTCACTAAAAATAGCGCTATGCGAAAGCATTTGTTGCGGTACTGGTGACCATACATCGGATGTTATTCCTTTTGGGCAGGTGAAGTTTTATCGGGGCAGTAGACATAATCCGTCAATCAGCGCGCCGCGCCACCACGCATAATCGTGACCGCCGGCGTACACGCTGCAATGACTTTCGACACCGGCGGCTCGCAAGTTTTCATGCAACTGTTTTACCTGCGGGACCGTCGAGCCTTCTAACGATCCCACGCACAGATGCGTGCGTACGGCTGGCGATGGCGCGGATAGCATATGTTCTCTGATCCAGGAGAACGCTTCCCCGCTGAAATGGTCTGGGCGATTGCGGTTGTCCGGCGTCCACCACATTGAGGGGGAGTGGCTCAGTACCAGGCCGAAGCTCTCTGGCGCGTGGCGGGCAGCCATCAACGCGGTCACGCCGCCGAGGCTTTGCCCGGCCAGCACCGTTTGTGTACGGTCTGCCCACCGTCGTGCCGGGTGTTCGGCGCGAATGGTTGGCAGCAGGCGTTCGGCGATGTCGAGCACCAGCTCGCGGCGACCGCCGAGTATTGCGACGCGTTCACGCGCGTTGATATTATCAACGCCGAGTACGGCCATCGGCGCGATGCGTCCGCTGCGGATGGCGGCGTCAATGGCGGCGCTCACCCCAAGATGGTCGAACCAGATCTCGCCATCCGTGAGTACCAGTAAGCCCAGCGGTTGTACGACAGGAACTTCAGGGATATACAGCCGTACACGGCGAGCCTGCCCGGCAAGCCGGTGTTCTGCGGTGAAAAGTTGCCCGGCATAAGCGTGGCGGCCAGACCACTCCTCCTGTGGCGGGGCGTTATCCAGCGCCAGAACGGATTCCTGCGCATTGCCGTGAACATTTATTCCCGGCGTGTTGTTCAGCGGGTCCGCCTGCCCGACAAGGGAGGCGAAGCGGCTTCCAAGCTGCAACACCGTCACGTCCGGGGTTTCCGGTGGTATTTCGACCATCGTATAGGAACCGCAGTAGGACGCCGGTAAGCGAAGCGTCAGATGCCAGATATCCGTTGTGAGCAGTTGCGTCATCATGCCTTTCGCCACGTTGTCTTTATCGGTGACACGGTTCAGGCGAACATAAATCCCCCGCAGAGGATAGGCGGCACGCCACAGGAAGGTCACTTCTCGTTCGTCGTCTGCGCCGTTAATGGCTGTCACTAGCGGCAGCGTGAGCGAGGTTGCTTCTCGCCAGAAGTGAGAAGCGTCAATCTGGCTTCCGGCGGCGAGTTGGCGGCGAAGGCGCGTGGCGGTCTGCATAGCGACAAGATCGACGGGCGGGCTCAGTCTCATTCTCTGTATTCCATCTCATTGATATCTCGGTCAGTATTAATAGCAAGCGGCTGTTACAGGAACAGCCGCTTGCGGGCTCTCTTTTGCGTAAATCGTGGCGATGAAAACTATCCCACGGCCTCTACTTGCGTATCGCGTGTCTGGCTGACGCTGTCCCGCCACAGACGAGCATACAGGCCATGAGCCGCCATCAACTGCTCATGGCTGCCATATTCGGCGATACGTCCTTTATCGATTACGACAATAACATCGCAGCGGCGAGCGGTGGTCAGCCGGTGCGCGACGATAAGCGCAATGCGTTTCTCGGTATGCGCCACCCCGGCAAGTGAGGTCATTAAGCGCTCCTCGGCGCTGCGGTCGATACGCGCTGTCGCCTCGTCGAGCAGCAGAATGTGCGCCTGCGCCAGTTGGGCGCGGGCGAGGGCAATCAACTGACGCTGGCCCGCAGACAGATCCGTACCGCCGTTATTGACCGGAGTACGAAACCCCAGCGGCAGATGTTGCACAGTTTCAAAGAGTCCCGCCCGTCGCGCCGCGATTTCCACCTCCGTGTCGCTGCTGTCTGGCCGCGAATAGCGGATATTTTCGGCAATATCGCCGCTAAACAATGCGACATCCTGAGTGACCAGCCCCGTCTGGCGACGATAATCACTAAGCGACGCTGCATTAATTAGGCGCTCACCGATACGGATTTGTCCGCGGGTGGGAGAGTAGAGCCCGGCCAGCAGCTTGATCAGCGTCGATTTGCCGGCGCCGCTACGTCCGACCACCGCGACTACCGTTCCTGGCGGAATGGTGAGCGAGAGATTATCAAGCGCGGGTTGCGTTTCTTCGGGATAGCGGAATGTCAATGCCTCCAGACGTAGCGCGCCAGTGGTGGGCGTTATGGATGACGGTTCAATATTCTCCGTTTCCTCAGTCGCCAATAGCGCATTGATATGTTTTCCGCTGGCGGTCGCCTGCTGCCAGGAGTCGACAATGCCTGACAACTGCTGTACCGGGCCATAAAACTGGCCCAGTAGCAGGAAGAACGCCGCCAGTATCCCGGGCGTCATTTCGCCTCCGGCGACCCGGGTCGCCCCGATTAAAAGCACGGCGGCATAGGCGGCCTCGGTGCAGAAGGTCAGGAACGGAAAATAGACGGCAAGGTATTTTTGCGCCCGCACGCGGGTGGCGCGGAAGTTGTCTGATAACGCCCGTAGCCTGGCGGCTTCCTGCTTCTGCTGGCCATGCGACTGTACTACCCGTAGACCGGAGACCTTTTCCTGAAGCGTACTGTTAACCTTACCAATTTCCAGCCGTGCCTGCGCGTAGGCAGGCGAGCTCAGACGGCGGTAAATCCACGTCGCCAGCATCACTACAGGTATGGCACTTAATGCCGTTAACGCCAGAATGGGGTCAAGCCAGAACATTGCCGCGGCGATAGCGACCATCGTCACGATGCTGGTGGCCGCACTGGCAAGACCGTTTTGCAGAAATCGGGCGAGTGAATCAACATCGACGGTCATGCGGGTAAGACGCGAATCAATGTTCTGCTCGTGCCAGGGAAGACTCAGGCGTAGCAGATGGCTGAAGCTGCGTAAGCGTACCGTATGCTGTACCGACTCTGCCGCGCGGGCGGCGAAGATCGTTTGCAGCGCATAGCAGCACCAACCGATCGCTACCAGGCACAGCGCGAGCAGGGCGCATATGCCAATTGTCGACATATCCCCTGCGGCAACGCCTGAGTCAATACCGCGCTGCAAAAGCACCAGCACGCCAACGCCCGCGGCGGAATCAAGCGCGATAAGCAGGGCGGCGATGACGAACATCCAGGCTACTGGCGTCAGCAGCGATAAGACTTGACGCCCGTGGCCTGCCAGCGCCATCTGTACGGCGCGTTCCGGAACGCGCGTCATCCGGTCGACAAAACCTTTTCCGGCGGGCGTTTGGCGCTCATGCGCGTCGTCGGATTTTGCCGCCTGCGTTGTTGGCCATAGCTCACGTTGTTCCGCTGGGGTGAGCGCGAGAAAATCACCATTGCCGTTCATCAGCGAGCGAAACGTCGGACACCTTGCATTCAGCTCCGCCTGGGTACCGATATTCACGACGCGGCCTTTATCCAGCACTACGATCCGATCGGCTAACTGCAGTGTTGAACGGCGGCGCGCAATGACCAGCAGCATATGTTTATCATCGGCATAATGCCCAAGAGCCGTATTAATTTCCGCTTCAGTACCGGCGTCGACCGCCGAGGTGGCGTCGTCGAGAATCAGCAGTTCCGGCGCGGTAATCAATGCCCGGGCCAACGCAATACGCTGGCGTTGGCCGCCGGAGAGGTTGCTTCCGCGTTCGGTCAGGCGGGTGTTGAACCCTTGCGGTA
The DNA here is from genome assembly GCA_900478215.1 of Salmonella enterica subsp. houtenae serovar Houten. Taxonomy (NCBI): domain Bacteria; kingdom Pseudomonadati; phylum Pseudomonadota; class Gammaproteobacteria; order Enterobacterales; family Enterobacteriaceae; genus Salmonella; species Salmonella enterica. Next base: position 1,032,137 of record LS483478.1, read on the forward strand.
GCGCATTGATAAACTCGCTGGCGCCTGCGGCATCGGCGGCGCGTCGAATGTCGTCCTGAGTTGCCTGCGGGTGCCCATAGGCGATGTTTTCCGCCACCGTACCGGCAAACAGAAACGCGTCTTCAAAAACTACGCCAACGCGACGACGAAGCGCCGTAAGTTTCAGGTCGCGAATATTCTGTTGACCCGTAGTGGTGTTGAGCCATACCCCGCCGGAGGTGGGATCGTAAAAGCGTGCCAGCAACATCAGCAACGTTGACTTCCCGGAGCCGGATGCGCCAACCACTGCCACGGTTTCACCGGCGTGAATGGAAAACGATATCTCATTGAGGATATGATTACCGTTGTCGTAGTGGAAGCTCATCTTCTCCACGTCCAGCCCGATAATTTGACCCTCAACCGACTCGGTACCCTCTTCCATTAGAGAACGAGTGTCGATAAGCGCGAAGACGCGCTCCACCGACGCCTGTGTGCGCTGTGCGATAACCAAAAATGATGCCAGTACGCGGGTGGGACCGGTCAGCATAGCGAGAAAACTCGCGAACGCGACGAAGGTTCCCAGATCGATGCGCCCGTTCATCACCGACCAGCCGCCATAGCACAGCAGGACGATTTGCCCTATCACCGGTAGCGCCAGCATGGTTGCGCCCGGCATCGCCTGTGAGATAGCGGCGCCGATGCGTACCCGCACCATCTGCCGTGACTGACCATCGAGCCAGCGCGTTTCGCGTAACTCCGCCACGCAGGACTTCACCACCGAGATCTGTTCCAAGACTTCGCGCATATGTTCCGTCATGTGCGCCAGCCGGTCTGAGGCAAGCCCCGTTTGCGCGAAAACTCGGCGACGGGCGCGCAGGGCGGTAATGGCAAGGGCTGCCAGTACGAAGATCACGATAAGCGTCATGGATGGCGACATCCATAGCATCACCGCGATACCGGCCACATAGTAAGTGAGCACCGCTAGCGGCACCGGACACATCTGTAGCAAGATGTATACCTGTTGAAGATCGCTGTTGGTACGCGAAATGACCTGCCCGGTACGTAAGGCGTCCTGGCCTGCGCCGTCCAGTTTTTGAATACTGTCGAAGGCGCGGCTACGTAACGTATGCTGAACCCACAACGAGAGTTCCCCGGCATAGCCGCGGCGCACGTAATTCCCGATAAAATCAAAAAGGGCAATTAACAGCAGGCCGCAGGCAAGCAACGGCAGACGGGTCGTATCGCCTGCTATCGCGTCATTGACAGCCTGACGCGTTATTAGCGGCGTCAGCGCAGCCAGTAAAATGGTTGAGACTGATGCTACGATGACAATGATGCTCAGTGTTTTACGTTCCCAACACACGCGGGCAAGGCGAACTATCCAGGCACGAGCGGGCATGGGGGAATGAGTCGCGGGCATTAAGCCTCCTTATCTGTGAAAGATGAGATATGGCGACACCGGCAGGCCTCAGTCGCCATATTGTCATTACGCTGCTACAGCATGGCGATCAGTTTTTTTGCCACCTCGGTCGGGCAAGGCTGGGCCGCCATTTCTGCCGCGACCTCCAGCGATGCCTCGCGAAGCGCGCTATTAGCGAGAAAGGCATTGATCATGCTGCTCGTAAGGCCGCTCTTGTCGGGAATCATTCCGCACCCGCGCTCGACCACGGCGCGGGCATTGACGGGTCTGTCAGCGCCCTGGCCAAAGACTATCTGCGGAATGCCGGCATGCAGCGCCGTCAGGGTATTGCCTGCGCCGCCATGGTGGATAAAACCGTCGGCGCCGTTGAGGAAAACGCCCATCGGAAGCCAGTCGACCAGGCGGACATTCGGCGGCAGTGAACGTAAGTCCGAGCGGGTGTTCGCCGGAAGATGCAGGATTATCTCGGCATCCACTTCGCCAGCGGAATCCATTACCCAGGAGATCAGATCCAGGCCATCCACCATCGGTTTGACGGTGCCGAGGCTGACCAGAAGACGCTTGCGATCAGGTGTACGTTCCCACCATTCTTCCCAGACGGCACCGCCGTTATACGGGACGTATTGCATGGAGATAACCGGCTCGCCGTCATTTTGCAGTATGCTCATGCTGGGCGGTGTGACGTCTATCCACGCCAGATCCCTTGGTGGCGCGCTGACCCCATGGCGGCGGTAGGCGTTAGAAAGTGATTTCGTCACGCCTTTGATGTGCCAGGGCGTATGGCCGAAGCCGACCGTTTGCATCACTACCGGAATGTCATACTTAGCGGCAATCAGTGGTCCAACGACCCCAAGGGGAGGGTAGACGATGAGATCTGGCCGCCAGTGCCCGGCGAACGCGACCAGCGGGTCGGTCATCTCTTCGCTGAAAAACGAGAAGTGCCCCATTTTTGTCCCAATGTGATTTTCTTTTCGTAATGCCTCCTGACGGCGATAATCGGCTTCCGAATCGAAACCAGGCGCCGCGTCAAATACCACCAACCCAGCTTCTGCTGCTTTCTGTGCAAATTTTCCACCGCTTGCAATCAGCACTTCATGACCATTAACACGAAACGCTTGCGCCAGGGACAGCACAGGGTATAGCAGTCCATACAGTGGTGGACCGACAAACAGAATACGCATGAGAAAACTCCTCTCTCCCCGTCATAAATCGACAAAAGCTCCAATGAGAATGATAATAATTACCAATATCATTTGAGGAATGCAATAACAAATACAACACCTGATAACGTGATGATTGGAAATCCGGGAAGGAGTAGAGCGTTAGCTGGCGGAGTCTGGTTACAGCACTATTACGCGCGTATGGGCGTGAATGCAAAGCCCTGGACTGGAGAGCTAAACCCGAATATTAGACGCTTGTGGATGAGTAATGATCACTCAGCAAATACCCCATCTGCCGATGGGGTAAGCGAATGACTGATTACTGTCGGCAAGGTAACGGGGTAATTAGGTAGTCGTGTTGATAGCGCGCTGGGGGCAATTTAATTGTGTTCGGCGACAATATAGCGAATTAAAACAAAACGGTGATGTTGTGTTTTGCGAAGATATCTTCGATGTTAAGTCCCGTACCCGGCGAGCCTGATTATTTCCGTGGCATCACTACTGTAGCAATTTTGTACTACTGGTTTTCAAAAAACAATAAATCGTGTTGCAGATACGTTGGTTTTTGATAACCAGTAAAAACCCGCTTTGCAGTCACCGTCCTACGGTTGCGAACGAACCGCGCTTTGTCCGGAGTATCGTCGCCGTCCTGCGGTTTTTGTAGGGGTTTTGAACATGCAGAAAACAGCCTGAAATGGCATGGTTCCGGTCTTTTGTAGGAGGGATTGTCATGCCAATTGGTTATATACGGGTATCAACACCAAAACACTGCTTTACAGCGAAATGTGCTGAATTGCGCAAGATATAAACTGATTTTTGAAGATAAAATAAGCGGAACTGATGGAGAGAAAGTACAGCTCGACGAGTGGAAAAAGTATCTGAGTCTGGGAAACCGGGTTGATACTTCAAATCCTGGCTGGCCAGAACAGCCAGTGTGATAAACCAGTGTGATAAAATAGTGCCACTGATTTATAACCTGCGGCACATTAATTAGTTAAACCAGTTGTTAATAATTATTTTTCCTGGAAATATTTATCCACTAACGCATAAAGAATTGCTGTTGTTTCGGCATCAGCGACACCATCATAATTCTTTTGTCGGAAGTGAAGCTGAAATGTACGGATCAAATTCTTGTATCCGATTTCTGTTCCAACTTCTGAGATGTCATATCCGTATTCTTTTAACTTAGCGACAATATCTGCTTTGGATGGTACAGACTTGCTGAACTGCGTTAGATAGTGCTGCATGGTCGATTCCTCATACCATGCGCCGATACCTGCATCGTAAAGCGCTTTCCAGGGGAAAGCAGCCCCTGGATCACTTTTTCTTCCCGGGGCAATATCGCTGTGTCCGACAACATTCACAGGCGTAATATCAGGATATCGTTGCAGAATATTGGCGGCCAGCTCTTTGATTGCATCAATCTGGACCGGGTTATAGGGAGGAAAGACAAATACGCCGTTGTTATCACAGGCCAGGTTAACCGTCTCAATCCCGATAGCGGTATCATTAAGGTTGCTACGTCCGGCCCATGAACTTACGCCAGCATGCCAGGCTCGCTCATTTTCATCAACCAGGTTAAATATACGCATATCCTTAAAACCTGCGTCAATATACGTTTGTTCTGAAGGGTCGGGAACGAGATAGTGAGTGCTTACTGAAGGCCCGGTCAAAGCGGTAATTGATGCCTTAAAATCAATAGCAGTGTAATGCATAACAAGGAAGCGAACACGACGATTGAAGCCTTTTACCGAGCGATAGCTATTATAATCAATCGAGTACATAGCCAGGTCCTTTTATTAATGTGTAACCTATTGATACCAATATGTATGACAACAAAATGTACACAAAGCCAGTGTGGAGTTATCTCTGAAGATTTTTTGTGACGTAACTCATAGTTTGTTGTTAGAGTAAAAGCCCTGTGTATCTATGGTGACAGTTGGCAGCTTTTCTCAGTTCCTGCTTTGCCTTAAAGTTTTCATTTTCAATTATTATGGATTGAAAAAACTGGGTAATTAGAATAGCAACGGAGGGGGAGATGGCACTAAATGCAGAAACTCCATCATCTGTGCTTTAAAAATATGGTATGCCGCCGCCTCATCCGGGCCGAAATCTATCTGATCCGAAACTTGTGGCGCGCCTGGTAATGGCGGTAGTGCACCTGGTAATGGTGGTAGTGCACCTGGTAATGGCGGTAGTGCGCCTGGTAATGGTGGTAGTGCGCCTGGTAATGGTGGTATTGCGCCTGGTAATGGCGGTAGTGCGCCTGGTAATGGTGGTCGCGCACCTGGTAATGGCGGAGGAGGAGGTGGTAATGGCGGAGGTGGCGGTGGTGGAGGCAGAGGTAGCTCTGGTTCAGGCGTAGGAAAGCGCTTTTGAAACCCCGTAAGCGCAAGACTATTATCAGACTCTCCATCCATACTACTGGTAATTTCTATTAAAAATTTTTTTAAAAAATTTCTTGCTTGTACCTCATTAGGTGGTGTTTTATAAACTGGCTTCATATTTCCCATGGCGCTTTTTTGCTTCCATTGAAGGAGCATAGCATCAATAAGACAAGCGGTGTCTTCATCACAAAAATGAATCTGGTACAGTGCATTTTTTACCGTTTCACCACATACATCGATGATGGTTTTAATAAATTCATATTGTTTAGGATAAGTGAATGAGTATGCCGCAGTAATTTCCGGTTCAATAACTGGCATAGACTGTTCTACTTCACGTGTAAAATATTCATTGGTTCCTTCCATCATATTTGCAGAAATTTGCAATAACATTTTTGTCTTCCCTCCGGGAGCAGATAACAGATGCATCAACTCATGATTGGCACCATGTTTTCCTTGTGCTCCAGAAATAGAATAAATTCTATTTTCTGTTGATGCAGTAAACCCATAAGAATGGGTTCGGGAGATATAGTCAAAACTTTCAGAAAAGGTATATTGGGGGTTTTCATTGGCAAAGCACTGAGCCAGCTCTTCCTCACTATGACAAAAAATGAGTATATTATTTTTTTTACAGAAATTTTCAAATTGACAAAATAATTGAGAAAATTGTAAAGACACTGCAGATAATTGTTTTATCCTTTCTCTATAATCTACAATGTCTTTCATGCCGGTAATATCATCTTTCTCCGCTCTATCAAAATCAAATATAATGTTAGATGCACCATTGTTATGTATGGGTTTAAACATAGTATTCCCTGTTTATGCTGTTATGGATAATATCCGTCATGATAACATGATATATTAAAGACGCTGGAGTAGTTTGACTTTAATTACACAAGCATTGACAAAAAAAGAACCGTGAGTTGGTGGGAGTACGTCTTGTTGAGCGCACCAGGGCCGGGTTGGTAGCCGCGCGTTCAAAATGTCGCATCGGAGGCAGACGACTGAAACTAGTGTACATAGACCCGTTTTAGTTCCTCGCACTTTTGAGAATCCGCCAAAATAATGGTGTTGCCGGTATTCCTCCGATGTCATATTGTTCAGCGATTCATGTGATCATTCACAGTTATATTCTGATAACCATTTTTCCATTATTTCTCGTATTTTATTCAGCGTTCTGAACAGATAAAATTGGGTATTTCTGTAGCGACGAACCGAGCGCCTACGACGATCACGGTATTCGTATTTATGGTATCTGGTCCCCGATTGTAGAGGGCAAGATTTGCATGTACACGGTGAAGTGGAAAATGGTTCGTAAGGCCGTTGACGTTCAGGAGGCGACAGCCGACCAGGGCGTTTGCGCCCCCTGGACTCGTGGCAATAACTGTCCCCCTGTTGAATATTTGAACCAGATAAGGGGGATTTACCCAATATTAAAACTATGAATGAGAAGGAACTGCAGGATTATCTCCACAATATGGGCCAGAAGGAGCGGCGGGAGCTTACCGCCAGATTGAGACTGGTAAAACCGAAGCGGAAAAAAGCATACAAACAGAATATTTCGGAACAGTAACGCCTGCATCTTGAGGCAGAACTGACTGCAAGAGGGTTTAAAGATAGCGCATCAGAGATTGATCTGCTTCTGCGTGGCGGCAGCATTCCTTCCGGGGGCGGGGTTGCGTATTTTTTACAGTAACCAGCGGCTGCAGGAAGATGATAGATGGCGGCAGTGGTACAACTGACGCAGGTTAACCGTTTATGCTGTTATTTGTAGCGGCTTGCAATCGAAAACAGTCCGAGACTGACTGTTTTCGGATCCGGACAGCTTTAGTTATACCTCGAAAAACTCAACCTTACCGCCAGTAAGGTGATACATACTACCAACGATTTTAATTTTCTTCTGGTCTTCCAGCTGTTTTAGTACTGGGCTATTTTTACGGATATTTTCAATGGTCAGCTCTACATTTTTCCGGGCCACTGCATCAACGAAATCATAATTGCTCCCTTTACGTTCTCCGCTGTACTCAGTTTTTTCAATCGCAGGTTTAATTTCATCCAGCAGGCCTGTTAGATTACCCAGTTCAGTATTATCAATAGCACCCCGAACCGCACCACAGCGGGTATGCCCCATGACCAGCACTACTTTCGCGCCTGCAATAGCACAGGCAAATTCCATGCTGCCCAACATATCGCGGTTGCTGATATTACCCGCAACGCGGGAATTAAACGTTTCGCCAATCCCCGCATCCAACACAATCTCCGCCGGCACACGTGAATCAACGCAACTAAGAATCACTGCAGCAGGATATTGACCCGCAATACTTTTGCGCTTCTGTGCCAGATAATCATGTTTTGCCGGACGATTTTCCCGGAAGCGAAGGTTGCCCTGTTTAAAATGTTCAATTACAGCCTGAGGCGTCATGCCATCACGTTCTTCTTTGCTAAGTGATGCAGCAAAAGAGATGGCGGGCACCGATAATGCTGCTAGTCCGGTGACCGATAGGGCGGAAACAGCGAGTGTTTGTTTCAGTATTGTCCGGCGTGAAAGTAAGGCTGCCTGGTTCGGTTTCATTATCGGGTCCTGGTTAAGTTAGCTCGGATTAAAGAGATAATACATCGCTGAAAGTTAATAAATGCAAAATCACAGGATGAATCTCCACGGATAATCCAGACACTTCTGAGCTGTTGATAATATAGGTTTTCATATGCAGCCGGTGGTGTAAATAGACCCGTTTTAGTTCCATGCATTTTTTTAGAACCCAGTCAAATGACCCTGGCCCAAAATTAATGCAGTGCTAAATCAGATATCTTCGTCTTTTTGCAGGCTCCGGATAAACTCAGCCGGAGTCATGTCATTTAATGATGAATGCGTCCTCTCATGATTATATTCCCTGCGCCATTTATCGAGTTTATCCTGCGCATTTTCCAGCGACAGGAACCAGTGAATATTCAGGCATTCATCCCGCAGGCTTCCGTTAAACGATTCAGTAAACGGGTTATCTGTCGGTTTTCCGGGGCGGGAGAAGCCCATCGTCACACCGTGTTCATACGCCCATTTATCCAGACTTTTCGGGATAACTCGCTGCCGTTATCTGTCTGAATACGTACCGGCAGACGCTTATCCAGCACCCGCAGCGCTTCCATTACCCGGACCACATCTTCACCCTTCAATGATTTTCCGGCATGGCTCGCCAGGCATTCCCGACTAAAATTATCCACTACAGTCAGCGCCCGGAAGCGCCGTCCATTAAACAGACTATCCGAGACGAAATCCATACTCCAGTACTGATCGATGTACGTCAGGGTCGGACGCTGCTGACGGTGTGCCGCACTGATATGCCTGCGGGGACGTTTCCTGCGCAAATTCAGGCTTTCCAGACAATAAATCCGGTGGGTTTTCTTATAGTTCATTAGCCAGCCTTCTCGTCGCAGCAGGACGTGAATGCGCGGATAGCCGTAGCGTATTCGTGTTTCCGCAATTTCCCTGATGCGCAGGGTTATTGCCCGATCGTCACGCCGACTCTGTCAGTGGTAGACAGTTCTGCTTTGCATCAGCAACCCACATCCCCGAATGACACTGAATATCAGGCGGCCGGAAGTTAATCCCATACAAGAAAAGTTGCAGTGTACTGAAAAATGGCGACAGGTTGCACCTGCACAATCGGAACCTGATTTTTATACTGGCCTCAGAGGCCGTCCAGTTGTTGAGGCGATTGTGTGCGGATTACCCATTTGGGCACAGGTTTTCCTGATGCCGGACAGATGTAAGCAACAACCTAAAACTTCCCCGACGCGGGTGCCGGTTTCAGCCTGTTTCAGTGCAAACGCAATCTGTTCTTCGGTATAACGGGTCTTTTTCATGGCAATGCGCCTCTCAGTGAGATGGAAGAAAGGCCGGAGACTTCAGTTTAGCCTGGTACTGTTTTCAGAGAGAAGATCACATCCTACCGTATACCTAAACGTATACCAATAATCACCGGATTTAGCCGGATGTACTCGGACAACGACAGACAAAAAAAAGCCCGTAGGGCTTGTGCCATGCGGGCTTTCTGTACTTCACCGGACGTATCCGGATCATTATTTGGGCTGGCGGGAGTTGAACCCGCGTCCGAAATTCCTACATACCATTTTTAGTATAGTAAAAACAGTGTATTGCGTTTAAAAACAGCGGGTTAATATTATTCAGTGTTCGTCCGTTTTACGCGTTTTTAATGCCCTGCCGCCAAAATGCCGCCATAAATTAGCGTTTCCAATTGAGGTTGTGAAGCGGGTTTTTCGTCACTGCGTCTTCGAGGTGGTCAGGGGCAAAGTGAGCGTAAACCATCGTCATTTTTATATCTGCGTGGCCCAGAATATCGCGCAGTACCAGTATGTTTCCGCCGTTCATCATAAAGTGGCTGGCGAAGGTATGGCGCAGCACGTGGGTGCATTGGCCTTCTGGTAGCTCAATACCAGCTCTTTTTACTGCACGCTCAAAAGCTTTTCTGCATGGCGTGAATAGCTTCCCTCTGTTTTTGGGGAGTTCGTCATACAGATCCTGAGATATTGGCACGGTACGGTTTTTCTTGCCCTTCGTCTTGGTATAAGTGATGCGGTATTTTGATAGCTGATGGCCCTGCAGGTTTTCAGCTTCACTCCATCGGGCGCCAGTTGCCAGGCATACTTTTGCAATCATCAGCAAACTGGGACTCTGAGAATCAGCACAGGCATCCAGTAGACGTTTAATTTCTTCCGGTGCCAGGAACGCCAGTTCGCCCTCTGCGATTTTGAATGTTGGCAGCCCAGCGAGCGGGTTGGGTGCTGACCAGTGGCCCAGCTTTTTCAGTGTGCCAAAAACAGATGATAGGTTACGTTGTTCAAGGTTTACCGTACGGGGCTTAACTGGCGACATAAGCACGCCATCTTCATTTTTTACTTCACCTTTTAACCGTGCTTCCCTGTATTTCGTAAAATCGCCTGCGGTTAACTCTGAGGCAATGGGATCGCCCAAGCCATTACAAATAATGCTGAGTTTTGCCATCAGGCGTTTGGGGTCTGCCAGCGTCTGCCCATAAAGTGAATGCCACTGATCAATCACTTCTGACAAATGCCGCCGATCTTCCTTCTCCCCCAGCCACGGTTTTTTGTTCACCTCATCCATGGTGTGGTTTTCGAATGCTATGGCCTCGCCTTTAGTCGCAAATTGCTTGCGTACACGCTTGCCACCCCGTCCGTTCGGGTAGCATTCACACAACCATTTTCCGTTAGGCTGTTTTCTGATGCTCATAAGTTAGAGGCTCTTGATTACTTTGACTGCACGCCCGATAGCTTCAATGTCGTCGACCGAGCATTCAAATGATGTTTCATCTTGGTGAACTACAATTTTGTTGCCTGGAACGCGAGCGATTTTGACGATGCTTTTAACTCCGTCCATATCGACTAACCAGAAGCCATTACTGACTTGTTTAACAGACGTATCCACAACAAAGCTATCAGTAGCTGTTTTTACAAATAAAGAGTTGGATGAGTCACCATCGAGCAGTCTGCTATCAAGAAGAATTTCATCACTTGGCTGCAGTTCACCGTTCTTCAGTTCAACATGTTTGATGCTAGGAGCAACAATTTTAGAAAGTGGTCTTACCGTGACGGAGGTTTCGTTTTTGAGATTTCTTTCTTCGTTCTCACACGCATACATATCTCCTTGTCCCGTAGCCAGCCATAGAAGGGAAATTCCTGTTTCAAGAGCGCATTGAATTACCCATTCAGCAGGGAAACTATCCCTTAAGTATCTGTTAGCCATAGTGCTTTTTGATACTTCCAGATGTTCGCAGAGCTGCTGTCGTGAGCTGAAATTGTAAGCCTTAATAAGCCTGTTAATCGCATCGCGCCCACCACTATCATTCCCCGCCTTGATTAAACTCATAATCAAACCTCTTGATGTATATAAAAAGTGATCTTAATATCCATTCATGGTTTGAAAAGCAAAACCAAACCACATAAAACAAGATAAAACGAACCCAAACTAAGAGATACTGCACTATGAGTACTGATATTTCAATTCGTGTACCAAAAGAGATGGCAACGCCTGCTGAGTTCGCGGAGTGGGAAGGTATCTCCCGTGGCTCTGTGTATCAAAAAATTCACCATGGTCAGCTTGCTAAGTACATGGTGAAGAAAGAAAAAAATAAAGGACGTGTAAGCCTGCGGTACCTGATGTACAAAACCGACCAGGTTCGTGAGTCTCTTGGTCATTCCAACTTCCGCGTTATTGTTGGTTAGTAAGTTCGATTATGAGAACTTTCTAAGGGGCTTGCATGTTTGATTATAAGATTTCCAAACATCCACACTTTGACGAAGCCTGCCGGGTTTTCGCGCTGCGTCACAACATGGCGAAGCTGGCAGAACGCGCGGGAATGAAAGTCCAGACGCTGCGTAACAAGCTGAACCCGGAACAACCGCATCAGCTCACGCCGTCGGAGATCTGGCTGCTTACCGATCTTACTGAGGACTCTACGCTCGTTGACGGTTTTTTGGCTCAGATTCACTGCCTGCCATGCGTACCGATGAACGAAGTGGCAAAAGAGAAGCTGCCACATTACGTCATGAGCGCTACTGCTGAAATCGGACGTATTGCTGCCGGTGCTGTATCGGGTGATGTGAAAACTACTGCAGGCCGCCGCGATGTTATCAGTAGCATCAACTCTGTTACGCTGAAAGAAATTGCAGCAGCTATCAATAATGACCCGAATTTCAGTACCACCATTAACAATGCGCTGACACTGAAAGCACCGCTGGCAAATCCGGCCCTGACCGGAACGCCCACGGCTCCCACTGCAGTTCAGTCAACGAACAATACGCAGATTGCTACTACCGCGTTTGTGAAATCTGCCGTTGCGGAGCTGGTTGGTTCGTCGCCGGAGGCGCTGGACACACTGAATGAACTGGCGGCTGCGCTGGGGAATGATCCTAACTTTGCGACAACAGTGATGAATGCGCTGGCGGGGAAACAGCCACTTGATGCCACGCTGACGAATCTCAGCGGGAAAAGTGTTTCAGCCCTTCTACAATACCTTGGTTTAACAGAAGCACTGGGAAACAAACAGAATTACTCACAACAGCTGACTGCATTATCCGGGCTGGAAATGGAGAAGGACAAACTGCCATTTTTCAACAGTAACAATTCTGCTGATATAACCACACTGACAAAAACAGGGCGCGATATTATCGGCAAAAATACTGTTGATGAGGTCAGAACGTTACTTCAACTGGGAAGCGCTGCTCTCAAAACAATTGGTACTGGAGCAAATCAAGTTCCGGATATGAACGCTTTTGGTGTATCAAAAAACGAGACCGGATATCAGTATTTGCCCGGAGGGCTGATTTTACAATGGGGTAAAGTCGGGCCGACTCAGGCTGGGCAAAACACAAATGTAACCTTTACCATTACATTTCCGACAGTAGCGGCTTCCGTTATTTGTAGTCTGGACGCAACGTCACTACCTGGTAAAGGGTTTGGTTGTTCGTCGACAGGGGTATCGCGAACAGGATTTGGTTTCTATGTCGCTAATGACTCTGATTTCAACTCAAACAGTGGTGGGTTTTGGTTCGCTATAGGATATTGATATGATGATTTTATTTAGCGCGTCAAATATCGGTTTTTATGATGAAGTATTGAAGTTCTCCTATGAACAGGCAGGAAATTGGCCTGATGATTTAGTTGAAGTCACTGCATCAATCCACATTGAATATTCTGGCCCCGCGCCTGAGGGTAAAATTCTCGGAGTGGACTGCGATGGAATGCCTGCATGGGTTGATATTCCTGCCCCGACTCATGATGAATTAGTCTCTCGTGCAGAATCTGAAAAATTGCGTTTAAAGACAGTAGCCGATACTGAGATTGAATGGCGTCAGGATGCTGTTGATGCGGAGATAGCGACTGCGGATGAGTCCGTTGCATTGATTGCATGGAGGAAATACCGGGTCTTGTTGATGCGTGTAGATACTTCAAAACCTGTATGGCCTGCCTTACCGGGGGAACAGTTTAGTTAATTTCTGGTGTGCTGGAAGTATCCACCGCCACCAGTTAATTACAATCTCATCCATCTGCTGTAGTACTTGGCAAAAACCAAGATAAAATCAATGTGCTTAATGTTTATTTTCAACACTAAAAATTTATCATTTACAGTTATATTTCCGCAAAAAATAATTAATGGTTTTCAGTTTTTCAATTAAGTGCTCATAACATCATGTGTTAACACCAGATCTTAGGAGGTCTGGTGTTAATTTTTTATATATAATATCTTTTAGATTACTTAATGTTACTATTTGTGATTTTTTTACATATAATATTTCCAATATGTATAAATTTCACTTCTAACAATGCATACACGATGCTGGAGAATACGCATATGAAAATCCATGTTAAAAATGAAGCTGTATAGTATATGGCTTGTGAATTCTCAAACCCTGCGCTGAATATGAGCTTGTTCATGATGAACCAAAATATCGCATGCAGCAAATATATGCTATAACTGACATCACCAAGCCTAATGATTCCTTTTAATCTAAGTACTCCAAAAATATCAGCACCAAGACAAACTGAAATGAAAAAAACAAAATACATAAATATCATTGATATCGTAAATGGATTTTCTTTATAGCCAAAGTAGAAGCATAAAATAAATGAAGTGACTGCCAGTATATTTACAGTATGTTGATTAACATTTGATATTTGTTCTCTTATTTTTTTTGCCATACCACCAAGCGCAAAAAGCAGTATAAAACATGACAATAAATAATCATACTTACTAAATATGTATATAGATAAAAAGACTATTGATAGTAAAATTTGAGAACTTTTGTTTTTAGAAGAAAATAAAGAAATAAAAGGCAACGAGAAATAAAGCATCCACTCATAATATAATGTCCAGGTAACGCCTGCATTTATTAAGGTTGAATGTTCGTAGCCCAGGTTGGGACGTCTATCTATGATTAGACCGCCATCAAACCATTGCATTATACCATCAGTATTGAGGGGGGTATTATTTTTAGTTTTAATATATATAACAATTAGTATACAAATTACCGAGGACAAAGCACATACAGGCCAAATTCTAAAAAAACGCTTTATAAAGAAAGTTAGCCAATTTACTTTTTTTTCTATACACTTAACAAACAAATATCCTGAAATCATGAAAAAAATAGCAACGCCGAACTTTCCAGCAAATTCTTCAATTGGATGGTTTGGGATTATCCACTGCCCACTATTGACAAGATTATAGCTAAAAATAAAATGATGAAATGCAACAAATGATGACATTAAAAATCTCAAACTATCCAGCCTGGTGTTTCTGTCATTCTCAGTTACACGATCAATATAACTAAATTTTCTATGAGAGAATAATACTATTGCGAATATCAAACATGTAAAAATAAATATAATCTGAAACCCCTGATTATCACTCATTCTTTGTTTAACCCTTTAAAATATGATGAACGCTCTATAATATATCAAATATATCATTTGACATGCTAAAATTCAATCTAAGATTGATTGTGGGGATGAAAATAAATAGAGGGTGTTTGTTGTGACTAATTTTTTTTGATATTTTTATATAAATAAAAATGTGCGAATGGTATTTTTTAATTCAATCTTAACCATTATTTTCCAATGAAGTAAATGTTGTGTGTGTCGTTTGAATTAACAATGTCCCATATTATTCTGACGTTTTTGAAAACCAACATTTAGCCAAAGCCAGTATTGAATCAGTTACGTAGCAAATGATTCCAGCACCTGAAAATCATGGCATGCTGTTTACCTTTTAAGAGGTTATTTTTCATGCAAATAGGCTATGTGAGGGTGTCAACAAATGACCAGAACACTGCTTTGCAACGTGATGCACTGGAACGCTCAGGATGTGAGCTGATATTTGAAGACAAAATGAGCGGAAAAACAGCTGACAGGCCAGGGCTAAAAAAATTGCTCAGGACGTTATCAGAGGGAGACACGCTGGTTGTATGGAGACTCGACAGGCTGGGAAGAAGCATGCGACACCTTGTGACCCTGACAGAAGAACTCCGACAGCGCGGAGTTAATTTCCGTAGTCTGACTGACAGCATAGATACCAGCACGCCAATGGGGAGGTTTTTCTTTCACGTTATGGGGGCGCTGGCGGAGATGGAACGCGAGCTGATAGTGGAACGAACCCGTGCGGGACTGGAAGCTGCAAGGGCTAAAGGCAGGATTGGAGGGCGAAGACCAAAACTGACGCCAGAGCAATGGGCACAGGCAGGCAGGTTACTTGCTGCAGGTGAAACACGGCAGCGGGTTGCTTTAATTTTTGATGTGGGGATCTCGACGTTATACCGCAAATATCCTGCGACATTGTGTGATTAACAGGACAACGCCGCGCAGCTGTCTGAGTGACGTAATCAATACAACATAGGGCGAAGCCTATTCCAATCAGGAGGTTCGCCGCTATGGCTCAGGATTACCACCACGGGGTGCGCGTTGTTGAAATCAACGAGGGCACCCGACCTATTACCACGGTGAGCACTGCCATCGTGGGCATGGTCTGCACCGGCGATGATGCTGATGCGTCCGTGTTTCCCCTCAATAAGCCGGTCCTGCTGACTGATGTGCTCACCGCCAGCGGTAAAGCGGGGGAGTCCGGCACGCTGGCCCGCTCGCTGGACGCGATTGCAGATCAGGCAAAACCCGTGACTGTCGTTGTGCGTGTGGCGCAGGGCGAAACCGAAGCGGAAACCACCTCCAATATTATCGGCGGCGTAACTTCTGACGGTAAGAAAACGGGCATGAAAGCGCTACTGTCGGCGCAGTCGCAGCTCGGTGTCAAGCCGCGCATTCTTGGGGTGCCGGGACATGACACTCAGGCCGTTGCTACTGAACTGCTGGGCGTGGCGCAAAGCTTGCGCGGGTTTGCCTACCTTGCTGCTAATGGCTGCAAAACGGTGGAGGAAGCTATTGCCTATCGCGAGAATTTCAGTCAGCGTGAGGGAATGCTGATTTGGCCTGACTTCATCAACTTTGACACCGTGCTGAAAGCAGACGCGACGGCTTACGCCTCCGCCCGTGCGCTCGGCCTCCGTGCCAAAATCGACGAGCAGACAGGATGGCACAAAACCCTGTCCAATGTGGGTGTGAACGGTGTCACCGGCATTTCCGCTGATGTGTTCTGGGATCTGCAGGACCCGGCAACCGATGCGGGACTGCTGAACAAAAATGACGTCACCACATTGATCCGCAAAGACGGCTTCCGCTTCTGGGGTTCCCGTTGTCTCAGTGACGATCCGCTGTTTGCCTTTGAGAACTACACCCGCACGGCGCAGGTGCTGGCTGACACTATGGCGGAGGCGCACATGTGGGCGGTGGATGGCGTGCTTAATCCGTCGCTGGCCCGCGACATTATTGAAGGACTACGCGCCAAGATGCGCAGTCTGGTCAACCAGGGATACCTGATTGGTGGTGACTGCTGGCTGGATGAGTCTGTTAACGATAAAGACACCCTTAAAGACGGGAAACTGACCATCGATTATGACTACACGCCGGTGCCTCCGCTTGAAAACCTGATGCTGCGCCAGCGCATCACCGATCGTTACCTGGTCGATTTTGCCAGCCGTGTCGCTACATAAGGGGGAATCATGGCTTTACCACGCAAGTTAAAACACCTGAACCTGTTCAACGACGGGAACAACTGGCAGGGGATCGTTGAGTCTCTGACCCTGCCGAAATTTACCCGCAAGTTTGAGAAGTATCGCGGCGGCGGTATGCCGGGCGCAGTGGATGTGGACATGGGGCTGGATGACGGTGCACTGGACACGGAATTTTCAATCGGCGGTACCGAGCTGCTGTTATTCAAGCAGATGGGCAAGGCAACCGTTGACGGCATCCAGTTGCGTTTCACTGGTTCCATTCAGCGTGACGATACCGGCGAAGTGCAGGCCGTTGAGCTGGTTGTGCGCGGGCGCCATAAAGAAGTGGATTCCGGCGAGTGGAAAACCGGCGAGAGCAGCAGCACCAAAGTCAGCAGTACCAACAGCTACGCGAAGCTGACCATTAATGGTGAGGTGCTCTATGAGGTCGATCTGGTCAACATGGTAGAAATCGTTGGCGGCGTGGACCTGATGGAAGAACACCGTAATGCCCTCGGCCTCTGATTAACCTTAACGGCGCGGGCAGCCGCGCCAGTATTTCATTAACAGGATACGAACATGAGCGACAAGCTGACTGAAAAGACCGTAAAACTGGATACTCCCATCATGCGCGGTAAAGCTGAAATTACCGAAATTGTGCTGCGCAAGCCTCAGTCCGGCGCACTGCGTGGCACCCGTCTGCAGGCCATTATGGATATGGACGTGGGCGCAATGATGACTGTGATCCCACGAATCTCCACCCCGACGCTGACCGCGCAGGAAATGGCAGAGCTGGACCCCGCAGATCTCACCGCGCTGTCGGTAGAGGTGGTGACTTTTTTGTTGAAGAAGTCGGTGCTTGCCGGTTTACCGACAGCCTGACGATTGATGATCTTGTGGCGGACATCGCCACCATCTTTCACTGGTCGCCATCCATCACTGACGTTATGCCGCTGACTGAGGTGCTGGCATGGCGGCATAAGGCAATTCAGCGAAATGGGGCCAGCGATGAGTGACAATAACCTGCGTCTGCAGGTGATTCTTAATGCGGTTGACAAGCTCACCCGCCCATTCCGATCCGCGCAGGCCAGCTCAAAAGAGCTGGCTGCAGCCATTCAGCAAAGCCGCGCCCGCTTAAAAGAATTAGATGCTCAGGCGGGCCGCATTGATGGTTTCCGCAAGGCCAGCGCGCAGCTGGCAGTCACCGGTAACAGCCTGAAAGCCGCACGCGAAGAAGCGGCGAAGCTTGCCACGCAATTCTCTGCCACCAACCGCCCGACGGCGGCGCAGGCACGGCTGCTTGAGCAGGCAAAGAACCGCGTTACGGAGTTACAGAGCAAATATAACGGTCTACGTCAGTCAGTGCAGCGCCAGCGTCTTGCGCTCAATGAAGCCGGACTGGACATGAAAAAGCTCAGTAGTGCGCAGCGGGAACTGCGGCAGAATGCCGACGAAACCCGGCAGGCCCTGGACCGGCAGCAGAAATCCCTTAAACGCCTGGGCGAACAGCAGGCGCGAATGAACGCCGTCCGCGATCAGTATTCACGCCGTCTTGAGGTGCGGGATCGCATCGCCGGGGCAGGGGCTACCACTACGGCTGCGGGGGTGGCAATGGGCGCACCTGTTGTGGCGGCAGTTAAGAGCTACGCCAGCATGGAAGATGCCATGAAAGGCGTGGCAAAGCAGGTAAACGGGCTGCGGGACGATAATGGCAACCGCACAAAACAGTTTTATGACATGCAGGATGCCATCAAGGCCGCCAGCGAACAGCTGCCGATGGAGAACGGCGCTATAGACTATGCCGCGCTGGTTGAAGGTGGTGCTCGCATGGGGGTGACCAATCAGGACGATCCTTACGAAGAGCAGAAACGTGACCTGCTAGCTTTTGCATCCACGGCGGCAAAAGCGGCAACGGCCTTTGAGCTGCCCGCAGATGAACTGGCAGAAGGGCTGGGGAAAATCGCGCAGCTCTATAAAGTTCCGACGCGCAATATTGAACAACTGGGCGATGCGCTGAACTACCTGGACGATAACGCCATGTCAAAGGGTGGGGACATTATCAACGTCCTGCAGCGTATGGGGGGCGTGGCTGACCGCCTTGACTTCCGAAAGGCCGCGGCGCTGGGTTCAACATTCCTTTCTCTTGGGGCTGCCCCGGAAATCGCCGCCAGCGCCTCTAATGCCATGGTGCGTGAACTGTCCATTGCCACCATGCAAAGTAAACGATTTTTTGAAGGCATGAGTCTGTTGCAACTCAATCCAGCGGAGATTGAAAAGCAGATGACCACCGATGCCATGGGCACAATTCAGCGGGTTCTGGAGAAGGTCAACAATCTGCCGCAGGATAAACGCCTGTCAGCCATGTCAATGATTTTTGGCAAAGAGTTTGGCGATGATGCGGCAAAGTTGGCTAACAACCTGCCGGAGCTGCAGCGCCAGCTGAAACTCACATCAGGTAGTGGTGCTAATGGCTCCATGCAGAAAGAATCCGACATTAACAAGGATTCATTGTCTGCGCAGTGGTTGCTGGTTAAGACGGGCGCGCAGAACGCTTTCAGCAGCCTGGGGGAAACGTTGCGCCAGCCGCTGATGGATATTATGGGCATGGTTAAGCGCGTGACCGGGGCGTTGCGTCGCTGGGTTGAGCAGAATCCCGTGCTGGCTGGCACGCTGATGAAAGTGGCGGCAGCTACGGCAGCCATTACTGTTGGGTTGGGGGCGCTGGCAGTGGCGGTGGCTGCGGTACTAGGGCCGCTGGCGGTTATCCGGTTTGGCCTGTCCATGCTGTCAGTTAAAGCGTTACCTTCTGCAGCCGCCGCTGCCACACGTACAGGTAGCGTGCTGCGTTTGTTGATCTCTGGTCCGCTGGCTTTGCTGCGCGTGGCATTATTTGCTGTTGGTAGCCTGCTGGGTGCGCTGCTCAGTCCTGTAGGGCTGGTTGTGGCTGCACTGGCAGGCGTGGCGCTGGTTATCTGGAAATACTGGCAGCCCATTAGTGCATTTCTGGGGGGCGTGGTGGAAGGGTTCAGAGCCGCTGCTGCGCCCATCAGCGCCGCCTTTGAGCCGCTCAGACCCGTGTTTCAGTGGATTGGTGACAGGGTGCAGGCCTTGTGGGGCTGGTTCAATGATTTACTTACCCCGGTTAAATCCACTGCCGAAGAACTGAACAGCGCAGCTGCAATGGGGCGTCGGTTTGGTGAGGCGCTGGCGGAAGGTCTGAATATGGTGATGCACCCACTTGAGTCACTTAAATCCGGTGTGTCATGGCTGCTGGAAAAGCTCGGTATTGTTAGTAAGGAGGCGGCAAAGGCGAAACTACCTGCGCAGGTTACGCAGCAGCAGTCCGCCACAGTGAACAGTGACGGCAAAGTGGTGCTTCCGCCAGGCGGGTTCCCGGCTTACGCGGGGATGTACGACACGGGCGGGATCATTCCACGCGGGCAGTTTGGCATTGTCGGAGAAAATGGCCCTGAAATTGTGAACGGACCGGCAAATGTTACCAGCAGGCGGCGTACTGCTGCGCTGGCCTCTGTCGTTGCTGGCGTGATGGGGGTAGCTGCGACACCTGCAGAAGCGGCTCCGCTTCATCCGTTCAGTTTGCCTGCGAGGGCATACCAGCCCCCGCTTGCTAAGGCAGATAGCCCGCCGCCGGTTATTCGTTATGAGATAAATGCGCCCATTCATATTGTCGCTCAGCTTAGGCAGAACGCGCAGGATATTGCCCGTGAAGTGGCACGCCAGCTTGACGAACGGGAGCGCCGGGCCAGGGCAAAAGCGCGCAGCAATTTCAGCGATCAGGGGGGGTATGAATCATGATGATGGTACTGGGTTTATATGTATTTATGCTGCGCAGTGTCCCTTATCAGGAACTGCAGTATCAGCGCAGCTGGCGACACGCCGCCAACAGCCGGGTGAACCGCCGTCCGTCAACGCAGTTTCTTGGCCCGGATAACGACTCACTGACACTATCCGGGGTTCTGCTGCCGGAAGTGACCGGCGGCAGACTGTCATTACTGGCGCTTGAACAAATGGCTGAACTGGGCAAGGCATGGCCTTTGATTGAAGGCAGTGGAACCATTTACGGCATGTTTGTTGTTGAGAGTCTGAGCCAGACAAAGACGGAGTTTTTTGCCAGCGGAATGCCCAGGCGCATTGAGTTTACGATCACCCTCAAACGGGTTGATGAGTCGCTCTCTGACATGTTCGGGAGCCTGAGTGACCAGCTCAGCAACCTGCAGGACTCTGCAGCTTCTGCTATTGGGGAGATTAAAAACACGGTTGGAGGATTGCTGCAGTGAACGTTAATTCTGATCTCCTGAATCTGAACAGCAAAAGCCCGGCTTTCAGTATCGTCATTGAAGGTAAGGACGTGACGACCATACTGGATACTCGCCTGATGAGTCTGACACTGAAGGATAACCGGGGCTTTGAAGCGGACCAGCTTGATCTGGAGCTGGACGACGCCGACGGGCTGATCGCCCTGCCGCGACGTGGGGCTGTGATTCAGCTGGCGCTGGGCTGGAAAGGCCAGCCGCTTTTCCCTAAAGGGGCTTTTACCGTAGATGAAATTGAACACAGCGGTGCCCCTGACCGGCTGACCATCAGGGCACGTAGCGCAGATTTCCGTGAAACCCTCAATACACGGCGCGAAAAATCATGGCATCAGACAACGGTGGGGGAGGTGGTAAAGGAAATCGCCGCCCGGCATAACCTCAAAGTGGCGCTGGGTAAAGACCTGACGGATAAGGCGCTGGATCATATGGACCAGACCAATGAAAGCGATGCAAGTTTTCTGATGAAACTGGCGAGACAGTATGGGGCGATTGCTTCCGTTAAAGACGGGAATCTGCTGTTTATCCGGCAGGGACAGGGAAGAACGGCAAGCGGCAAGCAGCTGCCGGTTATCATCATCACGCGCAAAGCCGGTGACGGTCATCGGTTCACCCTTGCTGATCGTGGTGCCTATACCGGTGTTATTGCCAGCTGGTTGCATACGCGTGAACCCAAGAAAAAAGAGACAACCCGTGTTAAGCGTCGTCGAAAGAAAGCCACCACACCCAAAGAGCCGGAAGCAAAACAGGGAGATTATCTGGTGGGAACGGATGAAAACGTGTTGGTTCTTAATCGTACCTACGCCAACCGGAGCAATGCAGAGCGCGCAGCAAAAATGCAGTGGGAACGTCTGCAGCGCGGGGTTGCTTCATTTTCCCTGCAGCTCGCTGAGGGGCGGGCTGATCTCTATACGGAAATGCCGGTGAAGGTGGCGGGATTTAAGCAGCCGATTGATGATGCAGAATGGACCATTACCACCCTGACGCATTCTGTCAGCCCGGATAATGGATTTACGACCAGCATGGAGCTTGAAGTAAAGATTGATGATCTTGAAATTGAATAATTGGTTCTCAACATTGAATGATGATGTATCATTATTGCGATTACGGCAAAAGTGGTGGGATAACAGCAATGATGAACTGTCCAGAGTGCGGTCATGCAGCACATACCAGAAGCAGCTTTCAGGTATCAGCTACGACAAAAGAACGTTACAACCAGTGCCAAAATATAAATTGTGGCTGTACGTTCGTTACTCATGAAACGTTTGTACGGCACATTATAAAACCGAATCTAATTTCTTCTGCGCCGCCACATCCGGGAAAAGGTGGTCAAGGCCACATGAGTTTCTGAACAGAACCCGCTTTAATGGCGGGTTTTTTGTTGCCGCCAGTCCGACACGCTGTCGCCATTTTGCCACCACTACCAAAGAAAAAGGGGCTACGTTTTCACGTAACCCCTTGTTTTATTTGGTGGAGCTGGCGGGAGTTGAACCCGCGTCCGAAATTCCTACATCCTCGGTACTACATGCTTAGTCAGTCTTTACATTCGCCTGGCACCTGCGGACGGACACGCCACTACCAGACTAGCCTGATTCGTTTTAACGCTTCAACCCCAGGCAGGGCCTCCACGCGATCTCTTTTGGGTTTGACCTCTCTTGATCCCCGTCCTAAGAGCGGAGGCTAGGGAGAGAGGGCTCTAAGCAGGTTATTAAGCTGCTAAAGCGTAGTTTTCGTCGTTTGCGACTATTTTTTTGCGGCTTTTTACGAGGCCAACCGCCCCTCGGCATGCACCTTGGGTTTCGCAAATCCCGTCGAATCCAGAATCAGCCCCAATGTGTAAGATAAGTATAACAGACTTGTGACACGCGTGACCAGCCCCCGTATCTTCTTATCTTCAACGATTTACCGCTCACGCAGCGCTTCTTTCGCTCGATTAAACGGTTTGATTAAATAGTCGACGATGGTTTTTTCACCGGTTTTGATATCCACCGTGGCGATCATACCAGGAACAATCGAAAAACGGCGTCCTAATTTATTTTGTAGATAGTCCTGATGGGTGCGGATAAACACACGATAGTAGAAAATTTCCGGCTTCACCTTATCCTGAATGGTGTCCGGTGAAATGGTCTCCACCACGCCGTCAAGCCCGCCGTAAATGGCGTAATCATAAGCGGTGATTTTAACCAATGCGCGTTGACCGGGATGAATAAAGGCAATATCACGCGGCGAAAGGCGGGTTTCAATCAGCAGACGATCGTCTACCGGCACTATCTCCATCATCTCGCCGTTAGGCGGGATCACGCCGCCAATCGTCGTGACCTGGATATTCTTAACAATGCCGCGTACCGGCGAGCGTACGGTGAGGCGGGTGACGGAATCCTCGCGCCCTTTTAAAATGGCGGAGAGCATATCGACCTCGGCGTTCGCTTTCGATAACGCTTCGCGTGCCTGCACATAATATTGTGAGCGCAGGTCGGTAATTTTTAAGCCTAAATCGCTTTTTTGTCGTTGCAGTCGCAGTACTTCAACATGACTGGCCGCGCCGCTTTTTTCCAGCCGCTGGGTAATGGCCAGTTCTTTATTAACCGACGCCAGAGCATCCCGTAGTTCGGCTTCGGTATCGGCCAGTTGCGCACGACGGCTTTTATAGAGACGCGTCTCTGCGGCAATCAGATCCGGCCAGCCATTCAGCTCATCGGGGAAGTCGAGGGGGGAGTCGCTGACTTCCGCGGTTAACCGTGCGCTGGAGGCGAGTGAGGCGCGATATTTTGCCGCACTTTCGCCGACATTGGACGCCAAACGCGTAGGATCAAGCCGGGCGACAATCTGGTTTGCCTGAACCTTATCGCCTTCCCGCACCGTCAATTGCGCCAGAATGCCGCCATCCAGCGACTGCAGAACCTGTTCGCGTGAACTGGGGATTACTTTCCCGTTGC
The DNA here is from genome assembly GCA_900478215.1 of Salmonella enterica subsp. houtenae serovar Houten. Taxonomy (NCBI): domain Bacteria; kingdom Pseudomonadati; phylum Pseudomonadota; class Gammaproteobacteria; order Enterobacterales; family Enterobacteriaceae; genus Salmonella; species Salmonella enterica. Next base: position 1,055,978 of record LS483478.1, read on the forward strand.
CGGTGGAAACCTCATCCAGTCGGCCAAACCACGCCCAGATGCCGAGAATGAGAAATAACAGTGAGCAGATCAGAACAATACGTCCCGCGCCGGAAAACGCCCGTTCACGCTGAATATCGAGATCGTCCATCGCGGCATCATGCTGATTGATTTTCATTTTTCCACTCCCGACGGTGACTTTGCATCCGATCCGCGTTAAGCGCCTGCGCTTTTGGCGCGTCCATCACCAGTTGCCCTTCTTTCAGGACAACGACACGCTCAACCAGCTCCAGTAGTGGTACCCGGTGTGTCGCGACGACCAGGGTACGATTGCCAAGCCATTGATGTAACCGCTGAATAAACTCTCGTTCCGTATGTTCATCCAGCGAGGCGCTGGGTTCGTCAAGCAGCACAATATTGGGGGAGCGCAGCAGCATTCTCGCCAGCAACAGGGACTGACGCTGCCCGCCGGACAGGCCGTTACCGCCCTCCATAATGGGATGATCCAACCCTTTTGCCAGCCGCCTGACGAAAACGGCGCCGCCGCTGACTTCGAGCGCGTCAAAAATCTGTTCATCGCTGGCGTGTGGCGCGCCGAGCGTCAGGTTCTCACGTAGGGTACCAAAAAAAAGCCGCGCGTTCTGGCTAAGAAAGCCGATGTTGCGGCGCAAATCTGCCATATCGATGTGCGACAAGCTGAGATTATCAAGCCGGGCCTCCCCCTGAATCATCTCCAGGCTGCCCGCCATCGCCTGTAAAAGTGTGGATTTGCCCGCACCGTTACGCCCCAGTATCGCAATCCGCTCGCCTGGCATGATCTCCAGACGCACGAGGCGCAGCGGTATGCGTTGATCGTCGTTATGGTAACGAAACTGAGCGTTTTCAAAGAGGTAATGCCCGTGGAGGATGTCGCGGTGTATCAGGCTATCGTCATGCTGTGTCTCGGTGGGCAGTTGCATAATGTTGTCGAGACCCATCTTCGCCGCTTTCACCTGCTGCCAGCGCGCCAGCACGCCGCACAGGTTAGCCATTGGCGCGATCATTCGCGAGCCGAGCATCGACGCGGCGACCACGGCGCCGGTAGTCATACTGCCTTCAATGACCATCGGCGCGCCGAACATAATCACTGCGGCATACACCAGACTTTGTACCGACATCCCCCAACTGATAAGTCCTTGCGTGAGTTTGCGGGTGCGTAGACCCGACTCGCCGGTAATACGGATATAGCTATTCCACTGCTGGAGAAAGCGGTTCTCCGCCTGCATCAGTTTAATATCTTCCAGCCCCTGAACGCTTTCGACTAAGACTGCATTGCGTAGCGTCGCTTCGTGGGCGGCCTGGTTGGCGAGGACAGCCAGTTTTTTTTGCAGTACGACGCCCGGCAGGATCATCAGCAGAGCCGCCACTGGCGCTATCCATGCCAGCGGTGGGGCGATAATCGCCAGGACTATCATAAACAGGAAAAAGAAAGGCAGATCGACAATGGTCGCCAGCGTTGAAGAGGTGATCATCTCGCGGATCTGCTCCAGTTCGCGTAACTGCGAGATAAAACTGCCGGTGGAACGGGGGATAGCGCTGTTGCGCAGCCTTAACGCATGACTAAATACCCGATCGGAAATGCGCATATCGGCGCGTTTACCGAGCACGTCCATAATGTGCGTACGTGCTTCACGCAGCAGAAAACCGAACAGCACCGCGACCAGCACGCCGAAGGAGAGAACGTACAGGGTAGGATACGACTGAGCGGGGATCACTCGATCGTAAACCTGCATAGAGAATACAATCCCGGCCAGCGACAGCACGTTAATCAGAAAGGCGGCGACCATTACCGGTAAATAAGGGCGGATATCCTGCAGAACCAGCTCGCGCATCCAGTCGGGTTTAAAGCGGGAGATATAGCGGTCGACGCGGCTATCCTTGAGCGCCGATAGCGGGCGTAGTGCGGCAACATAGAGGATCTCCGGCAATAACTCGCTGAGCGTCAGGCGGTTACGCTGGCCCTCTTCTTCGATCACAAAAACATCTACCGCATCTTCGCCATTAACATGTTCGATGACCAATAACTGCCCGTCCCGGAGCTCGACAACCAACGGCAATCGCCACTGACTAAATGCCGTTTTGTCTATGCCCGGCGCATGAAAGGATAAACCCGCCTGCCGCGCGAGCTGCGTTAAGGCAGTCGTTCTGCTTTTACCCCTAAACCATGGGGCGTTGGCCTGAATCGAACCGGGAGAACAGGCAACGCGATAATGACCGGCGACATGGCCGATGGCCTGCGCCCATTGGCTCAGCGCGCGCGCACTGAGTACCTCTTCGATATCGGGGGCGGCGCGAGTCATGGCTGAATCTCCACGGATTGAATACTGCGATGATTTAACGCGAACGCCTGGCGAAGCGCGCCGGTGTTATACAGACAGTTCAGTTGCAACTGATGCAACTGGCTTTCCGTTTGCAGTTCGGCAAAACGCGCCTGGTAAACTTCCTGCTCCGCATTAAGCACGTCGAGCAGCGGGCGGGAACCGAGGTCAAGGTATTGCTGCTGATACAGTTCGCGCGTGCGTTCGCTAAGCTGCTGTTGCCGACGAAGGATTTGTAACGCGCTGGCAAGACTCATCGCCTGGCTGCGCGCTTCCATCAGTTTCTGGCGGACATCAAGCCGGGTACGCTGGATGGTCGACTGAGCCGCGTCTACCGCATGGCTGGCAGCGTTGCGCCGGGCGGTCAGCCCTCCTCCCTGGTAAAGCGGCATCTCAACTTTCACCCAGGTGGAATACTGGGTTTTATCCAGCACTTCATGACTGGGATATTTATCATTGAGATAATGTTGTACGGAAGGTTCGAGCGAAATCGTCGGCGTCATTTGCGCGTTGGCATACTCCAGATTCGCCCGCGCAACGTTGGCCTGCGCCCAGGCGGCCAGTACCGCGGGCACCAGTCGATCGTCGGGCGTCGCCGTCTCACAACTGCGAGCGAGTTTTGCCGGAAAGTCATTATTGATGCCGTTAAGCGAATTCCAGCCCAGCCAGCTCATCAGTGATGCTTTCGCACTGTCGAGATTGGCCTGATACTGCGCCAGTTGCGAGCGGGCGGATTCGATTCTGGCTTCGGTTTGCACTACGTCAGATATCGACGTGGCGCCTTCATCGCTGCGCTGCCGGATAAGTTTACCGATGCCGTCCAGCGCGACGAGCTGTTCTTCTGCCGCTTCTACCATTTGCTGCCAGCTCTGCGTTTGAACAATGGCGTTGGCGGTTTCGTGCGCGACGGTATCAATACTGAGCAACACATTGGCCTGTTGCTGCGCTGCGCCTGCAGTTTCGGCGCGAACCTGGCTTGCCACTTTGCCGAAGTCATAAAGCATTTGCGATACCGACAGCACCAGCGAGGGGCTATACCCGTGATCGGTGTAGGTATTGCTGTACCCATTGTTCACGCCAGCGCTGATTTGCGGATAATATTTCGATCTGGCGACCTCTATTTGTTCATTCTGAACGAGCAGTTTGCCGACGGCTTCGCGAATAGAAGGATGCCAGTTAACGGCGCGATTGACCGCGTCATTGAGCGTCAGGTTGCCCGGCGCGGCGGCGCTGAGCGGTAACTCGGCGGCGGAGCCATCCAGCGAAGGGAGCATCTGGTCCGTTGCTAATCCTTCGGATGTAATAATTGGCGGCGCTTCTGCGCCCCGGGTCTGGTGATGAAACAAAGCAAATGCCAGTACGATGGCGACAGGCGCGACTCTTCCCATAGTTTATCCCTTTTAAATATCACCGCTTGTTGCCCCGAACGTCGTGGCGTTCGGGGCTTTTTTATCAACCGCCGGTTATCAGGTGGTTGTTCTGCAACAGATCATTTAGCGTGAGCTGCACATTCTCCAGGGTGACAAGGTCAGTTGATTTAAACGCGCTGCCGGCGCCGTCGCGATCGACGGATATCACCGTATTGGCGCCGCTGGTATGAACCTGAACAAAGTTACCCAGCGTCGCCGCCTGGTGATCCCAGCCGGTCAGCAGTTCGTGGATATCGATCTTGTCGCCCTGTGCGGCGGAGAAGTTTTGCCAGCGATCGGCGCCGTTGCCGCCGGTCGCGTCCGCGCCGTTTAACAGGTGGTAAATCAGCGTATCGCCATAGGCTGAGCCGATGAGAACATCGTTTTGGTTGGTACTGACGATTTGCGGCGCCATATCAATGGTCAATGTGGCGCTATCCGTATGACCCATCTTGTCATCCAGTTGATAGGTAAAGACCTCTTTACTGGTGATGGACGACATCGCGACGCCATTATTCAGGGTATAGGTGTAAGCGCCATCGAGGTTAATTTGCAATATGCCGTAATGTCCCTGAATCGTGGCGCTGGTGGTATTCGCCGTGGCGTCCAGCGTGGCGGCGCTGCCGTTATACCCGCTGATGCTCAGGCGGGTATTCACCGTATTAAGCTGATCCATCGCCCCTGCCGCGTCGCTGCCGTCAAAAATATTGCCGAGAACGGTATGCGTTCCGGACGTTTCAAAATTATCCAGATCGACGGTGGTGCCGATGACGCGTGGCGTGATCGTCGCCGCCCCGGCCAGGGTATTGGTGCCGGTAAAGTTAAGCGTGTACGTTCCGGCATCCAGCTCCAGGCCGCTCAGGTTGACGGTCACCGTCGCGCCGCCCAACGTGATATTCGCTACCGGAACGGTTCCGTTGCGTATGACGGTCCCGTTTTCCTGAATGGCCCAGCTAATATTTAGATTGCCCAACGTAATGAGCGTGGAGACATCAAAGACCAGTGACGCGCCTTTAAGCACGGTGCCCGTTGCAACCTCAAAGGTGCCGCTCCCGCTGTCCGATTTGCCGAGTAGTCCCCAACTGGCGCTGCCGACGCTGGAGTCCAGCCAGGCGGCGGTATCCTGAAGCGTGGCGACGCTAAGGGTATCGCTGACATCATTAATCGCATCCAGCGCCCTGGCGGTTGGCGTGATATTGAGCGAGGCCGTATCGGTATCGCCGTTTGGCGCTTTGACCGTATAGATAAAGCTGTCCGGTGTTTTAATGCTGTCGGCGCCGACGCCGTTCTTCAACGTGTAGGTATAGTTGCCTTTTGCGTCAATGGTGAGCGTGCCATACAGCCCGTTTACCTCCGTCGTGCCGGTCGCAGAAATCGCCACGCCGTTCACTTCAGTGAGGAGGGCGTCCGTAGGGGCGATATCATTGGTCAGCACGTTGCCGGTTGTGTTGGCGGTGATACTGTCAACGGCATAGGTGTGGTCCTGGGAAATCGCCAACGTATAGCCAGTGAGGACGCTAATGCCGCTGGCGGTATTCAGTACGAACAGGTATTCGCCGCCAGGCAACGTCAGGGTCAGAGGCTGGGACTGTCCGGCTAGCAGCAGGGTGTTAATCCAGCCCTTTTGCACCCGGAACTGCTCATATTGCTGAATGGCATCGTTGAAGCGATAAACGTACAGATCGAACGTGGAGACCAGTGAGACGCCGCCGACGGTTCCCTGTAACGTCATGGTTCGCGTAGCGCCTTCTTCAACGTTAAAGATGATCGGATTAGTCATATCATCAAGCAGATTCGCGTTCAGTACATTACCAAGTCCGACGCTTAATACCGTGACGCCGCTTTGTGTCGAGGGACCGTTGTTGACGTAGCTAACGTGGGTATCAAAGACCAGAGAGGCGTTATTGTCTGTCGCTATCACGCTGCCCGGTACAGGCGCGGGACCCAGATTGATAACCAATTGCGCGGCGCTGCTACCGACGCCATTCTGGGTGATGGTATAGGTGAAGCTCTCTTTATGTCCGTATCCCGCCGTCGGGTTAGTCAGCGTGTAGGTGTAACTGCCATCCTGATTAATGTGCAGCGTGCCGTATTGCCCCTGAATATCTACGCCGCCCGCGCCGACCGGCGTACTGACGCCGTTGGCGTTGGTGATGGCGGTGACCGTAGTGCCCGTCGGCGCGGTATCATCGGCCATGACGTTGCCGGTACTCATGGTTGGCCCGCTAATAATACCCGCGCTGGTCTGGTGTACATCGACATCCAGGCTGGTATACGACCCGGTGGCGAGCAGACTGGTGTTATAAGTGAGTACCCGGTACTGGCCTTCGCTCAGTCCGCTCAGGTTCAGGGTGACGCCGCTCCCGGTCAGGGTAAGCAAATTCGCGAAGTCGCCAACGGCAGTGTTGACGATCGTCGTCCAGGCGCCGAGGCTGGTGTCATAGCGCTGTACCACAATCTCCTGAGTGCTGAGCAGCGAAAGCACGATTCCCGTTGCGGCGGCATCGATGGTGACGTCTCCCGTACCACCTTCAGCAATGGTGAACTCAACCTGAGCGGTATCGTTACCCAGAACCGAGGCGACATTGCCAAGCGCGCCAACCAGCAGCAGGCCGTAATCCGAATAGTTTTGTGTGCTGGTGGCGGCGGTAGAGGTCAGATCAAGACTGGTAATGTTATCCCTTGCCGCCAGCGGCAGAACCGGCGCGGTAATGCCTAACGTGCCGGAGGCGTTACCCGCTGCGTCAGTCGCCGTCACGTTAATGAGTTGACCTTCAATTTGTTTTGTCGGCAAGGTAAGTGACCATGAGCCGTTGCTGCCGGCAGTGGTAGTGAGCGTCACGCCGCCCGCCAGCGTGACGGTTACGATGCTGTTTGCCTCTGCCAGTCCGGAAAGTGAACCGCCATCGGCGCTGAGCGTACCTGACGGCGTTCCGGGCGCCAGCGTATCGACAATTACCGTCGCGGCGGTGGAGACGCTGCCTGTTCCGTTGGCGTTAGTCGCAGTGGCGGTGAAGGCGTGGCTGCCTTCGGTCAAATTGCCTGTCGGGGTAAAGCTCCAGTTTCCGTTGGCGTTCGCCGTGGTGGTGCCGAGCAGCGAGCCGTTGTTATAAATGTTCACTGTGGCGCCCGCCTGAGCGGTACCATTTAATGTGGGCTGTGCGTCATTAGTGACCTGGCCATTAGCGATAGCGCCGGTATAAATACCCACATCATCCACTACGTTGGTGATGATCGGCGCTTCCGGCACGCGCGTATCGGGCGCGGTAAATCCGGCGGCAATACCCGTGTTGCCTGCTTTATCCTGGGCAAATGCCAGCAGCGGCTGACCGTTGGTCTGCGCGGGCGTGAGTGTGGCGGTGAAGTTGCCTGTACCGTCGGCGGTAGCGGTTCCCAGTACCACACCGGTATCTGAGGTAATCGTCACCGTACTGCCCGCTTCAGCGGTGCCCGTCACGCGACTACCGGTAATATTGATGGCCAGGTTGCCGGGCGCGCCGGGCGCAATAGTATCCACGAGAATGGTTGTCGGTTGCGAAGCGGCGCTAACGTTGCCAGCCGCATCGGCGGCGCTAACGCTATAGGCGTGACTTCCCTGGGCGAGCGCGACGGTTGGCGTCCAGCTCCAGTCGCCGCTGGCATTGGCGTTCACGGTCGCGACCAGCACGCCATTATCGAAGATACTTACCGCGCTGTTGGCTTCCGCGGTACCGTTGAGCGTCGGCTGTGTGTCATTGGTCGATTGCCCATTGCCAATGGCGCCGGTGTTGTTCGGTACGTCATCAACGATGCTGGTGATAAGCGGAACCGTTGGCGCCAGGGTATCGATCACGACAGTAAAGCCACTGGTTGCCGGGCTAATATTGCCTGCCGGGTCGGTGGCGGTCACTGTTAACGTACGGGTGCCGTCGCTTAACCCTGTCGTCGGCGTGAAGCTCCACGCGCCGCTCGCGTTAGCTGAGGTGACGCCAAGCAGAGTGTTGCCGTCATAAATACTGACCACGCTACCCGCTTCGGCAGTACCGTTCAGCGTGGGGCGGTTATCATTGGTTATCTGACCATTAGCGAGATTTCCTGTTACCCCGCCCGCTACGTCATCCACCACGGACGTCAGGATCGGCGTCTGCGGCGCGGTGGTATCGACCATCAGGGTGAAGTCCGTACTGTTCGGGCTGCTGTTTCCGGCGGCATCGGTGGCGACGGCGGTAATGACGTGCGTTCCGCTTGCCAGCGTTGAGGTGGAGACGCTCCACGCGCCGTCAGGCTGAGCCGTTGTCGTGCCAACGACCAGACCATTTTCATAGAGCGTGATCGTGGCGCCGGCTTCTGCGGTGCCGCTGAACGTTGGCGTAGGATCGTTGGTACTTTGACCGTTCGCGATCGTGCCGAGGCCTGGCGCCTGATCGTCACTGACTGATGTGATTACCGGCGTCAGCGGCGGCGTGGTATCGACGACGAAATTAACGCTGTCCGAAACGGGGCTGGCATTGCCTGCGGCATCAACGGCAATCACGGTAATTATGTGGTTTCCCGTCGCCAGAGAGGTGTCTGGCGTGTAGCGCCAGCTACTGCTATTGTCGGCGGGAATTTCAGCCAGTAACGTGCCGTTATCGTAGAGACGAAGGGTTGTGTTGGCTTCACGGGTGCCGCTAATGACAGGGCGCGCCTCATCTGTGATCTGACCTGGACTCAGATTGCCGGTAATGGGCCCCGTACCGTCGTAGACCGTGTCAATAACAGGCGCGGCGGGAGGCGTTGTATCAATAGTAAACGAGCGTATTTCGGACGCGGCGCTGGTATTGCCTGCCGCATCGGTTGCTGCCGCTGTCAGGTTCCAGATGCCCGCGCCCAGCGACGTAGACGGTGTAAAGCTCCAGCTACCGTTGGCCTGAACTTGCGCCGTGCCGACCAGCGTGCTGCCATTATAAATTGAGATGGTTGAACCTGCCTCACCAGTGCCCGAGAGCGTCGGTCGGGTTTCGTTCGTCGAACCACCGTTAGGGACGATGCCCGTTACTGGCGCTGTATTGTCAGCTACGCTGGCGATAACCGGCGCGGCGGGCGGCGTGGCGTCAATCGTCAACATAAATCCGCTGGAAACCGCGCTGCTATTTCCTGCCGGATCGGTGGCGCTAAGGGTGAGCGTATGATTGCCATTTGCAAGCGGCGTCTGCGGCGTGAAACTCCACGTACCGTCGCTATTCACCGTCGTTGTACCGATGGATGCTGAATTACCGTCAAGATAGACATTAATCGTCGCGCCTGCCTCTCCGCGCCCATTCAGGGTGGGCGTCGCATCGTTCGTTAGCTGTCCGCTAACCAGGTTGCCGGTAATACCGGGCTGGTCATCCACAACAGAGGTGAGAACCGGGCTCGCCGGAGGCGTAATATCGACCACGATCGTCCACGGCGCGGAGACCGCGCTGGTATTACCCGCTGGATCGGTAGCGCTAACCGTCAGATTATGGCTTCCCTCTGACAAATTGCGGGGTACCGGGAAGGTCCAGCTACCGTTTTCGCCTACCTGTGCCGTGCCAAGCGGCGTACCGTTGTCAAAAATAGTGATCGTCGCGCCAGGTTCGCCAGTTCCGTTCAGTATTGGCTGCCGATCGTCGGTTGCTTGCCCCGGTAACACCGGGACGGTCGGTTGATTGTTATCGTCAATCACGGAAGTGATAACCGGCACATCTGGCGCCTGCGCGTCAATGTTCAGCGTAAAGCCGTCCGAAGGCTGGCCGCTATTGCCGGCAGGATCGGTCGCCACGGCGGTGAATAGATGGGAGGTGCTCTCCAGCGGCGCGTCTGGGGTAAAGCGCCAGTTGCCGCTTTGATCTACCGTGGCGGAACCGATTTCTACGCCGTTATCCAGAATGCGGATCGTGGCGCCTGCCTCTCCCGTCCCGTTAAGCGTCGGGCGCGAATCGTTGGTGAGCGCGCCGTTATCCAGCGTACCGGTCACCCCGGGGACATCATCCGTTGCGCTGGTAATAATCGGCTGCGCCGGCGCGCTAAGATCGATAGTGATCCCGACCGGTGCGGACAGGCCGCCCTGGCCATTCGCATTGGTTGCCTGGACGGTGACGTTATGTGCGCTTTCGCTTAATGGCGTAGCGATCTCAAAGATCCAGTTCCCGCTGGCGTCAACGGTGGCAAAGCCTGCCGAATCGCCATCAATGAAGACTTCAACGGTAGAGCCGATATCCGTGGTTCCGCGCAGCGTCGGCGTAGTGTCGTCCGTGGTGCCGCCCGCCGCGATATTCCCCTGTACGCTTCCAACATTATCTTCAATCGCAGTGATGACCGGAACGGCGGGCAGACCGCTGTCGGAGGCGAGGAAATCCGCTGCCGGGCCGTTATTCCCCGCGCGATCGATAGCGATTGCCGTCAGCGTTCCGCCATCGGTTTGCGCCGGACTGAGCGTGACGGCGAATTCACCGGTGCCATTAGCGACAGCGCTGCCGACCAGGAGGCCATCGGCGTTACGAATTTCAACGGTAGCGTAAGGATCGGTAAGTCCGGCGACGCGCGTGCCATCGTCGGCAACCGTCTGGATCGATGGCGAAGGCGGGGCGGTGACGTCTACGGTAATGGTGATCGGCTGGGTTTGCGCCGTGGTATTTCCAGCGCCGTCAGTCGCGCTGAAGGTTAGCGCATGACTGGCTTCTGACAATACTGGCGTATTGAATGTCCAAATTCCGTCGGTAACGAGTGCCGTACCGATTTCTGCGCCATTGTCGTAAATCGTGACGGTGCTGCCATTTTCGCCGCTGCCGTTGATAGTCAGCGTCCGATCGTTAGTAAAGGCGCCATCGGTTAATGGCCCGGTTACTGGCGCAACATCGTCGAGGATTTCATTGACGACGGGCGGCAGCAACGGAACGGTATCGACGGTGAAGGTAAAGCTGTTCGATACGCCGCTGCTGTTTCCGGCGGCGTCGGCGGCAATGGCGGTCAGGGTGTAGGTGCCATCCAGCAATGCGCTGGTCACCGGCAGTGTCCAGGCGCCGGTCTCATCGACGGTGACTACTCCTAAAACGCTGCTGCCGTTATAGAGCGTAATTACGCTGCCGATGTCGCCGGTGCCGTGAATGACCGGCGTATTGTCGTCAGTGGTTGCGCCGCTGACAACGTTATTCTGTACATCACCGACGTTATCTTCGGCAAAAGTGATAACCGGATTTGCGGGCGCAGTAGTGTCTACCGCAAAAGTGACTGAGGCGGAAGGTGGACTGATATTGCCCGCCACATCGGTTTCCGTAACGGTAATGATATAGGTTCCCGGCGTCAGTGCCGCAGGCGTAAAATTCCAGCTACCGTTATCGCCTACCGTTGTGCGGCCAATTTCACTGCCATTATTGTAGAGAATAATCGTGCTACCGATCTCTCCCGTGCCGCTGAAGGTCGGCGTGGTGTCGTTCGTTGCGCCATTATTGCCGATGTTGCCGATAACCGGCGCGACGTTATCGCTGATCAGCGGCGCGTCAGGCTGCGCTGGAGGCAGGGTATCAAGCGTGACGGAGAAGACGCCGGAGGTCGGGCTGCTATTGCCCGCGGCATCCGTGGCGGTGGCCGTCAGTACGTTTAACCCTTCGCTCAGATTACTGGTTAGCGGATAGGTCCAGCTACCCTGTGGATTGACCTGGACGGTATCCAGTACAGCGCCGTTGTTGTACAGGGTGATGATGGCGCCGGGTTCGCCGGTGCCGCTGAGGGTCGGCATACGCTGATTGGTAATACTGCCGTTAGCCAGTAGCACCTCGCCTTCTCCGCTGGTGATAGCGGCTGACAAGATCTGCGGCGCATCCGGCGCCTGGGTATCAACGCGCAGGGTAAAGCTGATAGATTCGGGGCTTTCGTTCCCCGCTGGATCGTTGGCGCGGGCGGTTAGAAGGTGGGCGCCGTCGCCCAGCGCGGCAGGCGGTGTAAACTGCCAGCGACCGTCCGCGCCAACCAGCGTCTGACCTATAACATTGCCGTTATCGTAAAGGGTGATTGTGTCGCCTGCGGTGCCGCTACCGCTCAACCGGGGCTGGGATTCCTGGGTAATCTGATTGGTATCAATCGTATTTCCGTCGCCGTCAGCTACGCCGATAACGCCGGGGGCGGCAGGGGCCTGGGTATCAATGGTAATCGTAAAATCGGCGGAAAAAGGAGTGGTGTTGCCGTTATTGTCGCTGGCCGTCACGGTAAAGGTGTAGGTGTCGTCCGCCAGTGGCGAGGTCGTGGTGTAGGCGTAGCTCCAGACGCCGGAATTACCGACGATAATATCGGCTATCCGGGCGCCATTCTGATACAGGTGTACTGTGGAACCCGGTTCACCTGTACCGTTAATTGTTGGCGTGCTGTCGTTAGTGAGTCCCAGATGCGTGACGCTACCGACAATACCCGGCGCATCATCTGTAATGAAGGTGATTACCGGCTGCTGCGGCGATTGCGTATCGACCACCAGGTCAAATGAAGCGGCCGGACTCGCATTGCCTTTAGCGTCGGTTGCTATTACGGTCAGTCGATGTGCGCCTTCGCCTAAATTTTGCGACGGCGTAAACGTCCAGCCGCCGTTGGGCTGTAGCGTGGCGAATCCCAGAGAAACGCCGTTATCAAAGACTTCGACGCGCGCGCCGACTTCCGCCGTACCGCTAAGGGTGGGGCGGCTGTCGTTGGTGGTTTGTCCGTTAACCAGTGGCCCAGTAACGCTTTCAACATCGTCCAGTACCTGAGTGATAATGGGTTTATCCGGGGCGGTAATATCGGGCGCTTGCGCTGTGGTTGGCGGGCTGACGTTGTTGGCGCTGTCGGTGGCGGTGACGATAACCTGTTCGCCGTTCGTCTGTGCGGGGACGAGGGGAAGGGTAAAATGACCTTCGCCATCGACTTTGCCGCTGCCGAGCGGCGTGCCGTCCGGCGTGGCGATCGTGATGGCGCTACCCGGTTCGGCGGTGCCGCTGATACTGGCGCCATCCTCACTAATGACCACGTTTTTCGGCATTTCCGGCGCGGTACTGTCCGGCGCGTACAGTATAGCCATCGGGCCGGTATTCGCGGCTTTATCGGTAACAAGAACATTTAGTGTTTCGCCGTTAATTTTCGCCGGGCTAATACCTATTGAGAAGGTACCGTCGTCGCCTGCCGTTCCGCTACCGAGCGTATTTCCCAGGCTGTCTTTGATAACCACCGTGCTGCCAGCTTCCGTAGCGCCGGTGAGTCTGTCGCCGGCGTCGCTAACCGCCAGGTTTTCCAGTACCGGCGGTTGCGTGTCGATATCAATGGTAAAAGAGACGGACTGTCCGCTGGTGCCGTGATTGTTTGTGGCGGTAGCGGTAAAGACATGATCGCCATCGGGAAGCGCAAGCGAGGGAGTAAAGCTCCATTTGCCGTCAGCGTCAGCGACAACAGGGGGAAGGGCTGGTACAGGAGAGCCGTTATCGCTAATCAATATCGTACTGCCTGGTTCGGCAGTACCGCTGAGGGTCGGGCGGTTATCATCTGTGGCATCGCCATTTTTCAACAGCCTGGTGACGGTGCCAGCGTCATCCGTCACGGTAAGGATAATCGGCTGAGCAGGATACTGTGAGTCAGAAGCGGTAAATTCCGTGGCGGGGCCGATATTGCCGACGGCGTCCTGAATACGCGCTTCCAGACGCTCGCCATGGGTCAGGGCCGGATTCAGAGTGATGCTGAATTGGTTATTATCTCCGGTAATCGCGGAACCCAGGTAATTTCCCGTCGAGTCATAGATCGATACGGTGCTGCCAGCCTCAGCGGTACCGCTAATGGTTGCGCCATCATCCGCGACATTATCAATGACAGCGGCATCGGGGCTGAGTGTGTCGATAGTCAGCGTAAAGCTGGCTGATTCGCTACTTTCGCCTTTAACATTAGTCGCAATGGCGGTGAAACGATTTTCCCCATCCGTTAGCGCGCTGGTAATGGCAAAACGCCAGTTTCCGCTGGTATCAACCGTTGTTGTGCCTATCTCCTGACCATTGGCGTAAATATGGATGACTGCGCCTGCGCTGCCGGTTCCCTCCAGAGTGGGGGTATTGTCGTTCGTAATCTGGTTATTGCTCAGCGTGCCGGTGAGCGGAGCGGCATCGTCGATAGCGGCGGCGATAACCGGTGTAGCGGGGAGAGGAATGTTGGGCGCATCGATGGTTGCGGATGGGCCTGTATTGCCGGCATCGTCAGTCGCGGTCACAGTAAGCTGTTCGCCGCCAAGCTGTGGCGCTGTCAGATCAATACTAAATTTACCGTCGCTATCCGCTTTGCCCTCGCCAACGATGTGGCCTGAAGGATCTTTGATGGTAATGGTACTGCCCGCTTCGGCCTCGCCGCTCACCGTTTTTCCGTCCGCTGAAATCAATAATTCGGTGGGAGCGAGAGGCGGGATAGTATCTACAGGATTACTGCTACCTGGAGTATTGCCGTCGGGGTTACTGCCGCCGGGATTGCTGTTATCAGGGGGATTACCGTCAGGATTAGTGTTATCAGGGAGCGGATTATCGCTATCCGAATGATGGTGGGAATCGCCGCCGCCGGAAGACGCAATAGCGGCAATGCCGCCAGCCGCCACCGCGCCAGCCAGTACCCACGGCCAAACGGCGCCTCCGGCTTCATGGGAAGCGCCAGAAGTGGCCAGCAACTCGTTAATATCAGCGAGTTGTTCAAAATGTAGCCCGGCTTGCGGATTTTCCACCCACCATAACGTGCCATCGTTTTCTGCCAGTACCAACTGGCTTGCGCCCAGATCGTTGGTAGCGTAAAAGTTTTTAATCGTGATCGTTTCGCCGGAATGGAGCGTCACCACCAGATCCTGATTAATGCGCGTAAGTTGACTAATTTCATCCCGGGCCACTGATAATTTAACAATTGAAGGCGCGTTAAGAGTGACCGCTGAGGATTCCACAGTGGTGGAGACGCCAGTCAATTTCGAAACCACGGCGAGTAGACGCATAAATTAGCTCCTGATGGATTTGCTCTGTGTATTAATTAACGGGCACGACGTTCAGGGCAAAATGCGTAGACGAGCCTTCCCGTTCACCGTGAGAGATGAATTTCCGTAGCCATATTCTTTTTTATGAGCGTAGGTGAAGGTGTAGTTTTCTCGCTGAATAACCCTTTATTTTTTGTGCCTGACTAGTGCTTTCGTATTAGATGATATAGCCAGAAAGAAACCTTTCTGCAAATTAAGATCTATTGATAGAAATGTTAGTGTGTCTGAAATATAACGGAGTTTGTGTTAAGGAGAGGTGGTCGGGCTAACAGCTCATGATGATTTTTTATTTATCTTTATGTTTTATAATAAATTTTAATTTCTTCTTCTTTTTCTTTTTTAACATAAAAACAATACCTTTTGTGAAGGTATTCAGCGATATTAAATTTTAAAAAAATCATTTGAAGTATTGTGTTATTAGGCTATAAACTTTTTTAAACAAAGAATATATTCTTGTCGTGGGATGGTATTTATTGCTATTGATAAGTGTCAGACACAGAGAATATATTTTCGAAGCAGGCATTAGATATGAATATTGACCAGCTCCATACTGAGAAGCTGGTCACAAAAAATCTCTATTACCGGCCTGCATTTTTCATAATGCGTGCTTTATCCAGTTGCCACTCACGTTCTTTAAGATCGGAACGTTTATCATGTTGTTTTTTACCTTTTGCCACACCGATCTTCACTTTGCACCAGGCATTTTTCCAGTACAGAGAAAGCGCGACGACAGTATAACCTTCACGATTAATACGGCCATAAAGCGAATCAAGCTCACGCTGATTTAACAATAGTTTGCGGGTTCGGGTTGGGTCGCATACGACATGTGTAGAGGCTACCGCCATCGGCGTAAAGTTTGCGCCAAACAGCCAGGCCTCACCATCTTTGAGGATAACGTAACTGTCGCCGATATTGGCTTTTCCTGCGCGCAGAGATTTTACTTCCCAGCCTTGCAGGGCGAGACCAGCCTCGAACTCTTCTTCGATAAAGTATTCGTGCCGGGCGCGCTTATTCAGCGCGATGGTGGCTGAGCCCGGTTTATGTGCTTTTTTCTTCGTCATAAGTGTCGTGAATTCATAGGTAATCTGATATCGAAAACACCCCATTGCGTCCTGACGAGGTGCAAAAATCTATCTTAGCATGAGTTGGGCTATGCACGCACAATTAAGGCATGATGGTTGGGGACAGCATTTTTTTTACTCGCTGATAAGTGGTATTATTTACACGATTTATGTTGATGGGAATTGCTATGCCTCAGATTAGTCGGACTGCTTTAGTCCCCTACAGTGCGGAACAGATGTATCAGTTAGTGAATGACGTTCAATCGTATCCCCAGTTTTTGCCTGGTTGTGTTGGCAGCCGTGTCCTGGAGTCGTCGCCAGCACAGATGACGGCGGCAGTTGACGTGTCGAAGGCGGGGATCAGCAAAACGTTTACGACGCGTAATCAGCTAACGCGTAACCAGAGTATTCTGATGCATCTGGTAGATGGCCCTTTTAAGAAGCTGATCGGCGGCTGGAAATTTACCCCGCTCAGCCCCGAGGCGTGCCGTATTGAGTTTCAGCTTGATTTTGAGTTTACCAATAAACTCATTGAGCTGGCGTTTGGTCGTGTATTCAAAGAGTTAGCGTCCAACATGGTGCAGGCGTTTACGGTCCGCGCCAAAGAGGTTTACCGTGCCGGATAAACTCGTGGTTGAAGTGGCTTATGCGCTGCCGGAAAAGCAATATTTGCAGCGCGTAACGCTGGAGGAGGGCGCGACGGTCGAAGAGGCGATTCGCGCTTCCGGCTTGCTGGAATTGCGCACGGATATCGATCTGGCGAAAAATAAAGTGGGTATCTACAGTCGCCCGGTAAAACTCACCGATACGGTGCAGGATGGCGATCGGGTTGAAATTTACCGCCCCTTAATCGCCGATCCAAAAGCATTACGCCGTCAGCGCGCCGAAAAATCGGCTGGCAGATAATTAGCCTCTTTTGTCGGATAACGGTGTGAAAGCCGTACCAGGCATGAAGCGCAGGTGTATCTGTAAGCCAGATAAGCGTAGCGCCATCAGGCAAACTCACCGAATGGCGGGATAGGTTTATAGGCCTGATGAACGTAACATCATCAGGCGGTATCACAAGATTACTTCGTCAACGCCGGTTTGTTATCAATATTCGTTAATACGCCGCTACTGTTAAAGGTGAGCGTCAGAGTCTGCTGCGTCACGTTCTCATGTCCTGGCTGCTGGCGGAAGACATAAAACCAGGTGTTCGTACCAAAAGGATCGGACATCATCGGCGTGCCTAAAGCATACGCAACCTGTTGTTGCGTCATACCAACACGCACTTTGGCGACATCCGTAGGTGTAAGATAGTTCCCCTGATTGATGTCCGGTCGGTAAACCACTCGCTCCAGAGTGGAACAGCCTGCGGTCAACATCAGGAGTACTGCTGCGGCAGCAGTCAGCGTTTTACAGCGCATAGTGATTGGGTTCCTTTTCGGGCCTGAGCAGTACGTGGCTCATATTAATATGCCGATGATAATAGACCTTACATCACTTTAAAACCTTTTGCTGTCGGGTCTTACGGCGTTTTTGTTGTGAACTCAGACCTTCGGGAGGTAAAAAAGTTTACGCCGCCAGCAGTTCTTTTGCGTTTGCCAGCGTATTACGCGTAACTTCACTTCCTCCCAACAGGCGGGCCAGTTCCTGTAAACGCGCACGTTTATCCAAAGGCTGCATATGTGTTTCGGTCATTGCCCCGTCCGTTTCTTTA
This sequence comes from Salmonella enterica subsp. houtenae serovar Houten, assembly GCA_900478215.1. Lineage (NCBI taxonomy): Bacteria > Pseudomonadati > Pseudomonadota > Gammaproteobacteria > Enterobacterales > Enterobacteriaceae > Salmonella > Salmonella enterica. Next base: position 1,073,473 of record LS483478.1, read on the forward strand.
CTCACAAAGAAGTGTTGGTGACCGCATCCGGCTACCTGTGGCAGGTGAGTGACGCACATCACCTGGGTGGATTCGCCAAGCTGACGCAGGAGCTTACCGACCACGGCGGCGGTTGGGCCGCTGATGCCAACATCGACCTCGTCAAAAATCAGCGCCGGCGTTTCCATTTTGCGCGCGGTAATCACCTGAATAGCCAGCGCGATGCGCGACAGTTCACCGCCAGACGCGACTTTAGCAATAGGCTGCAGCGGCTGACCTGGGTTTGTAGTCACTTTAAACTCCACGCGATCGGCGCCGTCGTTGCTCAGATGATGCTCATCAAATTTCACATCGATAGTAAACAGACCGTGCGGCATCGAAAGTAAATGCATACTTTCAGTGATCAACTGCCCCAGTTCCTGGGCGTAAAACTGACGCTGTTGATGCAGCGCTTGCGCCGTTTCCAGCGCTTGTTGGTGATGCTTATTGACCGCCAGCGTCAGCGTTTCCAGCGAATCGGCCTGATCGTCGAGCTGCTGCTGTTCTTCGAGCAGTGCCTGATAAAGCTGTGGCAGCGCTTCCGGGCTGACGTGATGTTTTCGCGCCAGCGAAATTTGTTTAGCGATGCGCTGTTCAAGCTCAAACAGGCGATTGGGGTCCAAATCCAGACGCTCGCAATAGTGGCGCAATTCATCACTGGCTTCGGTGAGTTGGATAGTGGCCTCTTCCAGCATATCCAGGATGCCGGAAAGCTTGCTGTCCATACCCACCAGCTCGCCGACCAGTTGTTTTGCGCTATATAGCTGGCTTTGCAGGTTAACGTCTTCGCCATCCGCGAGTAGCGCCAGAGCGTTCTGGCTGGTCGTAAGCAACTGCCCGCTGTTGGCCAGCCGTTTGTACTCTTCGTCAATTTGCTCGAATTCGCCAGCCTGCGGGTTAAAGTCGTTCAACTCTTTTAACTGATATTGCAGCAGTTCCGCGCGCGCGGCGCGCTCCTGGCTTTGTTGCTGGTGGTGGGCGAGATCGCGGCAGCTTTGATGCCATAATTGGTAGCGGGCGGCCATCTGCTGCGCTAAAGCGGCTTCGTTGGCATAGCTATCCAGCAGCGATTTTTGCTGTTCGGATTTGGTAAGCTGCTGGTGCGCATGTTGACCATGAATTTGAATCAGCAACTGACCGAGCTCGCGCAATTGAGACAGGGGCACAGCGGTGCCGTTAATAAAGCCCCGTGAGCGGCCATCGCTGCTGATGACGCGGCGAAGTAAGCATTCGCGCCCTTCTTCAAGCTGGTTTTCTTCCAGCCAGCGCAATGCCGCAGGCGTGTCTTTCAGCGCAAAGCGGGCACACAAATCGGCGCGGGTCGCTCCGGTACGGACCATATCGGCCTCAGCGCGACCGCCCAGACACAGACCCAGGGCATCAATCGCAATAGATTTGCCCGCGCCGGTTTCACCAGTAATGACGGTCATTCCGCTCTGAAAATCGATCTCAAGCTCACGAACGATAGCAAAATTGCTGATGGTCAGTTGCGCCAACATAGCTGTTTTCCTGTATGAAAAACCATAACTGTAATTAAATACAGTATAAACTGGTTTTTTATACAGTAAAGAGGCTAGCGTAAAATTAGAATAATTTTTTTGACCAGCCGAGTTTTGTGCTTAACGTATTGAAATAGCTATAGTCTTTTGGGTGTATCAGGTTGAGATGGTAGTCGCAGCGGCGAATCAGCACATCTTCTCCTTCCTGAATAGGCAGCGCTATCTGACTGTCGCAGCTAATTTCTAGATCGCTACGGCGATGCGAAAAACGCAGACGAATCGTGCTACTGCTGTTAATGACTAACGGGCGCGCCGACAGGGTATGCGGGAACATCGGCACCAGGGTGATCGCATCCAGTGACGGGGTCAGAATAGGGCCGCCTGCGGAGAGCGAATAGGCGGTAGAGCCGGTCGGCGTAGAGATGATCAGACCATCAGATCGCTGTGAAAAAGCGAAGGTTTCATCAATATAAACTTCAAACTCGATCATATGCGCCACTTTTCCCGGATGCAGCACCACTTCATTAATGGCAGTGCTGATACGCTTCTGGCGGTCCTGTTGGCAGACCTGCGCTTCCAGCAGAAAACGTTTTTCGGAGAGATAGCGACCTTCCAGCACATCAGATAATTGTTGCAGGGCGTTGTCCGGATCGAGATCGGTCAGAAAGCCAAGATTACCGCGGTTAATGCCAATCACATTGATGTCATAACGCGCCAGCGTACGCGCTGCGCCAAGCATATTGCCGTCGCCGCCCACGACTACCGCCAGATCCGCCTGTTGACCAATTTCCGCCAGCGTACCGGTTGGCACATTTTTTAGCTGTAATTCGTGGGCGATTTGTTGCTCCACAATGACCTCATAACCCTGAGCGCATAGCCAGCGGTAGAGCATTTCATGTGTCGTGAGTGCGGTGGGATGACGCGGATGCCCCACAATGCCGATACACTTGAAATGATTATTCATTTTTCTGAGGTCCTTGTAGCGAAGATTGATGACAATGTGAGTGCTTCCCTTGAAACCCTGAATCTGATCCCCATAATAAGCGAAGTTAGCGAGATGAATGCGAAAAAAAACGCGGAGAAATTCATGAGTAGTAAAGAACAGAAAACGCCTGAGGGGCAAGCCCCGGAAGAAATTATCATGGATCAGCACGAAGAGGTTGAGGCAGTTGAACCAAACGATTCTGCTGAGCAGGTGGATCCGCGCGATGAAAAAATTGCGAATCTGGAAGTTCAGCTTGCCGAAGCTCAGACTCGCGAACGCGACACCGTGTTGCGTATCAAAGCGGAAATGGAAAACCTGCGCCGTCGTACTGAACAGGATATCGAAAAAGCGCATAAATTCGCCCTGGAGAAGTTCGTCAACGAATTGCTGCCGGTAATCGATAGCCTGGATCGCGCGCTGGAAGTCGCCGACAAAGCCAATCCGGATATGACGGCAATGGTCGAAGGGATTGAGCTGACGCTGAAGTCTATGCTGGATGTGGTGCGTAAGTTCGGCGTGGAAGTGGTTGCTGAGACCAACGTGCCGCTGGATCCGAACGTGCATCAGGCGATTGCGATGGTGGAGTCGGAAGAGGTGCCGGCAGGCAATGTGCTGGGTATTATGCAGAAAGGCTATACGCTGAACGGTCGTACCATTCGCGCGGCGATGGTGACGGTTGCCAAAGCCAAAGGCTAATCGCTTCTCGTAGCGCCGGGTAGCGGTTAACGCCTTACCCGGCCTACTATCGCTATCCGTTTATTCCGCCACGCTTTCCCGCAACGGTTTTACCGGTACAACCTTCACCTGCTTAATCATATTTTCCTGTACGTCGAGAATATCGATATCGTACTGCTCAATGCGCACGCGAGTGCCAGCAACCGGAATTTCCTCCAGCGCCTCCAGAATCACCCCGTTGACGGTGCGCGCGTCATCTTCCGGCAGGTGCCAGTTAAACGCTTTATTGATTTCCCGGACGTTGGCGGTACCGTCAATAATGACCGAGCCATCGTTCTGCGGCGTGACTTCTTCCGCCAGTGTCGGCGACATCGACGTGGTGAAGTCGCCGACGATCTCTTCGAGAATATCTTCAACGGTGACCAGCCCTTGGATATCGCCATATTCGTTGACGACCAGTCCGACTTTCTTTTTATTGCGCTGAAATTTAATCAATTGCGTACTGAGCGGCGTACCTTCCGGGACGTAATAGATTTCATCGGCGGCGCGCAGCATCATCTCTTTGGTGAACTCTTTTTTCTCGGCCATTAACCGCCAGGCTTCACGTACGCGCAGCATACTGATGGCGTCATCCAGCGAATCGCGATAGAGCACAATGCGTCCGTGCGGCGAGTGGGTAAGCTGCCGCTCGATAGACTTCCAGTCGTCATTGATATCGATCCCGATAATTTCATTACGCGGCACCATGATGTCATCTACGCTGACTTTTTCCAGATCGAGAACCGACAGCAGCATATCCTGATTGCGGCGAGAGATTTGCGAACGGGATTCATGCACGATAGTGCGTAATTCCTCTTTACTTAACGACCCGCTGACTACGATGTCCGTTTTAATTCCCATCAGACGCATCAGCAGGCGGGTGATGGTGTTAAGTAACCACACCAGCGGCATCATCAGTATCTGTAACGGCGCAAGCAGGAAGCTGCTGGGATAGGCCACTTTTTCCGGATAGAGCGCGGCGATAGTTTTGGGCAGGACTTCGGCGAATATCAGTACGACGAATGTCAGTACGCCGGTGGCGATAGCCACGCCGGCGTCGCCGTAAAGCCGCATACCCACAATTGTGCCGAGCGCCGAGGCAAGAATGTTGACCAGGTTATTGCCGATCAGCACCAGACTTATCAGTCGGTCGGGTTTACGCAGTAATTTTTCTACCCGTTTTGCCGAACGATTACCTTGCTTTGCCATATGGCGTAAACGGTAACGGTTTAGCGTCATCATTCCAGTTTCGGAACCGGAAAAATAGGCCGAGATGACCACCATGATGATTAATATAATAATCAGCGTGGTGGTGGAGATGTGTTCCAGGGGAAACTCCTTTAAAAGCTTAGCTTACAAATTGCTGTAATATGCGGCTACCAAAATAGGCCAGCGTCAGAATACCCGCGCCTGCGACGTTAAACCACACGACCCGACGACCCCGCCAGCCCTCATGGTAATGCCCCCACAGCAGAACAATATAGACAAACCATGCCACGATAGAGAGCACGGCTTTATCGATATTTTCCATACTGAACAGGTTATGCATGTAAAACAGGCCGGTACACAGGGTAAGGGTCAGCAGTACGACGCCAATCTGCGTAATATGAAACATTTTGCGCTCAATGCTCATCAATGGCGGCATTTCATTACTAAACGCCAGCTTTTTGTTCTTCAACTGATAGTCGATCCACGCCAGTTGTAGCGCATACAGAGCGGCGATTATCAGCGTCGCATAAGAGAAAAGCGACAGTCCGATGTGCACCATCATGCCGGGGGTCGCTTCCAGATGCGTAATATATTCATTAGGCATGAACGTAGCGAAGGCCAGGTTAATCAGCGCAAAAGCATAGACAATGGGGAGAAGTAGCCAGCCGCGATTACGCGACGCGACAACGGTCATTACCGTGCAGATCATCAGGCTGACCAGCGAACCGACATTCAGTAGGCTCAGGTTTTGTCCACTGTCGCCGCCGGGCAGAATACGCGATTCCAGAGCGACAGCGTGGCACACCAGCGCGATGACCGCAGAAAGAATAGCCATACGCCGCCAGCCGTTGTTTTTTTGCAACAGTCCGGGAACGATCAGCGCGAGGCTGAAGGAGTAGGCGACAAGGGCAAGTAAAGCAAAAACGGGCATAGTTGTGTCGACAGTTGACCAGTGAGAAAGAGAAGCAGTATAGCGTTACGTGACCGCAGCTCCAACCGTTGCATAACAACAAAGACGGCTTCATGGTATACTGTGGCGAAATTCTGTAACTGTGTCGCTGCGGCGACCAACCGTTTCCACCCCAGGCGAGAGACAATGTTTGATAATTTAACCGATCGTTTGTCGCGCACGCTGCGCAATATCAGTGGCCGTGGGCGCCTTACTGAAGACAACGTTAAAGAGACGCTGCGCGAAGTGCGCATGGCGCTGCTGGAGGCTGACGTTGCGCTGCCGGTAGTGCGTGAGTTTATCAATCGCGTAAAAGAGAAAGCGGTTGGTCATGAAGTTAACAAGAGCCTGACCCCGGGGCAGGAGTTCGTCAAGATTGTCCGTAGCGAACTGGTTGCGGCGATGGGCGAAGAGAACCAGACGCTGAATCTCGCTGCGCAGCCGCCAGCCGTAGTATTGATGGCGGGTCTGCAAGGGGCGGGTAAAACCACCAGCGTCGGTAAGTTGGGTAAATTCTTGCGCGAGAAGCACAAGAAGAAAGTACTGGTCGTCTCTGCCGACGTCTATCGCCCGGCGGCGATCAAACAGCTCGAAACGCTGGCTGAGCAGGTTGGCGTGGATTTCTTCCCGTCTGATGTCGGCCAGAAACCGGTTGATATCGTCAACGCCGCGCTGAAAGAAGCGAAGCTCAAATTCTACGACGTGCTGCTGGTGGATACCGCCGGTCGTCTGCACGTTGACGAAGCGATGATGGACGAAATCAAACAGGTCCATGCCTCTATCAATCCGGTAGAAACGCTGTTTGTCGTCGATGCGATGACTGGTCAGGATGCGGCAAATACCGCTAAAGCGTTTAACGAAGCGTTGCCGCTGACCGGCGTGGTGCTGACCAAAGTTGACGGCGACGCTCGCGGCGGCGCGGCGCTCTCTATTCGTCATATCACCGGTAAGCCGATCAAATTCCTTGGCGTGGGCGAGAAAACCGACGCGCTGGAGCCGTTCCATCCGGATCGTATCGCCTCGCGTATTCTCGGCATGGGCGACGTACTGTCGCTTATCGAAGATATCGAAAGCAAAGTTGACCGCGCGCAGGCTGAAAAGCTGGCGACCAAACTGAAGAAAGGCGACGGTTTCGACCTGAACGACTTCCTTGAGCAGCTCAAACAGATGAAAAACATGGGCGGTATGGCCAGTCTGATGGGCAAATTACCGGGCATGGGCCAGATTCCGGACAACGTCAAATCGCAGATGGACGATAAGGTGTTAGTGCGCATGGAGGCGATCATCAACTCAATGACGCTGAAAGAGCGCGCCAAGCCGGAAATCATCAAAGGTTCCCGCAAGCGTCGTATCGCGCAGGGCTGTGGGATGCAGGTGCAGGACGTTAACCGCCTTCTGAAACAGTTCGACGACATGCAGCGCATGATGAAGAAAATGAAGAAGGGCGGGATGGCGAAGATGATGAGAGGTATGAAAGGGATGATGCCGCCTGGTTTTCCTGGACGCTAATTTTTGGCCTGGCTCGCTTGCTATTTCGGCACCGGGGTGTGCTCGCCATCCTCACGTACTGCGTGTACGTTGCGGTGGCTGCGCGCACGCCGGCACCGAACTCGCTGCGCCGCCGACGGCCTTCTACAGCAGAGTTATTAACTGCTGATTGCAATTTCCCCAGAAATCAGTAAAATTTTCGGGCTTTTAATATGACGCCGGGCTCCGTTCCTCGATGGGGCCCGGTTGTTTTATTCACACAAGAGGATGTTATGGTAACTATTCGTTTAGCTCGTCACGGCGCTAAAAAGCGTCCGTTCTACCAGGTTGTTGTCACCGACAGCCGTAATGCACGCAACGGTCGCTTCATTGAGCGCGTTGGTTTCTTCAACCCAATCGCTAGCGAAAAAGAAGAAGGCACCCGCCTGGATCTGGATCGCATCGCTCACTGGGTTGGCCAGGGCGCAACCATTTCCGATCGCGTTGCGGCGCTGATCAAAGAAGTAAAAAAAGCAGCTTAATCTGTCACGGTGGTCATGATGAGCAAGCAACTCGCCGCACAAGTACCCGCTGAACCGGTTGTACTGGGGAAAATGGGTTCTTCATACGGTATCCGTGGTTGGCTCAGAGTGTTTTCCTCCACTGAAGACGCCGAAAGCATTTTTGACTATCAGCCCTGGTTTATCCAGAAGGCGGGTCAGTGGCAGCAGGTACAGTTGGAAAGCTGGAAGCACCACAATCAGGATCTGATCATCAAGCTGAAAGGCGTTGACGATCGAGATGCCGCGAATCTTCTGACGAATTGCGAAATTGTCGTGGATTCCTCGCAACTTCCTGCGCTTGAGGAGGGAGACTACTACTGGAAAGACCTGATGGGCTGCCAGGTAGTCACCGCTGAAGGCTACGATCTCGGTAAAGTTATCGACATGATGGAAACCGGATCGAATGATGTTCTCGTCATTAAGGCGAACCTGAAAGATGCATTTGGTATCAAGGAACGACTAGTACCGTTCCTCGATGGGCAGGTTATCAAGAAAGTCGATCTCGCTACTCGTACTATCGAAGTAGATTGGGATCCTGGTTTTTAAACCACCGGATAAACGGTAATAAATGGCATTTATACGCAAAATCATTCAAATTGCGTCAAGGCGGCAACTGAGTGAATCGCCACGAGCTTACTTAAGTAAGTGACTGGTGTGAGCGAAGGCAGCCAACACAGACGCGGTTTGAAGGATGAAGTGTATGAGGGGATTGGCTTGTGTTTATAGGTATCGTTAGCCTGTTTCCTGAAATGTTTCGCGCAATTACCGATTACGGGGTAACTGGCCGGGCAGTAAAAAAAGGCCTGCTGAACGTCCAAAGCTGGAGTCCTCGCGACTTCGCGCATGACCGGCACCGTACCGTGGACTCCCGTCCTTACGGCGGCGGACCGGGGATGTTAATGATGGTACAACCTTTACGGGATGCCATTCATGCAGCAAAAGCCGCGGCAGGTGAAGGCGCTAAAGTGATTTATCTGTCGCCTCAGGGACGCAAGCTTGATCAAGCGGGCGTTAGTGAGCTGGCCACGAATCAGAAGCTCATTCTGGTGTGTGGTCGCTACGAAGGTGTAGATGAGCGCGTAATTCAGACCGAAATTGACGAAGAATGGTCAATTGGCGATTACGTTCTCAGCGGTGGCGAACTGCCGGCAATGACGCTGATTGACTCCGTCGCCCGGTTTATACCGGGGGTTCTGGGGCATGAGGCATCAGCAATCGAAGATTCGTTTGCTGATGGGTTGCTGGATTGTCCGCACTATACGCGCCCTGAAGTGTTAGAGGGGATGGAAGTACCGCCAGTATTGCTGTCGGGAAACCATGCTGAGATACGTCGCTGGCGTTTGAAACAGTCGCTGGGCCGAACCTGGCTTAGAAGACCTGAACTTCTGGAAAACCTGGCTCTGACTGAAGAGCAAGCAAGGCTGCTGGCAGAGTTCAAAACAGAACACGCGCAACAGCAGCATAAACATGATGGGATGGCATAGGCCCCCGAATATCAGTTTACCCAGGATAAGAGATTAAATTATGAGCAATATTATTAAGCAACTTGAACAAGAGCAGATGAAGCAGAACGTACCTTCCTTCCGTCCGGGCGATACCGTGGAAGTGAAAGTATGGGTTGTTGAAGGTACCAAGAAACGTCTGCAGGCATTCGAGGGCGTGGTTATCGCTATTCGTAACCGCGGTCTGCACTCTGCATTCACTGTTCGTAAAATTTCCAACGGCGAAGGCGTTGAGCGTGTCTTCCAGACTCACTCTCCGGTAGTTGACAGCATTGCTGTTAAACGTCGTGGTGCTGTTCGTAAAGCTAAACTGTACTACCTGCGTGAGCGTACTGGTAAAGCGGCTCGTATCAAAGAGCGTCTTAACTAATCACGCGTTTTCGCAACATCCGAAAGCTTGTAGAAAACAAGGGGCTGGCATTATGCTGGCCCCTTTTTTCTAGGTTGCTCCACTTCGTAGAAGGCTGCATGATTAGGTTGGGTCTGTGATCTCAACGCTGAGTCAGAAACGGCCTGGCTTGCTCCTTAGTTTAGCGAGCGTTCCGTACGCCGGTGTTTAGCCTGATACATATTTCGATCGGCCAGTTCTTGTAGTTTTTCGGCAGTGGTATGTTCCCATGTCAGCGCAAAGCCAATACTCAGGGTCATCGTTATCCGCTGGCCGTTATGTAGTTCAAAAGGTCGATTAAACGACTGGGATAGCGCCGCGCAAATACGTTGTACTTCATACTCCGAATGTACACCGTAAAGCACCATCGCAAATTCATCGCCGCCGAGTCGGTAAGTCTGATAACGGCTACCACCGAATTCCGTTAACCTTTTGGCAACCTCTATAAGTACGCGGTCGCCTGCCGCATGTCCCCAGGTATCGTTAATATATTTAAAGTTATCACCATCCAGAAATAACAATGCCGAACTGCTACGAGCGGAATTATCCTTCATCAGCGCGTTAATACAGCTACGAAATGCCGCACGATTGGCAAGCCCCGTCAGCGGATCGTGCAGCGCGGTACGCAGTAGCTGTGCATTTTTAGCCTGGAGCCGTAGCTGCCACTCTTCCATCTCATCCAGAAGGCTATTGAAATCCTGCGCAAAAAGGTGAAATTCCGCAATACGCTCATCAGGTACCCGGCGTGAAAAATTCCGGTTAGTGCGAACGTCGTGTACAACTTCAGTAATATTTTGCAGCGCATCCACAACGCCATTGTGCAAATAACGCGTGAGCAGCAGGGCAATTCCGGATGCCAGCAGAATACATCCTGTCAGCACTGCCAGCGATAGCCAGATAAAATGACCAATAAGGTTGTCGCGGGCGACAAGCCGCACTTCGCCGATGGCCCTACCGTTGTGCCAGACTGGTTGCGATACCGGCAATGGAAAAAGCCAGTGGCTAATTAAACCGATGAGCTTATCGTCTGCGGCTCGCGCATCATAGCGCCATGAGGCGATGATGCGGCCATTTTTATCGCGGACCTCCGCCGCTGAAAATTGTCCCTGGCGTCCCAGTGTGGCGAGCGTTTCCGCTGCGGCCGCGTTATCGGAAAATACCAGCGCCGCTTCAAGGCTATGGGTCATTGTGGCTGCGGTCAAATCGAGATTTTTTTGCGCATACTGTTTGAACGTAAGGACAGACGCAACGCAAATTAATAACCAGATCAATGTCATTGTGAGCAGCACGCTGATTATACTAATCCGCCGTAGTGTGCGTTTAAATGTTGGTCTGGACAGAGAAGATTCCTTATTCATGCTTTTGATTCCGTGCAAGCATTAATACTTCTGGATTTACTCTCACGCCGCTACGCGAAAGGGAGTCCAGATTGACGGAAAATTTGACTTCATCATTGTTAATGATCAGACAAAATGCGCTGCCAATAATACATTCGGTATTTTGTTCGGCAATTAATAGCAAGGCATTAACTGGATAATGACGTGTTAATTCCACCTGATAAGATGGCGATTCATTGCCAAAGTAAAAACCATCACAGCGAGCGCTCAGAGCTTCTTGCGTTGTACGGATGACAAGAGGTTGATAAGGGAAAGCCCAGCCAGCCTCTTCGCTAAGTATCCTGGCAAAACGTGCAGATGAAAATATGCATAGCCTTGGCGGCCCGGATAATGCCGGCCAATGTGTATAACTGACGATACCGGAGACGGTGGCGCGTACGGATTTCTCTTCTTCCGTGACGCGTTGAGCAGACAGAGGCAAGCTTGCTAATAATAGCGATAACAGAAGGATAAAGCGGTGAGAAAAACGCATTAACAAGTCCCCACCACCTTCAGTCGTAAAGCATTCAAATACATCCGTGATTGTTTGTAGCAAAATAACATTATTTTTCCATATCGTCATTATGTCTTATTGATAATATGAATGACTTAAGTGATATCCCTAATATTAAATTTTTGTGATAACGGTATTAATCACCGTATATCAGAAAGTAAAATTATGCGTGCGGAGAAAAAATAATCAAAAAAACGGCGGGCATTGCTCATTTTACCGCTTTTTCCGGGCAGGAAACAAAATGATTTATGCTGAGTGTAAAAATTTTTATACGAAATAATCTGTTTTAATCTGCAATCACGCGATGTGTAAAGTTTTTTTTACGTAATATGGATTGAAATCTTTACTTTTTGTGGTATGGTTTAAACATCCTCGTGGAGGATCAACTATCGCAAACAAGAAAAGACAGGATCGCCATCATGCAAAAAGACGCGCTGAATAACGTACGTATCACCGATGAACAGGTATTAATGACGCCGGAGCAGCTTAAAGCGGCCTTTCCGTTGAGCCTGGCGCAGGAAGCGCAGATAGCGCAGTCCCGAGGAATCATTTCTGACATAATTGCCGGGCGCGATCCGCGTCTGTTGGTAGTATGCGGTCCTTGTTCTATTCACGATCCTGAAACCGCTCTGGAATATGCCCGTCGATTTAAAGCCCTTGCCGCAGAGGTCAGCGATAGCCTCTATCTGGTAATGCGCGTCTATTTTGAAAAGCCGCGGACTACCGTCGGCTGGAAGGGGCTGATTAACGATCCTCACATGGATGGCTCATTTGATGTGGAAGCCGGGTTGAAAATAGCGCGTCAGTTACTGGTGGAACTGTTGAATATGGGGTTGCCATTGGCGACCGAAGCGTTGGATCCGAACAGCCCGCAATACCTGGGCGATCTGTTTAGCTGGTCGGCGATAGGCGCGCGTACAACCGAATCGCAAACCCACCGCGAAATGGCGTCCGGTCTTTCTATGCCGGTCGGCTTTAAAAACGGCACGGACGGCAGCCTGGCGACAGCGATTAACGCCATGCGCGCCGCTGCGCAACCCCACCGTTTTGTTGGTATTAACCAGGCCGGTCAGGTTGCGTTATTGCAAACCCAGGGAAATCCGCATGGCCATGTGATTCTGCGTGGCGGCAAAGCGCCAAACTATAGCCCGGCAGATGTCGCTCAGTGTGAAAAAGAGATGGAACAGGCGGGACTACGTCTTTCGCTGATGGTAGATTGCAGTCATGGTAACTCCAATAAAGATTATCGCCGCCAGCCAGCCGTTGCCGAATCTGTGGTCGCGCAGATTAAAGATGGCAATCGTTCAATTATTGGCTTAATGATTGAAAGTAATATTCATGAGGGTAACCAGTCTTCCGAACAGCCGCGCAGCGAAATGAAGTATGGCGTTTCCGTCACCGATGCTTGTATTAGCTGGGAAATGACCGATGCCCTGTTGCGTGAGATTCATAAAGATTTGAGCGGCCAACTGGCGGTGCGTGTCGCATAAGAGGTTGTTATGGTTGCTGAATTGACCGCGTTACGCGATCAAATAGATGATGTCGATAAAGCGTTGCTGAATTTACTGGCTAAGCGCCTGGAATTGGTTGCCGAAGTCGGCGAGGTGAAAAGCCGTTTTGGCCTGCCTATTTACGTGCCGGAGCGTGAGGCCTCTATGCTGGCTTCGCGACGGGCGGAAGCAGAAGCAATCGGTGTCCCGCCCGATCTCATTGAAGATGTTCTGCGCCGGGTAATGCGTGAATCTTACTCCAGCGAAAATGATAAGGGGTTCAAAACGCTTTGTCCTTCTCTACGCCCGGTTGTCATTGTGGGCGGCGGCGGACAGATGGGGCGTCTGTTTGAAAAAATGCTCACGTTGTCGGGCTATCAGGTCCGTATTCTGGAACAGCAGGACTGGCCGCGCGCCAGGGACATTGTCGCCGATGCCGGAATGGTGATCGTCAGCGTGCCGATTCATGCAACTGAACAGGTCATAGCCCAACTGCCACGCCTGCCGTCCGACTGTATTCTGGTCGATCTGGCATCGGTGAAAAGCGGCCCGTTGCAGGCAATGTTGGCGGCCCATGATGGCCCTGTACTGGGCTTGCATCCAATGTTTGGTCCGGACAGCGGGAGCCTGGCGAAGCAGGTGGTGGTCTGGTGTGATGGGCGCCAACCGGAAGCGTATCAGTGGTTCCTTGAGCAAATCCAGGTTTGGGGCGCGCGGTTGCACCGAATTAGCGCTGTCGAGCACGATCAGAACATGGCTTTTATCCAGGCGCTGCGCCACTTTGCTACCTTCGCTTATGGGCTGCATCTGGCGGAAGAGAACGTCCAGCTTGAGCAGCTTCTGGCGCTATCATCGCCAATTTATCGACTGGAACTGGCGATGGTCGGGCGTCTGTTCGCCCAGGACCCGCAACTGTATGCGGATATTATTATGTCTTCGGAGCGCAATCTGGCGCTTATCAAGCGCTACTATAAACGTTTTGGCGATGCGATCGGTTTACTGGAGCAGGGCGATAAGCAGGCTTTTATCGACAGTTTTCGCAAAGTTGAACACTGGTTTGGCGATTATGCCAGACATTTCCAGAATGAAAGCCGTGTGTTATTGCGTCAGGCGAATGACAGCCGACAATAGTGATGACATCTATACTGAAAGCCAGCTTTGCTGGCTTTTTTCGTTTAAGGAACCGTTATGACTACGCCGCACGTTTTATTTGATTATGTTGGGCATTTACCAGAATGCCCCACATGGAGCGAAGATGAAAGCGCGCTGTATTGGGCCGATATCCTGGAACAGGAGATCCATCGTTACCATCCGGCGAGCGGGGCGCATAGCGTGCTGGCGTTTCCGGAGGAGGTGGGATGTTTTGCCTTGCGTGAGCAGGGGGGATTTATTGTGGCCATGCGTCATGCTATCTGGCTGGCCGATAAAAATGGATTATTGCAGCGTAAGGTTTGCGACAATCCCTCTAATACGAAACTGGCGCGTTTCAACGATGGCGGCACCGATGGCGATGGGCGTTTTTATGCCGGGACGTTCTGGGCGCCGGGTGACTATAATGGCGCATTGCTGATGCGGATCAATTATGACCTGACGGCAAAAGTGATCCAGTGCGATATCCAGGGACACAACGGCCTGGCGTTCAGCCCGGATAACCAGTGGATGTATACCTCCGATACGCCGAATGGTGTGATATACCGCACGTTACTTGATAAGCATGGCGAACCGGGTAAGCGTGAACTTTTTCGCCATTTTGGCGAAGGAGAAGGACTTCCCGATGGCGCGGCGATGGATAGCGAAGGGTGCTACTGGAGCGCGATGTTTGATGGCTGGCGCGTGGCGCGTTTCTCACCGCAAGGAGAGCAACTGGAAGAGTACCGCTTGCCGGTACGTTGTCCGACGATGGTTTGCTTTGGCGGCGCAGACATGAAAACGCTGTTTATTACAACTACCAGAGAAAATATGTCTGCTCAGGAGGTGGCGGATTATCCGCTTTCAGGCGCCATCTTCACCCTGCAGGTAGCCGTCGCAGGGGTGAAGAAAAGCCGCTTTATTGAACGTCAGGCAGGTTCTACCGGCACGACGTTTTCGCTGGGATAGCAGCCAAGCACTTTCATTGAGCGTGTGATCTCGCACAACTCTTTTAGCGCGCTTTGCATTACCTGCGACTCCAGGTTTGCCTGAATATCGAGATAAAACATCTCTTCCCACGGATTGCCGTGAATCGGGCGCGACTCCAGCTTCGTCATGATGAGATTGTGGTTACGCAGCACTAGCAACGCTTCAACCAGCGCGCCAGCCTGCTGCCCGGTGGCGATTAACAGAGTGGTTTTTGCCGGAACCTGATCGGAAACGTTAATGGCTTTGCGCGCCAGTACCAGAAAGCGGGTGATATTCTGCGTCTGGTTTGCGGCGATGCGTTCCAGCACCTGTAAACCGTGCAACATGCCGCCTGCCTCGCTGCCGAGCGCCGCGACGCGCGGAGAGTTTGCCTGCGCGACTTTTTCCATCGCTGCCGATGTACTCTCGGTATAGTCGATTTTCCAGTGCGGATAGCGGCTCAAAAACTTACTGCACTGCTGGAACGGTTGCGGATGGCTGTACACCGTTTCGATGGTATTCAGATCTGTGGCGCCGGAAACCAGTACGCAGTGATCGATAGTTACGGTCATCTCACCGACAATCGACAGACTGGTGTGTTGCAATAAGTCGTACACATCGTTGATAGCGCCGGAGCTGGTGTTCTCTATCGGAACCACGGCGTAATCGGCCTGGCCGGTTTCGACCTGATGAAAAATATCGGCGAATTTTGCGCAGCCGCTCTCAATAAATTGCTCAAAATGGCGCGCGGCATACTGGCGCGCCGCGAGATGAGAATAAGAGCCTTTCGGCCCAAGAAACGCAATACGTGCCGAATGAGGGTGAGTATTATTCAGATGTTGTTGCAGCAGCGCCTGCTGAGTAAGCACGGAGTCTTCAATGATAAGCTGGAACAGACGGGTAATGTAGTGTGCGTCGAGATGGTGGGCTTTACCGAGATGGATGAGCCTGTCCAGCAGCGCGCGTTCACGATCGATATCCCGAACCGGACGATGTGACAGTAGCTTCGCTTGTCCCACTTCAATCGCCAGCGCGCGTCGTTTTGCCAGTAAGGCCAGTAACTCTTCGTCTAAAGCGCTGATTTTATCTCGCAGCGCCAGTAACGGGTTTTCCGATGTCATAGTGTTGCCTTTTTTGTTATCAATAAAAAAGGCCTCCCGGTGGGGGAGGCCTTCTTGTTCGTCTTCGCATTCTTTATCACATGACGAAACGCCTCCCGGTCAGGGGAAGGTAAAAAAGAATGCGAAGAAAAACCGGGCTAGCTTCATAACTGTTTCCTTTGTGTACGTAAGTACAGTACCCGTACTGTTTTAATCCTGTCAACAAAAAACGCGCCCGAAGGCGCGTTGGCGATACACTCAATGTAAGGGACTACTCTTCTTCTGCTTCGACGAAGCTGGCATCTTTCACCGATGCGGTGGCACGACGGGCTTCGCCTTTGTGCTGCACTTTATTGAGCTGCCGTTCCAGCTTGTTGATCAATTCATTAATAGCGGTGTACATATCTTCGTGTTTTGCGCTGGCGACCAGGTGTCCGTTCGGTGTATTAATGGTGGCGTCAGCAATAAAGCCCTGTGGCTCTTTGGACAGAATGATATGAGGATTAATCAGGTGAGTTTGCCATTTTTCCAGTTTGGCGAGACGGTCTGCGACATGTTGGCGGATTGCCGGAGTAATTTCCATTTGTTTACTGGTAATGTTCATTGTCATAAATTTTACCTCTTGTCTTTCCCGTCTTGGTGATTCCAGCATACCGTTCTTAATGTCAAAATGTGTGATGTAAATCACATTATTTTGTCACTTTTTGTCAAGGCGAACTTTTTGTGAGGCATCGCAGGAAGAAGCGATCTTTTACTTGAGGAATGCCTGAAAGCAGGCCATATTTGACTGGATGCGTTGCAGTGAAATCATTTCTGTTGCATCAGATACCGAATAAAAAAACGGCAGCCGGGAGGCTGCCGTTTTGCTTGTTTGTGTTGCTTCAGGTGTTTTTGCTGTTAGCGGCAATAATTTTCGCTACTTTGTCAGCCTGCGCATTCAACTGCATCTGACGATAGGCGTTTTCCATCAGCGGCAACGCATCGCGCGTGGCCTGCGTATCAGGATAATTGCGTAACATACCTTCTACCCGGTTTACGACCGCAACCCATGCGCCGCGCGCGGTATAGTACTCTGCGACGGAATATTCATATTTCGCCAGACGGTCTTTCAGGAATACCAGACGCTTAGTGGCGTCGGTTGTGTACTGGCTATTAGGATAGTTGCGTACCAGTTTCGAAAAGTCATTGAATGCCGCCCGCGCATGTTGCGGATCGCGATCGCTGCGATCGACGCCAAAGAAACCTTGCAGCGCGCTATCATCCAGCGCCATGTTCGTCAGGCCGCGCATGTACATGACATAGTCAATATTAGGGTGCGTTGGATTAAGACGCATAAAACGATCGATGGCGGCCTGCGCTAGCGGCAAATCGGCGTTTTTGTAATAGGCGTAGATAAGATCCAACTGCACCTGCTGAGAATACGGTCCGAATGGATAACGATTATCTAACGCTTCTAATTGCGTTATGGCCTGTTTCCAGTTACCGTCCTGCAGCTTTTGCTGAGCAGTCGCGTAGATTTCATTCGGCGGATTATCGGGCACCTCTTCCTTTGAACCCGAGCAACCCGCCAGAAACAGGCTCAACGTGGCTGCTGCCACCAGATATTTCATGCGCGTCATGACGTTTTGACTTTCCTCAAAATGTTTTACGGGAGATTCTCTGTTCCTGCTCCCGGTTAAGACCAGCTACAATAGCACACTATATTAAACGGCAAAGCCGTAAAACCCAACGTTAAACGAAGAAGCTGTATATGGCACAACGAGTACAACTCACCGCAACGGTCTCCGAAAACCAACTCGGTCAACGCTTAGATCAGGCTTTGGCCGAAATGTTCCCGGATTATTCACGTTCGCGTATAAAAGAATGGATTTTGAATCAGCGCGTGTTGGTCAATGGTCAACTTTGCGATAAACCAAAAGAAAAAGTGTTAGGCGGCGAGCGGGTGGCTATTGATGCGGAGATCGACGAAGAGATTCGTTTTGAAGCGCAGGATATCCCGTTAGATATTGTTTATGAAGATGACAATATTCTGGTTATCAATAAGCCACGCGATCTGGTGGTACATCCTGGCGCGGGTAACCCGGACGGTACGGTACTGAACGCGTTGCTACATTATTATCCGCCGATTGCGGATGTCCCGCGCGCGGGTATTGTGCATCGTCTGGATAAGGACACGACGGGGCTGATGGTGGTGGCTAAAACCGTTCCGGCGCAAACGCGCCTGGTGGAGTCTTTACAGCTGCGCGAGATCACCCGCGAATATGAAGCGGTCGCGATCGGACATATGACGGCGGGAGGAACGGTGAATGAACCAATTAGTCGTCATCCGACCAAACGTACCCATATGTCGGTGCATCCAATGGGCAAACCGGCGGTGACCCACTACCGCATTATGGAACATTTCCGTGTGCACACGCGCCTTAGATTGCGTCTGGAGACCGGGCGTACGCACCAGATCCGCGTGCATATGGCGCATATTACGCATCCGTTAGTGGGCGATCAGGTATATGGCGGGCGTCCACGTCCACCGAAAGGCGCATCGGAAGAGTTTATTTCCGCGCTGCGTAAGTTTGACCGCCAGGCGCTTCATGCAACGATGCTGCGTCTCTACCATCCTGTATCGGGTATCGAAATGGAGTGGCACGCGCCGATTCCACAAGATATGGTGGACCTTATCGATGCGATGCGCGCCGATTTCGAAGATCATAAAGATGATGTGGACTGGTTATGAATGCACTGATTGCCCCGCAGTGGCCGCAGCCGAAAGGCGTTGCAGCCTGTAGTTCTACCCGTATTGGCGGAGTGAGTTTACCGCCTTACGACTCGCTGAATCTGGGGGCGCATTGCGGCGACAACCCGGAGCATGTTGAAGAGAACCGCAGGCGTCTGTTTGCGGCGGGTAATCTGCCTTCGAAACCTGTCTGGCTTGAACAGGTTCACGGTAAAAATGTGTTGAGGCTTACCGGGGAGCCTTATGTATCCAAACGTGCGGATGCGTCTTACAGCAATACGCCAGGAACCGTTTGCGCGGTAATGACGGCAGACTGTCTGCCTGTGCTATTCTGTAACCGTGAGGGAACAGAAGTGGCGGCGGCTCATGCGGGCTGGCGCGGATTATGTGAAGGCGTACTGGAGGAAACTGTCGCCTGCTTTGCTGACAAACCAGAAAATATCATCGCCTGGTTAGGTCCGGCGATCGGCCCGACCGCTTTTGAAGTGGGGCCGGAAGTGCGTGATGCATTTTTAGCAAAAGATGCGCAAGCCGATAGCGCATTTTTGCCGCACGGGGAAAAATTTCTGGCGGATATTTATCAGCTTGCACGCCAACGTCTGGCGAATACCGGCGTTGAACATGTCTATGGCGGGGATCGCTGCACCTTTAGCGAAAGTGAGACTTTCTTCTCTTATCGTCGCGACAAGACGACAGGTCGTATGGCAAGTTTTATTTGGCTGATATAACCTAAAGAATCAAGACGATCCGGTACGGGTAACTTTCTTTTCACATAATTCAGGTCATTCACCTTGAATAATTGAGGGATGACCTCATTTAATCTCCAGTAGCAATTTTGACCTGTTATGGGAGGAGTTATGCGTCTGGATCGTCTTACTAACAAATTCCAGCTTGCTCTTGCCGATGCCCAGTCGCTCGCGCTGGGGCACGACAACCAATTCATCGAACCTCTTCATTTAATGAGCGCCTTGCTGAACCAGGAGGGGGGATCGATACGTCCTTTATTAACCTCTGCCGGCATTAATGCTGGCCAGTTGCGCACCGCTATCGATCAGGCTCTGAGCCGTTTACCGCAGGTGGAAGGCACCGGCGGCGACGTACAGCCTTCTTCGGAACTGGTACGCGTACTGAACCTTTGCGACAAGCTGGCGCAAAAACGGGGGGACAATTTTATTTCGTCAGAGCTGTTTGTTCTGGCGGCGCTTGAGTCTCGCGGCACGTTAACCGATCTGCTGAAATCAGCCGGTGCGACCACGACCAATATCACTCAGGCAATTGAACAGATGCGCGGAGGTGAAAGCGTGAACGATCAAGGGGCTGAAGACCAACGTCAGGCCTTGAAAAAATATACCGTCGATCTGACCGAGCGGGCTGAACAAGGTAAGCTTGACCCGGTAATTGGTCGTGATGAAGAAATTCGCCGTACCATTCAGGTACTGCAACGTCGTACTAAAAACAATCCGGTGTTAATCGGTGAGCCAGGGGTCGGTAAAACGGCAATTGTTGAAGGACTGGCACAGCGCATTATTAATGGTGAAGTCCCTGAAGGTTTAAAAGGCCGCCGCGTACTGGCGCTGGATATGGGCGCGCTGGTGGCCGGGGCGAAATATCGCGGCGAATTTGAGGAACGTCTGAAAGGCGTGCTGAACGACCTCGCAAAACAGGAAGGCAACGTCATTCTGTTTATTGACGAACTGCACACGATGGTTGGCGCAGGTAAGGCTGATGGCGCAATGGACGCCGGGAATATGCTGAAACCGGCGCTGGCGCGTGGTGAGCTACACTGCGTGGGCGCCACCACGCTGGATGAGTACCGTCAATACATTGAAAAAGACGCGGCGCTGGAACGTCGTTTTCAAAAAGTGTTTGTCGCAGAACCCTCAGTGGAAGACACCATCGCTATTCTGCGTGGCCTGAAAGAACGTTACGAGCTGCACCACCATGTGCAGATCACTGACCCGGCGATTGTGGCGGCGGCAACGTTGTCTCACCGCTATATCGCCGACCGTCAGTTGCCGGATAAAGCTATCGACCTCATCGATGAAGCGGCATCCAGCATTCGTATGCAGATTGACTCTAAGCCGGAGGAGCTGGACAGGCTCGACCGCCGCATTATTCAGCTTAAACTGGAACAGCAGGCGTTGATGAAAGAGTCTGACGAGGCGAGTAAAAAACGTCTTGATATGCTGAATGAAGAACTGGACGATAAAGAACGTCAGTACTCTGAGTTAGAAGAAGAGTGGAAAGCGGAAAAAGCGTCGCTCTCTGGTACGCAAACTATTAAAGCGGAGCTGGAGCAGGCGAAGATCGCCATCGAGCAGGCGCGTCGCGTTGGCGACCTGGCGCGGATGTCCGAGTTGCAGTACGGCAAAATTCCGGAGCTGGAAAAACAGTTAGAAGCCGCGACCCAGTCGGAAGGTAAAACCATGCGTCTGTTACGTAACAAAGTGACGGATGCGGAAATTGCCGAAGTGCTGGCGCGCTGGACCGGTATTCCGGTTGCCAGAATGCTGGAAGGCGAACGTGAAAAACTGTTGCGTATGGAACAAGAATTACACAGCCGCGTGATCGGGCAGAATGAAGCTGTTGAAGCGGTATCGAACGCTATACGTCGTAGCCGCGCGGGGCTGTCCGATCCGAACCGTCCAATTGGTTCCTTCCTGTTCCTCGGGCCGACGGGGGTCGGTAAAACCGAATTGTGTAAAGCGCTGGCTAACTTTATGTTCGACAGCGACGACGCGATGGTGCGTATTGACATGTCTGAGTTTATGGAGAAACACTCCGTGTCTCGTCTGGTCGGGGCGCCTCCGGGATATGTCGGTTATGAAGAAGGCGGTTATTTGACGGAAGCGGTGCGCCGTCGCCCTTATTCCGTCATCTTGTTGGATGAAGTGGAAAAAGCGCATCCGGATGTATTCAACATTCTGTTGCAGGTGCTGGACGACGGTCGTCTGACTGACGGGCAAGGGAGAACGGTCGACTTCCGTAATACGGTGGTCATTATGACTTCTAACCTCGGTTCCGATCTCATTCAGGAGCGTTTTGGCGAACTGGATTACGGTCGGATGAAAGAGATGGTGCTGGGTGTGGTTAGCCAAAACTTCCGTCCGGAATTTATCAACCGTATTGATGAGGTTGTGGTATTCCATCCGTTAGGTGAGCAACACATCGCTTCTATTGCTCAGATCCAGCTGCAGCGTCTATACAAACGTCTGGAAGAACGTGGTTATGAAATCCATATCTCCGACGAGGCGCTGAAACTGTTGAGCGCCAACGGTTACGATCCGGTGTATGGGGCGCGTCCGTTAAAACGTGCTATTCAACAGCAGATCGAAAACCCACTGGCGCAGCAAATTCTGTCTGGTGAACTGGTTCCTGGCAAAGTGATTCGCCTTGAAGCCAATGAGGATCGTATTGTGGCAGTGCAGTAAGCCACAAATTTGAATAAAACGGGCCCTGACGGGCTCGTTTTTGTTTAAAAACCAGGCGAAAGTAAGCTTTTGGTTCAAGCGTTGTTTGAAAAATGACCTGTTGAGCTTTTTTTTGCATTTAGGTCTTGTCAGGCCCAAATAACTCCCTATAATGCGCCACCACTGACACGGAACAACGGCACACAGGCCGCCGGGTCAGCGGGGTTCAGACCAGAATCTCACGGAGTAAAGCGAAAATAAACGCTTGACTCTGAAGCGGGAAAGCGTAATATGCACACCCCGCGCCGCTGAGAAAAGCGAAGCGGCACTGCTCTTTAACAATTTATCAGACAATCTGTGTGGGCACTCGAAGATACGGATTCTTGACGTCGCAAGACGAAAAATGAATACCAAGTCTCTGAGTGAACACGTAATTCATTACGAAGTTCTATTCTTTGAAAAAAGAAAGTCACGAGCATCAAACTTTTAAATTGAAGAGTTTGATCATGGCTCAGATTGAACGCTGGCGGCAGGCCTAACACATGCAAGTCGAACGGTAACAGGAAGCAGCTTGCTGCTTTGCTGACGAGTGGCGGACGGGTGAGTAATGTCTGGGAAACTGCCTGATGGAGGGGGATAACTACTGGAAACGGTGGCTAATACCGCATAACGTCGCAAGACCAAAGAGGGGGACCTTCGGGCCTCTTGCCATCAGATGTGCCCAGATGGGATTAGCTGGTAGGTGGGGTAACGGCTCACCTAGGCGACGATCCCTAGCTGGTCTGAGAGGATGACCAGCCACACTGGAACTGAGACACGGTCCAGACTCCTACGGGAGGCAGCAGTGGGGAATATTGCACAATGGGCGCAAGCCTGATGCAGCCATGCCGCGTGTATGAAGAAGGCCTTCGGGTTGTAAAGTACTTTCAGCGGGGAGGAAGGTGTTGTGGTTAATAACCGCAGCAATTGACGTTACCCGCAGAAGAAGCACCGGCTAACTCCGTGCCAGCAGCCGCGGTAATACGGAGGGTGCAAGCGTTAATCGGAATTACTGGGCGTAAAGCGCACGCAGGCGGTCTGTCAAGTCGGATGTGAAATCCCCGGGCTCAACCTGGGAACTGCATTCGAAACTGGCAGGCTTGAGTCTTGTAGAGGGGGGTAGAATTCCAGGTGTAGCGGTGAAATGCGTAGAGATCTGGAGGAATACCGGTGGCGAAGGCGGCCCCCTGGACAAAGACTGACGCTCAGGTGCGAAAGCGTGGGGAGCAAACAGGATTAGATACCCTGGTAGTCCACGCCGTAAACGATGTCTACTTGGAGGCTGTGCCCTTGAGGCGTGGCTTCCGGAGCTAACGCGTTAAGTAGACCGCCTGGGGAGTACGGCCGCAAGGTTAAAACTCAAATGAATTGACGGGGGCCCGCACAAGCGGTGGAGCATGTGGTTTAATTCGATGCAACGCGAAGAACCTTACCTGGTCTTGACATCCACGGAAGGTCTCAGAGATGAGACTGTGCCTTCGGGAGCCGTGAGACAGGTGCTGCATGGCTGTCGTCAGCTCGTGTTGTGAAATGTTGGGTTAAGTCCCGCAACGAGCGCAACCCTTATCCTTTGTTGCCAGCGGTCCGGCCGGGAACTCAAAGGAGACTGCCAGTGATAAACTGGAGGAAGGTGGGGATGACGTCAAGTCATCATGGCCCTTACGACCAGGGCTACACACGTGCTACAATGGCGCATACAAAGAGAAGCGACCTCGCGAGAGCAAGCGGACCTCATAAAGTGCGTCGTAGTCCGGATTGGAGTCTGCAACTCGACTCCATGAAGTCGGAATCGCTAGTAATCGTGGATCAGAATGCCACGGTGAATACGTTCCCGGGCCTTGTACACACCGCCCGTCACACCATGGGAGTGGGTTGCAAAAGAAGTAGGTAGCTTAACCTTCGGGAGGGCGCTTACCACTTTGTGATTCATGACTGGGGTGAAGTCGTAACAAGGTAACCGTAGGGGAACCTGCGGTTGGATCACCTCCTTACCTTAAAGAACCTGCCTTTGTAGTGTCCACACAGATTGTCTGATGAAAAGTAAATAGCAAGGCGTCTTGCGAGAGAGACTTCAGTGTCCCCTTCGTCTAGAGGCCCAGGACACCGCCCTTTCACGGCGGTAACAGGGGTTCGAATCCCCTAGGGGACGCCAGCGTTCAAACTGATGAGGTCAAACCTCCAGGGGACGCCACTTGCTGGTTTGTGAGTGAAAGTCGCCGGCCGTTATATCTCAAAACTGACTTGCGAGTCATGTTTGAGATATTTGCTCTTTAAAAATCTGGATCAAGCTGAAAATTGAAACGACACACAGTCAATGTGTGTTCGAGTCTCTCAAATTTTCGCGACACGATGATGTTTCACGAAACATCTTCGGGTTGTGAGGTTAAGCGACCAAGCGTACACGGTGGATGCCCTGGCAGTCAGAGGCGATGAAGGACGTGCTAATCTGCGAAAAGCGCCGGTAAGGTGATATGAACCGTTATAGCCGGCGATGTCCGAATGGGGAAACCCAGTGTGACTCGTCACACTATCATTAACTGAATCCATAGGTTAATGAGGCGAACCGGGGGAACTGAAACATCTAAGTACCCCGAGGAAAAGAAATCAACCGAGATTCCCCCAGTAGCGGCGAGCGAACGGGGAGGAGCCCAGAGCCTGAATCAGCATGTGTGTTAGTGGAAGCGTCTGGAAAGGCGCGCGATACAGGGTGACAGCCCCGTACACAAAAGCGCACGTGCTGTGAGCTCGATGAGTAGGGCGGGACACGTGGTATCCTGTCTGAATATGGGGGGACCATCCTCCAAGGCTAAATACTCCTGACTGACCGATAGTGAACCAGTACCGTGAGGGAAAGGCGAAAAGAACCCCGGCGAGGGGAGTGAAACAGAACCTGAAACCGTGTACGTACAAGCAGTGGGAGCCCCACCACTAAGCCAGTGGTGAACTCCACATACGCATCCTTTGCTGAGGATACGGTTAACGGAGCGAGAGCGACGTTTAACCGCAAAAGAAGCAGAGGGGGCTTAGTGGTGGGGTGACTGCGTACCTTTTGTATAATGGGTCAGCGACTTATATTCTGTAGCAAGGTTAACCGCATAGGGGAGCCGGAGGGAAACCGAGTCTTAATTGGGCGTTAAGTTGCAGGGTATAGACCCGAAACCCGGTGATCTAGCCATGGGCAGGTTGAAGGTTGGGTAACACTAACTGGAGGACCGAACCGACTAATGTTGAAAAATTAGCGGATGACCTGTGGCTGGGGGTGAAAGGCCAATCAAACCGGGAGATAGCTGGTTCTCCCCGAAAGCTATTTAGGTAGCGCCTCGTGAATTCATCTCCGGGGGTAGAGCACTGTTTCGGCCAGGGGGCCATCCCGGCTTACCAATCCGATGCAAACTGCGAATACCGGAGAATGTTATCACGGGAGACACACGGCGGGTGCTAACGTCCGTCGTGAAGAGGGAAACAACCCAGACCGCCAGCTAAGGTCCCAAAGTCATGGTTAAGTGGGAAACGATGTGGGAAGGCCCAGACAGCCAGGATGTTGGCTTAGAAGCAGCCATCATTTAAAGAAAGCGTAATAGCTCACTGGTCGAGTCGGCCTGCGCGGAAGATGTAACGGGGCTAAACCATGCACCGAAGCTGCGGCAGTGACACTGATGTGTTGTTGGGTAGGGGAGCGTTCTGTAAGCCGTTGAAGGTGTGTCGTGAGGCATGCTGGAGGTATCAGAAGTGCGAATGCTGACATAAGTAACGATAAAGCGGGTGAAAAGCCCGCTCGCCGGAAGACCAAGGGTTCCTGTCCAACGTTAATCGGGGCAGGGTGAGTCGACCCCTAAGGCGAGGCCGAAAGGCGTAGTCGATGGGAAACGGGTTAATATTCCCGTACTTGGTGTTACTGCGAAGGGGGGACGGAGAAGGCTATGTTGGCCGGGCGACGGTTGTCCCGGTTTAAGCGTGTAGGTGTGTGTTCCAGGTAAATCCGGTTCACTTTAACACTGAGGCGTGACGACGAGGCACTACGGTGCTGAAGCAACAAATGCCCTGCTTCCAGGAAAAGCCTCTAAGCCTCAGGTAACATCAAATCGTACCCCAAACCGACACAGGTGGTCAGGTAGAGAATACCAAGGCGCTTGAGAGAACTCGGGTGAAGGAACTAGGCAAAATGGTGCCGTAACTTCGGGAGAAGGCACGCTGACACGTAGGTGAAGTGGTTTACCCATGGAGCTGAAGTCAGTCGAAGATACCAGCTGGCTGCAACTGTTTATTAAAAACACAGCACTGTGCAAACACGAAAGTGGACGTATACGGTGTGACGCCTGCCCGGTGCCGGAAGGTTAATTGATGGGGTCAGCGCAAGCGAAGCTCCTGATCGAAGCCCCGGTAAACGGCGGCCGTAACTATAACGGTCCTAAGGTAGCGAAATTCCTTGTCGGGTAAGTTCCGACCTGCACGAATGGCGTAATGATGGCCAGGCTGTCTCCACCCGGGACTCAGTGAAATTGAACTCGCTGTGAAGATGCAGTGTACCCGCGGCAAGACGGAAAGACCCCGTGAACCTTTACTATAGCTTGACACTGAACACTGGTCCTTGATGTGCAGGATAGGTGGGAGGCTTTGAAGTGTGGACGCCAGTCTGCATGGAGCCATCCTTGAAATACCACCCTTTAATGGCTGGTGTTCTAACGTGGGCCCGTGAACCGGGTTGCGGACAGTGTCTGGTGGGTAGTTTGACTGGGGCGGTCTCCTCCTAAAGAGTAACGGAGGAGCACGAAGGTTGGCTAATCCTGGTCGGACATCAGGAGGTTAGTGCAATGGCATAAGCCAGCTTGACTGCGAGCGTGACGGCGCGAGCAGGTGCGAAAGCAGGTCATAGTGATCCGGTGGTTCTGAATGGAAGGGCCATCGCTCAACGGATAAAAGGTACTCCGGGGATAACAGGCTGATACCGCCCAAGAGTTCATATCGACGGCGGTGTTTGGCACCTCGATGTCGGCTCATCACATCCTGGGGCTGAAGTAGGTCCCAAGGGTATGGCTGTTCGCCATTTAAAGTGGTACGCGAGCTGGGTTTAGAACGTCGTGAGACAGTTCGGTCCCTATCTGCCGTGGGCGCTGGAAGATTGAGGGGGGCTGCTCCTAGTACGAGAGGACCGGAGTGGACGCATCACTGGTGTTCGGGTTGTCATGCCAATGGCACTGCCCGGTAGCTACATGCGGAAGAGATAAGTGCTGAAAGCATCTAAGCACGAAACTTGCCCCGAGATGAATCTTCCCTGAGCCTTTAAGGCTCCTGAAGGAACGTTGAAGACGACGACGTTGATAGGCCGGGTGTGTAAGCGCAGCGATGCGTTGAGCTAACCGGTACTAATGAACCGTGAGGCTTAACCTTACAACGCCAAAGATGTTTTGGCGGAACTGAGAAGACGAACAATTTTCAGCTCAGATTCAGAGTCCGAAGGATTTTGCGCTGAGGCAGGGCGGCAAACGCAGCGACGGAAGGAGCATACACAAGTATGTGACTGAGGTTCGCAAGAGCAGCCAACGCAGCATCAGTGTAAAAGACACAGGACAGAGCACAAAGAATTTGCCTGGCGGCCGTAGCGCGGTGGTCCCACCTGACCCCATGCCGAACTCAGAAGTGAAACGCCGTAGCGCCGATGGTAGTGTGGGGTCTCCCCATGCGAGAGTAGGGAACTGCCAGGCATCAAACAGAACAGAAGGCCCGGTCGAAAGACCGGGCCTTTTGTTTTATCTGTTGTCTGTCGGTGAGGGCTCTCCGGAGCAGGACAAATCCGCCGGGAGCGGATTTGAACGTTGCGCAGCAACGGCCCGGAGGGTGGCGGGCAGGACGCCCGCCATAAACTGCCAGGCATCAGACAAGTGAAAAAGCCCGTCCTGACGGACGGGCTTTTTTGCGTTCCGGCCGGTATACACTGCCCGATGGCGGCTCCGCTTTATCCTGCCTACAGGAATTATCCCGCCCACAAAGCTGGCGCTATTGTAGAACCGATAAGGGCAAAACCCACCCAATCGTTAACGATGAACTATCCTTTACACTTGCTTATATAAGCAGTGAGGATTTTCATTGGCTATCAAACCTTTTAACTACCAGCAGGACTTTTCCAGCATTGATTTCCGCCAGCAGCCTGAATTGTATCAGGTTGGACGAGGCGAGCAGGGGGTGCTACTGGTTGAACCCTACAAAAGTGAAATTCTTCCTTTCTGGCGCTATAAAGATGAAGCATCGGCGATGAAATCCGCAGAACAGATCTACCAGTTGTTCGAAGCTTACCGGCAGCAGGATGATTTCGTTGGTATGGACATGGCGCGTAAATTTATTCAGATGGGATATACCCGCGCCAGGCGATACGCTAACTATAAAGGCGGTAAAAAGTATGCAGAAGACGGCAGCCTGAATACACGGGGTAATGATCCTATTAAGGCCGCGGCGGCAACGGTTTTCAAAGGTTGGTGGGATAAAATCCGTCAGGACGAAGACTATCTGAAACGGAAACACCAACATCAGGCACGGTGGGGATAAAAATTAGCAAACAAATAATTAACACTTTATTTACTTTTTTGTCTCGCGTAATCTGAATCTCCAAAATAAAAGGCCGATCAAGCCTGGCAACAAGGAGAACAGTATGGCAGAAATTATTCAGCGTATAGATAAAAACAACGCTGAGGCTCCGGAGATGCGGCGACGCATATGGGCTATCGTAGGGGCATCTTCCGGAAACTTAGTGGAATGGTTTGATTTCTACGTCTACTCTTTCTGCTCGCTCTATTTTGCACATATCTTCTTTCCTTCTGATGATACCACCACTCAGCTTTTGCAAACGGCAGGTGTCTTTGCCGCAGGTTTTTTAATGCGACCTATCGGTGGTTGGCTGTTTGGACGCATTGCCGATCGACGCGGGCGGAAAGCCTCAATGTTGATTTCGGTGTGCATGATGTGTATGGGGTCGCTGGTGATTGCCTGTTTACCCGGTTACGAAACCATCGGTACCTGGGCGCCGGCACTGCTACTTATTGCAAGGTTATTTCAGGGGCTCTCGGTAGGGGGTGAGTACGGGACCAGTGCGACATATATGAGTGAAGTTGCGCTTGAAGGTCGTAAGGGATTTTTCGCCTCATTTCAGTATGTTACGCTTATCGGTGGCCAACTACTGGCATTGCTGGTCGTTGTGATTTTGCAGCAGGTTCTGGAGGAGGCTGAGCTTCGTGCCTGGGGATGGCGTATTCCCTTTGCGCTGGGCGCTGTGCTGGCGGTTGTGGCGTTATGGCTACGTCGCCAGCTGGATGAAACCTCGAAGCATGAGACTCGCGCGTTAAAAGAAGCCGGTTCGTTGAAAGGTTTGTGGCGTAATCGCAAAGCCTTTTTGATGGTGCTTGGTTTTACCGCGGCAGGATCGCTGTGCTTTTATACCTTCACCACCTATATGCAGAAATATCTGGTCAATACAGCAGGTATGCATGCCAATGTCGCCAGCGGCATTATGACGGCCGCGCTGTGTGTTTTCATGTTGGTACAACCGTTATTCGGCGCGTTATCCGATAAGATAGGCAGGCGTACCTCTATGCTATGTTTTGGCGCGCTCGCGGCACTTTTCACCGTTCCAATTCTCTCCGCATTGCAGAATGTGACGTCGCCTTATGCCGCATTTGCTTTAGTGATGTGCGCGCTATTGATTGTAAGTTTCTATACCTCGATTAGCGGGGTCCTGAAAGCGGAGATGTTTCCGGCGCAAGTTCGCGCCCTGGGCGTCGGTTTATCTTACGCGGTAGCAAACGCATTGTTTGGCGGCTCTGCGGAATATGTCGCGCTGTCGCTAAAATCTGTCGGTATGGAGAGTTCGTTCTTCTGGTATGTTACCGCGATGGCCGTTTTGGCTTTCCTGGTTTCGCTGATGTTGCACCGTAAAGGAAAGGGCTTGCGCCTTTAGTAATGCGCCATTTGCCAGATAGCGTAACCGGTTGTCGCGCCAGCGACATCCCAGACAAAATCTTTCCAGCTCCAGCCGCTTCCTTCCGGGCGGCTGTCCCAGAGTTCTTTTGAGGCTCCGAGACTTAAAGAAAACACCAGCCCTATCGCTGCGCTGCGGTCTGAACTCACTCCCTGGTGGCGCGCATACTCATTACCGGCTGCCGATAGTATCGCTGATGCCATAAAATGCTGGGCTTTATCCTGACCGCTCCAGCGGTCGTTAGCCAGATGGCTGCACCCGGAGAGAAACAACACAGTAAAAGGAATCAACACGCGCACCAGTCCACTCCTAAGTGAAAACCCCGTACAGGACGGGGCTTCGATTACAGGATACGGCTAATTAATCTGTCGATGCGGATCCGGCGCAACCGGCGAATCAATTTACGCACTTTTATCGGATAGTCGGCAATGCTCTGCAGGTCACGATAATGTTTTACGATGGTTGTGTGCGTTCGGATAAGTTCCAGCTCTTTTTCCCGCTGAGGGGCAAGCTCCTGCTTAGGATCGTGGATCAGAATGGCGTTTTCCAGATCCAGACGCCAGGCGCGGGGATTCAGATTGTTGCCGGTGAGCAGCATCCATTTATCATCTACCCACATCCCTTTCAGATGATAAGTATTGTCGTCATCTTTCCACAGACGCACCACAAGCTGATCGGTATTGACGTAATACTGTAAACGGCTCAGGAAGCGGCGCAGATTAATCTCATAGAGATAGGGCAGCGCGCCAATGATCTTGAACGGTTCATCTTCCGGAATGTAAAAATCATTCGCGGTTTTATCGCCAACAATGATTTCGACTTTCTTTCCGTCGCGCAGTAGCTGAATAATATTCCGCACCAGAACCGCTGGTAGATTGAAGTAAGGGGTACAAATGGTGAGCTTATGCTCCGCACAGGGCATGAGATGAAAAATGGTTTTGTTCAGCAGACTGGATTTTCCAAGCCCGACCAGCGGCGTAACGGAGAGTTGCTCGTTATTAGCGTCACCCTGAAAATGATATGACGCATCACGCAGCTCCTGACGGTATAAGCGGATATCGTTTTTAATCTCCGGGCTTTTCGGACGCTGGGTATTATCCAGACGATTCACACCACGACCATTCATCAGATTTTGCGTAACCCAGTCAAACATGATGTCTGCCATTTGCCGATTACGAATGAGCTGGTAGCGATCATAGCGATATTTGTCATGCTGATGGAGATAGACATCGTTCAGACTGGCGCCGCTGTACAGGACGCTATCATCAATGATAAAGCCTTTAAAATGCAGTACGCCAAGCGCTTCTCGCGTATTAATCGGTACGCCGTAAACCGGGACATCAATGCCGGGATTTTCCTGCGCCAGCCGGCAATACCAGTCTGCATTGGTATTCGAGGCCGCTGCGCCAATGCGCCCACGCTGTGCGCGATGCCAGTCGACCAGCACCCGCACGTCCAGTTCAGGACGCTGCCGTTTAGCCGCATAGAGCGCGTCGAGTATACCTTTACCCCCATCATCCTGTTCCAGATACAGGGCAACGATACAAATACGCTGCGTCGCGCTGGCGATTTTCTCCAGCAGTGTCTCCCGAAAAGTAGCAGGAGTATAAAAGAAATCTACATCATCAACTGACTGAGAAATCTTAGGGAGTTGGGCAAGGTGTTGTTGATGTTTATTACGCTTAAATTTTGACAACATCACAGTGCATTTCTTCTCTGTTCATTGAAGGGTCCTCTGTGCTATGCAGACGACATAAGCGAGCAATAATAACATCAGTACCCGTTAAAGTGGTCAACATTTCCAGTACATTACTCACGATTCATCACATTTGGCCAGATTCAGCGTTAATCCCACGATGCCCTCTTCAAGCTGAATATCGACCTGAAATCCCAGTTTTCTGGCCAACGCGACCATGCCGCGATTGTTCGGCATCGTAATACCGTTCAGCCGCTTCAATCCGTGCTCGCGAGTATAAGCAATCAATTTCTCCATTAAACGGCGTCCTAAGCCCAATCCTTTGAGATCTGAACGCACCAATACGGCAAATTCAGCATCCATGTTATCAGGATCGGAAATCGCACGCGTTACGCCGAGGATCTCTTCAGCGTTATCCAGCCGTCGCACAGCCACAAACGCCATTTCTCGATCGTAGTCGATCTGCGTCATGTTGGCTAAATCTTCGTGGGTAAATTCGTTGATCTCGCTGAAATAACGGTAGTAAAGATCCTCTTTAGTGACCTGAGCGATGAATTGTCGCAGTTGGGGCTCATCTTCCGGCAGGATCGGACGAAACAGACAGCGATCGCCGTTTTTCATCTCCACCCACTCTTCAAGCTGGTGGGGATAGGGGCGTACCGCAAGTCGACTTTCGCTATCGCCATCAAACGGGGCAATATCCAGCGTTACATCCAGCGCGGTAAACTCACTGGCGGAAGCCAGCAGCGGATGGATATCCAGACGCTGAATTTCCGGGCAGTCGACAATCAGGTTTGAAACCTGGACCAGCAACTGGCTTAAACCGACGATATCCAACGGACGCAGCGCGCTACGGGCACGAATTTTCCGCTGCTTAATGCCCTGAATCACCAGATAGCGCGCCAGATTCATGTTGAGCGGCGGCAGCGCGACGACAGCCTGTTCCTCCGGACGCCACTCCACGCCGCCTTCACCCAACATAATCAAAGGACCAAACACCGGATCGTGCTCGACCACCACACGAAGCTCCTGCGCTCCGGCGCGGTTAGCCATGCTTTGTACCAGCAAACCGTGAATCCGCGCCTGCGGCCAGGCCATCTTTACACGATCGAAAATGGCGTTGGCGGCCTGCTGCACCTCATTCGCGGTCCGCAAATAAAGCATAACCCCCTGAACTTCAGATTTATGCGGAATATCCGGCGAGCGTAACTTGAGGGCTACCGGATAGCCTATCTGTTCGGCGATATGCACCGCTTCCGCGCTGTCGCCGGCAATCCAGGTGGGAAGGGTATGTAATCCATAGGCGTGTAAAATTGGCTGTACTTCATGGGTATCCAACGAGGTGGCGCCTTCCGCAATCGCCTGCTGTAACAGATTATGCGCTTCGGCGGTATTGGACGTCAGGTTACTCGGCAGCGCTGGCGTTTCCCGCAGTTGCTTCTGATTACGCCGGTATTCCACCATATGCATAAAAGCGGTAATCGTGCCTTCCGGCGTACGGTAGGTGGGTAATCCGGCTTCGCTGAATAGCCGTCTTGCTTCCTGAGACGAGAACTCGCCGCACCAGTTTGTCAGCAGCGTAACAAACCTGCCTCTGGGGTGGCGCTTAATCGTCTCGATCAGCGCATGGGCGCTTTCCGTACCCGGCGCGGCAGCGCTGGGAGAGTGGATAACCATAAGCGCGTCAAAATCCTGACTGGCGAGCAGGATATCCAGCGTTTTGACGTAATGTTCGCTGCTGGCGTCATCACACAGATCTAGCGGATTGGCAATATCAATGTGCGCGGGAAGCGCCTGCCGTAGTTGTAGGCAGGTCTCTTCGCTCAACGTCGCCAGCTTGCCGTTACGCGACCACAACTCATCTAACGCCAGCGCAGCAGGCGCGGCGCCATTGCTGATGATCATCAGTCTGTCGCCGCGTAGCGGACGCATATGGCTGAGTGTTTCGACGGCGGAAAAAAGCTCGTGTGTATCCTGGACTCGCAGCAGGCCTGCGCGCTGGATGGCCGCATCCCACGCCGGGTCCATTCCCGCGCTGGTATTAAGTAAACGCTGGGCTGCCGGGCTTCGGCCGCTTTTAATCACCAGAATCGGTTTGTTACGTGAAGCGCTACGGGCGGCGGAAACAAAACGGCGGGCGTCGCTTAACTGTTCCAGATAGAGCAAAATCGCGCTGGTCTTGCTGTCGCGCGCCAGATAGTCCAGCAGTTCATCGACATCAATATCCAGGCTATCGCCCAGCGCGATAAAGTAGGAGAAGCCCATTTCACGCTGTTGCGCCCAGTCAAGAATAGTATTGGAAACGGCGGCAGACTGGGAAATAAAGGCGAGCTTGCCCTGCTTAATCGGGACGGGAGAAAAGCTGGCATTCAGTCCTTGCCACGGCGCGAGGAGCCCAAGACTGTTTGGGCCCAGCAGACGCATTTTATAATGACGGGCACAGGCAAGAAGTTCTTCATGTTGCGACGTGGGAGCAGAAAGGATAATGCACGTTTTACAACCTTTCGCGCCAAGCGCGTCCAGTAACGCCAGGTTACGGCTGGCGTTAGTGCATAAAATAGCCAGATCGGGGGTAAAAGGGAGACTGGCGATATCCGGCCAGGCCATGACGCCTAAAACGGCTTTCCAGGCGGGCGTCACGGGAAGGACGGGGCCATTGAACCCGCCCGCCAACAAGTTACGCATCATCAGATAACCCGCGCGGTGGGGCTTCATTGATGCGCCAATCACCGCGATCGATTTTGGTCGCAGTAGCGCTTCCAGTCCTTGCTGGCTCATTACCGGTCTCCCTTACACAGAAGTGACCGGGTGATTTTAAACGCTTTCGCTATTTTCTGCTGTGACGTTTCCCGGATGTTGCGTTTTTCCTGCCAGATAGCGCGTTTTAAAACGGGTGAAATGTTCACCTAAACCGGTTGCAGCCTCGGTATCTCCCGCCAAATCTAACAATGCTATTGCGACTTCGGCGGTACAATATTGCCCTTCAGCATGGATTTCACGCAGACGATAAGCAGAAAGACGCGATAAATCGACGGAAATTACCGGCAGATGATCCAGATAAGGGCTTTTACGAAACATTTTACGTGCTTCGGGCCAGGTGCCGTCGAGCATGATAAACAGCGGCGGTTTTCCGGCGGGCGGGGCGGAAATGACCTCGCGCGCTTCGTCGGCGTAGGACGCAGGAAAGACCACCATCGGCTGATAATCCGGATGCTGTACCAGTTCCAGCAACGCCTGCGGCGGCTCGGTACGCGACCACTGAAACGCCGCGGTATCCGGTAAAATATCGGCTATCAGTCGGCCAGTATTGCTGGGTTTCATCGGTTCAGTGTCAAACATGACCAGGCAAAAACGGCTTTTCGCCTGAGAAGGCGTTAACGTATCACACAGGCAACGTTTTAGCGGCAGCAGGCAGCGTTGACAGCGGTGAACCCGATTGCCTCTGGCAAGAAAAGGGCGTGTAGCGCGCGCAAGCCGTTCGGCGCGTAACTGAAGGACAGCGTTATTGGTCATAGAAAGCGTTTGCGGAGAAAAACGCTATTGTGGCAGAGGTGAAAACGGGGCACAAGATGCGCCCCGTGGCGTTTACAGCGCTTCGTTAAGCCAGTTGTCGAAAGGCGCTTTAGGTACTGCGCCATTGAGCATATCGACCACCTGTCCATGTTTAAAGATCATAATCGTCGGGATGCTGCGAATACCGAAACGGGCGCTAAGTTCCCGTTCCGCCTCGGTATTTACTTTGACAAAACGGACTTTACCGCTGCGCTCTTCTGCGACATCCTCGAAGATAGGCGCAAAGTTACGGCAAGGGCCGCACCAGGGCGCCCAAAAGTCGATCACCACAGGCAGATCGTCCTTCAACAGTTTGTCCAGCGTTTCGCCGGTCGCATTAATGACTTCTCCGTCAAACAACTCATGACCGCAGCGTCCACATTTTGCCGCATCCTGAAGCCGATCGTCGGGGATGCGGTTAATAGCCTGGCAATGGGTACAAACGGTGTTCATAGCTAACCTCTGAATACGTCGGAAGACGTCCCGCTACGCGCGGGATGTTTCTATAATGTTACATATTATCGAAGAATCTGTGCTAAACAACAATGTGTTTAATTCAATGAGTACAATAGTCGCAGGCTTTTAAACGAAATCATGGCTAACCGGATGCACATCGGGTAATCTTCGCGCTTCGCGCAGCGCTGGTGGAGAAAAGCATGAACGATGAATTAAAAAACAAAAGCGGCAAAGTCAAAGTGATGTATGTCCGTAGTGATGATGACTCTGATAAACGCACCCATAACCCACGTACCGGGAAAGGGGGAGGCCGCCCAGCAAAGTCTCGCACTGACGGTGGACGTCGCCCCGCCCGTGATGAGCGAAATAATCAGAGCCGTGACCGTAAACATGAAACTTCGCCGTGGCGCACCGTGTCCCGTGCGCCGGGAGACGAGACGGCGGAAAAAGTCGATCATGGCGGTATTAGCGGTAAAAGTTTTATCGACCCTGAAGTTTTGCGTCGCCAGCGTGCGGAAGAGACGCGCGTCTATGGCGAAAATGCCTGCCAGGCGCTATTCCAGAGCCGTCCTGACGCCATCGTGCGTGCGTGGTTTATCCAAAGCGTAACGCCGCGTTTTAAAGAGGCTCTGCGCTGGATGGCGGCGAATCGTAAAGCCTACCATGTGGTGGATGAAGCCGAACTGGCAAAAGCTTCCGGCACTGAGCACCACGGCGGCGTGTGTTTCCTGATTAAAAAGCGTAACGGTACGACCGTTAAGCAGTGGGTAAATCAGGCGGCGGATCAAGACTGCGTGCTGGCGTTGGAAGATGTCGCTAACCCGCATAATCTGGGCGGCATGATGCGTAGCTGCGCGCACTTCGGCGTGAAAGGCGTGGTGGTACAGGATGCGGCGTTGCTGGAGTCTGGCGCGGCGATTCGTACCGCGGAAGGCGGGGCGGAGCATGTCCAGCCGATCACTGGTGAAAGCATTGTTGACGTACTGGATGATTTTCGTCGGGCGGGGTACACCGTGGTGACGACGTCCAGCGATCGCGGTCAGGCGCTCTTTAGTACAACCCTGCCGGAAAAGATGGTGCTGGTCTTAGGCCGTGAATATGACTTCCTGCCGGAAGCGGCGCGTGAACCTGACGATCTGTGCGTGAAAATTAACGGTACGGGTAACGTGGAAAGCCTTAATGTGTCGGTTGCGACAGGCGTGCTGCTCGCCGAGTGGTGGCGGCAGAATAAAGCGTAAGGGCTACAGCCCGGCGGCGCAACGCGTGCCGGGCCAATGATGTCCTTCCACCGCCCGGTCAGACAAAGCGCTTTCGCGCCGTTATCCGGGCGATAAAACGGCGAGCCGCCAACGTTATTCACTCTCAGCCGGTAGTACTGGCGTCCAGTCGATAGTTTTCTCGCCGTGTTGTTCCAGCCATTGGTTCGTTAGCGCAAAATGGTTACAGCCAAAAAATCCGCGGTGTGCTGAGAGCGGCGAGGGATGCGGGGCTTTCAGAATATGGTGGCGCTGCGGATCAATAATCGCGCCTTTCTTCTGGGCGTGTGAGCCCCATAGCAGGAAGACGACCCCTTCGCGGTGTTGATTAATCAGGCTTATCACTTTATCCGTAAAGGTTTCCCACCCCAGGCTGGCATGAGAGTGCGCCTGGCCTGCTCGTACCGTGAGCACCGTATTTAGCAACAGTACGCCCTGGCGCGCCCAGCTTTCCAGATAACCGTGCGCGGGGCGAACAAAGCCG
Source organism: Salmonella enterica subsp. houtenae serovar Houten (assembly GCA_900478215.1). Taxonomy (NCBI): domain Bacteria; kingdom Pseudomonadati; phylum Pseudomonadota; class Gammaproteobacteria; order Enterobacterales; family Enterobacteriaceae; genus Salmonella; species Salmonella enterica. The sequence goes on from LS483478.1 coordinate 1,110,934, forward strand.
GGAATGGAGGCTTCCAGCTCCTTGTACATATTCACTAATGACGGCGGAGGGGCGATTCCTGGGCGCACGGAAAACGCCAGACCATGCGCCTGACCGGGGCCGTGGTAGGGATCTTGTCCCAGGATCACCACCTTAACGTCGCCCAGTTCCGTGAAGCGAAAGGCGTTAAACACATCTTTTTGCGGCGGGTAGACCGTGATACCCGACTGACGTTCGCCGGCAACGGTGTGAAGCGTATTAATAAAATAAGGTTGCTGTTTCTCATCAGCCAGCACATCGTGCCAGGTTAACTCAGTCGCCATCTCGCTCTCCTGCGAATTTCCAGTCCCCTTAGCTTAACGGCTTCTTTCTGCAGTGCAAAATCCTCAGTGTTATAAAAACCGTACCTACAAAAGATAGTTGAAAATTTATGTAAAAAGTTTATGGGGTCGCATGGCGTAAGTTGATGTAAAACAATAAATTCCCACGATAACCTTTTTTACTGCAAGGTTTTTATTGATTTAAATCAAAGAATGAAGGGGGGTCGAGGGGTATATATACACTCAAGCAACAATGGTTTTACCAATTGGCCGGGATTAGGCCGACCGAAATCAAATAATTTTGCCTGGGGAGGCATCACATGATTACAGGTATCCAGATTACTAAAGCCGTTAACGACGACCTGCTGAATTCCTTTTGGCTGCTGGACAGCGAAAAAGGCGAAGCGCGCTGCATCGTTGCAAAATCCGGCTTTGCTGAAGATGAAGTTGTGGCTGTCAGCAAACTGGGCGAGATCGAATACCGTGAAATTCCGATGGAAGTTAAACCGGAAGTGCGCGTTGAAGGCGGTCAGCATCTGAACGTTAACGTTCTGCGTCGTGAAACGCTGGAAGACGCGGTTAAGCATCCGGAAAAATACCCGCAACTGACTATTCGTGTTTCTGGTTATGCGGTGCGTTTTAACTCTCTGACGCCGGAACAGCAGCGCGACGTTATCGCTCGTACCTTTACTGAAAGCCTGTAAGATTCACGAATTACACTGGCTTGAGGTATAAAAAACGGAAGGCACTTATACGTCTTCCGTTTTTTTTACGTCTATTCATCGGTAAAAAAATGCCGGGTAGCGCCCGGCATCATCATCACTCTTCGCTGGATTGCTCCTGCATTTGCGTACCGCTTGGCTTGCGGCGCTTACCGATATTTTTTGTATCGCGGTGACGTTTCTTCACGCGCGGCTTCTCTTTTTCTTTCTCTTTTTTCTTCTCGGCGCGTTTCGCCAGCACTTTTTTCGACGGTTTGCCGGTCAACTTTTCGCTGGGGGCGCGCGTGGTCGGGCGAAGTTCATCAATGACGCGCGCTTTTAGCGGCTCTTCGATGTAGCGACCGATTTTCAGCAGCAACAGATGGTCGTGGGCTTCTACCAGCGAGATTGCCGTGCCTTTGCGGCCAGCACGGCCAGTACGACCAATACGATGCAGATAGGTATCGCCACTGCGCGGCATGTCGAAGTTAATGACGTGGCTTACATCAGGAATATCAATCCCGCGTGCTGCGACGTCGGTCGCGACCAGCACGTTAACGCGACCGTCGGTGAGACGCTTAATACCTTCGTTACGTTTGATCTGCGCCATCTCGCCTTCAAGATAGCAATTGTTGATCCCTGCCAGACGCAGCGTTTCGGCCAATTCATGGACGCGTTCACGTTTACGCACAAACACGATAGAACGGGTTGCATCGTCTTGTGTTAGCAGGTGCTTCAACAGCGCAACTTTATGTTCGAAATTGTCGGCACGGTAGTACCACTGGTGAATTTTCTTACGCTCGCGGGTTGACGGATTGGCGGAAACTTCAACCGGATCTTCCAGCAGGCGTTCGGCAAAATCTTTAATCGCATCGCCTTCCAGCGTGGCGGAAAACAGCATCGTCTGTTTACGCCAGCGGGTCTCACCAGCGATATGTTCAATGTCCTGAGCGAAACCCATGTCGAGCATCCGGTCAGCTTCGTCAAGGATCAGTGTTTCAACCGCCCGGCAGTCGAAGTTCTCTTCTTTGATATATTGCAGCAGACGGCCCGTCGTAGCGACCACGATATCCTGGTTTTCGCTAAACACTTCAGCATGGTTCATATAGGCCACGCCGCCGGTAATCGTGGCGATATCCAGATGAGTATGCTTAGCCAGTTCACGAGCGTGATCGGCAACCTGCATTGCCAGTTCGCGGGTTGGCGTCAGGATCAGAATGCGCGGCGGCCCCGATTTTTTACGCGGAAAGTCGAGCAGGTGCTGCAACGCCGGCAGCAGGTATGCCGCCGTTTTACCGGTGCCTGTCGGCGCAGAACCGAGTACATCACGGCCATCGAGCGCAGGCGGAATGGCGGCAGCCTGAATGGCGGTCGGGCGAGTGAAACCTTTATCCTGGAGGGCATCCAGCAGGCTTTCGTCGAGTTCAAGTTCGGAAAAAGTCGTTACAGTCATGTTCTACCTCTGTGTGGGGCGCTGATTATAGACGTTACGGCCGCAATCTTCATCTGTTTGTATGGATATCCCTTCTCAGGTATTGTTTTCACCCGGCGCTGTCGCCGTTTTTTGCAAGGTTGTTTTTACATGTCTCAGTCTGGCTCCGTTCTTCGTCGTAACGGATTTACGTTTAAACGGTTTTTTGTCGCACACGATCGGTGTGCGATGAAAGTGGGAACTGACGGTATTTTACTCGGGGCGTGGGCGCCGGTCGCGGATGTAAAGCGAATTCTGGATATCGGTACTGGAAGCGGTCTGCTGGCGTTAATGCTGGCGCAGCGGACGGATGACAATGTGCCTATTGACGCCGTGGAACTGGATGCCGGGGCTGCCATGCAAGCGCAGGAAAACGTTGCTCACTCTCCCTGGTCGCATCGAATAACGGTGCATACTGACAATATTCAGCGTTGGGCGCCTCGTCAGACGGTACGCTTTGATCTTATTATCAGCAACCCGCCTTATTACGAACCCGGTGTGGAATGCGCCACGCCGCAACGGGAGCAGGCGCGTTACACCGCTACTCTGGATCACCAGACGTTATTGGCTATTGCGGCGGATTGTATTACCGAAGACGGCTTTTTTTGCGTAGTATTGCCGGAACAAACAGGTAACGTTTTTACGCAGCAAGCGGCCAACATGGGATGGCATTTGCGGTTACGTACTGACGTTGCGGAAAACGAAGCGCGCTTGCCGCACCGGGTTCTGCTCGCGTTCTCCCCGCAAGCCGGGGAGTGCTTTAGCGACAGATTAGTGATTCGCGGGTCAGACCAACATTATTCTGAAAGTTATACGGCGCTGACCCAGGCATTTTATCTGTTTATGTGAGGCGTTAACGGCGAAAGGATCGATGGGCCGGATTCAGCCAGTTGTTGCGGATAATCCAGCGTAAAGTGCAGCCCCCGGCTCTCTTTACGCATCATCGCGCAACGCACAATCAGTTCGGCCACCTGCACCAGATTGCGCAGCTCCAGTAAATTATTCGAGACGCGAAAGTTGGCGTAATACTCGTCAATCTCTTGTTGCAACATGGTAATACGCCGTAAGGCGCGCTCCAGCCGTTTCGTCGTGCGCACAATACCCATATAGTCCCACATCAGCAGACGCAGCTCATGCCAGTTATGCTGAATAACCATCCGTTCATCGGCGTTCTCCACGCGGCTTTCATCCCAGGCGGGAAGGACGTCAACGCTGCGGATATAAGGTATTCGCCTGTCGATATCCATTGCTGCGGACCAGCCGTAAACTAAACATTCCAGCAACGAGTTGGACGCCATACGGTTAGCGCCGTGCAGGCCGGTATAACTGACTTCGCCAATGGCATATAAACCGTCTACATCGGTACGGCCATAATCATCGACGACCACGCCGCCGCAGGTATAGTGCGCGGCAGGAACGACGGGAATCGGTTCTTTGGTTAGATCCATCCCCAAATCGAGCAGTTTCTCATAGATCATCGGGAAGTGCTGGCGAACAAAATCTTCAGGCTTGTGGCTGATATCGAGAAACATACAGTCTGCGCCGAGTCGTTTCATCTCATGGTCAATAGCGCGGGCGACAATATCGCGCGGCGCCAGTTCGCCGCGTTCGTCAACGTCCGGCATAAACCGCGAACCGTCCGGACGTTTAAGGTATGCGCCTTCGCCGCGCAGCGCTTCGGTAAGGAGAAAATTACGCGCCTGCGGATGATAAAGGGCGGTTGGATGAAACTGGTTAAATTCCAGATTAGCGACCCGACAGCCCGCACGCCAGGCCATCGCGATACCGTCACCGGAGGAAATATCCGGGTTAGTGGTGTATTGATAAACCTTTGAGGCGCCGCCGGTCGCCAGCACCACCGACTTCGCAAGGCAGGTTTCAACCCACTCTTTATTACGATTCCAGATCCAGGCGCCGATGACCCGGCGAGGCCCCGGCAGACCAATTTTATCGGAGATAATTAAATCAACGGCGTTGCTGCGTTCCAGCACCTGAATATTAGGATGATTTTGCGCACGACTGACCAACGTAGTCTCGACTTCCTTTCCGGTAGCGTCGGCGGCATGAAGGATACGACGATGACTGTGGCCGCCTTCACGTGTGAGATGATAGCTCTTCTTGCCGTTTGGCTGGACATGCGTATCAAACACGACGCCCTGATCGATAAGCCACTGCACGCAGGTACGGGCGTTGCTGGCGACAAACTCCACCGCGTGGCGATCGCAAATTCCGGCACCGGCAATCACCGTATCTTCGACATGCGACGCAATACTGTCGGTTTCATCAAACACGGCGGCAATACCGCCCTGCGCATAAAACGTGGAGCCCTCGCTCACCAGCCCTTTACTCAGGACGATAACCTTATGTTTTTCAGCCAGACGCAGCGCCAGCGAGAGTCCGGCCGCGCCGCTGCCGATAATTAACACATCACAGGACAATTCAGGCGTTGTCATCATGGTTCTTGTTTAATCTACTAAACAGTGTTGCGGCAGATTAGCACTATATGGCGCTAAAAAGCACGTTATGATTTCGCTGGTGTTGTGCTTATTAAACATAAAATAAAAATACGGCGAGAGATAAACGGCAAAAAATATTTTATAGGGCAGGGTGTTAGCGTCAGATTTTGTAGTGAAATAAAGATGCTGTTAGGTTACTCTGCAAACGACGAAATGGGCATTTCTGTACAGATAGTGCGTTGTTCAGTATCTGTAGCCTTATAATGGAAGATAAGACCTGTCTACAACATGACAAACAAAAACAAATGCGTAACGGAACTTTACGAAACATAGTCACTCTAACCTGTTGCTTGCTCATAGTGCGGCTTATGGAGTGGCGTTTCGAAAGCGCGTGGAAATTTGGTTTGGGGAGACATTACCTCGGATGAGCGAGCAGTTAACGGACCAGGTCCTGGTTGAACGGGTCCAGAAGGGAGATCAGAAAGCCTTTAACTTACTGGTAGTGCGCTACCAGCATAAAGTGGCGAGTCTGGTTTCCCGCTATGTGCCATCGGGCGACGTTCCCGATGTCGTACAGGAATCATTTATTAAGGCCTATCGCGCGCTGGATTCTTTCCGGGGGGATAGCGCTTTTTATACCTGGTTGTATCGCATTGCGGTCAATACCGCGAAGAACTACCTGGTTGCTCAGGGGCGTCGTCCGCCTTCCAGTGATGTAGACGCGATTGAAGCAGAAAACTTTGAAAGCGGCGGCGCGCTGAAAGAAATTTCGAACCCTGAGAACTTAATGTTGTCAGAAGAACTGAGACAGATAGTTTTCCGAACTATTGAGTCCCTCCCTGAAGATTTACGTATGGCAATCACCTTACGGGAGCTGGATGGCCTGAGCTATGAAGAGATAGCGGCTATCATGGATTGTCCGGTGGGGACGGTGCGTTCACGTATCTTCCGGGCGCGGGAAGCTATTGATAATAAAGTTCAACCGCTTATCAGGCGTTGACGATAGCGGGATACTGGAAAAGGTATTAGGCATGCAGAAAGAAAAACTTTCCGCTTTGATGGATGGCGAAACGTTGGACAGTGAGCTGCTCAAAGCGCTTACGCACGACCCGGAAATGCAGAAAACCTGGGAGAGTTATCACCTGATCCGCGATTCAATGCGGGGGGATACGCCTGACGTTCTCCATTTCGATATATCCACTCGCGTGATGGCCGCTATTGAAAATGAGCCAGTACGTCAGGTGTCGCCATTAATCCCTGAGGCCCAACCCGTTCCGCAGCAATGGCAGAAAATGCCGTTCTGGAAAAAAGTGCGTCCGTGGGCGGCGCAGCTTACCCAAATGGGCGTGGCGGCGTGCGTTTCACTTGCAGTTATCGTCGGCGTCCAGCACTATAATGGGCAATCTGAAACATCCCAGCAACCTGAAACGCCGGTTTTCAATACCTTGCCTATGATGGGGAAAGCTAGCCCGGTAAGTCTGGGAGTGCCTTCTGAAGCAGCGCCTGTCGGCAGTCAGCAACTGCAGGTACAGGAGCAGCGTCGTCGCATTAATGCCATGTTGCAGGACTATGAACTGCAGCGCCGACTGCACTCCGAACAGCTTCAGTTTGAGCAGGCGCAAACCCAGCAAGCCGCGGTACAGGTGCCAGGAATCCAAACTTTAGGAACGCAATCGCAGTAATGAAGCAACTTTGGTTTGCCATGTCCCTTGTGGCGACTAGCCTGTTCTTCTCAGTAAACGCCTCGGCCGACCCTGCGTCCGGGGCGTTATTGCAGCAGATGAACATCGCCAGTCAGTCACTGAACTACGAGCTGTCATTCGTCAGCATCACGAAACAAGGCGTTGAATCTCTGCGTTATCGACACGCACGTCTGGATAGTCGCCCGCTTGCGCAATTGCTACAGTTGGACGGTCCCCGCCGGGAGGTCGTACAGCGTGGTAATGAAATCAGTTATTTTGAACCGGGCCTTGAGCCGTTCACCCTGAACGGTGATTATATTGTCGATTCTCTGCCTTCCCTGATTTACACCGACTTCAAGCGTCTGGCGCCTTACTACGACTTTATTTCCGTCGGACGTACCCGTATCGCAGACAGATTGTGCGAAGTTATCCGCGTGGTGGCGCGCGATGGTACGCGTTACAGCTATATCGTCTGGATGGACATGGACACCAAACTGCCGATGCGCGTTGATCTGCTGGATCGCGATGGCGAGACGCTGGAGCAGTTCCGCGTTATTGCGTTCACGGTGAGTCAGGATATCGGCAGCACCATGCAGGCGCTGGCGAAGGCGAATCTTCCGCCGCTGCTTTCTGTTCCCGGTGGCGAAAAAACGAAATTTAACTGGAGTCCATCCTGGGTGCCGCAAGGCTTTAGCGAAGTCTCCAGCAGCCGTCGTCCCTTGCCGACGATGGATAACCTGCCTATCGAATCGCGGCTTTATTCTGACGGTCTGTTTAGCTTTTCCGTCAATGTGAACCGGGCGACGCAAAACAGCAGCGATCAGATGCTGCGTACCGGACGTCGAACGGTTTATAGCAGCGTTCGCGACAATGCGGAAATCACCATTGTCGGCGAGCTTCCGCCGCAAACGGCGAAGCGCATTGCCGACAGTATCAAATTCAGGGCAGTACAATGATTAAAGAGTGGGCAACCGTTGTCTCCTGGCAGAATGGTCAGGCGGTGGTGAGCTGCGACGTTAAAGCGTCATGCAGTAACTGCGCCTCTCGCGCGGGATGCGGCAGTCGCGTACTGAATAAATTAGGGCCGCAAACCACGCATACAATTGTTGTTCCAAGTGCGGAGCCGCTGGCGCCGGGGCAGAAAGTCGAGCTGGGCATCGCCGAAAAAAGCCTTTTAGGTTCGGCGTTGCTGGTATATATGTCGCCTTTAGCGGGGCTATTTCTCTGTGCGGCGCTTTTTCAGGTGCTGTTTGGATCTGACCTTGCCGCATTAAGCGGGGCCGTGCTGGGCGGCGTGGGCGGTTTTCTGATTGCCCGCGGCTATTCCCGAAAACTGGCGGAGCGCGACGCCTGGCAGCCAGTGATTTTAAACGTTGCCCTCCCGCCTGACCTCGTTCGCGTCGAAACTACCTCAATCGAAACGCGCCAATAAACGTTTTGCCCAACGGTACACCTGCCGCGTTGGGTTGGTGGTCCGATAAGTATGCGCTTTTCTTGCGTTGCGGTGTTTTACAGGAAAAAAGCGAGGCGCTTTCCAGTTCCCGCTCTCCTTACACTATGAACATTTCCTCGCCTTAGTGTTGTAGTGTAGAATGCGGCGTTTCAGTTAAAACAGACGTTAAGCTCAGAACAGCGACCTCTAAAGTCTGGTCAACCAGGCGTAAGGCATAATAATTTATCTCTATGAAGAACATACGTAACTTTTCGATTATTGCTCACATCGATAATTGATACCCCGCCACCCTCCGCAAACCTACGACAAAATCCTCTCAAGATCCCTGCAAAATAAGCGCTCACAAAAATGATACTGGTTGCATGTACAGTCAACCTACGACATCATGAGTCATGGTTTTTGTGTCCACCAGTGCGTCCATATCCTATGATGGACACAGAATCTTCCGTTCTGATGGACACATGCAGGGATAAATCATGGCTATTTCAGATAGTTATCTAAAGTCGTGCCTCGGGCGCGAACGCGATAAAGTTGAAGAGAAGGCAGACCGGGACGGTCTGTGGGTGCGCATTTCCAAAAAGGGCGCCGTCACTTTTTTCTACCGATTCCGTTTCCTGGGTAAGCAGGACAAGATGACGATCGGCAGTTACCCGGAATTCGGGTTGAAGGCCGCGCGCGAAGAGGTAACTAAGTGGGCCGCCATTCTTGCCCGTGGAGAAAATCCGCGGATCAGGCAAGGCCTCGATAAAGCTAAAATCAACAGCCAGTACACATTCGAGGAACTTTTCAGAGAATGGCATGCGATGGTATGCGTTCAGAAAGAAACATCCGATCAAATACTGCGTTCGTTTGAGCTGCATGTATTCCCTAAGCTGGGTAAGTATCCAGCGCATCAGTTGACGCTGCACAACTGGCTTACAGTTCTGGACCGACTGGCGCAGGGATACACTGAGATCACCCGGCGAGTAATTAGTAACGGTCGGCAGTGCTACTCATGGGCAGTGAAGCGCCAGTTGCTTGAGGTTAACCCACTTTCTGAAATGTCCGGTCGTGATTTTGGTATTCAGAAGAAAATGGGGGAGAGAACACTGGATCGCAAAGAAATTGCGATTGTCTGGCGAGCTATTGAGGATTCCCGCCTTATTGAGCGAAACAAGATCCTTTATAAATTGTCTCTGATATGGGCGTGCAGGGTCGGTGAACTCCGTCAGGCTGAAGTTTCTCATTTCGATTTTGAGGAAGGCGTCTGGACCGTGCCGTGGGAAAATCATAAAACGGGACGGAAAAGTAAGAAGCCGATAATCCGCCCGATCATCCCTGAAATGCTCCCGCTGATACAACGAGCCATTGAGTTGGCGCCGGGCCGTTTTGTTTTCTCAAAATATGCAGACAAGCCGATGAGCGAAGGCTTTCATATGAGCATCAGCAGCAACCTTGTTAAGTTCATGCTGAAGGCTTATAACGAGCAGGTTCCGCACTTTACGATCCATGATCTACGCAGAACTGCGCGAACGAATTTCTCCGAGCTGACTGAACCACATATTGCTGAGATGATGCTCGGGCACAAACTGCCTGGAGTGTGGTCGGTGTACGACAAATACACCTATATCGAAGAAATGAGAGAAGCTTATAGTAAATGGTGGGCCCGACTGATGAGCATCATCGAGCCCGATGTTCTGGAGTTCACGCCACGTCAGACCGGATGAGTCGACCTTTGTTGTCACGGGGCAGATTCAGATGCGACATTGGACGGCGTGTTGGTCGTGACATTTCCCTGACCTGCCACTCATTGACTTTGGTTTTAAGCCATTTGTTGGAGCCACCCATATATGAACAGTCAGGCTCCGGGAATGGGTTGTTGTCGCTTGGTCGCTTACGGTAACGCTCCAGCGTCCTGGAAGAAATCCTGAGCTGGCAGCAAATTTCGCGGGTGCTCATCAATTCAAAGTCTCTAATTTTTTTGCTCATCGTTTTCTCCAGTGGCCCCGCAGCGGGCCATCGCTAATATTCAGTTTGCCTGTGCTGGCAGATTTCTAAGTTTCCGGACGCCGATCATTGCGGTGGCTACGTAGCTGGTGGCCCGGTTAACTACTTCGACAGGAACCTTTACGCCATCCACTACAACGGTGTAATTGGTAACGTGCTTTTGTCTGCCGTAATCGCCGAACTTCTCATGATGCGCTGCCAGTGCAACATCACATGCGCGACGGCCCAATGGCGATTGCTTACTGCGATTTATAAGGCGCATAAAACCTCCTCAGGCGGGAGGGCGTAACCCCTCCCGATGCAATTAGCCGATGTATTCCGGTTTCATATCGTCCAGGGTGACGCGGTACTTATCGTGCAGTTCGTCGCCAAGATGACGTTTAGCAGCGCCAAGCGTACTTTCAGCTTTAGCAAACATCTCTGCGGCTTCCGGTTCGCCAGGGTTTGGAATTGAGTTGATCACTGCCTCGACTTTATTCTGTGCATCGACCTGGTAATAGCGCTTCACTGCTTTGTTTTTTAATTCGGTGAACAGCGCAGTACCCAGCAACGCTTTCTGTGATTCGATATCCGCACGGATTGCTTTTGCCTGATCAACGGAACTTGCTGTATCAATACGTTCGCGAAGATCGTCGGCAACAGCATCAACGTTAGCTGCCGACTCCTGCGCGCTGGTCCTGGTGCTAACCTCGCTGGTGATTTCCTGTACGCTCATGCGCTGGACTGGAGCAGGGTTAATCTCGCGTTCTTCTCGTTGCTCAACCTCATCAGGGCTGTACACGCCGAGGATCACTTCCGGGCAGTACAGGCGAGCCCAATATTTAACGCCCAGATAGGCAATTTGCTGTTTAGGGTTTGAAACCCATAGCGGAGAATTGCGGGTAACAACGCCGGAGAGGTAAAGAGGTTCTCCCCAGGTGATTTCAGATTCACCTCGCAGAATGGCACCAACCTGAACGAACAGGCCGATCTCGTCCTCATCCGTCCAGCCACGAACGCGCTCAGTGACGGTGTACTTCCCATTTTTACCGTTTTTATCGCGTGTGATTTCCTGTGTCCTGGTGCAGCGCTCCCAGTCACCCCCATAGCGGTAATGAAAACGGCCATGAATGGCACTGGAGCTTGCGATTACTGCGTTGACCAGTTGTGCCTCGTAACCAAGAACACCGTTAACCAGGTGTGTTTTCTGCGCCACAGCGTAAGGATTCATACCCCATTGCATAGCCTGCATGACGATTGCCATACAGTCGGCTGGTTTCCCTGCAAGGTGTGCCGGTACCGTCACCTGTGAGTCTGCCATCAGGTTAGCGAAAGCTGTTAACTGACCCAGTGCCTGAACGTTAAAAATTGCGTTACTGGCAGAAATGGTGTTTGGTGCCTGCTGCTCAGTGGTAACAATATTTGTGTTTTCCATGATTTTCCCCTTATGCCTGTACGCGCAACGCTTCGAGGCGGCGCACATCAAAATCGTTCAGTTCGTCGGTGTAGTCTTCTGTGATAGGCGCTGGCCATTCACCAGTGTCGAAGCCGTTTGCTATCGCTCGCATTGTTTTGCGGTATTCCAGCATGCCAAGTTCCAGCAACTCGGTAGACGCTTCAATGATGGCGACCCAGTGGTAGTTCTCGTCTTTGTTGACGAAAATCCAGAAAAACTGGTCCAGCGCCGCAGTTTCGCAGTACATGGCCGCGCTCAGGTGATAGTCCCGATCGATGATTTCACGGTGCAACTTCGCACGCAGGCCTTCCTGCTTGATGTTCCACATGCTGATAGTTTTCAGGTCGGCGCCAATGCGCAGGCCGCCCATATCGAGCTCAAGGTCAGGGCGTACCCGAACTTCCAACCCGGTTTCCTCATCAATCCCAAAATAGCTCACCTCGACAGCGCGGCTTGGGTGAGTCAGCAATTTGCCGGCGGTCGGGTGCTCCAGCAGGGCTTTCTGAATGTTCAGCGCGGTGCTGAGCTGTTGGCGGGTGACCAGCACTTTCCCTTCGGTGTTCTCCCGCCACGCATCCAGCAATTCGTCGGCGAATACCGCTGCCGGGTTGACTGATTTCACGGCCTGAATCAGATCGGCCTTCGTGCCAGAGACTTTCAACGGCGACGATTTTTGCGCTTCCTGAGCGACCAGGTCAGGGTTGATTATTGCCAGTTGCTCCAGCAGCGCGTCACGGCTGCCACTGGTTTTAACCGGCGCGGGCAGGGTGGCGTTGTACTCTTTGATGCAGGCTTTCATCGCCGTGGCTGTATGTTTGGTGCCGTTTTCAATGCGCTGGAATTCTTCGGGAAGCTGCTCATACGATGCATAGGTTTCATCTACCGAAGCTCCAAGCGGCATCTGCGACGGCAGGGTGGCGTTGTACTCTTCCAGCAGCGCTTTGATATCGTCAGCACTCAGCAGCGCTGGCAGGCTGGCGTTGTGCGCGTCGATGAACTCGCGCAGGGTGGCGGTGGTGGTGAAAGCACCCTCAGGGATCTCCGGCTCTACGCTGAACTCCGCTTCGAGGTTTTCCGGCTGTAGAGCCAGAGCATGTACCAGGTTACCCATATCAAGCACTGGAGAGCGCTCTTTGACGATAGTCTTCTCTACGTGACGCGCGTTAAAGTACATCAGCGACACGCGAGCATCTTTCACCTGAGTTGAGCTGATCCCGTTGGCGGCGTGGTAAACCTCGTTTGGTACACCTTCATAGCGGCCCGGCTCGAAGTATTCCGGCCTGGCTGCTTCTGGCTCTTCTTGTTGCGATTCCGGTACGTTTTGTTGCGCCTCTGGTTCAGATTGGCTAACAGAATCGTTGTTCTGGTGCGTTTCAGCCTCTACGGTAACTGCTTCTTTACCAGTACCCAGATCGCCTTCGCCTGCCTGCACCGCATCACCAGCCTGTTTTTCATCACTGTCAGCTTTTTGAACCTGCACATTGCTGGTGGTCTCCGGATTCGTTTCTGTGCCATGAGTTGATGAGTTCTGCATTAAAGCGGACACGTCGAAAATACCGTTGCCAACATTTTTAACCAGTTCAGGTTCGGTGGGCGGCTGGCTTGTCTCGGTTTTCACCCACTTCGGATCGTTCGGGTCGCTGATGCCTTCGACATATTCACCGCGCTCGGCTGCCAGTTGTTTACCAACATCAACCGGGTTTTTGGGTGGAATGTTTTTACGTGCTTCGTGTAGTTCTGCCCGTATTTTCTGGTAGCCTGCTTCTGTCTGGCTTACAGGTGGCTCATTCTCCAGCGGCTGCGGGTCCGGATGATGTTCAGTTGTGTCCTGTTCCACTGCTTCAGGCGTTGCTGGTTCATCTGCCAGTTCGCCTGTCGGGTGCTGTTTTTCTTCATCACACTGAAATCTCCCTGCCTCAATATCCCGCAGACATTTGCCCGCCTGACGAAGCCTTGCTGCATTTTCTTCATGGGTTGTTGGGGTGTTATCAGGCACATATTCGTACCAGTCCGGATCGCGAACACCATGAACGGCAAGAAAGCTTTCGCACCACGTCCGGCGAAGATCAGGATTACCGTTATGTACGGCCTTTGGCGCTTTGCGTACCAGGTCAATAATGGTCTGTCGGTCGTAGCCTTTGATGTCGGGAATAATGCCCACAGTCATCGACATTCGCTTCCAGTCTTCCCGGTCTTCGGCGATGATACGTTTTGCAAAATCCATTGCAGGACGCAGGTTATTCAGATCCAGCTCCTCACAGAAACCACAGGCGAGCTCATAGTTAATCGTTCTGTGTGTCGGTTTTTCGCTACGGCGTGGACGTTCTGGCTTATTTACGTCGGCGACAATTACTTTATGTGGCCCGGTTTTTTTAACGGGTGCAGGTTTATTCTTCAGGCGTTCAGCCCATTCCTTAACCAGCAGGCCGCGGTTAATGTGTTCAGCACTGAACCATTCCTTAAAAAACTTAATAGTGGTGCATAACTCAGGCACTTTTCCATCGACAGGAAATACCTGTTTATACGCATTCACTGCTTTGTGAATATCGTGCTCGATAGCTTTTTTGAACGGCTCTACATTTTCTGCGGCGAGTATCAGGTTCTGGACAGTGGTATTCTGAGTATCCATCTCCAGACACGCGATTTCTTTTTTCTGGCCTGTATCGACGTGATAAAGATATTCTCCATCGCCAATATACTGTGCCATAACGCGATGGCGGAACGGCAGTGTCGCAACCACGGTCAGTTGAGGGTTTGCTGGCGGGTTATGAGATTCCTGTATCCCGTTTTCTCCGGCAGGAGTGCCAGCACCGTCGGCGAGTTCTGTTTCATCTGATTTAACAGCAGAAGCTGCGCCGGGGATAAGTGTCAGGGTTTTGCCGTCTTCACCACCGGGTTCGCGGTTTTCACAAAATTTAGTGTCAAAGACACCCTCGGGCGGAATGTCATTTTCTACCGGAAAATGTACGCGTACAGGTCTGGCAAAATCAGCTTCATCAAATCCGGCAGCATCCATAGCCAGTTCGCCACGGGAGAGGGCGAGTGATTGCTTTTTAGCTGTACACCAGAAAAAACCGGCTTTAAAGCCGAGGCGTTTCCTGGCACTTTCATTTTTAACCTTGTAGTAAAATGAATATTCTTCCTGCTTAATGCTCATTGTTTTTTAACCTCAGTTAAGATTAAAATCGTTTTGCCAGTGAAAATCCTCTCCGGGTGCTCACTGGTCATGTCTCTGGTGGTGGGTCTGGTCGCTCACCTCAGCATCGCCGGGATGTAAAGCCGGGGAAGCGCCTGCATTTAATGCAGGCTTTTTTCCTTTGAGGCCTCAGACATCGCCCGTGCAAAATCACTGGCAACAGACAGGCTCTTCAATGCACCAATAACCTCCCGGGGGACGTCTTTCACTTTGAGCAACATGGCTGCTGCGGCTATAGTGGAGTCCCATGCCCCTGTTTTTTCATCTGCATATGCAGTTATTGATTTATTTATTGAATAGCCATCTTCGTTTCTGCTTAACTCGTATGAATAGCCAATAACTACCGGCATATTGTTTTGCTCGCATATTTTAAATATACGGCTGGTGAGTTCTTTTAGTTCCTGTAATACTGCTGCATCAGGCGTTGTATTTTTCATTTTTATTTCCTTTTTCAGGTTGAGTGAATCCCTGCCATTGCTGGCATAGTTTTATTGTTTCAGTAAATGATTAATTAAAGTTCATGTGCCATCTGGTCATGGCTGGCACAGCGTTTACTGCAATATTTTTGTTTTTTACGTGAAATAAGCGTTCCGTGCATATATATCAGTTCATATTCGTATGCGGTCTCTTCCGGTATTGCTTTCTGACAATATGCGCAGTTAATTAATGTCGGGTCTCCTTTCTGGGTGAGTAGAGTATAAATTTTACGAATCAAGCCCGGTTTTCTGTTTATTGCAGTCTGCTGTTTAGCCGGACTGCGCATCCAGTCGGAACGAGGTGTAATGACAGGTATCATCGTTTTATCCTCTTTGCCTGTTTATAAGCGAATTTTGTTGGTGCGGTGCCTGGTGCCTCCAGGTGACGATAACCAGTTAACCATTACCGCCGACTACTATTTCCACCCACAACATGAAGGACCGTTATGTCTTTTTAACTGTGCCGCGTGCGCTTAGCCGCATTCACCACACCACAAAATTCGCTTTAAAAAGGGCGGAAACCAGAAAGGAATGAACTGGTACCGCCAAAGACTACACACAGCAATGTCACGGGTTCCACTCGCAACCGGAAGCGCGCTCAACCAGGATCGGTGGATTTAACGACAACCTTAGTTAAGTAACGAACGCGCTTTCGTGTTGTATGCTCCGTATCGTGGAGCTGACGCCCGTCTTTATCCACATCGGGGCGGTGGTATACTGGAGTTTCCACACAACCAGTAAGGAAATATTATGTCTGATACAATCAGCCCTTTTGTTTTTCCTGAAAAAGCAGCTCACGAAGTGGTTCTTGAGTTAATCAGAGCGGGCAAAATTAGTTACGCAAGTGATGCTTCGGATGTTTTTACACATATGCTTAACCACTACCGCGCTGAGAGGGATCGACCTCAACAGGAAGATAAAGCTTCGTAAACGCCTCTCTCACCTCATGAGCCAGTTTCTCGACTGGCTCTTTATCTGCTCGATGGTCATTGATTTTCATTTTTCTACGCAGAGTAGAAGCTGCGATAGCCTGAACCTCTACTGGAAGCTCTTGCATCTTCATCTTTCCCCTCATCCGCTTAACGCCCGGCGGCGGAACGTTTTATCTACTGCGCTTGTTACTTAACAACAACTGCCGTCATGTTCGTATGCCTCAGGCTGGCTACTTAGCCCGACTCAGCAGCGGGATAACTCTTGGTATTGTCCGGCTGTTATCTGGTCTGGCGTTGTCTTGATGAATTCATTAAACACGAAATGATGTACAATTGTCAACACAAAATGTGTTTTTGGTTGAGAGAGGGCGTTCTACTGGGCTTGAGGCAATAAAAAACCCGCCAGTGGCAGGTTTTAAACTATTCAGGTCAAGTCTTAAGTTAGTTTTCTGGTGGTTGAGTTGAGTTTTTAAGGCGATTTCTTAGATACGTTTCAACATAGTCATCAATCTCTTTTAAACGAACCTCAAAGAGATCAATCATTCGTTGTTGCTCTGAGCTTGGTAACTGATTGAATAACTCAAGCAATTTTTTATGTTGATCACTTAGCCATGCCTGCGAGGAGTCCTTTTCACCAAACAGAAGTTCGGGTGGGGAAATACCTAGTGCTTCACCAAGTACAACTGCATCATACACCCCAACATTTCTACTTCCTGCTTCATAGTTTCCTATGCGTGACTGAGTCCATCCACAAATCTCAGCCAGTTTACCTTGAGACAGGCCGAGCTTTTGTCTGCGCCCCTTGAGGCGCATTGCGATCTCATCATTAAGCCGGCTGGCGGCAATTTTTTCATTTTCTTTTCTCATGGCTCCCTTTTATCACGATGCGTGATTTACGCAAAACACAAAACAACTTGACCGTGCAACACAAACTGTGTTTAGAATTGTTGGCGGAGGTTTTAAATGAACAAAATTTCAACATACAGAAAGCAACTGGGGCTATCTCAAAGGCAGCTTGCGACTCATTTGGGATGGATACAGAGCCGTCTGGCGAACTACGAAGCAAATTTTCGCACACCCGGACTGGAGGAGTGCCGAAAAATTGTTGCCACACTTAACCATCTGGGATCTCGCTGTGTTCTTGATGATGTTTTCCCGCCTCATGTGAACGATAGCAGAACCATATTAGCGAAGGTGAACAACCATGATCACCCCTGAAACAGCCAGTCAGGCGTTATCGTCATGGCTGGCATATCTACAGATAACCCAGGAAACCGCCACGCAGCTGATCACCCGCGCATTCCTGGAGCAGCCGGCGCGACCGGAAATAGCGGTTCACCGTATCGAGCGTGACGACGGAACGGTGGATTACGACGCATGGCGCCGTAACCGGATAAACATTTTTCAGCGCTGGCGGAAACGGGAAACGGCGGAGCACTGCGAGAAATTCTCTGCGCTGATCCCCGCTATTCTGGAGGCGATCCGCAAAAGTGCGCCGGAACTGCATAAACGAATAACGGCAGGGCAGAGCATTGAGTACCTGCTTTCACAGCTTTTAAAAAAACCGCAGTGGCAAGCGCGGTACTTCTTGGCGCGCCGCTGGCGGATTTTGAGCGAAAGTGTGACGAGGCCATATATGCATTACAGGCGTTACGTAGCGGTTATCGCCAGCAGTACCAGAGACATGACCAGTGAGTAATTTTTTATGTTTTCAGATCGCCCGGAAAAGAGCGTAGAGAGGCTTTATGGCCACACTTCCATACATGCAGCTTTACATCGCTGATTATCTGGCGGACACCATGCACCTTTCTGCCGAGGAGCATGGAGCCTATTTGTTGTTGATGTTCAATTACTGGCAGACCGGAAGAGCTATCCCGAAAAGCAGGCTGGCAAAAATTGCTCGGATTAGCAGTGAACGCTGGGGGGCTGTGGAAGAGTCCCTGAGAGAATTTTTCATTGATAACGGCACTGAATGGATTCATGAGCGTATCGAGAATGATCTCGCTGCGGTCAGGGATGTTCTGGCGAAAAAGTCGGCAGCAGGGAAAGCATCTGTTCAGTCTAGAAGGAACAGGAAGAAAACGCAGGCCGCCAGTGGAAGTAACACATGTTCAACAGGTGTTGGTTCGGTGTTTAAACAGGAAGCCAACAAAAAGGGAACTAATAAAGATATAGATCTAAAAGAATTAAACCCCACACATAACGCGTGCGCGCGCGCGAGTGCTCCGGTTAGTCAGCCTGGAATTATGCAACAGCCTGCCGTGACTGAACCGGAATACCGGGAAGGCCTGAACGAGCCGATCGGGAAATTCTCAATGATGGATGACTGGCATCCCTCGCTGGATTTCCGACAACGGGCCGCTCAGTGGGGCGTTGCGTTACCAGAGCCGGAGTATTTACCTACGGAGCTTGTCGCGTTCAGGGATTACTGGACGTCGGAGGGAAAGGTGTTCACACAAATCCAGTGGGAACAAAAATTCGCCCGTCACGTAAACCACGTCAGGGCAAAGGCGAAACCAGCCAGCAGGGGAGAAAACCATGCAGAAATCCAGCCAGACAGCACCGCATCGCGGGCAGTACAGCAAATCAGGGCAGCTCGCGTGCAGTGGGAACGCGAAAACGGGATCGTCAGCGACGGAGACGGCCTGGCGACTCTGGGAAGTCATGGGGGAAATTTATTCGAACCGATGGACGCAGAAGAACGGCGCGGCACCTTCCAAGCTGTGGGTGGCCCAGATTGGGGCGATGACTGAGCGCCAAATCCGGCTGATTTGTCAGCAGTGTATGGAGCGATGCCGGGCGGCTGAGACATGGCCGCCGGACCTGGCTGAGTTTATTTCGCTGGTTTCTGAAAGCGGAGCTAATGCGTTTGGTCTCACAGCCGATGCGGTGCTGGCGGAATATCGTCACTGGCGTAACGAGTCCTGGCGCTACTCCGGCAGTGATAAATATCCGTGGCCTCAGCCGGTTCTGTATCACATCTGCACCGAGATGCGCAGAACGGGCGTTGAGCACCAGATGACGGAAGGCGAACTGAAACGACTTGCAGAACGGTTACTGGCGAAGTGGACAAAACACGTCGGTAATGGTTTCAGCATACCGCCGGTACGCCGTCAACTGGCAGCGCCGCGCCATCCGGCAGGGCCAACCCCGGCACAACTGATGATGGAAGAATTCAGACGGCGTAAGGCGGTGGGAAGGCTTTAACAGGGGGGACTTATGAGCAGAAATTACACACCGGCGCAGAAAGCTGAAATACAGAAGCGCCTGACGGAACTGGTACGAACACACGGTCGGATGACGTTTGGAGAGCTGCGGAAGATAACAGGGTTAACCATTTTTACAGCCCGCCACTACCTGGAAAAGGCGGAAAGTTGTGGGGATCTGTATCAGGCCGGGAGAAGCGGTATTTTTCCTTCGGAACAGGCTTTCCTGCTTTGGAAGCAGAAACGTGAAGATGCCAGGATTACCCGCTTTCTGAAAACGCCGGAAGGTGTCGTGAGTTCCTACGACCGGACCAGAAACGTTATCTGTACGGAGTGCCGGAACAGCGTGACGATGCAAAGGGTACTGGCATTTTATCGGGGACATTACCGGGAGGCGAAATCTGCATGAAAATCGAATAATATAACTTTGCAGAGGTAGCGAATATCGTAATCACCCGTTCGGCATTTGAATTCCGTGAGCACAGTCGTGTTGTGAATGTCGCCTTGTTCACAACACCAGGAATATTCCACTGTCAACTGGTTGTCTGCGGCTGGACATAATTTTATCTGATATTCAGGCTGTACCAGCGCAAAGGTTCCGTGAGTCCGACTGTCTTTTTTGCTTCCAAATATTCAGTTTTAATTATCTGAGTATGGCAAGGTGATCATCTGTATCAAACACCGGGCAACTGGTTTTACTTTACCCAACGATTACGTCCCTGTTGTTTAGCCCGATAAAGGGCCTCGTCCGCTCTGGCAATAATGCCGGTAACAGTGTCACCGGCTGTGGAAAGGGTGATGCCCATACTGACGGTGACCGTTTCGCTAACCGCAGATGCTGCATGCGGCATTGCGGTTTCACGCAGGTTTGTCTGAATACGTTCAGCAACCAGTGCAGCTTCATTCAGCGACGACGAAGGCAGCACAACGACAAACTCCTCGCCCCCGTAACGTGCCACCAGGTCTGCCGGAGTACGAACCGACCTCTTCATTACCCCGGCCACCTTTGCCAGACAGGCATCGCCAGCCTGGTGACCATAATGGTCGTTATAGTTTTTGAAATAGTCCACATCGAGCATGATCAGTGCAAACGGCTCCGTCTGGCGGAGAGCATCCCCAAGAAAACTTTCCATTGAACGTCGATTAGCGGTCCCGGTCAGTGCATCCTGGTGAGCCATAACGTCGAGACGCGCGATAAGCATCCGGTTTTCCTGGTAACGCAACCAGGCTTCATCAAACCAGCGCTGCAGGATAAAGCGACCATAAATGAGTATGGCGGTAAGAGTAAGCCAGACTAATAAAAACCGGATATTCACATACTGGTTAAGCTGCACACTGGCCAGCAGGGCGGTCAGCCATAACGGGACGATGAAAAGTAGCAACGCTGGCAGATGATAATAAAGCGCAGCCAGCGCGGTAAGCATAAGGATGACACTGAGAGGCCAGGCAAAAGGCAGTTGCCACCAGACAATAAAACAGTAGCTACAATAGCTCCACATCAGACTGAGAATCAGCAGCATCACCAGACAAAGAGGAGTAAATCTGGCCGGAAGGCGGTAAATGAAAAGGAGTATCAGGAACGAAAAAACAATAATACTGCCCATAATATCGTCTATTAAAGGCAGTATTCCAGTCTGTGCACTGATCGACTTGTCAAAGTCACTGATGAGTATGTGGCGAAATAAAATGATAAGCGCAAAACTGATATTCACAAATGTGAACCACGGAATACTTACACGTAGCGCTTGCGTGACCATATCTTTATGATCCTGCCATATCCTTCCAGCACTGGAAGTACGGCGCCTGTCGTCCGAATCCTGCCCCATCCTTAACCGCCTCATATAATGAATAATTACTATCCAGTGTAGTGCGCAGATACCTCACAGTGAAAAATGGAAAAGCTATCAGGCCAGGCAGCATTTTTGGCTGATGAGATGATTTTTGTTCCACAGTGACGAACTTATAGTCACAGCTTCTGTAGTAGGGGGAATAATTATAGTTGTCTCCCGGAAACGGGAAGCGAGCTTACCCCACTTACTAAAAGAGGATGGAACTGGCTGACGTAAAACACGATTTATTTGTATCCATAAATAGCGAAATGTAACGTTTTGGTTATATTTAAAAGAGAGAAAATGGTCAGCAATAACTTTAATTGTTTGAATTAACAGATAATTAATCTACCAGACTGAGTGATACAGAATATTTTTACATGAGGGGTACAAATGAGACTTAAGTTGATCGTTAAAAGTTTTGCGCTGGCGGGGCTACTCTCTTCCACTGCGCTGACACCTTTATTTGCACAGGAAGCCCCAAAAGGTGCCACTGCTTCAACCAAGCAAGCTAATGATGCGCTTTATAACCAACTCCCTTTCTCTGATAACACCGATTTCACGAATGCCCATAAAGGCTTTATCGCCGCTTTACCTGAAGACGTGATTAAGGGAGAGCAAGGGAATGTCATCTGGAATCCACAGCAGTACGCTTTCATAAAAGAAGGGGAAAAATCTCCTGACACTGTTAACCCTAGTCTGTGGCGTCAGTCCCAGCTAATCAATATCAGTGGCTTGTTTGAAGTCACCGACGGCGTCTACCAGATTCGTAACCTTGATTTATCCAACATGACGATTATCGAAGGTAAAGAGGGGATTACGGTTGTCGATCCGCTGGTTTCTGCGGAAACAGCCAAAGCCGGTATGGATTTGTATTTCAAAAACCGTGGCAATAAGCCTGTTGTCGCCATCATTTATACTCATAGCCATGTTGACCACTATGGCGGTGTGCGTGGCGTTGTCGATGAAGCGGACGTGAAATCCGGCAAGGTGAAAGTGTATGCGCCTGCTGGCTTTATGGAGGCAGCAGTAGCCGAGAATATTATGGCCGGCAACGTGATGAGCCGCCGTGCCAGCTATATGTATGGCAACCTCCTGAAACCAGATGCCTCCGGCCAGGTTGGCGCCGGACTGGGGACGACCACCTCTGCGGGGACGGTGACACTGATTGCGCCCACTAATATCATCGATAAAGACGGCCAGAAAGAAGTGATTGATGGCCTGACTTACGACTTTATGCTGGCCCCTGGTTCGGAAGCCCCTTCGGAAATGCTGTGGTTCATCGAAGAGAAGAAACTCATCGAAGCCGCAGAGGACGTCACTCACACCCTGCATAACACTTACTCGCTACGTGGCGCAAAAATTCGTGAGCCGTTGCCGTGGTCGAAATATATCAACGAAGCTATAGTGCGTTGGGGTGACAAAGCTGAAATTATTATGGCCCAGCACCACTGGCCGACCTGGGGTAACGAGAATGTTGTTGGTCTGCTGAAAAGCCAGCGAGACCTGTATCGTTATATCAATGACCAGACTCTGCGCATGGCCAATGAAGGTCTGACTCGCGACGAAATAGCGGCCAACTTCAAACTACCGGATAGCCTGGCAAAAACCTGGGCCAACCGCGGCTATTACGGCTCCATCAGCCATGACGTAAAAGCAACGTATGTGCTGTATCTCGGTTGGTTCGATGGCAATCCGGCAACCCTTGATGAGCTGCCACCCGAAGAAGCGGCCAAGAAATTTGTTGAATACATGGGCGGTGCCGATGCGATTCTTCAGAAAGCTAAAGCAGACTTTGACCAGGGGAACTACCGTTGGGTTGCTCAGGTGGTGAGTAAGGTCGTGTTTGCCGATCCAAATAACCAGAATGCACGTAACCTTGAAGCCGATGCGCTGGAGCAATTGGGGTATCAGGCTGAATCTGGTCCATGGCGTAACTTCTACCTGACCGGTGCGCAGGAGCTGCGTAACGGTGTGGTTAAAGGTCCGACGCCAAATACAGCAAGTCCGGATACCGTTCGGGCGATGACCCCTGAAATGTTCTTCGACTTCCTGGCTGTACATATCAACGGTGAAAAAGCGGGTAATGCCCGGGCGGTATTTAATATTGACCTTGGCAGCGACGGCGGAAAGTACAAGCTTGAGCTGGAAAATGGCGTGCTGAACCACACGGCTAATGCTGAAGCGAAAGATGCTGATGCCACGATTACTCTGAACCGTGACACGCTGAATAAAATTATCCTGAAGGAAGAAACTCTGAAGCAGGCTCAAGATAAAGGAGAAGTCAACGTTACCGGTAATGCTGCGAAACTGGATGAGATGCTGGGCTATATGGACAAGTTTGAGTTCTGGTTCAATATAGTTACACCATAAATAGATTCCCTGCGGCGTCAATGCTGCAGGGAAGTTACTTCAGATAATTCTGTACGTTTTTTATACTCGATTTTTCCTTCATTCTTTATATCTTGCTTCATCTTATGTATTTGCTGCTGAAGAACATGGCCCTGATACCAGTCAGTTCTGATTCTGTTATGCACAGCCTTTTTCATCAGATGACAGTAACTGGTTGTTGCGTGATTCAATGGCCTGCGAGTCTGGTCAACATGCTTTTCGATGCCGGTTGGCCATGATGCCAGTATGGTTAACTGGCATCATGGCAGCATAATTTTGCCGGATAAGTCAACCGCAGCGATGTTAATCGTCCTGATTATCATCTGCATCACTGTCACAGTGACTGCACCAGTAACGAGGAGAGACTGCGATCGAACCGGCCAGACAGAGAGGAGGTAGTTGTCTTCATTGCTAAGTAAGAGACCTTGGGGGATGAATCTCCGTCACCTGTGATGTGTCAGACAACCTCAATGTACCCGCACTTAATACCTGCGCCGGCGGTTTTTTTAATGTCCGGGAAATGAGCATGTCAAAAAATAACCAGTTATAAGATTATAAATAGTACACAGAGAAAATGTCATTGCATATGGTCAAAAAATAGCCATATTTATTAATGATGATAATTAATAGTCTCCTATATATTCATGGTGAGAATGAAGATGCTTTAAAAATGCTCAAGTTCGTTATCTATGGAGACACCGTGAAAAATTTAAATAAAACATTCACTTGTAAATATGCTGTTATTCGCCGTGATGACATGACAGTAATTGCTGAAATGGATTTTTTTCCTGACTGCAACAGGTCATTGATGTATCGGGATGGCCGCTATGTCCGGTTTCTGCCGTTGTTGCAAAATGACATCATGGGGAGCGATACCCTGATTAATGAGCTGACTATCAGGGCCGGTTATCATGAATAATCATCCTTTGTTATACTCGTCTGCGGGCTGAACTCCCAATCTACTGCGCCAACGGAGAGAACGATGGCGCATTTACAACTGGTCAAGCAAACCTCATCAGGGCTTCTGCTCCCGGCGACGCCGGAGAGTGGGGATTTCCTGCGCTCAGTAAAAATCGGTGAGTGGATACACGCCGATTTTAAGCGTGTCCGCAACTACGCCTTTCATAAACGATTTTTTAAACTCCTTCAGCTTGGTTTCGACTACTGGACGCCAACGGGCGGCACGGTCACATCGCGGGAACAGAAACTTATCTCCGGGTTCGTTAATTTTCTTTGCGACTCCGCAGGCCAGGAATATACCCCGGCCCTTAACGAGGCGGCGGAACAGTACCTCCATAACGTAGCTACCCTGCGAACCGGGGACGTCGCCCTTCTTAAATCTTTTGATGCCTTCCGGGAATGGGTAACCGTTCAGGCCGGGTTTTATACCGAGCATTTTTATCCGGATGGCAGCCGCGGGCGCCGGGCGAAATCCATAGCATTCGCCAGTATGGACGAAACCGAGTTTCAACAGGTCTATAAGGCTGTGCTGAACGTCCTGTGGAATTACATATTACGTCGCAAATTCCGGTCAGCGAATGACGCCGAGAACGCCGCCGCCCAGCTCATGAGCTTTGCGGGGTGATGGCGATGAAATACTCCTGGTTCCATCATCATGACTGCACAACCGAGCAGGCCGACACGCTGATATCGGATTATCAGAAGCGGGGCGTAAGGACAGAAAAGAGCCTGAACCCTGACTTCATTACCTGGACTGTCAGCGCGAAATTACCTGAATATGCACACCGGGTGCGGACGCCAAAATCCTTACGCCAAAAGGTCTGGGGGTGAACATGGCTAAATTACCGCGCCGTAAGTGCGCAAACAAAGAATGCCGCCAGTGGTTTCACCCGATACGCGAGGGGCAGATCGTTTGCTCGTACCAGTGCGCCAGCGCCGTCGGCAAAGAACAAACCAGAAAAGCTCGCGAAGCCGCGCAACGTAAGGCGCAATCCCTTCAGCGCGCCGCTGAGAAAAAAGAACGCGCCACCTGGCGCCAGCGGAAAGCCGCGGTTAAGCCGCTGAAGCACTGGATTGACTTGACGCAGCGCGCCGTAAATGACATTTGCCGCGAAACCGAACTGGCAGAAGGACTCGGTTGCATCTCCTGTGGAACGAAGACGGCGTTCGCATGGCATGCAGGCCATTACAGGACTACGGCCGCCGCGGGGCATCTGCGCTTCACTCGCTTCAACATCCATCTTCAGTGTGATGTCTGCAACGTCTACAAATCAGGGAACATCGAAGCATATCGTACCGCGCTGGTTGAGCGTTACGGTGAGGCGGCGGTGCTGGCACTCGAGAACAATAACACCCCGCACCGCTGGACGGTCGAGGAGCTGAAGGAAATCAGGCTCGCGGCTCTGGCGGATCTGCGTGCGCTAAAAAAGCTGGAGGCCGCATGAAACCAGAACTGATCGAGATACTCCGCATGCGCTGGCAGCGCCTCCGCATTTACCGCCGTCCGGGGTCGGTGTTGGTTGACTACCGCATCCTGCGCAATTTTGTTCGTATTTATCAGTTCACAGGATTTACTCAATGAACACTCAATACCTCCAGTATGTACGTGAGCAGCTAATGGTAGCGACAGCCGATTTAAGCGGGGAGACTAAAGGGCAGCTTTTGGCCTGGCTGGAGAACGCGCAATTCGACACGAAAAACTATCCCCGAAAAAAACAGCGTATCTGGGACGAGGAAACAGAAAGCTGGATAACGTTAAATAACCCGCCAATCCCCGGCAAGCAGTCGCTGGCGAAAGGAAGCGCTATCCCGCTGGTGAAGCCTGTGGAATATTCCACTGCCTCATGGCGCCGGGCGGTTCTTTCACTCGATGAACACTACAAGGCGTGGTTGTTGTGGAATTACAGTGAGAATACCTGCTGGGAACACCAGGTCGAGATAACACAGTGGGCTTGGGAGCAATTCAGCCAGCAACTGGAGGGTAAGCGGGTAGCTAAAAAGACTATTGACCGCCTGCGCCAGCTTATCTGGCTTGCAGCGCAGGATGTTAAAGCTGATCTGGCTGGTAAAGATACATACGAATTCCAGGCACTGGCAGAACTTGCAGGCGTGGCTAAATCAACCTGGACGGAGATATACCTACCACACTGGCTTGTAATGCGTAGCTGTTTTATTAAGCTCGACAGTAGTGCATTGATTGCGGTAACACGATCACGTTCACAACAAAAGGCGACAAATTATGTACAAAGTCTTGCAAAACCGAACTGAAAAGCATATGTTTTATGTAAATCTGATATCGTCGCCATAGCTTCAATCGTCGACCAAACAAATTCAAGCCTCGCCATCGTGCGGGGTTTTCCATTTCTAAGTCTGCCAATCGGTATTTTTTGCGCTATGTACAACGCAATACAACCATAGAGCCTTTCAGAAGTGCGTCATTGGGAATTATCAGTATGACTTTTTTCTGCGATGCTATAGTTAATATGGCATTTGATAATGCTCTCGATACTGAAAACACTGGGTGGGGATACACCCGTTTCGCAGAGACAACTGCATGACCCATGACCAGTGGACTTCACTGGTCAATTTTTTCCGCCATTAGCTCAACTGGAAAGAGCACGGAGCTTCTACCTCTGTGGTTCGGGGTTCGAATCCTCGATGGCGGACCAGAGAAATACTTCATTGATGATTTAGTATTTCTAACGCCAACCTGCAATCCCAATAGCTAAACTCCTCTTAAGAAGAGGAGAGATTAGAATGAAAGAAGGCTTCTACTGGATACAGCACAACGGCAGGGTTCAGGTTGC
Source organism: Salmonella enterica subsp. houtenae serovar Houten (assembly GCA_900478215.1). NCBI lineage: Bacteria > Pseudomonadati > Pseudomonadota > Gammaproteobacteria > Enterobacterales > Enterobacteriaceae > Salmonella > Salmonella enterica. Next base: position 1,138,214 of record LS483478.1, read on the forward strand.
TTACTACACCCACGGCGTAACCGAGGACCTGGAAACTGGTCAGACTATTATTGGTGTCTGGCATCTGACGCAGGGCGATGACATTTGTCACAACGGAGAGGCTGAGATTCTGGCGGGACCGTTAGAACCTCCAATTTAATACATATTCCATTTGAGGCTGCCATTCGGCGGCCTTTTTTATTTCCCCTCATAACTGAGAGGACCCACACAACCAGAGGGGGATGAATGTCCGAACCTGTATCCAGTGCGACAGTGTTGGCTGGTGGATTAATGGGGGCCAGTGTATTTGGTCTGGCAACCGGAACCGACTATGGTGTGGTATTCGGCGCTTTTGCCGGCTCGGTATTTTATGTCGCCACGGCAACCAACATCGGACGCATCAGGCTGGTCGCTTATTTTATCACGTCATTTATTGTGGGAGTGCTTGGCGCCGGGTTGATAGGTACTAAGCTTGCGGCAATAACGCATTATGAAAAACCACTGGATGCACTTGGCGCAGTGATTATTTCTGCAATGTGTATAAAGTTTCTCACTTTTCTTAACAGTCAGGATCTGAACAGCCTGTTCAGTATTCTTTCTCGTATCAGGGGAGGGGGATCAAATGGTAGCAAATGACCCTTCTGCAATTCTGAATGCCGTAATTTGTGGGGTTATAGTCATCGTTCTGATGTTTTACCGACGCGGTGATGCGACACACCGCCCCCTGATTTCGTTACTGGCCTATGTCATGGTGCTGGTATATGCCAGCGTCCCTTTCCGGTTTGTTTTTGGTTTATATGAATCATCTCACTGGCTGGTGGTGATGGTGAATATCCTTATCTGCGCCGCTGTGCTGTGGGCTCGCGGTAATGTGGCGCGTCTGGTTGATGCACTGAGGCACTGATGAATCAACAACAATTTCAGCAGGCGGCTGGTATTAGCGCCGGGCTTTCTGCGCGCTGGTATCCGCATATTACGGCGGCAATGAGCGAATTCGGTATTACTGCTCCACTGGATCAGGCCATGTTCATTGCTCAGGCGGGACATGAAAGCGCTGGTTTTACAAGGCTGGTGGAGAGCTTCAACTACAGTATCTCCGGGTTGACCGGATTCATCCGCGCCGGGAGAATCACTCCAGATCAGGCCAGTACTCTTGGACGAAAAGCCTGTGAGAAGGCGCTTCCGCTCGAGCGACAGCGTGCAATAGCTAATCTGGTATACAGCAAGCGAATGGGTAACAACGGGCCTGGCGACGGCTGGAACTACCGCGGGCGTGGGCTTATTCAGATCACAGGTCTGAACAACTACCGTGATTGCGGTAACGGGATCAAAACTGAGCTCGTTGCCCATCCGGATCTACTGGCACAGGATACGTATGCTGCCCGTAGTGCAGCGTGGTTCTTCGCGACTAAAGGGTGTCTGAAATATTCCGGCGACATGGTACGCGTTACACAGATAATCAACGGAGGGCAGAACGGCATCGGTGACAGGCGAGAGCGCTTTGAGAAAGCAAAATCGGTGCTGGTATGAATCTGTTACCTGCTCTTCTGAAAAGATACTGGTTGCAACTGGTGTTTATTTTGCTGATGGCAGGCGCATTTATCGCCGGCAACGTCTGGAGTGACAGGGGCTGGCAAAAGAAATGGGCAGATCGCGACAGCGCTGAATTCTCTCAGGAAGTCAACGCCCAGACCGCCGCCCGTATTATTGAACAGGGCCGCATTATTGCCCGTGATGAGGCTGTAAAAGATGCACAAGCACAAGCCGCTAAATCTGCTGCCGCTGCTGCTGGCCTGTCTGTCACTGTTAGCCAGCTGCGTACCGAAGCAAAAAAACTTGCCACCCGCCTGGACGCCGCAAAGCACACCGCAAATCTTGCCGCTGCCGTCAGAAGCAAAACAACCGACGCCACCGCCGGAATGCTTGCCGACATGCTCGGAGATATTGCAGCAGAAGCTAAACGATATGCTGCAATCGCTGACGAACGCTACCAGGCAGGAATGACATGTGAGCGTGTCTATGAATCGGTGAGAAACTCAGATAACGGGGGGTTAAATGAATAGAGATAATATTGGTCTAATTTCATTTTTGAGCGACAAACTAAAATGGCTTGATGGAGAACGCATTGCAATTAAGGCTCAACTTTTTGATCTCGGAATCGCAGAACAGAAACGCCGCGATGAAAATGAGGCGGCGTTATATGGAGGCATTCAAAAAGCTATTGATGAGATGATGATGAGGAATCTTCAGAAGTTGAAATCAACTCAGCAAGGTTGAGAAATGAATCGGCAATTAATTTGGCAAATTCTTTTGAATTCTCCGGTGTGATACCAGGAATATCTGTCAGTGGCGTTGAGGAAAGATCGTCTGCTGTTTTATTAAGAAGATCCTTTACCATTGCTCTCTTTTCGTCAGGCAAGAAGCTGATTAAAACTATGACAGCTTGCCTGATGGCGAGTGAATCAGCAAAAGCTTGTTTTGATAAGAAATTATCGCTCACATGTAGTCCTTACTGTTTATTTTATGGCTTTCAGATGGTTATCCGAACAACTTCAGTGTCCCACCACGGATGTTTTTCGGATGTTTACAATAGCCATAACATGAGAGCAGATAAAGCCTGATAAATATACATAATTTAAGCATGGTAGGTTGTCGGTAAGCGCTTGAGAAAATTTCAGCATCCAGATGCTATCGACAATCATTTTCATTTCAAAAGGTACTCCCGGGCGTTAGCCATGCCACGGGGCGGCAGCGGCGCAGGATTTCACTCCTTATGAAAATTTTCAGAGAAAAGCCAGATCCGTTCTTCTTATCGTTTATTTACTGTTTTTAAAGGTTTTTTTAGAAAAAAGAAAGGATCTGCTGGATAACGTTTTTAGTTAAAAACGAAGATCGCAGATCCTTTCCTGTTTCCGGGAGACTTTTCCATGAACGTGAATAAAAAAAAACTGGCTGAAATTTTTGGTTGTGACGTCAGAACTGTCACAGCCTGGCAAAGCCAGGGGCTGCCACTTGTTTCCGGAGGAGGAAAAGGTAACGAAGCAGTGTTCGACACCGCGGCAGCGATTTCATGGTACGCGGAGCGTGATGCGTCTATTGAAAATGAAAAGCTGCGTAAAGAGGTTGATGATTTACGTGCCGCTGCGGAATCAGATCTTAATCCCGGCACCATCGACTATGAGCGCTACCGCCTGACAAAAGCCCAGGCGGATGCGCAGGAACTTAAAAATGCTGAGCGCGAAGGGCTGGTTCTTGAGACCGAACTGTTCACCTACATCCTGCAACGGGTGGCTCAGGAAATAGCAGGGATACTGTCAAGGGTACCGCTGGTATTACAGCGCAAATATCCTGATCTGTGCCAGTCGCACATCGATGTGGTCAGAACGGAAATCGCCAGGGCGTCAGGCAGGGCCGCCACGATAGCGGATGTGGAGAAGTGGACCGATGATTTCCGGAGAGCGCAGGGCGAATAATGCCAACAGAGCCATAACTAACGGGCTGATAGCGCTTCATATTCCCGTACCGCTTACCACCGTGCAGTGGGCTGATGAGTATTACTATCTGCCAAAAGAGTCCTCCTACACCCCCGGCAAATGGGAAACGCTGCCGTTTCAGGTAGCGATAATGAACGCGATGGGGTATGAACTGATCCGCGTTGTAAACCTCATTAAGTCTGCCCGCGTGGGCTATACCAAAATGTTGCTGGGGGTGGAAGGCTATTTCATAGAGCACAAGTCGCGCAACAGCCTGCTGTTCCAGCCGACCGACTCATCCGCTGAGGATTTTATGAAATCCCACGTGGAGCCGACTATCAGGGATGTTCCTGTATTGCTGGAGCTGGCCCCCTGGTTCGGGCGTAAACATCGTGATAACACGCTTACCCTGAAACGCTTTTCTTCCGGTGTCGGGTTCTGGTGCCTCGGCGGTGCAGCAGCCAAAAACTACCGTGAAAAATCGGTGGATGTGGTCTGCTATGACGAATTGTCATCTTTTGAGCCGGATGTCGAGAAAGAAGGTTCGCCGACGCTGCTGGGGGATAAACGTATTGAAGGTTCTGTCTGGCCTAAATCCATTCGGGGCTCCACACCAAAAGTCAAAGGGTCATGCCAGATTGAAAAGGCGGCAAATGAATCGGCGCATTTTATGCGTTTTCATGTACCGTGTCCGCACTGTGGCGAAGAACAGTACCTTAAATTCGGTGATGGCAGTACGCCGTTCGGTCTGAAATGGGAGAAAAGCAAGCCGGAGACGGTGTATTACCTTTGTGAACATAATGGATGCGTGATCCGTCAATCGGAACTTGATCAGAAAGCAGGCCGCTGGATTTGCGATAACACAGGCATGTGGACACGCGATGGACTGGCTTATTTCAGCGCGTCCGGTGAGGAGGTTCCGCCGCCACGATCCATTACCTTTCATATCTGGACGGCTTACAGTCCCTTTACCACCTGGATACAGATTATTTATGACTGGCTGGATGCGCTGAAAGATCCAAATGGTGTGAAAACCTTTATAAACACCACTTTGGGCGAGCCTTATGAAGAGGCGGTGGCCGAAAAACTCAGCCATGAGCTTTTGCTGGAAAAAGTGATTCATTATGCGGCGCCGGTTCCGGAGCGGGTGGTGTATCTGACCGCTGGTATCGACTCCCAGCGTAACCGTTATGAAATGTATGTCTGGGGCTGGGCGTCGGGCGAAGAGGCTTTCCTTATTGATAAGCAAATTATCATGGGACGGCATGATGATGAAGATACCCTGCAGCGTGTGGATGCCGTCATTAATAAAAAATATCGTCATGCTGACGGGACGGATATTTCCATTTCCCGTATCTGCTGGGATATCGGCGGTATCGATGCAGAAATCGTCTATAAACGCTCAAAAAAACACGGCATTTTCCGCGTGCTGCCTGTCAAAGGGGCCTCCGTTTACGGAAAACCCGTTATTACCATGCCTAAAAAACGCAACCAGAGCGGGGTATTCCTGTGCGAAATCGGTACTGATACTGCCAAAGAAATGCTTTACGCCAGAATGGGGGCGGTTACTGCGCCTGCCGACGAAGCCACGCCTTATGCGATCCGCTTTCCGGATAATCCGGATGTTTTTACGGAGGTGGAAGCGAAGCAACTGGTAGCCGAAGAGCTGGTGGAGAAACTGGTTAACGGAAAATTCCGGCTGTTATGGGATGCCAAAGGACGTCGTAACGAAGCGCTGGATTGTCTTGTCTATGCCAGTGCAGCGTTACGGGTGTCTGTGCAGCGCTGGCAACTGGATCTGGAGGCGCTGGCGACATCAAGGAAAAGCGAAGAGCAGGATACCCCGACACTTGAACAACTGGCCGCAATGCTGGCAGGAGGAGTTAATGGCAACAATCACTGAGCTACAGGAAGCCCGCGTCGCGCTGCATGACCTGATGACGGGAAAACGGGTGGCGACGGTTCAGAAAGACGGGCGACGGGTTGAATTTACCGCGACATCGGTGGGGGATCTGAAAAAATATGTCGCGGAACTTGAGGCGTCACTGTGCAATGGTCGCCGCCGGGCACCTGTGGGGGTGAGACTGTGAAGCGCACCCCGGTTCTGGTGGATGTTCACGGCACGCCGCTGCGGGAAAGTCTGGGATACACCGGCGGGGGGATCGGTTTCGGCGGACAAATGGCTGACTGGATGCCCCCGGCGGAAAGCGTGGATGCCGCGCTGCTGCCTTCGTTGCGCCTCGGCAATGCGCGGGCTGATGATCTGGTCCGTAATAATGGTATTGCAGCAAATGCGGTGGCGCTGCACAAGGATCATATTGTCGGACACCTGTTTCTTATCAGCTATCGTCCAAACTGGCGCTATCTTGGTATGCGTGAGAGCGCAGCGAAGAGTTTTGTGGATGAGGTTGAAGCTGCATGGACAGAATATTGCGATGGTATTTTTGGCGAAATGGATGCCGAGGGGAAGCGTACTTTTACAGAGTTCATCCGTGAAGGCGTGGGCGTTCACGCCTTTAATGGTGAAATTTTTCTCCAGCCTGTCTGGGACGCTGAAACCACGCAGGTTTTCCGTACCCGATTCAAGGCTGTCAGTCCGAAACGGGTGGACACGCCGGGGTATGCCCGCGGAAACCGCCAGCTTCGCGCAGGAGTGGAAACGGACCGGAATGGAAAAGCCCTCGCCTATCATGTCTGTGATGATGACTGGCCGGTGGCTGGTGGGGAACGCTGGACCCGTATTCCTCGTTTTCTGCCGTCCGGACGACCCGCGATGTTACATATTTTCGAGCCGGTTGAGGACGGACAGACGCGCGGTGCCAATCAGTTTTACAGTGTGATGGAGCGGCTGAAGATGCTTGATACCCTGCAGGCAACGCAGCTTCAGTCCGCGATTGTCAAAGCCATGTACGCCGCCACGATCGAAAGCGAACTCGATTCCGAGAAAGCCTTTGAATACATCACGGCGGCAGATAACAAAGATACGCCCCTTGTTAACATGCTGGCAAATTATGCCCGCTATTACAGTACCAACAGTATCAAACTGGGCGGTGTAAAAATTCCCCACCTGTACCCGGGTGATGAGCTGAATCTGCAGACTGCGCAGGATTCCGATAATGGCTTTTCAGCGCTGGAGCAGGCTCTGCTCCGGTATATTGCCGCCGGGCTGGGGGTCTCTTATGAGCAGCTTTCGCGTGATTATTCTCAGGTCAGCTATTCCAGCGCCCGCGCATCTGCCAATGAGTCCTGGCGCTATTTCCTGGGGCGGCGCCGGTTCATTGCCGGACGGCTGGCGACACAAATGTTTTCCTGCTGGCTGGAGGAGGCGCTGATACGGGGAGTTATCCGGGCACCCCGGGCCAGGTTTTCCTTCTGGGAGGCCCGATCCAGCTGGAGCCGCTCGGAGTGGATTGGTGCCGGACGTATGGCGATTGACGGACTCAAGGAGGTTCAGGAATCCGTGATGCGTATTGAGGCCGGGCTGAGTACCTATGAAAAAGAACTCGCCATTATGGGCGAGGATTACCAGGAGATATTCCGCCAGCAGGTCAGGGAATCCGAAGAACGGCGGACAGCCGGACTTTCGCGTCCGGTATGGATCACCGATACCTATCAACAACAGATCGCGGCGAGCCGTCAGACGGAGGAGGAAAAGCGTGCAACGTAATCTCCCGCACATCATCAGCCAGGCAACCAGTGCTCCGTTGCTGCTTGAACCCGCCTATGCGCGGGTTTTCTTTTGCGCGCTGGGCAGGGAGTCAGGCATTAACAGCCTGCACATTCCCGGTAATAACGAAAGTCTGGATCAGTCGGATATGGCACTGGTCACAGGCGATTTTATGGCGACCGGAAAGCCGCAGGCACGTTTTTATCAGGTAGTGAACGGTATTGCGGTATTACCCGTGACCGGAACACTGGTTCATAAACTCGGCGGAATGCGTCCCTTTTCAGGGATGACCGGATATGACGGTGTCACTGCCCGGCTACAACAGGCGGTTTCAGATCCGGAGGTAAAAGGCATTCTGCTGGATATTGACAGTCCCGGCGGTCAGGCTGCCGGGGCGTTTGACTGTGCTGACATGATTTACCGGATGCGCGAACAGAAACCTGTCTGGGCACTGGCAAATGAAACAGCCTGTTCGGCGGCCATGTTGCTGGCGGCAGCCTGTTCGCACCGCCTTGTGACCCAGACGTCCAGAATGGGATCAATTGGTGTGGTGATGGCGCATACCAGCTACGCCGAAAAACTGAAACAGGAAGGGATCGATATCACCCTTATCTATTCTGGCGCACACAAGGCTGATCTGACGCCCAGCTAGGAATTACCGGAAAGCGTCCATGCCGACTACCAGCAGCGAATGGACGAGGCCAGAAAGATGTTTGCAGAAAAAGTGGCCCGGTACACGGGGTTGTCTGTCGATGCGGTAATGGCGACGGAGGCGGCAGTGTATGACGGGCAGGCCATTATCACTACCGGACTGGCAGATGGAATGGTGAATGCTGCTGACGCCATCGGCGTGATGGCAGAAGCTATCAACAGTAACAAGACAGGAGGCACTATGCCTGAATTAAGTGCAGCTGACGCTGTCACGCAGGAAAACCAGCGCGTAATGGGAATTCTGGTTTGCCCGGAGGCCAGGGGGCATGAGGCACTGGCACAGATGCTGGCCGGGCAGCCGGGAATGAGCGTTGCTCAGGCGAAGTCTATTCTGGCTGCCGCCGCGCCGGCGGATACGACCAGCACCGCTGACCGTATCCTTGCCCTGGAAGAAGCTGGTGGTCGGGAAACACTCGCACAGACACTGGCGGCCATGCCGGAGATGACGGTGGAACAGGCCAGAACCATTCTGGCAGCATCGCCGATCGCTGCGGCAACGTCACTTTATGATGCCGTGATGGCGCTTGATGAGGCGAAAGGCCGTGAAGAGTTGGCGGAAAAACTGGCTGTCATGCCTGGTATGACCACAGATCAGGCCCGTGACCTGCTGGCTGCCGCGCCGGACAAATCCGGTAATGCGGGGCTGAGCATGAACAACGCATTTGATGCTTTCATGCAGTCTCATTCCCCGGACCCCGTATCCGGCGGCAAAGGCCACAGTAATGATACCGAAACGACGTTGTTGATGAGTATTCCCGGTACTTCAGCCACCTGATAAGGAGACAGCATGTCATTTACCACCACTATTGAGAAACGTGCGGATAACCGCATTTTCGCCGGTAACGATCCGGCACATACCGCAACGGGAGTCAGCGGGATAACGGCGGCCACACCGATGCTGACGCCCCTGATGCTGGATGATACCACCGGGAAACTGGTGGCCTGGGACGGGCAGAAGGCCGGAACGGCGGTCGGGGTTCTGGCCCTTGAGCTGGACGGGTCGGAAAACCTGCTGACGTACTGGAAGAGCGGCACCTTTGCCACAGAATCACTGGCATGGCCGAAGAGTGTGGATGCCATTAAGCAGGCAAATGCATTCGCCGGAAGCGCCGTCAGTCACGCCGCTTTACCGTAATAAGAAGGCCGCGAAGCGGCCTTTATCGTATTTAACGTCCGGAGGACACCATTTATGGGATTGTTTACCACCCGCCAGTTGCTGGGTTATACCGAGCAGAAAGTTAAATTTAACCCACTCTTCCTGAGCCTGTTTTTTCGCCGTACTGTGACATTTCCTACCCAGGAAGTCATGCTGGACAAAATTACCGGAAAAACGCCGATTGCCGCTTATGTATCTCCGGTGGTTGGAGGGAAGGTTCTACGTAACCGCGGTGGGGAAACGCGCGTACTGCGTCCGGGGTATGTCAAACCGAAGCATGAAGTTAACTATGCGCAGGTTGTTGAGCGTCTGCCGGGTGAAGACCCGGCCAGGCTTAACGATCCGGCCTACCGTCGTCTGCGCATTCTGACCGATAACCTGAAGCAGGAAGAGAAGGCCATCGTCCAGGTGGAGGAGATGCAGGCCGTCAGTGCGGTGCTGAACGGGAAATACACCATGCAGGGCGAGCAGTTTGACACCGTGGAGGTGGATTTTGGTCGCTCCGCCGGGAATAACATTATTCAGGCCACAGGTAAAAAATGGTCAGAGCAGGACAGAGAAACCTTTGACCCGACTTATGATCTGGATATGTACTGCGACCAGGCATCCGGTCTGATCAATATTGCCGTGATGGACGGGAAAGTCTGGCGTCTGCTGAACGGTTTTAAGCTGTTCCGTGAAAAACTGGATACACGCCGCGGTTCAAATTCTCAGCTGGAAACGGCGGTGAAGGACCTTGGGGCTGTGGTGTCGTTCAAGGGGTATTACGGAGATTTGGCCATTGTGGTGGCTAAAACATCCTATGTTGCTGATAACGGGACCGAAAAGCGTTACCTGCCTGAAGGGACTCTGGTTCTGGGAAATACGGCGGCAGAAGGTATCCGCTGCTATGGTGCCATTCAGGATTCACAGGCGCTCGCGGAGGGTATTGTTGCCGCCACCCGTTATCCCAAACACTGGCTGACGGTGGGGGACCCGGCGAATGAATATACCATGACGCAGTCTGCGCCGCTGATGGTCCTGCCGGACCCGGATGAGTTTGTCATTGTCACTGTTGGTTAAGCATCCCAAAAGGCCTGATTCAGGCCTTTATTGTTACAAATTGCGGGAGGATCTTTTATGGCAACAAAGGAAGAGAATATACAGCGTCTGCGGGAGCTTGCGACGCGGCTTGGTCGTGATCCGGATGTGTCCGGGAGCGCCGCTGAACTCAGCCAGCGAGTCATGGAATGGGAAGAGGAAGCGGAGGCGGAGCATTTGCCTGCTGTGGAAAATGACAGTGATGAATCCATAGTGCCGTCCGGGATCGGGCAAAGATCCGAACGGGTACTTATCAGGGCGCTTCGTACACTACACATCTGCGCCATCGATCCGGACAGTAACCGGGAACTGGATATGGTTATGGCGGGGAACCCGGCGCGTATTTCGCAACACGATGTGGACGAGCTGATTGCTGCAGGACTTATTATTGAACTGTAAGGGTGGCGATATGTCGCAGTCCGAAAACCTGTTTGATACCGCGATTTCTCAGGCTGATGATGCCATCCTCCGGGTGATGGGAACGGTAGCAACAATAACGTCCGGCGTTCTGGCAGGGGCCACGCTTACGGGCGTATTTGACGATCCTGAAAGTGTGTCGTATGTCGCCGGAGGTGTCCGGATTGAGGGGGACAAGCCTACATTTTTTGTCAAAACATCCCTGACAGTCCATCTGAAGCGCCCGGACACACTAACCATTCTCGGTGACACCTTCTGGGTGGATCGCATCACTCCGGCTGGTGGAGACAGCAGTATTATTCTGCTGGGCAGGGGGACGCCGCCGACGGATAACCGGCGCAGGACGGGAGGAATGTATGAAAGGGCTTGAAAATGCGATCCGGAATCTGAATAGCCTTGACCGACAGATGGTTCCCCGGGCCAGTATCTGGGCTGTGAATCGCGTGGCGCAGAAAGCTGTTTCAGTGGCAACCCGTAAGGTGGCGCGGGAGACTGTCGCCGGAGATAACCAGGTAAGAGGACTTCCGCTGAAGCTGGTTCGCCAGAGGGTGAGGTTATTTAAAGCCGGTACAGACGGTAAACGCTCTGCCCGGATACGGATTAACCGGGGAAACCTTCCCGCCATAAAGTTGGGCGCTGCACAGGTCAGGATGAGCAAACGGAGGGGCAAACTGCTGTATTGTGGAAGTGTGCTGAAAATCGGGCCATATCTGTTCCGGGATGCCTTTATTCAGCAACTGGCTAACGGACGCTGGCATGTTATGCGACGCGTTAACGGGAAAAACCGTTATCCAATCGATGTAGTGAAAATTCCTCTTTCCGGACCATTGACTCAGGCATTCGAAAGCGCCACACAAAGCTTGATTGACGAGGAAATTCCGAAGCAATTGGGGTATGCCCTGAAACAACAACTGAGGCTTTATCTTTCACGATGAGCAAACACACATTAATCCGCCGGGCCGTTCTGGAAAAGCTGGAATCCGTGACTGGCGCACCTGTCACTCTTTTTGATGGACTTCCTGCTTTCGTAGAACAGGAAGATTTACCCGCAATAGCTGTCTGGCTGACAGACGCACAGTATACAGGCCTGATGACCGATGAGGATGACTGGCAGGCTACTCTCCATACGGCAGTTTTTCTGAGGGCTCAGGCTCCTGATACAGAGCTTGATATCTGGATGGAAGAAAAAATCTTTCCTGCGCTGGAAGAGGTTAGTGGTCTGGAGCGCCTTATCGATACCATGACCCCGCTGGGTTATGACTACCAGCGTGACAGCGAAATGGCAACGTGGGGGATGGCAGAAATTACTTACCGGATCACCTATACCAACTGAGGAGGATATGATGGGAACACCAAACCCACTGGTAAAAACGAAAGGCGCCGGAACCACATTCTGGCTGTATACCGGCAGCGGCGATGCGTTTAAAAATCCACTGGCTGATGATGACTGGCTGCGACTGGCAGGTATTAAGGATCTGCAGCCCGGAGAAATGAGTGCAGATGCGGAAGACGATGACTATCTTGATGATGAAAATGCCGACTGGAAAAGCACTACGCAGGGGCAGAAAAGCGTCGGTGACACCACGGCCACGCTGGCCTGGAAACCCGGTGAGACCGGACAGAAAAAACTGGTTGAGCTGTTTGACACCGGCGAAGTTCGCGCCTTCCGTATCAGGTATCCTAACGGGACGGTTGATGTGTTCCGCGGCTGGCTGAGTTCACTGGGTAAAACCGTGACGTCCAAAGAGGTGATGACACGCAGCGTAAAAATCACCGGCGTCGGGCGTCCTTCTCTTGCGGAGGAGGATACACCTGACGTAGTCAGCGTATCCGGCGTGACCGTTGCGCCGGCCAGTGCCACGGTGGCTGCCGGAGCCACCACCACGCTGACATTTACGGTAAAACCTGATAACGCGTCAGATAAAACGCTGCAGGTTGCGACCGCCGATCCGCTGATCGCCACCGTCACGCTGAAGGATAATGTGGCCACGGTTAAAGGCGTGAAGGCGGGCAGCGTGAATATTGTTGGCATCAGCAGTGACGGCAGTCTTGTCGCGGTGGCAGCAGTGACAGTGACGGCGTCATAACCCTCTCTTATCAGTCCGCCCCGGTTCCGGGGCTTCTATGGAAAATCATCATGTTTCTCAATACAGACACCTTTAACTACGGTGGGCATTCCATCGTGCTCAGTGAGCTTTCTGCCCTGCAACGTGTGGATTATCTGAAGTTTATTCAGCAGCGGACGGCAGACTATGACGCACAGCCTGAAACCCTGACGGAAGCAGAGCGTCAGACAGAATTTATGCAGATGGGGGTGGATATTAATGCATGGCTGGTATCCCGCTCCCTGTGTGAAAGCAAAAAAGAGGAGGAGGCCCGCGCCCTGTATGAGTCCGTCAGACTGGAATGGTCTTATGAGGCGCTGGGACGTGGCGCTGATATGGTTCTGTCCCTGAGTGGTATGCGTCTTCCGGCATCGCAGGAAGACGACAGCGGGAGTGAAAAGGACACGACCACGTCGGAAAAGTCCTGAACCGGGAGCTGGCGTTTGTGATGCGGCTCGCGCGTGAGTTCCGGCGACCAGACTGGCGGCAGATGCTGGCGGAAATGAGTGCGACAGAGCTGGGTGAGTGGGCGGAGTATTTCGGGAAGAACAGCTTCAGTGACATGTTGCTGGATGCGGAGTTTGCAACGCTGAAATCGCTGATTTCCGGACTGGTTACAGGCACGCATCACGATGCAGAAATGTTCAGCCTGATCACTGATCCTGAGTCGTTGCACGAAAAAACGGATGATGAACTGATGATCCTGGGCGAAGGTATTACCGGAGGTGTCCGCTATGGACCAGATAGCGAACCTGGTCATTGATTTAAGTATCGACAGCGCAGAGTTCCGAAACGAAGTTCCGCGCATTAAAAAATTGCTGAACGATGCGGCTGGTGACTCAGAACGTTCAGCGGCCCGGATGCAGCGTTTTCTGGATAAGCAGACGGAGGCGACGCGCCGGACGTCCGCCGGTCTGGAGCAGGTGACTGCCAGCAGTACCGCGTACATTTCCTCTGTGGAGAAAAGCGCAGCGGCCAGCGCGCGTCTGGCGGCGGATGTGGATCAGACGCGACAGCGGGTGGAGGCACTGGGAAGAAAATTGCGTGAGGAACAGGCGCAGTCAGCGGCTGTGGCGGCAGCACAGGACAGGACAAGTTCTGCTTTTTACCGCCAGATTGACAGTGTAAAACAGTTAAGCGGTGGTCTGCAGGAGCTGCAGCGTATCCAGGCGCAGGTACGACAGGCGAAAGGACGCGGAGATATCTCACAGGGCGATTATCTGGCGCTGGTGTCTGAAACCGCCAGGAAGACCCGTGAGCTTACCGATGCCGAAGCGCTGGCCACGCAGAAAAAAGCACAGTTTATACGCCGCCTGAAAGAGCAGACGACGGTACAGGGCCTCTCCCGTACCGAGCTGCTGCGGGTGAAGGCGGCTGAACTGGGTGTCAGCAGCGCCGCAGATATTTATATCCGTAAACTGGAGCGTACCGGAACTGCCACCCATACGCTAGGACTGAAAAGCGCTGCTGCCCGTCGTGAACTGGGCGTGCTGGCTGGTGAGCTGGCCCGTGGGAATTTCGGGGCACTGCGGGGAAGTGGTATTACGCTCGCTAACCGCGCCGGGTGGATCGAGCAACTGATGTCTCCGAAGGGCATGATGCTCGGCGGGCGGGCTGGCGGCGTGGCTGCTGCTGTTTACGGGCTGGGCAAGGCCTACTATGAAGGAGCTAAGGAAAGCGAGACGTTCAATAAACAGCTTATTCTGACCGGGAGTTATGCCGGAAAAACCACAGGCCAGCTTAATGCGATGGCGAAGTCGCTCGCCGGAAATGGCGTCACGCAGCACGACGCTGCAGGCGTGCTGGCACAGGTGGTCGGTAGCGGAGCGTTTACCGGGCAGGCAGTGGCAATGGTATCCCGTACCGCGACCAGAATGCAGGAAAACGTTGGACAATCAGTGGATGAAACCATCCGCCAGTTTAAACGCCTGCGGGATGATCCGGTGAATGCGGCGAAAGAACTGGACAGGACACTGCATTTTCTGACAGCCACCCAGCTTGAACAAATCAGGGTACTGGGCGAGCAGGGAAGAGTGGCTGATGCCGCGAAAATTGCCATGTTCGCGTATTCGGAAGAAATGAATAAGCGGATGGGGGACGTACACGACAATCTGGGCTGGATTGAAAGAGCATGGAATGCTGCCGGTGATGCGGCGAAGTGGGCATGGGATCGGATGCTGGATATCGGGCGGGAAGACACGCTCGATGAAAAGATCGCGACACTGCAGGAAAAAATCGCGCGCGGCAGTAAAACGCCCTGGACGGTGTCTTCCTCCCAGACTGAATACGATCAGCAGCAGCTGAACGAACTTCAGGAACAGAAACGCCAGAAGGACCTGCTGGATGCGAAGGCGCAGGCAGAGCGTAATTATCAGGAAACGCAGAAACGCCGGAACGAGCAGAACGCCGCGCTGAACCGGGATAATGAAACTGAATCCCTGCGGCACCAACGGGAGGTGGCGCGCATTACCGCCATGCAGTATGCCGATGCTGCTGTACGCAATGCCGCACTGGAGCGCGAAAATGAACGTCATAAAAAGGCGTTGTCACAACAGGCGAAAAAGCCAAAGACTTACCACAACGACGAGGCCAGGCGACTGCT
The DNA here is from genome assembly GCA_900478215.1 of Salmonella enterica subsp. houtenae serovar Houten. NCBI lineage: Bacteria > Pseudomonadati > Pseudomonadota > Gammaproteobacteria > Enterobacterales > Enterobacteriaceae > Salmonella > Salmonella enterica. The sequence goes on from LS483478.1 coordinate 1,153,404, forward strand.
TTTGCAGTACAGCCAGCAACAGGCGCAGACTGAAGGGCAGATTGCCGCCGCGAAGCTTTCCACGACCGAAAAAATGACGGAAGCGCATAAGCAGCTTTTGTCATTTCAGCAGCGCATCGCTGATTTGTCCGGTAAAAAACTGACGGCGGATGAACAAAGCGTACTGGCACATAAGAATGAAATTGCGCTTGCGCTACAGAAGCTGGATATCTCACAACAGGATTTGCAACACCAGAATGCCCTTAATGAACTGAAGAAAAAGACGCTCACATTAACCAGCCAGCTCGCTGACGAAGAATCCCGCGTCAGGCAGCAGCACGCAATGGCGCTGGCCACAATGGGTATGGGCGATCAGCAACGAGGTCGGTACGAAGAGCATCTGAAAATTCAGCAGCGCTACCAGGAACAACTGGAGCAGCTTAAGCGCGACAGTAAGACAAAGGGGACATACGGTTCTGAAGAATATCGTCAGGCTGAGCAGGCGCTGAAGGGCAGTCTCAATCGCCGGCTGGCTGAGTGGGCGGATTACAATTCGAAAGTTGACGCTGCGCAGGGAGACTGGACTCTGGGGGCGTCGCGTGCGCTGGATAACTTTATGGCGCAGGGCAGCAACGTGGCGGGCGCAACGGAGCAAATGTTCACATCGGCATTCAACAGTATGGGCGACGGGCTGGCGACGTTCGTTACCACTGGAAAACTAAACTTTAAATCTTTCACCGCATCCATCGTGTCAGATCTGGCAAAAATTTCAGCACGTATGGCAATGATGCAGGCTGTAAAGGGAATCGGATCTGCTCTGGGATTTGGTGTGACAGCCAATGCGACTGGTGGAGTTTATCAGTCTTCTGAACTGAGCCAATACAGCGGCAGCATTGTTAATCGCCCGACATTTTTTGCTTTTGCCAAAGGTGCCGGGGTGATGGGCGAGGCAGGACCGGAGGCAATATTACCACTTCGTCGTGGTGCTGACGGTAAGCTGGGTGTCGTGGCAGCCGGTTCAGGAGGGATGGCGATGTTTGCGCCTGAGTACAACATTGAAATCCACAACGACGCCGGCAACGGACAGATTGGTCCGCAGGCATTACAGGCCGTATATAACATTGGAAAAAAAGCCGCCATTGATTTCTGGCAACAGCAGTCGCGTGACGGGGGTATTGCTGGAGGAGGGCGATAACAATGGAAACATTTAACTGGAAGATCCGCCCTGATATGACAGTGGAATCAGAACCAAAAGTCACCTCCATAAAACTGGGTGACGGGTATGAACAACGGCGTCCAGCCGGGCTGAACAGCCATCTGGCGAAGTATAACGTAACGGTCCGGATTCGTAAGGGAGAACATCAGAACCTTGAGGCATTTTTATCCCGCCACGGTGGAGTGAAATCCTTTCTCTGGACACCGCCTTATACCTGGACACAAATTCGGGTGATTTGCCGCAAATGGTCGATTAGCGTTGGCTCTCTTTGGGTGACTGTGACCACGACTTTTGAACAGGTTGTTATCTGAGGAGGAGTGATGCAGGACATTTCGCAGGATACGCTGAACGAAGCCGCTAAACTGGCGCAGTCCGCCAGGATCACTTTGTGGGAAATCGATCTGACACAGTCTGGCGGTGATCGTTATTTTTTTTGTAACGAGGCGAATGAAAAGGGGGAGGCGGTTACCTGGCAGGGACGGAAATATGACGTTTATCCTGTAGACGGTTGCGGATTTGAAATGAACGGCAAAGGCGCAGCTGCGCGCCCGTCACTGAAGGTATCCAATCTTTACGGTATGGTGACCGGAATGGTGGAGGATTTGTATAGCCTGGTTGGGGCGACGGTCATCCGCAGGATAGTATATGCCCGGTTTCTCGATGCCGTGAATTTTCAAAACGGCAACCAGGAGGCTGACCCGGAGCAGGAATCCGTAAGCCGATGGGTGATCGAGCAGTGCAGTGATCTGACGGCGGTAAGTGCGACATTTGTCCTGGCAACACCGACTGAAACGGACGGATGTGTCTTCCCCGGGCGAATAATGCTGGCCAATACCTGTACATGGATATACCGATCTGACGAATGCGGTTATACGGGACCAGCTGTCGCAGATGAATTTGATAATCCTACCGCCGATCCGGCAAAAGATGTCTGCAGCCGCTGCGCCCGGGGATGCGCCCTGCGTGACAATACCGGAAACTTTGGCGGTTTCCTCTCCATTAATAAACTTTCACAGTAAATCTTCATGAAAGAACAGGATATTCTGGCGCACGCCCGACGGTGTGCGCCTGCGGAGTCATGCGGCTTCGTGGTGAGAACACTCGCGGGAGAACGGTATCTCCCCTGTGTGAATATTTCTGCCGCGCCGGAGGATTATTTCCGTATGGCGCCGGAGGACTGGCTGAGGGCTGAAACGCAGGGGGAGATTGTGGCGCTGGTTCACAGCCATCCTGGCGGTCAGCCTTATCTGAGCGATGTGGACCGCAGGCTGCAGGTTCAAAGCGACCTGCCGTGGTGGCTGGTATGCGCCGGCCAGGTACATAAATTCCGCTGTGTGCCACACCTGACCGGACGACAGTTTAAACATGGGGTTTTTGACTGTTACACGCTGTTCCGTGATGCCTATCATCTGGCGGGGATTGATATGCCGGATTTTCACCGGGACGACGACTGGTGGCGGCATGGTGACAATCTCTATCTGGATAATCTGGAGACGACGGGATTTTACCGTGTCAGCGCAGCCAGTGCGCAGCCCGGCGACGTGCTGATTTGCTGCTTTGGCTCCTCCGTTCCGAACCACGCAGCGATTTACTGCGGCGGCGGAGAGCTGCTGCACCATATTCCTGAACAACTGAGTAAACGTGAGAGGTATACCGACAAATGGCAACGACGCACGCACTCCATCTGGCGACACCGGGCATGGCGCGAATTTGCCTTTACGGGGATCTGCAACGATTTTGCCGCCGCGTCAGCCTGCAGGTAGCCAGTGGTGCTGAAGCTATCCGGGCACTGGCGGTACAGTTGCCCGGTCTCCGGCAGAAACTGAACGACGGCTGGTATCAGGTACGCATAGCCGGAGACGATGTTACGGCTGATACCCTGACAACCAGCCTGCATGACCCGCTGCCGCCTGGCGCGGTGATTCATATTGTGCCGCGTCTGGCCGGGGCCAAATCTGGCGGGGTGTTTCAGGCGGTGCTTGGTGCGGCGCTGATTGCCGTTGCCTGGTGGAACCCGGCAGGCTGGCTGGGAGCGGCGGCGGTATCCGGCATGTATATGACCGGGGCGTCGATGATTCTGGGCGGTGTGGCGCAGATGCTGGCACCAAAACCCAAAATGTCCGGAATGAGGCAGACCGATAACGGCAGGCAGAACACGTATTTCTCGTCGCTGGATAATATGGTTGCCAACGGTAACACGTTGCCGGTGCTGTACGGCGAGATGCAGGTGGGGTCACGCGTGATTTCCCAGGAAGTCAGTACCGCTGATGAAGGAGATGGTGGTCAGGTTGTGGTGATTGGCCGCTGACAACAGAACAGATTCAGACAGAACCGCCTCCGGGCGGTTTTGTCGTTTTACGGGGTAATAAATGGGAAAGGGCGGAGGAAAAGGGCATACGCCCCGCGAGGCACCGGATAACCTTAAATCCACGCAGCTGCTGAGTGTCATCGATGCCATCAGCGAGGGACCGATAGAAGGCCCGGTGAACGGTCTGCAAAGTGTTCTGGTAAACCAGACGCCGGTGGTGGACCGCGACGGTAACACGAATATCCACGGCGTGAAGGTGGTATACCGCGTCGGTGAGCAGGAACAGACCCCGCTGGAGGGATTTGAATCGTCCGGCGCCGAGACGGTGCTTGGTGTACAGGTCAAACACGACAATCCGGTGACCAGGACCATCACGGCTGCAAATATTGACCGCCTGCGTTTTACGTTCGGCGTGCAGTCACTGGTGGAGGCCAACAGCAAGGGCGACCGCAATCCGACATCGGTCAGGCTGCAAATCCATCTTGAGCGCTATGGTCAGTGGGTGGTGGAAAAAGAAATTACGATTACCGGGAAAACAACCACACAGTATCTGGCCTCGGTGATAGTGGATAATCTCCCTCCCCGGCCATTCGGTATCCGGATGGTACGTGTGACGGCAGACAGTACCACTGACCAGTTACAGAACAACACGGTCTGGTCGTCGTATACCGAGATTATTGATGTCCGGCAGCGTTATCCCAACACCGCCGTAATTGGCCTGCAGGTGGAGTCTGAGCAGTTCGGCAGCCAGCAGGTGACGCGAAATTACCATTTTTTCGGGCGGATTATTCATGTGCCGTCGAATTACGATCCGGTAGCGCGAACCTACAGCGGCATCTGGGACGGCACGTTCAAGCCTGCATACAGCAATAATCCGGCGTGGTGTCTCTGGGATGTGCTGACACATCCCCGTTATGGCATGGGACAGCGAATCGGCGCGGCGGACGTGGACAGATGGGCGCTGTATGCAATAGGCCAGTACTGCGACCAGATGGTCCCTGACGGATTCGGCGGGACAGAGCCGCGTATGACCTTTAATGCGTATCTGGCACAGCAGCGTAAGGCGTGGGATGTGCTGACCGACTTCTGCTCCGCCATGCGTTGTATGCCGGTGTGGAACGGGCAGAGGCTGACCTTCGTGCAGGACAGGCCCTCGGATACAGTCTGGACCTATACCCGCAGCAATGTGGTAATGCCGGATGAGGGTACACCGTTCCGTTACAGCTTCAGTGCGCGGAAGGACCGCCATAATGCGGTAGAGGTGAACTGGACTGACCCTGATAATGGCTGGCAGACATCCACGGAACTGGTGGAAGACACGGTCGCCATCAGTCACTACGGACGCAATCTGGTAAAAATGGATGCGTTTGGCTGTACCAGTCGCGGGCAGGCGCACCGCGCCGGGCTGTGGCTGATAAAAACGGAGCTGCTGGAAACCCAGACGGTAGATTTTAGTGTGGGGGCGGAGGGGTTGCGCCACGTTCCCGGTGATGTGATTGAGGTTTGCGACGAGGATTATGCCGGCATCAGCCTGGGCGGACGGATTCTGTCCGTTGACCGCGACCGTCGCATTCTGACCCTTGACAGGGAAATTACCCTGCCGTCGTCCGGCACCACGCTGATAAGCCTGGTGGATGGCGAAGGTTCGCCGGTCAGCGTGGACGTGCAGTCTGTTACCGACGGTGTGCAGGTTCAGGTCAGCCGGATACCGGACGGCGTGGCGGAATACAGCGTCTGGGGGCTGAAACTGCCGTCGCTGCGCCAGCGTCTCTTCCGGTGTGTGGCTGTCCGGGAAAACGACGACGGAACGTATGCCATCACCGCCGTACAGCATGTTCCGGAAAAAGAGTCCATCGTGGACAACGGGGCATCGTTCGACCCGCAGCCCGGAACGATTCACGGCACCGTTCCCCCGGCGATACAGCATCTGACCACAGAAATTCTGGCGGAGGAGGGACAGTATCAGGTACTGGCGCGCTGGGACACACCGCGAGTCGTTAAGGGCGTCTCTTTTTCGTTGCGCCTGAACGTGGCGGCGGAAGATGGCAGTGACCGGCTGGTAAGCAGTGCAGGAACGCCGGATACGCAGTACCGGTTCCGGGGGCTGACGCCGGGGCGCTACACCCTGTCCGTCAGGGCGGTGAACAGCCAGGGACAACAGGGAGACCCGGCCAGCACACAGTTCAGCATCTCCGCGCCGGCGGCACCATCATTTATCGAACTCACCCCTGGCTATTTCCAGATTACAGCCACACCGCGTCAGGCGGTATACGACCCGACGGTGCAGTATGAGTTCTGGTTTTCAGACGCGCAGATTACGGATATCCATCAGGTGGAAAACGCCGCACGATATCTGGGAACAGCGCTGTACTGGATAGCGGCCAGCGTGAATATCAGGCCCGGCAGGGATTACTATTTTTATATCCGGGCGGTAAATCAGGTCGGTAAATCCGCATTCGTGGAGGCGACCGGGCAGGCCAGCAACGATGCCGCAGGCTATCTGGATTTTTTCAAAGGGCAGATAACTGAAAGTCACCTGGGTAAGGAGCTGCTGGAAAAAGTAGATCTGACGGAGGATAACGCCAGCAAACTGCAGCAGTTTTCTAAGGAGTGGCAGGACGCTAACGATAAATGGAACGCCATGTGGGGCGTCAAAATAGAGCAGACCAAAGACGGCAAATATTATGTGGCCGGACTTGGACTGAGCATGGAAGACACGCCTGACGGGAAGATAAGCCAGTTCCTGGTGGCGGCGGATCGCATTGCTTATATTAACCCGGCAAACGGAAACGAGACGCCCGGATTCGTCATGCAGGGCGACCAGATAATCATGAATGAGGCGTTCCTGAAATACCTGAGCGCGCCGACCATTACCAGTGGCGGGAATCCTCCGGCATTTTCCCTGACGCCGGATGGAAAGCTGACTGCGAAAAATGCGGATATCAGCGGCCATATCAACGCTGTATCTGGCTCGTTTACGGGAGAAATCAATGCCACCTCCGGTAAGTTTTCTGGCGTGATAGAAGCGAGAGAGTTTGTCGGTGATATCTGCGGCTCAAAAGTCATGCAGGGCGTGAGCATCAGGGCGACGAACGACGAACGCAGCACCTCAACACGGTATACCGACAGCGCCACCTATCAGATTGGGAAAACCATCACGGTGATGGCTAACTGTGAGCGTAACGGTGGCTCCGGTGCCATCACCGTCACGATAAATATTAACGGCCAGGTGAAAACGGCGGAGGTTATGCCGTATACCGCAGGGATTCCGGCCATGTATCAGACCGTCGTCTTTTCGGTCTACACCACTTCACCTGTCGTGGATATCAGCGTCTCTCTGAGGGTCCGTGGGCAGTACACCACGTCTGCTTCCGTCTGGCCGCTGGTGATGGTTTCCCGGTCGGGGAGCAACTTCACAAACTGACCGGATTTCCGGTCCCTTTCGTTTAATGAGGAACAAATATGACTATGTCGCGCGTAATTTCTCTGGCGGCAGGGCTTTCCCTGTCCGTTTTATTTTCCACTGCTGCCGTTGCCGATAACGGAAGAGGAAGCGGCAACAGCAATATTGAAAACCAGACCCGGATTTATACCGGCACCGACCGTGGGCAGAAACAGCACCGCGAGGCAAAGGGAAAAACAATCACGCGGAGCGTCCAGTGTTCTCTGCCGGCATATTTACGTGACCCGGATAATCAGTGCTGAGATGTGAATGAATCTGAAGCCTGCCTGCGGGCGGGCTTTTTTATGGAGGCAATATGCCAGTACTTATTTCCGGCGTACTGAAAGATGGTACGGGAACGCCGGTACAGAACTGCACCATTCAGCTGAAGGCCTGCCGGACCAGTACGACGGTGGTCGTGAATACGGTGGCATCAGAAAATCCGGATGACGCCGGGCGCTACAGCATGGATGTGGAGCAGGGGCAGTACACTGTCACGCTCCTGGTGGACGGGTATCCCCCGTCACATGCCGGAGTTATTACGGTTTACGATGATTCAAAGCCGGGCACCCTGAATGATTTTCTGGGGGCCATGACGGAAGACGACATCCGCCCGGAGGCGCTGCGGCGTTTTGAGGCGATGGTGGAAGAAGTTGCCCGCCAGGCATCGGAGGCATCGCGGAATGCCACCGCCGCAGGGCAGGCATCTGAACAGGCGCAGACATCAGCAGGTCAGGCATCGGAAAGCGCCACGGCAGCAGTGAATGCAGCCGGAGCGGCAGAAGCATCAGCCACACAGGCAGCCTCATCCGCAGCATCTGCGGAGAGCAGCGCAGGTACGGCGACCACAAAAGCCGGGGAGGCATCAGCCAGCGCGGCGTCGGCTGACACAGCCAGAACGGCGGCAGCCGCATCGGCAGCCGCAGCGAAAACATCTGAAGCGAATGCAGATGCCTCCCGTACTGCCGCCGGAGATTCAGCTGCTGCCGCAGCCGCCAGCGCGACGGCGGCGCAGACATCAGCAGAGCGCGCCGGAGCATCCGAAACCGCCGCGAAGACGTCAGAAACGCAGGCGGCTTCCAGTGCTGGTGATGCAGGTGCGTCAGCCACTGCGGCGGCAGCGTCGGAAAAGGCGGCAGCCGCATCGGCAGCCGCAGCGAAAACATCTGAGACAAATGCAGCAACGTCAGCAAGTACAGCAGCGGCCAGCGCAACAGCCGCCTCGTCATCAGCATCGGAGGCATCCACTCACGCCGCCGCATCTGATACCAGCGCATCACTGGCGGCGCAAAACAGTACTGCTGCCGGAGCAGCAGCCACCAGAGCAGAAGATGCCGCAAAACGGGCAGAAGATATCGCGGACGTGATTTCCCTGGAAGATGCCAGCCTGACGAAAAAAGGTATCGTTAAGTTAAGCAGCGCCACGGACAGTGACAGCGAAGCGCTGGCAGCCACGCCAAAGGCGGTCCATGCTGTCATGGACGAGGTACAGACCAAAGCGCCGCTGGACAGCCCGGCATTCACTGGAACGCCGACCACACCGACACCGCCAGACGATGCTAAAGGGCTTCAGACAGCAAACGCGGAGTTTGTCCGCAAACTGATTGCCGCGCTGGTTGGTTCCGTACCGGAGTCACTGGACACCCTGCAGGAACTGGCTGACGCACTGGGAAACGATCCGAACTTTGCCACTACGGTACTGAATAAACTGGCGGGCAAGCAGCCGCTGGACGAAACCCTGACGGCGCTGTCAGGAAAAAACGTTGACGGTCTTATCGAATACATTGGTTTACGGGAAACCATAAATCGCGCAGCCGGCGCCATGCAAAAAGACCAGAATGGCGGCGATATTCCGGACAAAAAACAATTTGCGAGAACTATCGGCACTGTAACCTCTACCAGCGTTACATTTGGTGAATCTGGCTGGTTTAAAATCGCCACGGTTTTCATGCCACAAGCCACATCAACTGCGGTGATTAAACTGTACGGTGGGTCGGGGTTTAACGTTGGTTCATTTGAGCAGGCGGCAATCAGTGAGCTGATACTGCGCGCCGGTAATGGTTCGCCTGTCGGAATTACCGCCACATTATGGAGGCGCTCCCCTGCCGCAGCTAACGAGGTCGCATGGATTAACACATCCGGCGACACTTACGATGTTTATATAAATATCGGTCGGTATGCCTACGGTTTAATTGCACAGTACGATTACACCAGTAATGCAAATGTCACACTATATAGTGTTCCTGAGTATTCAGAAACCAAGCCTGCCAACGTTACGAACGGTCAGACATATACACTCTTTAATAGCATGATGAAACCCACTCCCGAAGATGTCGGAGCGCTGTCAGTTAATGGAGGGAAGCTAAACGGTCCGTTAGGCATTGGTACTGACAATGCGCTTGGTGGTAATTCGATTGTGTTCGGCGATAACGACACAGGAATTAAACAGAACGGTGACGGGATACTGGATACGTTTGCGAATAGCCAGCACACCGTTCGTGTCGCTCCCGGTGAAATGCAGGTTCTGGGAGCCATTCGCGCAGGCAATGCCAAACGAATGACCATGACTAGCTCAAATAACTCCGTGCTGAATGCTCAATTTCATTTGTGGGGTGACGGAAATCGACCAACGGTTATTGAGCTGGATGACGACCAGGGATGGCATTTATACAGCCAGCGTAATACCGATGGCAGTATTCAGTTTGTTGTTAATGGACAAGTTATTCCGGATAATTACGGTAATTTCGACGCCCGTTATTTAACATCAGGAAACGTATATACAAAAGGCGAATCAGATAATCGTTATGTCCAGAATATCCAGCGCGGCGCTCCTGTATGGCCTGGCAAAGTAGATGAATATGGACCAGCAGAAGCGCCTGCTGGTTGCTTTTTAACACAGGCCAGACATGACCCAACAACAGCATACGGTGTGACATTTGCGTATAGACCGCTACAAATGTGGGTGGGTAATGGCTGGCGTACAATTAATGGATAATTTAGGTGAATATAATGGAATTAAAAAACGTTAACCGATACATTCCTGACGACCCGGATTATGATAGCAATTTTCTGTATTTTCGTAGTGAAGATGGTCAGGATTTTTATGAGTCACTGAGTAAATTCACGAAAAAATATAAGTTGTGCATTGATTCTGAAAATATAATCCGTTCCGTATCAGAAGATGTGTCGCGACTCTATCCGGCTGGCTTTTCAGTTGTTGAGGTCAATAAACTACCAGCCGGATTTAATATCTATGGCGGCTGGAAATATTCGAACGGCACTGTTCTGGCTGTTCCCGTTGACTATCAGGCTAAGGCCGAAACCACCCGACAGAAACTACTGGATGGAGCTAACAGCACCATTGCCGACTGGCGAACCGAACTGGCACTGGGTGAAATCAATGACGACGATAAGGCAAATCTGACTCAATGGATGGCGTATATCAGGAAACTTAAAGCACTGGATTTAAGCGAAGTTAAAAACGAGGCCACCTTTACAGCAATCAGGTGGCCAGCATTACCACAGTAATAACTACTGACTGGCTGGTTTCTCCGGTCAGTCAGTAAAATATTAGTACGGTAGTTCAGAACTTGGTGTTGTATGAGCAGGGACTAATTACATAACGGGGAGGGAGTGCATATATGAAACTCAGGTTCAGAGCTTTTACTCTTGTAATTTACGCCAGAGTACCAAATGAACTATGAATTTAACCATCCCTCTAATTTTTCTTGATTATGAGTCTGTAAAAATGAAGGGAGTTCTCTCATTCGATAAATGTAACTGGCAAGGTGTGGCCATTGCATGGCTGGGGTTGGCATGTTGCGTGTCCAGCGCATCAACATTGTCGCTAATAAGTCTACTGTAGTCAGTCTGTCACCCACCAGATAGGTTTGTTGATTTGCCAGACGTTTATCTAAATATTCGCAGGCTTCCTCAATACGGCTACGGGCCAGGGTACGAATAGCGTCAGCGTCTTCGGGACTACCATCCTTATCGGCGTAAAACCAGTCTCGCATTGAAGGAAGTAATGTATTTGCCATATATATCATCAGTTCCAGCCATTCTGCACGCTCAGGCGTATCTGGTTTAGGTGCAAGGCCAGATTCAGGATGGCGCTCGGCAAGAAGCATCAAAATAGCCGTTGATTCAGTCACTGGTTTTCCATCAACGATAAGGGTAGGCACCCGACCAACAGGATTAAGACTGAGATATTCAGGGGAGCGTTGATTACCACTTTCAATATCAACGAGTTGAGCAGTAAATGGCGTTTTTAGTTCGAACAACATCCAGTGAACTGCAAAACTGGCTGCTCCTGGTGAGTAAAATAAGGTATAGGACATCCTGTTTTCCGAATTTTATTGATTTGGGGCGAGTATAGCATGAAAAGAGAGCGTTTATCTAAAAGAAAACTATTTTTTCTATATTAACTGGTGATATATATTTATTCTGATAGTTGTAAGAGACAAGTAACATGTTGTCCAGACAGAGTAAAAGAGAGTGTAGACGTTCTTACAGAAGTTGATAATTGTTTGTCTGATTGCTTTATAATTAAATGATAACAGGTGATGGTCAGACGGCGAAATTCTGTCTGGGTTATCTCCTTTTTGAATATATTATATCTTCCCATTCGCATCCTGGTTTTCTTTAAGAACTGATACTGCTGTTTGTAATAATTCTTTATTATCCAGCCATGCCTTGGCCTTTATATTCCCTTCGATATAATCAAGCAATGTCCTGGTATTGATAGGCCTGCCCTGTTTCGCCACCTCCACTACTGCATCACCCAGGATAATACGAACTTTAGGAAGTTGAGAGGGGAACCACTTTAGGGTATCTTTTGATTTCATTAAGAAATGTTCCTCAAAATATTGTTAATTTTTTGATGGTAAGGTAGAGGCATTAATTCAGGAAATGTTTGTTTTTACTCATCAGTTTTGTCTGGATTATTTGATATGCCTATTCCTACTTTGATTACAGCATAGCTAAAAATACTGAATATGATAAGCAGGGAAATTATTATCAGTGTATTGTTCATATATCCTCAGAAGTACATTTTATTATGTATATTGCTTTGACAGTTTTTTATCTGGAAAGTTCATTTTTGGATGTAACTTTGTGTTTTTTACTGGGAATTATAAAGTTCAGACAATCAGCGTGGTTTTTACTGTTGTCTGTACTAATAATTTTCTCAAGCATAAGAGTTTCATCATAAGTGCCTGAAGACCCTTTGTCCTAGTATCCATCGTTATGCACGATCAGGGATGCATAGACATTTTTATTTGTACTGTGATGCTTTTTTAAGCTTCTCAGTGTGGTTTTTTCTCCGTTAAGCCAGTATATCTGGCGTGTGTGGCATGGTTGAAATGCGCTTATATCCTGGCCCCAGAAGTATATTCCATCCACCTGGCTATAATCATCTTTACTCTTACCTGACGAGCATCCTGTTATTATAACTGTGAGTACAAGTAAAGATGACAATGTTATGCTGCTTTTCATGATTTATCCAGTATTTTCAGCGCAGTAGATAATGGTTCTTTATCTTCGAGCCATTGCTGCTCTTTTTGTTCATGTTTTAACTGAGAGATAAGATTCTCGCTGTTGATTTTTTTAGACTCCAGGATGAGCTGCAGTAACGCTTTACCATAAATAATCTCTATATCTGAAAGTAAGTTAGGTGGGTATGATGATATGTCTAAAGTGTTCATGGTCGACTCCTGAAAAATATTTATGAGTTACAACAGATTGATTTTACTGGCTTTAATATGCTGTGATAATAGTCAGGTTGAATCATAAAACAGTATGAACCTTTTATTGATGGCAATATACATTTATTTGAGAATATTTATAAGCAACTGATTGTTATGATAAGTTGTGATTAAGGTCAATTGAAGCATCATCTGACGCAAAAAAACAATCTGATCTTTATTGGTATATGCTGTATATTACTTCAACAAGCATATAAATATTACTGATAATAATTCTGTTCTTATACAGTAAAACACACTGTGGGCAGTAATCAGCTAAGCTAAAATTTTTCACAAAAGAGTCAGGATGCCATTGATCCTGGAATCGCAACAGATGATGAGAAAGCGCAGCTCGCTGAGTGGAAAAAATACAGGGTGCTGGTAAACCGGGTAGATACCGCAAATCCTGACTGGCCTGATGTGCCTGTAAGTCAGTAATTTGACGTTGTGAAAAATCAGGCTGGTGTTAAGAAAATACACCAGCCTGAAGTAATATTCAGTATCAGCAGGAACTAATAAAACATAATAAACTGATATGGTTATTACAGACTTCTGTAAAAAATTAACAACCACAAACCTGACACCAAAAATCTGGCTTCAAAATATCTGATGGCCAGTTATTACACCAGGGTGGGCGAATATATGGGGCTGGTGGTGGCGGAAAGCCACTGGAGGAATGTTTTGTATTATCTGATGGGGGGGGTGAATCACTGGTAGCCATCGCCGATGCCGAAAAGGTTGTAGCCGACAATACCAGAAGCAATGGGAAAAATATACGATGTTTCATAATATCACCCGTGAATATTCAGATTATCCTTGCTATTGACTTCCTTCATTTCCAGCATAGCTCACACTTCATCATCGTGGAATAAATAATTAAGTTTGTTGAGCGAAAATTTACTTAAAGAAAAAATAATGAGCATCAATACCTTTGCAATATTTCAACTCATACCAGAATAAATGTGCTAAAAACCTGGTGACCAAGAATACCGACAACCAGTAATCGCTCCTGTGGTAATGCAGGCCATCTGATTGCTGTGAAGGTGGACTCATCTGAAATGCCTGTTAAATCCAGCGTTTTAAGCTCCCTGATATACGCCATCCATTTAGCCAGGCTGGCTTTATCGTCGTCACTGATTTCACCCAGCGCGTTCTGTTCGCCAGTCGGCAATGGTGCTTGTCAAAACGTTGTGGCGGCTACTCTGCGGATATCTGCCATTTTCTGGCAAGTATGCTTCGGTTTTCATCAGACAACCAGCTATTTACAGCGTTAAGAAGATACTGATTATCCTTGGCCATCATATAGACTTTATTGCCGGCAGTGTCGGGGAGAATACTCCTGGTTGATACGCAGAAGACGCCTGGCTCTTTATTCTGGTAATAATTACCTTCGAGCAAGTCGGTAAACATGACATCAGCGCTGCGTTCACGAATCCTCTGCAGAGTGGCATTATTGTCTCTCTCGCGAATAACATCTGCATACCTGATATGCTTGTCAACATAGTCCTGATTTGTACCACCTGGATTAACAACAATCCGCACGCCCTTACGATCAATATCTTCAAGAGATTTGAAGTCATTAATCCTGTTACATTGCGTCAGCGCTATTTTCCCATTTTTAAGTACCGGAGAAGAAAGTGCGAACTGTTTTCTTCTGCCGGGAGTTTCTGTAATCCCTCCCATTGCAATATCAAATTTGTCTGCTGCCAGGTCAGTTGACAGCGTAGGCCAACTGCTAGGTACAAACAGGATATTCAGGTGCAGAGCTTTTCCCAGTGAATATGCCATATCAATATCAAAACCGATTAATTTATTTTGTCTGTTGTGAAATGCGAGGGGAGCATAGTCACCAGGCACCCCCACACGTAACTCTTTGCTTTCTTTAATCTCCTGCCAGGTTTTTGCCATCGCGGAATGAATACCTGAAAGTGACAACAAGATAACAAACATAAAATATACTTTTTTCATTACTCTTACCCTAATGTTTGATCAGTAGACTACAGATGAGATTGTCTTCTCTCCATTGCGCCGGTAACCTCTACTGGGCAGGGAATCCAATAATAGTGGTATATTAAACGGGAGATCCTCTCGCCACGATATACCACCCGCTATGAAGACCTGCTTCGGGTTAAGTGACAGGTTCAATTAAATCTTCACCCTGATTTTTCACATTTCTGATGTGATGGATTACCGCAGTCACGTTGTTTGCAAGAGCGTGCTTTGGTAGGCTGCCTGCTGTTTAGTCAGGACTGACTGTAACCGTGTTTATAGGTCGTACAGTTCACTATTGTGATGTAACATCATATGTTGATCAGCAGATCGTATGCTGACGATTTCAAAGCTACAGTGTAATATGCACGCCAGTCGTTGATGGGGTAGTTATTGTGGAATGTCCACCGCTGTGTCCATCAAGAAAAATTTATCAGCATAGCGAGTTGAAAAATTCATATTTATGAAGAACATAAGAAATTTCTCCATCATTGCTCACATTGACCACGGTAAATCGACGCTGTCTGACCGTATTATCCAGATCTGCGGTGGCCTGTCTGACCGTGAAATGGAAGCTCAAGTACTTGACTCCATGGATCTTGAGCGTGAGCGCGGTATTACTATTAAAGCCCAGAGTGTGACGCTGGATTTTAAAGCGTCTGATGGTGAAACTTATCAACTGAATTTTATCGACACGCCGGGACACGTTGACTTTTCCTATGAAGTCTCTCGTTCGTTGGCCGCCTGCGAGGGCGCGCTGCTGGTGGTGGATGCCGGCCAGGGCGTAGAAGCGCAAACGTTGGCAAACTGCTACACCGCGATGGAAATGGATCTTGAAGTGGTGCCGGTGCTTAACAAAATTGACCTGCCGGCCGCCGATCCGGAGCGTGTGGCGGAGGAAATTGAAGACATTGTCGGTATTGATGCGACGGACGCGGTACGCTGCTCCGCCAAAACGGGTGTCGGCGTGACGGATGTGCTGGAACGCCTGGTGCGTGATATCCCGCCGCCGCAAGGCGATCCGGACGGCCCGTTGCAGGCGCTGATTATTGACTCCTGGTTCGATAACTACCTGGGCGTGGTATCGCTGGTACGTATTAAAAACGGCACGATGCGTAAAGGCGACAAAATTAAAGTGATGAGCACTGGGCAGACCTACAACGCTGACCGCTTGGGGATCTTTACGCCGAAACAGGTTGATCGTACCGAGCTGAAGTGCGGTGAAGTAGGCTGGCTGGTCTGCGCCATTAAAGATATCCTCGGCGCGCCGGTTGGCGATACCTTAACCTCAGCGCGTAACCCAGCGGAAAAAGCGCTGCCGGGCTTTAAGAAGGTGAAACCGCAGGTTTACGCAGGTCTGTTCCCGGTCAGTTCCGACGATTATGAAAGTTTCCGCGATGCGCTCGGCAAGCTGAGCCTGAACGACGCCTCACTGTTCTATGAACCGGAAAGTTCCTCGGCGCTGGGCTTTGGCTTCCGCTGCGGCTTCCTCGGTCTGCTGCATATGGAGATCATTCAGGAGCGTCTGGAGCGCGAATACGATCTGGATCTGATCACCACTGCGCCGACTGTGGTTTATGAAGTAGAAACAACGGCGAAAGAGACTATCTATGTTGATAGCCCCTCCAAGCTGCCGCCGTTGAATAACATTTATGAACTGCGCGAGCCTATCGCCGAGTGTCATATGCTGTTACCACAAGCCTATTTAGGTAACGTTATTACTCTGTGTATTGAGAAACGTGGCGTGCAAACTAACATGGTGTACCACGGTAACCAGGTGGCATTGACCTATGAAATCCCGATGGCGGAAGTGGTGCTCGACTTCTTTGACCGCCTGAAATCAACGTCGCGCGGCTATGCGTCTCTGGATTATAACTTCAAGCGCTTCCAGGCTTCCGACATGGTGCGTGTTGATGTGTTAATCAACAACGAACGTGTCGATGCGCTGGCGCTGATCACGCACCGCGATAACTCGCAAAGCCGTGGTCGCGAGCTGGTGGAGAAGATGAAAGATTTGATCCCACGCCAGCAGTTTGATATCGCGATTCAGGCGGCGATTGGTACGCATATTATTGCCCGTTCGACGGTAAAACAGTTACGTAAGAACGTGCTGGCGAAGTGCTACGGCGGCGATATCAGTCGAAAGAAAAAACTGCTGCAGAAACAGAAAGAGGGTAAGAAACGCATGAAGCAGATCGGTAACGTCGAGCTGCCTCAGGAAGCGTTCCTCGCCATTCTGCATGTCGGTAAAGACAATAAATAATCCCTAAGGAGTTGGCATGGCGAACATGTTTGCCCTGATTCTGGTGATAGCCACACTGGTGACGGGCATTTTATGGTGCGTTGATAAGTTTGTTTTCGCGCCAAAACGTCGGGCGCGTCAGGCTGCTGCGCAAACGGCGTCGGGAGATGCGCTGGATAACGCTACGCTCAATAAAGTGGCGCCTAAGCCGGGCTGGCTGGAGACCGGGGCGTCGGTTTTCCCGGTTCTGGCGATCGTTCTGATCGTTCGTTCATTTCTTTATGAACCCTTTCAGATCCCGTCAGGCTCGATGATGCCGACATTGCTTATCGGTGATTTTATTCTGGTGGAAAAATTTGCCTATGGCATTAAAGATCCGATCTACCAGAAAACCCTGATTGAAACCGGTCATCCAAAGCGCGGGGATATTGTGGTATTTAAATATCCGGAGGATCCTAAGTTAGATTACATCAAACGCGCGGTCGGTTTGCCGGGCGATAAAATCACTTATGATCCGGTTGCGAAAGAGGTGACGATTCAGCCAGGCTGTAGCTCCGGTCAGGCGTGCGAAAATGCGCTGCCGGTTACCTACTCTAACGTTGAGCCGAGCGATTTTGTACAGACCTTTGCCCGCCGTAACGGCGGAGAAGCGAGCAGCGGTTTCTTTGAGGTTCCGCTAAACGAGACGAAAGAAAACGGCATTCGCCTGACCGAACGTAAAGAGACGCTGGGCGATGTAACGCACCGCATCCTGATGGTGCCGATAGCCCAGGATCAGTTGGGCATGTATTACCAACAGCCAGGACAACCGCTGGCGACCTGGGTTGTACCGCCGGGGCAATATTTCATGATGGGCGATAACCGTGATAACAGCGCGGATAGCCGTTACTGGGGATTTGTTCCGGAAGCGAATCTGGTTGGTAAAGCGGTCGCTATCTGGATGAGTTTTGACAAGCAGGAAGGGGAGTGGCCGACAGGCGTACGCCTGAGCCGTATCGGCGGTATTCACTAACTGTGGCGAAATGATCGTTCACGCTGCCGTCTTTTTAGCGGCAGCGTGAATTATTTCCAGGATAAATTCCCTCAGACTAACGACATCCCCTGTCGTTGTGTATAGAATATTCCCCCGAAGTTTTAGGTTGGCGCCGTTTGGTCGCCACGGCACACGAAACAGCGTTGGTTATAGACAACCTTCTTTCCGCTGCAGCGATGCGGCAGGGCAGATGACGTGTATCAGGTCTGTTTCGTGTGCTGGATTGTTGACGCATTCATTTATTGGTATCGCATGAACCCCATCGTAATTAATCGGCTTCAACGGAAGCTGGGCTACACTTTTAATCATCAGGAGCTGTTGCAGCAGGCATTAACTCACCGCAGCGCCAGCAGTAAGCATAACGAACGCCTGGAGTTTTTAGGTGACTCAATTTTGAGCTTCGTTATCGCTAACGCGCTTTATCACCGTTTCCCACGGGTGGATGAGGGAGATATGAGCCGTATGCGCGCCACGTTGGTGCGTGGTAATACGCTGGCGGAATTAGCCCGTGAATTTGATTTAGGCGAGTGCCTGCGTTTAGGGCCGGGCGAATTAAAAAGCGGCGGATTCCGTCGAGAGTCTATACTGGCGGACACCGTTGAAGCGTTAATCGGTGGAGTATTTCTCGATAGCAATATCCAGACCGTCGAGCAGTTAATCCTTAACTGGTATAAAACCCGTCTGGATGAGATAAGTCCGGGCGATAAACAAAAAGATCCGAAAACGCGCTTGCAGGAGTATTTGCAGGGTCGCCATCTGCCGCTGCCATCTTACCTGGTTGTGCAGGTACGCGGCGAGGCGCACGATCAGGAATTTACTATCCACTGCCAGGTCAGCGGCCTGAGTGAACCGGTGGTTGGCACGGGTTCCAGCCGTCGTAAGGCGGAGCAGGCTGCCGCCGAACAGGCGCTGAAAAAACTGGAGTTGGAATGAGCACCGACAAAACTTACTGCGGATTTATTGCCATCGTCGGGCGTCCGAACGTTGGCAAATCCACCTTGCTGAACAAACTGCTTGGGCAGAAGATTTCGATCACTTCCCGTAAAGCGCAGACCACGCGCCACCGCATTGTCGGTATTCATACCGAAGGCCCGTATCAGGCAATCTATGTTGATACCCCGGGGCTGCATATGGAAGAAAAGCGCGCCATTAACCGTTTGATGAATAAGGCGGCGAGCAGTTCGATTGGCGACGTTGAGCTGGTGATTTTTGTTGTGGAAGGCACTCGGTGGACGCCGGACGACGAAATGGTTCTGAACAAACTGCGCGATGGCAAAGCGCCGGTTATTCTCGCCGTTAACAAGGTGGATAACGTGCAGGAAAAAGCCGATTTGCTGCCGCACCTCCAGTTCCTGGCAAGCCAGATGAACTTTCTTGATATCGTGCCGATCTCTGCTGAAACGGGCATGAATGTCGATACCATTGCCGGTATCGTGCGTAAACATTTACCGGAAGCTATTCACCACTTCCCGGAAGATTACATCACCGATCGCTCTCAGCGCTTTATGGCATCTGAAATCATCCGTGAAAAGCTGATGCGTTTTCTCGGCGCCGAGCTGCCGTACTCCGTTACCGTTGAGATTGAGCGTTTTGTTACCAACGAACGCGGCGGCTATGATATCAACGGGCTGATCCTCGTCGAGCGCGAAGGACAGAAGAAGATGGTGATTGGCAACAAAGGCGCCAAAATCAAAACCATTGGTATTGAAGCGCGTAAAGACATGCAGGAGATGTTCGAAGCGCCGGTACACCTGGAACTGTGGGTGAAAGTAAAATCCGGCTGGGCCGATGACGAACGCGCTCTGCGCAGTCTCGGTTACGTAGACGATCTGTGAGTTAACTCTGCGTGGAAGGGTGGCAGCGCGCATTTGTCCTGCACAGTCGCCCCTGGAGCGAAACCAGCCTGATGCTGGACGTCTTCACGGAAGAATCGGGGCGCGTGCGCCTTGTCGCCAAAGGCGCGCGATCTAAACGTTCCAATCTGAAAGGTGCGTTGCAGCCTTTTACGCCGTTATTGCTACGCTACAGCGGATGCGGCGAGGTGAAAACCCTGCGTAGCGCCGAGGCGGTTTCTCTGGCGCTGCCGTTAAGCGGTATTACGCTCTATAGCGGCCTGTATATCAACGAACTCCTCTCTCGCGTACTGGAATATGAAACGCGCTTCTCCGAACTCTTCTTTGATTATTTGAACTGTATTCAGGCGCTGGCGGGAACCACCGACTCGCCTGAACCGGCGTTGCGACGTTTCGAACTGGCGTTGCTGGGACATCTGGGGTATGGCGTCAATTTCACCCACTGTGCAGGCAGCGGCGAACGGGTAGATGACACCATGACCTACCGTTACCGCGAAGAAAAAGGTTTTATCGCCAGCGTCGTCATCGATAATAACACCTTTACCGGACGGCACTTGAAAGCACTGGAGGCGCGGGAATTTCCGGATATCGATACCCTGCGTGCCGCTAAACGCTTTACCCGTATGGCGTTAAAGCCGTATCTTGGGGGAAAACCGTTAAAAAGCCGGGAGCTGTTCCGGCAATTTATGCCCAAACGCACAGTAAAAACGAAGAAAGATTAACGAGGATTGTCATGGCTGAATTACTGTTAGGCGTCAATATTGACCACATTGCCACGTTACGTAATGCGCGCGGCACCGACTATCCGGACCCGGTACAGGCGGCGTTTATTGCTGAACAGGCAGGCGCGGACGGCATTACCGTACACCTGCGTGAAGATCGTCGCCACATTACCGATCGCGATGTGCGTATTCTGCGTCAGACGCTGCATACGCGCATGAATCTGGAGATGGCGGTGACCGAAGAGATGCTGGCGATCGCCGTAGAAACCAGGCCGCATTTCTGTTGTCTGGTGCCGGAAAAACGCCAGGAAGTTACTACTGAAGGCGGTCTGGACGTGGCCGGACAGCGCGATAAAATGCGCGATGCCTGTGCGCGCCTGGCGGCGGCTGGCATCCAGGTTTCGCTCTTTATCGATGCCGATGAAATGCAAATCAACGCGGCGGCGGAAGTCGGCGCGCCGTTTATCGAAATCCATACCGGCTGCTACGCCAACGCAGAAACTGATGCGAAACAGGCAAAAGAGCTGGCGCGTATTGCCAGCGCCGCGACCCTGGCGGCCCGCCTGGGGCTAAAAGTAAATGCGGGTCATGGCCTGACCTACCATAACGTCAAAGCTATTGCCGCACTGCCGGAAATGCACGAGCTCAATATCGGTCATGCCATTATTGGTCGGGCGGTGATGACGGGCCTGAAAGAGGCGGTGTCTGAAATGAAACGTTTGATGCTGGAAGCGCGCGGCTAATGGCGATTCTCGGCCTGGGAACGGACATTGTAGAGATTGCCCGCATTGAGGCAGTGATCTCCCGTTCCGGCGAACGTCTGGCAAGGCGTGTGCTCAGTGACAACGAGTGGGCTATCTGGGAGACGCATCAGCAGCCGGTGCGTTTTCTCGCCAAGCGTTTTGCGGTCAAAGAGGCGGCGGCGAAAGCTTTTGGCACCGGCATTCGCAACGGTCTGGCGTTTAATCAGTTCGAAGTGTTTAACGATGAGCTGGGAAAACCACGTTTGCGGCTGTGGGGAGAGGCGTTAACGCTGGCGGAAAAACTCGGTGTGGCGCATATGCATGTTACGTTGGCCGATGAGCGCCATTACGCCTGCGCTACGGTCATTCTGGAAAGTTAGATTTGCCGGGCAGAGTTGTTTTGCGTTGCCGGATGACGGCGTAAATGCTTTATCTGACCTACAGGCCGACATTTTGTCGGCCTGATAAGCATAGCGCCATCAGGCATTGTGACGTTGGGAACGCGTTAACCCGCTTACAGTTTATCTGCGTGATGCATCAGAACAAACTTATCCCACAACTGTTCTTCGGTTTCGACATGGGCGGGATCGTGCAAAATCGTATTGGGGATCGGGCAGACTTTCTGACAGGTCGGCGTTTCGTAATGGCCTACACACTCGGTGCATTTGTCGCTGTTAATCTCGTAAATGCTGTCGCCCATTGAAATCGCCTCATTCGGGCATTCGGGCTCGCACATATCGCAATTGATACATTTTTTGGTGATTAACAGGGCCATCAGGAAACTCTCAAAACATCACAAACCGGGCGGGCATTATACGCGCATTCTTTACTCAAACCAGTTTTTTTACCAGCGCCTCGCTATGGCGAATACGCTCCGGCGCCCGCTCTAAATCCTGTTGTACCAGCGCCATAAACAGTAAGTCGGTCAACATCATTTGCGCATGTGTCGAGGAGATAGCGGCGCTGCGCGTCGCCTGCTCCTCAGCAATCGTATACAGGCAGCGGGTGGCGCGCTGTTGCAAGGCGTTGGGAGAAAAACCGGTAATGGCCAGGATCTTCGCGCCTGCGCGTAATGTTTCGTCCGCCGCCAGGTTCAGCTCTCGCCGCTCCCCGGAATAGGAGATCGCCAGCAGCAGATCCTCCGGCGCCATTGCCTGCACCGTCGCCAGCAGGGCGTGCATATCGCGCTCAACCACCGCGTTAACGCCAATCTTTAGTAGCTTCCAGGCAAAATTTTGCGCCACCAGTCCAGAGGCGCCAATCCCGGTGATCACAATACGTCGGGCGTGGCGCAGCATCGCGACGCTTTCTAACAGTTTTTCTTCACTGTTAACGTCCAGCGTGGCGTGCATCGCCGCCACATTTTCTTTAATTAATTTTTCCCCAACCAGGCGCATCGGATCGTCGCCGCGAATCTGGTTATGAACGGGAACGGAATGCGGATTAGGATTGCTGGCCAACGCTTCGCTGATAGCCAGTTTCAACGCCGGAAACCCTTTAAACCCCAGTTTTTGCGCGAACTTGACTACGCTGGATTGGCTGACGCCCGCTTCGGCCGCCAGTTGTTGCGAGCTCAGATGCCGCGCCGTATCCGGTTGCGCGAGCAGATAATCCGCCAGTTTCCTGTTGCTTTGCGCGAGATCCGGATAACGCTGGCGAATACGAATCAAACAGTTCATGGGCGGCTCCTGCGAAACGTGATGGCGACGACAAAACGAAATTTCACTCGCCTGGGGGAATATTCTATTCCATTATGGACGCTTATTATGAATTAAAAATTCCAGAGGGACAAAAATGAATCTTGGTACGTTAGTGTCTGAAACCCGTAACCCGCAAACGATGGATCTGGATGCGTTGTCTACCCCTGAATTAGTTAAGCGTTTTAATGAACAGGATACGCTGGTAGCCAAAGCAGTAAAAGCCACTCTGCCTGATGTTGCGCGTGCGGTGGATGCCGCAGCGGCGGCGCTGAAGTCTGGCGGACGTATCATATACATGGGTGCGGGTACCAGTGGTCGGCTTGGCGTACTGGATGCCTCAGAATGCCCCCCGACGTTTGGCGTTCCGCACGATCTGGTCGTCGGGCTGATCGCCGGCGGGCCGGGCGCGTTACTGAAAGCGGTCGAAGGCGCGGAAGACAGCCAACAGGCAGGCGAAGACGATCTTGTCGCGCTAAATCTGCAGGAACAGGATCTGGTGGTGGGGCTTGCGGCGTCGGGGCGGACACCCTATGTGATTGGCGGTCTGCGCTATGCGCGGCAGTCGGGTTGTACCACTGTTGCCGTCTCCTGTAATCCAGACTCGCCTATTGCGCGGGAAGCTGATATCGCTATCTCGCCAGTTGTCGGGCCGGAAGCGCTTACCGGCTCCACGCGGCTGAAATCCGGCACCGCGCAGAAAATGGTGCTCAATATGATTTCTACCGGCGCGATGGTGAAGTTCGGCAAGGTCTATCAAAACCTGATGGTGGATATGAAAGCCACCAACGTCAAACTGGTCGATCGCGCGTGTCGGATGGTCGTTGAAGCGACCGGGATAGGTCGCGAAGAGGCGGAAACGTTGCTGAAACAGACCGATTTTGAGGTTAAGCCCGCCATTCTGATGGCGCTTACGGGGCTGGATGCTGCCGCCGCCAGGGAAAAACTCGTTGCTCATCAGGGCTTTTTAAGGGCGGCGTTAGAACACTAAAGAGGTGTGTATGGATAAGACGGCAGCGCTCGCCAGCGATATTTTACGTGCTATCGGCGGAGAGCAAAATATTCTGCGCCTGGAAAACTGTATGACGCGAGTCAGAGTGGAGGTACAGGACGACAGCCAACTGGATATTCCACGCTTAAAAGCGTTGCCTGGCGTCAGTGGATATGTAAAGCAAGGGGTGCAACATCAGCTGATCGTTGGGCCGGGGAAGGCTGCGCAGGTGGTCGATGCGATGCGCGCGCAGATTGCCGCAGGTGGTGTAAAGCCGGGTATTGATACTATGACGCGTACCAAATCCGAGGCGAAAGCGAAGTATAAAGCGCCGATGAGCGATGCGTTGCGTAAGCTGGCGAATGTTTTTATTCCGCTTATCCCCGCCTTTATCGCATCCGGCTTGATTACCGGCATTATCAACATTCTTAAACGTCCGGATATAGTCGGCGATATTGCCGTCCATTACCCTAACTTGCTGGGCCTGATGGGGATATTTGGTAGCGCGGTGTTCGCTATCATGAACATTCTGGTTGGCGTCAATACCGCGAAAGTCTTTGGCGGATCGCAGGCGTTAGGCGGCGTGATGGCAGGGATCCTTTCCAGCCCGCAATTGGCGCAGATTACGCTCTTTGGCGAGGCGCTTCAGCCGGGACGGGGCGGCGTCATCGCCGTCCTGCTGGTGGTGGCGTTAATGTGCTGGATTGAGCGCCAGTTCCGTAAGCTGCTGCCGGGGTCGCTGGAGTTAATTCTTAACCCTTTATTGACAACCATTATTACCGGCGCGGTAGCGATTGTCGCGCTGCAACCGCTTGGCGGCTGGATTTCAGATGCTATCGCTCACGGCGCGTCCTGGGCAATCGTAAGCGGCGGTTTTCTGGTGGGCGCGGTGTTAGCCGGAACCTTCCTGCCGTTGGTACTGACCGGATTGCATCAGGGGCTGGTGCCTATTCATGTGGAGCTGGTGCAAGCGCACGGCTATAACGCGTTGTTTCCCATCCTGGCGATGGCGGGCGTTGGTCAGATAGGCGCGGCCATTGCCGTACTGATGAAAACCCGCAATGCGCGACTCAAAAAGGTGATTAAAGGCGCGCTTCCGGTCGGACTGCTGGGGATTGGCGAGCCGCTGATTTTTGGCGTCACGCTTCCATTGGGTAAGCCATTTATTGGCGCTTGCCTTGGCGGCGCGGTAGGCGGGGCGTTGATCAGTTACTGGAAAGTGGCGACGGTAATTACCTTTGGTATTTCCGGTTTACCACTGGCATTAACAATTGTTGCCGGAAAAGTCCTGTTCTATCTGTTAGGCTATTTAATAGCGGTCATTGCCGGGTTTATTTTTACCTGGCTGCTGGGGTTCAACGATCCAGAGGAGTAAGGTTTGGTCAGCCACGAGCGTCGTGTCGTCTTTTTTGATTTGGATGGAACGTTACATCAACAGGATATGTTCGGCAGTTTTCTGCGTTATTTGCTGCGCCGTCAACCGTTAAATGCGCTGCTCGTACTGCCGCTGTTGCCCATTATCGGTATCGGTTTACTGGTAAAAGGGCGTGCGGCCCGCTGGCCGATGAGTCTGTTGTTGTGGGGCTGTACTTTTGGCCATAGCGAAACGCGTTTGCAGGCGCATCAGGCGGATTTTGTCCGTTGGTTTCGCGCTAACGTCACGGCGTTTCCGGTTGTACAGGAGCGTCTGACCACCTATCTATTGAGCTCTGACGCGGATATCTGGCTTATTACCGGTTCTCCGCAATCATTGGTAGAGCAAGTCTATTTTGATACGCCGTGGCTGCCGCGCGTTAACCTCATCGCCAGCCAGATGGCGCGACGGTATGGCGGCTGGGTATTGACCGTGCGCTGTCTGGGCCATGAAAAAGTCGCGCAACTGGAACGTAAAATCGGTACGCCGCTGCGTCTTTATAGCGGCTACAGCGACAGCAAACAGGATAATCCGCTGCTTTATTTTTGCCAGCATCGCTGGCGGGTGACGCCGCACGGCGAGCTGCAGCAGCTCGAATAGTGAAAAGCATAGCGTCTGTGTATAATGCCGCCCGCTTTCATTACCGGAGTTACCTCTTTGTCTGATGTCGAATTAGATCACGAATACTGGATGCGCCACGCGCTGACGCTGGCGAAACGCGCCTGGGACGAACGTGAGGTCCCGGTTGGCGCGGTATTGGTGCATAACCATCGCGTCATTGGCGAAGGCTGGAATCGGCCCATTGGCCGCCACGATCCTACTGCGCACGCTGAAATAATGGCGCTGCGTCAGGGCGGTCTGGTATTGCAGAATTACCGGTTACTGGATACCACGCTGTATGTCACGCTGGAACCCTGTGTGATGTGCGCAGGCGCTATGGTGCATAGCCGCATTGGACGCGTTGTCTTTGGCGCGCGCGATGCAAAAACCGGCGCGGCCGGATCGCTAATGGATGTGCTGCACCATCCGGGAATGAACCACCGGGTCGACATTATTGAAGGGGTGCTGCGCGATGAATGTGCGACGCTGCTCAGTGATTTTTTCCGTATGCGTCGTCAGGAAATTAAAGTCCTGAAGAAAGCCGCCCGCGCAGAAGGCATGGGGCCTGCCGGATAAGACGTTGCACGTCGCCATCCAATAAGACCACCGCGCTATTTTTCTTCTTTCTTCTGCGGCGTAAACAGTAAAGACGGCGAATGCGTCAGGTGGCCTGATGACTGCGATAAAAACGAAAGGAAGGGGAAGGGCGCTTTATTCAGCTCCTCCGGGGACACCGCCGGATAATCCTGCGCCAGTTTCATGGCTTCCGCTTCCTGCTTTTCTTTTTCCTGCAAATACCCCACCAAACTTATCTGGTATTTACGGATATTTTCCACATAAGCATAAGCCTCATGCCCACGCGCGTAACCGTAGGTTAACTTACTGTAATACGGTTTTTGGCTTAATAGCGGCAAACGTTGCTTCACATCGGTCCAGCTATCCGGATTGCCTTTGGTTTTTACCGTCAGCGCTCTGGCGTCGAGCATGTGCGCATAACCCATATTGTAGGCGGCTAAAGCAAACCAGATACGTTCGTCTTCCGGAACGGTTTCGGGAACTTTAGCCATCATATCTTCAAGATAGCGAGCGCCGCCGCTGATGCTTTGCTCCGCATCGGTACGATCGGTTAGCCCCAGACTTTGGGCAGTATTTTTAGTCAGCATCATCAGGCCGCGCACGCCGGTTGGCGAGGTCGCCAGTGGGTCCCAGTGCGATTCCTGATAAGAGATCGCCGCCAGCAGACGCCAGTCTATCTCTTTGGCATATTTTTTAAATAACGGCTCCAGCTCCGGCAGGACATTATCCACCGCTCGCAGGAAAGAGCGGGTGTCAACGTAGTCGAAATCATCGCCATGCCCCAGATATTTCTCTTCGATCCGCGCCAGAGAGCCATCTTCATTGATCGAATTGAAAAAATCGAGCAGCGCAGCGGAGAGCGTATTATCGTCGTCCAGTCGGCTAAACCAGGTCACGGGCTGTTCATCCGTGACATCCAGCGCCACGGCCAGTTCGGGATGAACGCGCTGAAACAGACTGATCGCCACCGAATCGGCGATGGTGTAATCCAGTTTGCCGCTGATAACCTCTTCCAGCAGCGTCGTCGAGCCTTTTTTATCATCCACCTTCCAGCTCAGGTCGGGAAACGTTGTCTCTTTTAAACGCTGTAAGTCATTGACCACGACGTGCCCCGGCGCAATGGTAAGCTGATTCTCGTTAACGGACGCCAGCGAACGTGGGCGATATTGTCCTACCCGATAGACAAGCTGTTGCGAAACCGAGTAATACATGGGACCAGGCTGATAGTTTTTAACGCGCGCGCTGTCGTAGACCAGCCCTGCCGCGAGCAGGTCGGCATTGCCGTTATCCAGATCGTCAAACAACTGGCTGATATTCTGGCGTACCGTCACTATCAGCTTTACGCCGAGATAGTTGGCGAACTGCTGCGCCAGCTCATAGTCCAGGCCATATTTTTTACCGTTGATAACGGAATAGGTTAATGGCGAGTCGATCGTACTGACGCGCAGTACCCCCCGGGCTTGAATCGCGGCGACATGGTTTTCGGTTTTACCTAACCAGGGGATAGAGGGCCAAAGGGCTGCTGCCAGCAGCAGCGTCAATATGCCGATGAACAGATAATTAATCTTTAATTTTTTCAATTAGTTAATTCTCTGGATCGTGCGTTGCCTCGGGCTGAAGAAGATGTTTTGCTGCAATAGATAAGTCATCAATGAGCGGCATTTTGCGTAACAATGCGCCAGTTGGCAACTTATTCGCAACGATAGCCGCACCGTATGACAAGAAAAAGCGGTGATTTTATTTCTACGCAAACGGTTTCGTCGGCGCGTCAGATTCTTTATAATGACGACCGTTTCCCCCCTTGCGCACACCGAAGCTTAGAAGACGAGAGATTTATGATGGAAATTCTGCGTGGTTCGCCTGCACTGTCTGCATTCCGTATCAATAAACTGCTGGCGCGCTTTCAGGCTGCCAACCTCCAGGTCCACAATATATACGCTGAGTATGTCCATTTTGCTGACCTGAACGCCCCGTTAAATGATCGCGAGCAGGCGCAGCTTACCCGTCTGCTGCAATACGGCCCGGCGCTTAGCAGTCATACGCCGGCGGGTAAACTCCTGTTGGTTACGCCGCGTCCTGGCACCATCTCCCCCTGGTCTTCGAAAGCAACGGATATCGCTCACAACTGCGGCTTGCAACAGGTTGACCGTCTGGAGCGCGGCGTAGCGTACTATATCGAGGCTTCGACGTTGACGGCGGAACAATGGCGACAAGTTGCCGCAGAGCTGCACGACCGCATGATGGAGACGGTGTTCTCTTCTTTAACCGATGCGGAAACATTGTTTATCCACCATCAGCCTGCGCCGGTTTCCAGTGTCGATCTGCTGGGAGAAGGCCGCCAGGCGTTGATTGACGCCAACTTGCGTCTCGGTCTGGCGCTGGCGGAAGATGAAATCGACTATTTGCAGGAGGCATTTACCAAACTGGGGCGCAACCCGAACGATATCGAACTGTACATGTTCGCCCAGGCGAACTCCGAGCATTGCCGCCACAAGATTTTTAACGCCGACTGGATTATCGACGGTAAACCGCAGCCGAAATCGCTGTTTAAAATGATTAAAAACACCTTCGAAACCACGCCGGACTATGTACTATCTGCCTATAAAGACAATGCTGCGGTGATGGAGGGATCTGTGGTGGGGCGCTATTTCGCCGACCATAATACTGGCCGTTACGATTTTCATCAGGAGCCCGCGCACATTCTGATGAAGGTCGAAACGCATAACCACCCAACCGCCATCTCTCCGTGGCCGGGGGCGGCGACCGGTTCCGGCGGCGAAATTCGTGATGAAGGCGCCACCGGGCGCGGTGCGAAACCAAAAGCCGGTCTGGTGGGGTTTTCAGTCTCTAACCTGCGTATTCCGGGCTTCGAACAGCCGTGGGAAGAGGATTTTGGCAAGCCGGAACGTATTGTCACCGCGCTGGATATCATGACCGAAGGTCCGCTGGGCGGCGCGGCGTTTAACAACGAATTTGGTCGCCCGGCATTGACCGGCTACTTCCGTACTTATGAAGAGAAAGTGAACAGCCACAACGGCGAAGAGCTGCGTGGTTATCACAAGCCTATCATGCTGGCGGGCGGGATCGGTAATATCCGTGCCGATCACGTGCAGAAAGGCGAGATCGTCGTAGGCGCAAAGCTGATCGTCCTCGGCGGCCCGGCGATGAATATCGGCCTCGGCGGCGGTGCGGCATCGTCAATGGCTTCCGGCCAGTCTGATGCGGATCTCGATTTTGCTTCCGTCCAGCGCGATAACCCGGAAATGGAACGCCGTTGCCAGGAGGTGATCGACCGCTGCTGGCAGTTGGGCGACGCCAACCCAATCCTGTTTATCCATGATGTGGGCGCGGGCGGTCTCTCCAATGCGATGCCGGAGCTGGTTAGCGACGGCGGGCGCGGCGGGAAGTTCGAACTGCGCGACATTCTTAGCGACGAGCCGGGCATGAGCCCGCTGGAAATCTGGTGTAACGAATCCCAGGAGCGCTACGTACTGGCGGTAGCGGCTGACCAGTTGCCGCTGTTCGATGAACTGTGTAAGCGCGAACGCGCGCCGTATGCGGTCATTGGCGACGCTACCGAAGAACAGCATCTCTCGTTGCATGATAACCATTTCGACAATCAGCCGATCGACCTGCCGTTGGATGTCCTGCTGGGTAAAACGCCGAAAATGACCCGCGATGCGCAAACATTGAAGGCGAAAGGCGATGCGCTGAACCGCGCGGATATCACGATTGCTGACGCGGTAAATCGTGTTCTGCATCTGCCGACCGTGGCGGAAAAAACCTTCCTTGTCACGATTGGCGACCGTACCGTCACCGGTATGGTGGCGCGTGACCAAATGGTTGGCCCGTGGCAAATCCCGGTGGCTAACTGTGCGGTCACTACCGCCAGCCTCGACAGCTACTACGGCGAAGCGATGTCGATTGGCGAGCGCGCGCCGGTGGCGCTGCTGGACTTTGCCGCCTCCGCCCGTCTGGCCGTCGGTGAAGCGTTGACCAACATTGCCGCGACGCAGATTGGCGATATCAAGCGCATCAAACTTTCCGCTAACTGGATGGCGGCAGCCGGTCATCCTGGCGAAGATGCCGGTTTATATGACGCGGTTAAAGCGGTGGGAGAGGAACTCTGTCCGCAGCTTGGCCTGACTATTCCGGTGGGCAAAGATTCGATGTCGATGAAAACCCGCTGGCAGGAAGGCAACGAACAGCGCGAAATGACCTCGCCGCTGTCGCTGGTGATTTCCGCGTTTGCCCGCGTGGAAGACGTGCGTCATACCATTACGCCCCAGCTTTCGACGGAAGATAACGCCCTGCTGCTGATCGATCTTGGCAAGGGGCATAACGCGCTGGGCGCAACGGCATTGGCGCAGGTCTATCGTCAGCTTGGCGATAAACCCGCGGACGTGCGTGACGTCGCGCAACTGAAAGGCTTCTATGACGCCATGCAGGCGCTGGTCGCTGCGCGTAAATTACTGGCCTGGCATGACCGTTCCGACGGCGGTCTGCTGGTGACGCTGGCTGAGATGGCCTTTGCCGGCCACTGCGGCGTGCAGATCGATATCGCCGCGTTGGGCGATGACCATCTGGCCGCGTTGTTCAACGAGGAGCTGGGCGGCGTGATTCAGGTACGCGTTGAAGACAGAGACGCGGTCGAAGCGCTGTTGGCGCAGTACGGTCTTGCTGATTGCGTCCACTACCTTGGTCAGGCCGTGGCTGGCGATCGCTTTGTGATTACCGCTAATGATCAGACGGTATACAGCGAAAGCCGCACTACGCTGCGTGTCTGGTGGGCGGAAACCACCTGGCAGATGCAGCGTCTGCGCGACAATCCGCAATGTGCCGACCAGGAGCACGAGGCGAAAGCGAATGATGCCGATCCGGGCCTCAACGTGAAGCTGTCGTTTGATATTAATGAAGATATCGCCGCGCCGTACATTGCGACCGGCGCACGACCGAAAGTCGCCGTACTGCGCGAGCAGGGGGTGAACTCTCACGTAGAGATGGCGGCGGCGTTCCACCGTGCGGGTTTTGACGCTATTGACGTCCATATGAGCGACCTGCTGGGCGGTCGTATCGGCCTGGGTAATTTCCAGGCGCTGGTGGCTTGCGGCGGTTTTTCCTACGGCGACGTGCTGGGAGCGGGCGAAGGCTGGGCGAAATCCATTCTCTTTAACCATCGGGTGCGCGACGAATTCGAAACCTTCTTCCATCGTCCGCAGACGCTGGCGCTTGGGGTGTGCAACGGTTGCCAGATGATGTCGAATCTGCGCGAGCTGATCCCGGGCAGCGAACTGTGGCCGCGTTTTGTACGTAACCATTCTGACCGTTTTGAAGCCCGCTTCAGTCTGGTGGAAGTGACGCAAAGCCCATCGCTGCTGCTGCAAGGAATGGCAGGCTCACAGATGCCGATTGCGGTTTCCCATGGGGAAGGGCGCGTTGAGGTGCGTGACGATGCGCATCTTGCAGCGCTTGAGAGCAAAGGCCTGGTCGCCCTGCGCTACGTAGACAATTTCGGTCACGTGACCGAACGTTACCCGGCTAACCCGAACGGTTCGCCGAACGGCATCACGGCGGTGACGACCGAAAACGGTCGGGTGACGATTATGATGCCGCATCCGGAGCGTGTCTTCCGTACCGTCGCCAACTCCTGGCACCCGGAAAATTGGGGCGAGGATAGTCCGTGGATGCGTATCTTCCGTAATGCGCGTAAGCAGTTAGGGTAGTTTCAGGCGTCGCCGTCCAGTATTTTGGTGGTGTCGCGAAACCCCGACATCGCCATAAATGCGGTGTCGCTAAAAGGTGACACTTAACTCATTGTTTTTCTATTAATATTAAGATGGTGGCGTTTGGTGTCGCCTCCTGGTGACAGCTTGCTTAAATTTTGCCCGTTGTCGACAGGGTGAGGTTAAGTTATAAAATACATTAAAATCATCAGGTTAATGAATGGTTTTGCAACTTGGCACAATTGCTGCATAATAGTAACCAGTGGCTCATTCACCTTCTTATGTCAGCCCCTTAGGGACGCGCTACATAAACTTCGAATGACGCACAACAAGGTGCCTGCCGTCCAACTTCTGATAATAGCGTAGCTTTATCAACCTCCGGGCGAAACGTCGAGTTAGGCACCGCCTTATTCCACAACAAAGCCGGGTTTAGCCCGGCTTTGTTGTATCTGGCGCTCCCCTCGGTTAGCATCTTTTTTATTCTTCTTTATATGTGAGCGACACGTTGAAGCGCTGGTCTGTTTTCCCCCGTTCTTTACGACAACTGGTCATGCTGGCCTTTTTGCTGATCCTGCTGCCGTTGCTGGTTTTGGCCTGGCAGGCGTGGCAAAGTCTTAACGCGTTAAGCGATCAGGCTGCGGTGACTAACCGCAGCACGCTTATTGACGCCCGGCGCAGCGAGGCGATGATCAACGTCGCGCTGGAGATGGAGCGAAGCTACCGACAGTATTGCGTGCTTGACGATCCGACGCTGGCAAAAGTGTATCAAAGCCAGCGTAGGCGCTATAGCGATATGCTGGACGCCCATGCCGGCGTCTTGCCGGATGATAAGTTGTATCAGGCGTTACGCCAGGATTTAAACGCGCTGGCGCAATTGCAGTGTAAAGATAGCGGCCCGGAAGCGGCGGCGGCCGCGCGTCTGGAGGCCTTTGCCAACGCCAATACGGAAATGGTGCAGGCGACGCGTACTGTCGTTTACTCGCGCGGGCAGCAGTTACAACAAGAAATCGCCGAGCGCGGACAATTTTTCGGCTGGCAGGCGCTGGTGCTATTTCTGGTGAGTCTGGCGATGGTGCTACTTTTCACCCGCATGATTATCGGGCCGGTGAAAGGAATTGAACGGATGATTAATCGCCTGGGCGAAGGCCGTTCGTTGGGGAATACCGTCACCTTTACCGGTCCGCGTGAGTTACGATCGGTGGGGCAGCGCATTATCTGGCTGAGTGAGCGCCTGGCGTGGCTGGAATCCCAGCGGCATCAGTTTCTACGTCACCTGTCTCATGAGCTGAAAACCCCGCTGGCCAGTATGCGCGAGGGGACAGAGCTGCTGGCCGATCAGGTGGCTGGACCATTGACGCCGGAGCAAAAAGAGGTAGTCGATATTCTGGATGGCAGCAGTCGTAATTTACAAAAATTGATCGAGCAATTGCTTGATTACAACCGGAAACTGGTGGACAGTGCCACAGAGCTGGAAGCGGTTGATATCGCGCCGCTTGTGGATATGGTGGTTTCCGCCCACAGTTTACCTGCCCGCGCTAAAATGATGCATACCGATGTCGACCTGGAGGCCGAACGCTGCATGGCAGAGCCAATGTTGCTGATGAGCGTGCTGGATAATCTCTATTCCAACGCGGTGCACTATGGCGCTGAATCCGGTAACATTTGTATCCGTAGTCGCTCTCAGGGTTCCACGGTTTATATCGATGTGGTTAATAGCGGCGAGCCGATTCCGCAAACGGAAAGAGAAATGATTTTTGAGCCTTTTTTCCAGGGAAGCCATCAGCGAAAAGGGGCGGTAAAAGGCAGTGGGTTAGGGCTGAGTATCGCCAGAGACTGTATTCGTCGAATGCAGGGAGAGATCCGGCTGGTGGATGACAATGCGCAAGAAGTCTGTTTTCGTATCTCGCTGCCGCTGCCTGCATCTGACAAACACTAATATGAATTTAAGCCTGGTGAGTATGTCACACGTTTTAGTCCAAACTCTTAAACGATGCCTTTTGCGGTGGGGAATACCGGTGGGCATATCGTGTCTGGCGCTGACCGCATGTGTTCCCCATGCTGCACAGCAACTGCCCGGCAGCGCAGCGCAGGACAAGCTCCCCCATTATCAACTGGCGGATTATCTCCCGACGGCGTGCGCGGATATCTGGTCGCTACGCGGGCAGGCGGTGGAGACGAATCCGCTATACTGGCTACGCGCGATTGACTGTGCCGATCGTCTGATGCCGGTTCAGTCGCGCGCAGAGGCGCGCGCGTTGACGGATGATAGCTGGCAGAATGCTTTCAGGCGCGGGATCTTACTGGCGGATGCAAAAATTACGCCGCTGGAGCGTCGCGCCATGGTGTCCCGTCTGGAGGCGTTAAGCGCGCAAATACCGGCTCAGGTACGGCCCGTTTACCAAATCTGGCATGACGGTCAGGCGCTGCAATTAGCCCTTTCTGCCGAACGTCAGCGCTATAGCAAACTCCAGCAAACGTCAGATAGTGAGCTGGATGCGCTGCGCCAGCAGCAACAGGACTTGCAAACGCAGCTCGATCTTACCACCCGTAAGCTGGAGAGTTTAACCGATATCGAGCGCCAGCTTTCGACACGAAAACCGGCAGGGAATTACAACGCCGATACGCCGCATACGAATGACAAGCCCGCGACGTCTGAAGATAGCGCGGCGCCGTCGCCGTCACAGGATGAGGTAACGCCATGATAAGCCGTAAACCGGCGCACCTGCTGCTGGTCGATGACGATCCCGGATTATTGAAATTACTCGGTATGCGCCTGACCAGCGAAGGATATAGCGTAGTTACCGCCGAGAGCGGCCAGGAAGGACTACGGGTACTGCATCGGGAAAAAGTAGATCTGGTAATAAGCGACCTGCGCATGGATGAAATGGATGGTATGCAACTGTTCACCGAAATTCAGAAAGTACAGCCGGGAATGCCGGTTATCATTCTGACGGCGCATGGTTCCATTCCGGATGCGGTGGCTGCTACCCAGAAGGGCGTATTCAGCTTTTTGACGAAGCCGATCGACAGAGACGCGTTATATAAAGCGATAGATGAAGCGCTGGAGCAGTCGGCTCCCGCGACGGACGATAGCTGGCGCAAATCTATCGTTACCCGTAGCCCGCTGATGCTGCGCCTTCTTGAACAGGCGCGCATGGTTGCGCAGTCGGATGTCAGCGTATTGATTAACGGACAAAGCGGCACCGGGAAAGAGATTTTCGCGCAGGCGATTCATAACGCCAGCCCGCGCAGTAACAAGCCCTTTGTCGCCATCAACTGCGGCGCGTTGCCAGAACAGTTGCTGGAGTCCGAATTATTCGGCCATGCGCGCGGCGCTTTTACCGGCGCAGTGAGCAATCGTGAAGGGTTGTTCCAGGCGGCGGAAGGCGGCACGCTGTTTCTGGATGAAATTGGCGATATGCCCGCGCCGTTACAGGTGAAGCTGCTGCGGGTGTTACAGGAGCGCAAAGTCAGGCCGCTGGGCAGCAATCGTGACATTGATATCGACGTGCGAATTATTTCCGCGACGCACCGCGATCTGCCGAAGGCGATGGCGCGGGGCGAATTTCGTGAAGATTTGTACTACAGGCTGAATGTGGTGAGCCTGAAAATTCCGGCGCTGGCGGAGCGTACCGAGGATATTCCGCTGCTGGCTAATCATCTGCTCAGACAGTCGGCACAGCGGCATAAACCGTTTGTCCGCGCTTTTTCTACCGACGCAATGAAGCGGCTGATGACGGCAAGCTGGCCGGGCAACGTACGCCAACTGGTCAACGTCATTGAACAATGCGTGGCGTTGACCTCTTCGCCGGTAATCAGCGATGCGTTGGTCGAGCAGGCGCTGGAAGGCGAAAACACCGCGCTGCCAACCTTTGCCGAAGCGCGAAATCAATTTGAACTGAACTATCTGCGCAAATTACTGCAAATTACCAAAGGTAACGTGACGCACGCGGCAAGGATGGCGGGGCGCAATCGCACGGAATTCTATAAGCTACTCTCCCGTCACGAACTGGATGCGAATGATTTCAAAGAGTAGTTTTCATGCCGTAAAGTAGTGCGAAATATGTTACGTTTAACCGATCAAAACACAGGCGACCTTTTCAAGGAATAGCATGAAAAAGATTGATGCGATTATTAAACCCTTCAAGCTGGACGATGTCCGTGAAGCGCTGGCCGAGGTAGGTATTACCGGGATGACGGTAACTGAAGTCAAAGGCTTTGGCCGTCAAAAAGGCCACACCGAGCTGTATCGCGGCGCGGAATATATGGTAGATTTTCTGCCGAAGGTAAAAATTGAAATCGTTGTGCCTGACGACATCGTGGAGACCTGTGTTGACACCATCATTCGTACCGCGCAGACGGGGAAAATCGGCGACGGTAAGATTTTTGTCTTTGACGTCGCCCGCGTTATTCGTATCCGAACTGGCGAAGAAGACGACGCGGCTATCTGATGTGCCGATTCGCTGCCCGTCTCCTCCCTGCGGGCAGCGAACCACCGTTTAATCGCCCTGCGGTAGCGCCGGCGTGGTCCGAGTGCAAAGCCATCTCAGGCCGACAATGGCGACGATCAGCGCCACGCAACTTAGCGTCCACTCGCCCATTTGCGAGAAAAAGTGTCCGTAGGCGGCTACCGCCGTATCACTAATTTGCGATTCCGTGGTTTGTTGCGCGACGACGCCAGCCAGCCAGTTAGCGACTGCGCCGGTAGCCAGCATATAAATACCGGTCAGTACGCCCGTGACGCCAGGCAGGTTGAGACGGGTAATTTGCGCCATCGCTACCGGATCAATAAACAGCTCCGCAAAGCCCATCAGCGCCAGCCCTGCGATCATCATTCCCATCGATGCCTGCCCGTCTAACCGGGCCTGATGCGCGTTTAGCGCCAGCAACATAAAACCGCCGCCCATTAATACCAGCCCTACGGCAAATTTAAGCCAGACGCGCAGCACCGAACGGGCACTCTCTTTCGGGCTGCTCAGCCACGCCAGCATCACGCCCGCCGCCATCACCGCAATCGCATTGACCGACTGGAACAACGCGGTGGGAACGGTCATGTGCAGCCAGTGGCGGTTGACAAAACGGTCGATGAATAAACTGATCGAACTTCCGCCCTGCTGCGCCAAAACCCAGAAGAGAGTACCGGTAATCATTAACAGAACGATTTGCCACAAGGCGCGACGGTGTTCGGGAAATTTAACCATAATACGGGCGATGAGTTGTGCCGCGAAGACGCAGACAATGGCCAGCACATAGCCAGACCAGTTATTTTCCAGCAGGAGGGTGAAGAATACCGGCGCGATACACAGCATTAATACCAGCCAGCCCCAGGTTGGAAGGGCGAATTTAACCGCCCGCAGCGCGGGGCGATTAACACCGCGCGTCTGCTGAAAGTGGCGATGACCGCTTAAAAAGATGAGCAGGCCGATGAACATTCCCACGCCCGCCAGCGCAAAGCCGACATGCCAGCCATACCACTGCGCCGCCAGACCACAGGCGATCGGCGCGGCTATCGATCCAATATTCCCGGCGGCGTAGAGCAGCGAGAATCCCCCGTCGCGGCGGCTATCATCAGACGCGTATAGTTCGCCCAACAAACAGCTAATATTGGATTTAAACAAGCCGTAGCCGCAAATAATAATGGCCAGCGCCGCATATAAACTCAGCGTTGAATCAGATTCTAAGCCTAATACTACATGACCCAGCGTCATCAATAAGGCGCCGGTGATAACCGCCACGCGGTTGCCAAGCAGGCGGTCGGCAAGCCAGCCGCCAAGAATAGGGGTAACGTAAACTAAAGAGGCGTAGGCGCTGAAGAGGTTGATCGCGTGGCTGTCATTAAAACCAAGCTGGTGGGTAAGATAAAGGATGAGTAAGGCACGCATGCCGTAAAAGCTGAAGTATTCCCAAATTTGAATCGCCACGATGTAAAAAATCGCGCGCGGTTGTGAGGGTGTTTTCATAAAGTCTCCTTGCTGCGTGAAAAAAGGGAAGTGGCAAGCCACTTCCCTTTGGTACTTATTTCGTATTTTCTTTCAGCACCTTAACGGTGTAACGTCCGTTAGCCTGACGATAGGCGCCGTGGATATCAGTTTCGAAGCCCGGATAGTGAGCGCCGATTTCGCACAGCATTTGCAGGAATTCCAGTACTGGACGGCTTTCTTCGGTGATCATTTCACCAGGCATCACCAGCGGCACTCCCGGAGGGTAAGGAAGGATCATGTTGGCGTTGACGCGTCCAACCATCTCTTCAAGATACACCTCTTCCGTTTCGCCATGCAGCTCTTTCTGGAACGCGGCATACGGCGTCATCACCATTGTCGGCAGCACTTCAAACGCGCGGTACATTAAGTCCGGCAGATTATGGTGTTCGACCAGTTTATGAATATTCTGCGCCAGTTCCTGAATTCGCATATTTTCATAAAACTCAGGCGCTTCGCGGTACAGTGCCGGCAGAATGTTTTTGACGCGCAGATTCAGGTCAAAGGCGCGTTTAAATTCAGTGAGCGCGCGCAGCAGGCTCAGAGCTTTGGTTTTGTCGATACCAATGCTGAACAGGAACAGCAGGTTGTACGGGCCGGTTTTTTCTACGATGATGCCGCGTTCATCAAGATATTTGGCGACCAGACTTGCCGGAATACCGAATTCATCCATCGTACCGTCTTTCTTCATCCCCGGAGTCAGGATAGTGACTTTGATCGGGTCGAGGTACATGTGTTCGTTATCGATATTTTTGAAGCCATGCCATGCGCTATCTGAACGCAGCGGCCAGCATTCAGCCCCATCGATATGTTCCGGCTGCCATACGTCAAAGAACCAGCCGTCGGATTCGCTTTTCAGGCGCTTAATTTCTTTACGGAATTTAATCGCACGTTCAATAGAACCGTTAATCAGACGTTTACCCGCATTACCCTTCATCATCGCCGCTGCGGTTTCAGTAGACGCTACGATACCGTAGTGCGGAGAGGTGGTGGTATGCATCATGTAGGCTTCGTTAAAGGTTTCTTCGTTAATGTCGCCTTTAACATGAATCATGGATGCCTGTGAAAACGCCGCCAGCAGTTTATGCGTGGACTGGGTTTCATAAATGATTTTGCCTTCTACACGGTCGCCGCTCATACCGCATTTACCCTCATAAATAGGGGAGAAATTGGTATAAGGCACCCAGGCGGAGTCAAAGTGAATGGACTTCACATCCAGAGTTTTCTTGATGTAGTCAGTGTTATACAACAGACCGTCATAGGTTGAGTTAGTAATAACAGCATGAACCGGCCAGGTCGCATTAGGCGTCTCTTTTACCCGTTTAGCGATAGTGGCGTGCTGGAACTCGCTTTGCGGAATACCGCCGAGAATACCGTAGGCGTTACGGGTTGGGCGGAAATAAATCGGCGTAATGTCGCTCATCATCATCAGATGGGTCAGCGATTTATGGCAGTTACGGTCAATCAGTACCGTGCTGTCTGCTGGCGCGGAGTACATACCGACGATTTTGTTCGCCGTAGAGGTGCCGTTCGTCACCATGTAGCTACGTTCGGCGTTAAAGACGCGGGCGATATACTCTTCCGCTTCTTTATGCGGGCCGGAGTGGTCCAGCAGCGAACCCAGTTCGGAAACGGAAATCGAAATATCGGATTTCATCGTGTTCGGGCCGAAGAAATCATAAAAGATGCTGCCGACCGGGCTTTTCTGGAAAGCGGTCCCGCCCATGTGGCCAGGCGTACAGAAGGTATATTTCCCTTCACGCACATATTTGAACAGCGCTTTTGTCAGCGGCGGCAGAATATTGTCGATGTATTCGTCAGTATTCTGGCGAATTTTCGCTGCGATATCGGCTGCGGCGCCTAAAGCATATTCAAAGAAGCGAACCTGCATTCTCAGATCGTTGAGGCTGACGTCCAGTGTAGAGTAGCTGTTGGCGAAGGCGTACAGCGGCATATACTCGTTCAGCTTGCTAATCTCTTCGCAAAGCTCAAGGTTATATTTATCCCAGTCGAAAATGACGCCGCAAAGGCGGGCATTATTTTCAATCAGCTTCAGCAGGTCTTCTCGGTCGTTTGGATAGACGATACGGAAATTTAAACCTTCCAGTGCACGATGCAGTTCACGAATAGGCTCTTCTTTAAAGTAGACGCCCATGTGGTTCATGATAGCAATAACGTTCATAGTCTTGTTCCTGGTAAAGTGGGCCCCTCCCGCTACGCTATAGCAGGTGACGAAAGGGGCTTTGAGAAAAAGGAGTTAGCGGTTAAAGCGCTTCAGCCGTGTTGTTTTCGCTGTCGTTGTTCTGGCGCTGGTGCATTTTACGGCCGTAGAACATCAGGATGATCAGACTGACGATAAAGGTGCCGGAGAGCTCGAAGGAGCTGGCGCCCATCAGTGCGATGAAGCAAAACGCACAGCCCAGTACAGAACAAATCAGGCTTACCGAGTTACGGATGTTGAACCCTTCGAAGCGAATCAGGTCAACACAGGAGTAGAAGTACGGCAGCATGGTAAGCAGTACGGCAATTCCGGTCAGCTCACCGAACAGGTCGGACGCTTTACCGCCGCTGGAGTTCATGATGGTGATCAGGATCATCAGCGCCGTCATTTTCACCGCAGCCAACAGCAGACCTTTTTTCGGAATACCGTTTTTATCCATTTCGCCGTAAATTTTCGGGAAGTTGCCGTCGTTGGCGGCGCGAACCCCAGCCTGGCCGACCAGCATCATCCAGGATCCCAGAGATGTCAGGCAGGCAAAAGCGGTAAAGGCGGAAACCAGCGGCGCAGCCCAGCCACCCAGAATAGTTGAGGTACTGATAGCGAACGGCGCGCCGGAAGAGGCCATAACGGAAGCAGGGAACATCCCGGCGATAACCTGAGTCGCGGCGATATAGATGATGCCTGCCAGCGCGGTACCCAGCATGGTTGCCAGCGGTACGGTGCGTTTCGGATTTTTCACCATGCCGGTGCTGACGGCGGCGGACTCAACGCCAACGAACGCCCACAGGCAGAGCAGAATACTTTTGACAATGGCGTGAG
Organism: Salmonella enterica subsp. houtenae serovar Houten; assembly: GCA_900478215.1. Lineage (NCBI taxonomy): Bacteria > Pseudomonadati > Pseudomonadota > Gammaproteobacteria > Enterobacterales > Enterobacteriaceae > Salmonella > Salmonella enterica. Next base: position 1,194,694 of record LS483478.1, read on the forward strand.
AGTCGGTCGTCGTAGACGTGTTCCAGTTCGCGTGATAGGTCGCGATATCGAACCAATGCCAGCCGGCTACTGCGGTCAATACGACCGGGATCAACACCAGGAACAGGCCAATCGTTGTCAAGCGGCTGACCCAGGCCCCGCCCAGCATATTAATAAAGGTGAACAACCAGACGATAGCAATACAGGCAATACCTGCCGGTATTGGATTATTTAATGCCGGGAAAAACGTAGAAAGATAAGAAACAGCAGTAATACCGATGGCTAAGTTACCAATCCAGTTTGCGTGATAATAAAGTACGCCGGTCTGGAAACCAAACGCCGGAGATATTTCCCCTGCATAAGCGATAGGACCACCCTGTTGAGGGTTTTTGGTTGCCAGCCTCGCATAAACATAAGCCAGCGACATTGCCCCAATAATAGAAATTACCCAGCCCCAGATGGCAATGCCACCAATACTGGCAAGGTTGGCGGGTAATAATGCAATCCCGCTCCCCATCATATTACCGGCAACGACGCCAGTACAGGCAAATAGCCCGATCTTTTTGACAGAACTCATGTTCATTTCTCCTGAGCTGTATTTTTAAGAACCGGGCTTATGCTTCATATATGCTGCGTGCCCGTTCAACTGTCGACAAGATTAACGAATGGGATGAGATAAGTCCTAAAGAAAAAGTGAAATAAACACAAACATGAGAAAACTGATAGCTTGATTTTTTTGAATTAACATATAAATATCATGAAAAATATCATGAAAGGATAAACATTGTTTAATTACAAAGAGTTATATTTACATTTCTTTGCGGTGAGTATGTTGCTAAAATTAACATAAGATATTTTTGGCAACATGTTTTTTACAAAATAAAAGCGAAAAATTTAATATCTTTTCGCTTTTATTTGTCATGACTCGGCGCTAAATTTAATCTTCTGCCAGAAAACTATTCAGATAAGGGACAATTTTCTGAACGGATGTCTGAAATACGCCATTCTCGATCCAGTACAGCGTATTTTCACCTGGACGCAAATTAAAGGCAGTCAGATAGGCATCAGCAGCCAGACGATTCTCACCTTTCATTTCATAAACTTTCCCCAACAGGACATAGTTAAACCATGACATTTCAAGCTCGATGCTTTTATTGATTTCTTCATACGCCGCATCGATATCACCTTTACCTAAAAGATCGACGGTCTTGATTTTATAATAAACAGACGTTTTCTCAACGCCCGGGATTTGATCTATTTTTTTAAATTCCTCGCTCAGCGCGGTCACTTGCTCTTTATCAAACGGCTGTTGTGATTGCCGTAATACGTCTACCAGCACTTTATATTCATAGGCATATTTGAAATCAGGTGTTTCCTTTACAATATCATTCAGAATATCGCTGGCTTTACTTAACGCTTGCGCATCGCCGCTCAGAATAAGTTGGCGCGCCTCATAAAAACGCATCAGCGCGGTATTTTGCGGCGTTCTGAACAGAGCCAGTTGTTCTCGCATACGACCAGGCCAGGGCTGTGTTAAAACGAAAGACAGGCTATTAAAGAGATCATCCTGGATGGACAACTGGTTAGTATTGGTGACGAAATAACGCTTATCCAGCATGGTTGAACCATCGGCGTTATCAATGAGCACCACAGACATAAAGCACTGCTGCGCCCGATAGTGGCGCTGATTGACAAACTGAATGGTTAACGTCTTACCGGAGCTGCTTGGCTCATTGACCCGGTAATTGGTTTTATCATGTACCATAAAGGTCGAGTAGGTGTTCAGCAGGTCGGTGATTAAGCCGCCCAGACCGATGGCGTAGGACTCCTGCGAGACCCAGTTATTACAGGAATTGCCGCCTTCAAAACGAACATCTATATCGCGTGGGTTAAGCAATAACCGTGTTTTTGTTACCGCGGCATTATGATCTACCACCGACATGACGATAAACACCACCAGCGTCGCCAGCGAGAGCAGGAACATCACCCACGTCCAGAAAGCGGCGATACGCGGCTTTTTCGCCTTTTTAGTCGGCGTTTGCAAAGAGGCGGGCGGCACAGGCGTAGCGGCAGGAACCCCCTCCGTCGGTTCTGCATACGTCGCTGCGATCGGCGGCGGCGACGTTGATGAATTATCGATCTCATCGCTATTTTCTTCGCACCAGATAACCGGCGCCGTCAGCTTATAGCCGCGTTTAGGTACGGTAACGATGTATTCTGCATTGCTGTCTCCGCCATCTCTTAATGATTTGCGTAGTTCAGAAATGCTTTGGGTGACAACATGGTTGGTCACGATGGTGCGCATCCAGACATGATCAATAATGTTATCCCGGCTTAACACTTCATCCGGGTGATGCGCAAAATACATCAGAAGATCGATCAGCCTTGGTTCAAGGGTAATCTGGCGTCCCTGACGACTGATCTGATTAACAGAAGGTGTAACCAGCCACTCTCCAATGCGTACAACAGGTTGCTGCATAAAAAGATGCCCTAACGAGCTAAGTCAAACGTTAATAATAACACGATTTGCACAGACTTTTTTTATTCCCCTTTTTTGTAAAAGAAAGGCATAAAAAGCAGCGCAATAAGCGGGGGGGCAGGGAGGAAAACGGGCGTTCGTCTTAACGATAACGCCCGTTTTTTCAGATGATTTCTTACAATTACAACACCTTATGCGGACCGAAGCATTCGTAATGAATGTTTTCGTTATTCACGCCAAGTGAAACCAATTGTTTTGCGGCAAACTGCATAAAGCCCACCGGGCCGCAAAGATAGAACTGCATTGCCGGATCGCTGATCGCGGCTTCCAGCTTGCTTAAATCCATCAGCCCTTCGCTGTCGAAGACGCATTGGGCGCGATCGGCCTCGGTCGGCTCGCGGTACCAGGTATGGGCAGTGAAACGCGGCAGTGTACGGCCCAGTTCGCTCACTTCGTCGGCAAACGCATGAACGTCGCCATTCTCCGCCGCGTGGAACCAGTTCACCTGCGCAGTATGTTGTGCTTTCGCCAGCGTATCAAGCATCGCCAACATCGGCGTCTGGCCGACGCCAGCGGAAATCAGCGAAACGGGGGTATCAGCGGCGACATTCATAAAGAAGTCACCCGCCGGCGCGGCCAGATGCACCACATCGCCTACGCTGGCGTGATGGTGTAACCAGTTTGATACCTGGCCGCCGTCTTCACGCTTCACGGCAATACGGTACCCTTTGCCATCGGGTTTACGGGTCAGTGAATATTGACGGATCTCCTGATGCGCAAAACCTTCCGGCTTCAGCCAGACGCCCAGATACTGCCCGGGACGATATTCCGCCACCGTACCGCCGTCGACCGGTTCAAACTCAAAGCTGGTGATCAGCGCGCTACGCGGGGTTTTCGCGACGATGCGGAAGGGGCGCGTGCCTTCCCAGCCGCCGTCTTTGCTGGCGTTCTCGTGATAAATCTCGGCTTCGCGGTTGATAAAGACGTTAGCCAGTACGCCATAGGCTTTGCCCCACGCGTCCAGCACTTCCTGGCCTGGGTTGAACATTTCGTCCAGCGTCGCCAGCAGATGCGTCCCGACGATGTTGTACTGCTCCGGCTTAATCTGGAAGCTGGTGTGCTTCTGCGCGATTTTTTCTACCGCCGGCAGCAGCGCTGGTAAATTTTCGATATTGCTGGCGTAAGCGGCGATAGCGTTAAACAGGGCTTCACGCTGATCGCCGTTACGCTGGTTGCTCATATTGAAGATTTCTTTGAGTTCCGGGTTATGCGTAAACATACGGTCGTAGAAGTGGGCGGTCAGTTTCGGTCCTGTTTCAACCAGCAGGGGAATGGTGGCCTTTACTGTAGCGATGGTTTGTGCGTCAAGCATACGTGCTTCCTTTATGTGAAAATCTAATGATGTATATCAAATGCATCTTATAAAAATACCCTTGCTTTGTAAATGGTTCTTCGCTGCTTTACGTTAGGGTTGTAACAACGTGAAAAATCTGCATCACAAAGCTGAAAAGAAATCCGTTGAAATTCGTCAGGTTCTCGTTCAGGAAACCCTTATCTGACGCACAGGTAAACGTTTGCGTAAAAACCTTTGTCAAGACCTGTTATCGACGAATGATTCGGTTATACTGTTCGCCGTTGTCCCACGGACTGCCTTTTCAGGCACAAATTTTATTGTTAGCTGAGTCAGGAGATGCGGATGTTAAAGCGTGAAATGAACATTGCCGATTATGATGCCGAATTGTGGCAGGCTATGGAGCAGGAAAAAGTACGTCAGGAAGAGCACATCGAACTGATCGCCTCCGAAAACTACACCAGCCCGCGCGTGATGCAGGCGCAGGGGTCTCAGCTAACCAATAAATATGCTGAAGGATATCCGGGCAAGCGCTACTACGGCGGTTGCGAATACGTTGATATCGTAGAGCAACTGGCGATTGACCGCGCGAAAGCACTCTTTGGTGCCGACTACGCTAACGTGCAGCCGCACTCTGGTTCTCAGGCTAACTTCGCGGTTTACACCGCTCTGCTACAGCCGGGCGATACCGTTCTGGGCATGAACCTGGCACAGGGCGGCCACCTGACTCACGGCTCTCCGGTTAACTTCTCCGGTAAACTGTACAACATCATTCCTTACGGTATTGATGAGTCCGGTAAAATTGACTACGACGATATGGCGAAGCAGGCCAAAGAGCACAAACCGAAGATGATTATCGGTGGCTTCTCTGCTTATTCCGGTATCGTTGACTGGGCAAGAATGCGTGAAATTGCCGACAGTATCGGCGCGTATCTGTTCGTTGATATGGCGCACGTTGCGGGCCTGATTGCCGCAGGCGTTTACCCGAACCCGGTTCCCCATGCGCATGTGGTCACTACCACCACGCACAAAACGCTGGCAGGTCCGCGCGGCGGCCTGATCCTGGCGAAAGGCGGCGACGAAGAGCTGTACAAAAAACTGAACTCCGCCGTTTTCCCAAGCGCGCAGGGCGGCCCGCTGATGCACGTTATCGCGGCGAAAGCCGTGGCGCTGAAAGAAGCGATGGAGCCAGAGTTCAAAGTTTACCAGCAGCAGGTCGCGAAAAACGCCAAAGCGATGGTAGAAGTGTTCCTGAATCGCGGTTACAAAGTGGTGTCTGGCGGTACTGAAAACCACCTGTTCCTGTTGGACCTGGTGGATAAAAACCTGACCGGTAAAGAAGCCGACGCCGCGCTGGGTCGTGCTAACATCACGGTGAACAAAAACAGCGTGCCGAACGATCCGAAGAGCCCGTTTGTCACCTCCGGCATTCGTATCGGTTCTCCGGCAGTCACTCGTCGCGGCTTTAAAGAAGCAGAAGTGAAAGAGCTGGCTGGCTGGATGTGCGACGTGCTGGACAACATCAATGATGAAGCGGTCATTGAGCGCGTGAAGGGCAAAGTGCTGGATATTTGCGCCCGCTTCCCGGTTTACGCGTAAGCGCTTGTGTTGTGAAAATGACCCGATGGCGCTGTGTCTGTCGGGCATTACTTATGCGCCATAACGTGACCTCGCCGGAAGCTATTACCCGGCGGCGTTGCCGTTTGAACTTCTCCCTCCGCTTGTTAACCTTATCCTTGCCAGCGCAACCGTTTATCGCCAGACTGGCGCCTCCAAACGGGAGGGAGTCATGGCATTGTATTCCACGCGCTGGCTGGCGCTCAGTTATTTCACCTACTTCTTTAGTTACGGTATTTTTCTGCCATTCTGGAGCGTCTGGCTCAAAGGTCTTGGGCTAACGCCGGAAACCATCGGTCTTCTGCTGGGCGTGGGTCTGGTCGCGCGTTTTCTCGGTAGTCTGCTCATTGCTCCTCGCGTAAGCGATCCTTCGCGGTTGATCTCCGCGCTGCGCGTACTGGCATTGCTGACGCTGGTATTTGCGCTGGCATTTTGGGCAGGAACGCATGTCGCATGGCTAATGGTGGTGATGGTCGGGTTTAACCTCTTCTTTTCACCACTGGTGCCGCTGACCGATGCGCTGGCCAATACCTGGCAAAAGCAAATTATCCTGGACTATGGTCGGGTGCGGCTGTGGGGGTCTATCGCTTTCGTGATAGGGTCGGCGCTGACCGGTAAGCTGGTGAGTTTATACGATTACCAGGCGATTCTGGCGCTACTGACGCTCGGCGTCGCCTCGATGTTGCTGGGCATGTTGTTACGTCCCAGCGTGCCGCCGCAGGGGGAAAGCCGTCAGCAGGAGAGCGCAGGCTGGCCCGCCTGGCGCACGCTGGTGGCACAAAGCTGGCGTTTTCTGACCTGCGTCTGTTTGCTGCAAGGGGCGCACGCCGCCTACTACGGTTTTAGCGCCATATACTGGCAGGGGGCTGGCTATTCAGCGTCGGCGGTCGGCTATTTATGGTCGTTGGGCGTGGTGGCGGAAGTGATCATTTTCGCCCTGAGTAAAAAGCTATTTCGCCGGTTTAGCGCCCGCGACTTGCTGTTGCTTTCCGCCGTATGCGGGGTGGTACGCTGGGGGCTGATGGGCTGGAGTACGGCGCTACCATGGCTGATTGTGATACAAATCCTGCACTGTGGAACGTTTACCGTTTGCCATTTGGCCGCCATGCGCTATATCGCTGCGCGTCAGGGAAGCGAGGTGATTCGTTTGCAGGCCGTCTATTCCGCTGTGGCGATGGGCGGCAGCATCGCTATTATGACGGTATTTGCCGGTTTTCTGTATCAACATCTGGGCGGCGGCGTATTCTGGATCATGGCACTGGTGGCATTGCCCGCTATCTTCCTTCGACCCAAAGTGGTTGCCGCGTCATGATTCCAGGATCTTGCGGATCTGTTGCTGCTGGTGCGCTGTGAGGGCGCGATCCGCATGAATTAACGGCGGTGAGAAGAGCGGTAGCGGCGTGGCGTAAGGGGTAACAATCAGCGCTACGCCGCGCGGGCATCCCTCTTTTTGAAACACCTGGGTCGATACCCGTCTGATATTAAGCGGCAATAGGGTCAGTTCACGCAGTTGCTGCTCAATATACGTCTCCAGCGCATCATTTTTATCCGCTAACAATACGATCTGTTTCTCATGCAAATCGTTATCCTGCATCAGCCAGGCGCCGAAAATCACTGCCACCAGTCCCGTCTCTTCCTCAGAAAAGTGGACACCATATTCGGCTTCAAACCCGGCGAGCGCCTCACGTGTGGTGCGTACCAGACGCGGATAAAGACGGTTAAACTCTTCCGGAAGCGTATTATCGATGCCAATCGTGAATAAACTTCGGTTCAGCGCCTGGGCGAGATGGACATACAGCTGATCGTTAAGCCCTTGTTCGTCGCTGAAGCGTACGTTCCCTTTTTCTCGAAAAAGCAGCACCAGCCGCGCCACCTCCAGTCGCAGTTTCTGCGCCCGTTGATGCGTGTCGCGAATCGGGTCGGGGAGGCGAATCATTGAAAACAGTAACGCCATAAACAGCGCTTCGTTCAGCGGTGCGGCCTGCATCACGTGGCGCTGCCAGTGACGGCCAATTTCCTGGGCAAGCGGATATTCCGCACACGACTGCGCCCAAATCTGCTGCACAGGGTTGAATACCGGGGTGGTGCCGGCATGGTGTTGTAGCAGGCAATACTGTAAAAAGAGACGCAGGAACTGCACGTCGCGATTTTCAAACGGTTTTTGCAACCGGCGGGCGCACAGATTGATGAGCGCGTGCAGATTAATATCGTCATACAGCGGACGCGCGATACCGCGCTGCTTTAGCGCGTTTTTTAAGGCCGGGGTAAACTGTTGCGTGACAAAGGTCGGGCATAAACGCAGGCCGCGCCTGAGCCAGTGTAAAAGGCAAAGGCGCTGATCGAGTGCTGTACCTTCGATCCGATAGCAACCGTTCTGGCATGTCGTGATGGCGAGGCGATGATAGCGCTGGATCTCCAGGCTTGTCTCAGTGATATCCTCACGGGCAATATCATCATCAACGCCATTAAGCGCGCTGAAGATTTCCACCGTGGCAGTTGGCTCCGGCTGGAAAAGCGTCAGCAATACCTGGCAGCGGCGCTGGGGAGCGGAAAGTACAGATGGTGGGGCAATCGTCGGCATCATCTGTCAGGTCTCCCGTTAGTTTGTCTGGTAAGGATAGCTAAAGTTTGCGAGTGAAAAATGTTATAAGCGTGCTTTTAGGCCAGGAATGCTGAGGAGCGTCACAGAATTTTTATCGCGAGGAACAGATGAAGCCAGTGAAACGCAGCGCCTTAACACTATTTCTCGCTGTTTTATCTTTCGTGGCGGCGGCGCATCCGCACAGCTTCATCCGTCTGCAAACGCAGGTGGTTAGTGAAAATGAGCAATTTGTGGCGTTAAAAATGCGTTGGGCAATGGACGAGTTGACGTCCGCAGATCTGCTGTATGACGCCGGAAACGCTGCTCCGGATTCGGAAATATGGAAAAAGCTGGCGGCGGAAGTGATGGCTAACGTACTTGGACAGCACTATTTTACAGAAGTGTGGCGCAATGGCGCGAAAGTGAAGTTTAAAAACAGGCCGACAGAATACGGTATGACGCGTGAGGCGCATCAGGCGGTACTGACCTTTACGCTGCCGTTGGCTGAACCGCAGCCGTTAAGCGGTCAGACTTACACCTTTTCAACGTTTGATCCTTCTTATTATGTCGATATGCATTATGACCAGGACAGCGATATCACGATGCCGGAACCGCTGCGCGAAAAGTGTCGGATTCAGGTTCATACTCCTGCGCCCGGCGAAGAGACATTACGTTTCGCCCAGTCGCTGGATAAAGAGGACGCGCCGCCGGAGGATATGGATTTAGGTAAACAGTTCGCCCAAACGGTGACCTTGCAATGTCAGTAATTTTTTCTCAACGCACTCCCGGGCGGCGCTGGCTATCTCTGTGGCCATTGGCGTTATTACTGCTGCTGATGCTGGTTGGCGGTCTGTGGATATGGCAGGCCTGGCCGCAGGTGATGTTGAAAAGCGCTCTTTGGCAGCGGGAAGTGAATCAGCAGTTGAGCGCGCTGCTTAACGCGGTGGCGACGCATCCTGAGCGAGCGGGCGGATCGTTGCTTCTGCTAAGTTTTATGTATGGCGTGCTTCATGCGCTGGGGCCGGGACACGGCAAAGTGGTGATCGCGACATGGCTGGCGACGCATCCTTCGAAGCTGAAATCAAGTATCGTGTTAACTCTCGCCGCCGCGTTATTGCAGGGGCTGGTGGCTATCGGGGTGGTGGTGGGAGTGCTGACCGTATTGCAGCTTCCGGCAAGGCAGTTACATCTGAGCGGCTTCTGGCTGGAAAAGGGGAGCTATGCGTTAGTTGGCGGGCTGGGCATCTTGCTGTGCTGGCGGGCCATAAAAAGGTTACGCGCGCTGCTACGTAAACCTGGGTTTATCGCTTTTACGCCGCGCCATGTTCACCATGAAAAATGCGGCTGCGGACATCAGCATTTACCGACGCAGGAACAACTACATAGCGGCGATGACTGGCGCGCGCGACTCATGATCGTGCTGTCTATGGGGATGCGACCCTGTTCCGGCGCGATAATGGTGCTGTTATTCAGTAAAGTGATTGGCGTTTTTAGCTGGGGAATGGCGTCGGTACTGGCGATGGCGGCGGGAACCTCGCTAACGATTACCTCGCTGGCGCTGCTGGTACACACTTTTCGTGCTCTGGCGGTGAAACTCAGTGGAAACAAAGCGCCTGCGTTATGGCGGCAGGTAGGCTGGTCAACGCTGGCGTTGGCCGGAGGGGTAATACTGCTTGTCGCGGCGCTGGTCATGTGGTTTAGCGTGCCGCAGCCTGTGGGTGGGCTGCGGTCATGGCGTGGTTGATTAGTGCCCGGCGGGTTTGAGATGCATCCGCGCGACGGATTCGTCTTCGGCCCAGTAAATTCGTTCGGCGACCATCGCTTCCGGATTGAGCTGAACGCCGCGCAGCACCCGTTCTTTAAAGCGCAGATAGCCGCCTTTGTCGATCAGATGGCCCATATGCAGATAGATCGGTTTTCCGCCGAGCATCTCTTTTTCAAATTCATACAGGTTAACGATCACCTGCTTGATTACGTCTTCAGTCACCCAGTTGAGGAAGAGCTTGCCGACGCGCGGCGTTTTTTTACTGGTGCGTCCGCCCAGGCGGACTTGCCAGAGCTGATCCGGTTTACGTTGCCAGGCCAGCGTCGGGCAGGCCAGCACGCACTCGCCGCAGCCGATACAGGCGGACTCTTCTTTGACTGCTTTGCCGTTCTTCAGCGCCAGGCAGCCTACCGCGTGGTGACTACAGGCCTTCATGCAGGCGCCGCAGCCGATACAGCGATCGGCAGTGAAGCGCATTTTCGCCACGCCAATAATTCCCAGATCGGCCATTGACGCTTTCGCGCAGTCATTCGGGCAGCCGACAATCACCGTTTTGAGATGATAGGGGCTGGGATAGACCAGTTTTTCAAGACGACGGGACAGACCGGTCGTGTCAGTGTTGGCTTTCTGGCAAATGCGGTTCCCTTGACAGGCGACAATATTTCGCCCGCCAATAGCGAGATAGCCCGCTTTGGTATCCTCAATCTGGACGTCGCACAGTTCTATTTCAATTTCGCGAAGAAACGGCTCCAGCGCAGCGTTCACATTGTCGATATCTTCGTAACGGATACCCGGCATCGCCAGCTTCTGGCGGGTAGTGAGGTGGATTTGTCCGTTGCCCCAGGTTTCGGCGATGTCACGCGCCACCGTCAGCAAATGCGCAGGTAAAATACCGCCGGGAATGCGGACGCTGATCATGGCTTCGCCGCGCACTTTTGACAGGCGATATTCGTTTTTCGCACGGGCTTTAATGATATCAATATCAATGCTCATGATGTTCTCCTTAATCGGCAAAACGTTGCGCGACGGCGTAGTTAAATATCGGGCCGTCGGTGCAGACATACACTTCGCCCATACGGCAATGGCCGCACTTCCCGACGGAGCAGGCCATCCGGCGTTCGTAGTCCACCCAGATTTGCTCGGGCTTTAGCCCTTTTTGCAGCAGCATTTTTACGGTAAAGGTAATCATTATTGGCGGCCCAACGACGATGGCCTGCATGGTGTCGATATCGCTAAGCGCCATGTCGGCAAGCCTGTCGGTCACCCGGCCAATCTGGTAACGGTCATCAGCCTCGCCTTCATCCAGCGTGAGCACCAGGTTATGTTTGCCGCGCCACGTCGCCATTTCTTCTTTGTACAGCACGCAGTCGCGATTTTTATAGCCGAGAATCATATCCAGTTGACCAATTTCCTGGGGATTCTCAACGAAATAGCGCATTAAGCCTTTCACCGGCGCGACGCCCGTGCCGCCTGCGACAACCAGTAAGGGTTTATGACGCAGCGTATCGACCGGATAGCCATTGCCATAGCAGCCACGTAGCCATACGTTGTCGCCTTCTTTCAGCGTAAAGAGGGCGCTGGTCACTTTTCCGACATTACGAATCAGCAGATCTATCCAGCCGTCGCCGTAGTCGGAAACGGAGATGGGCGCTTCGCCGACACGCGGCAGCGACACTTCAACAAATTGCCCCCAGTGCGCGGGAAAATCGACGGCCACGCGGAAATTCCACTCCAGCGGCGTGTGGCGCGTAATACTGAGGATGCGGTACGCCGCAGGCAGCAAACTGTGCTGCGGTTTATCATGACAGGAACAATGTGACATGCGTTATGCCTCCTCTGCCAGCGCCTGTCGAACGGCAGCGGTCATTTTGTTGATAATCAAAGAAAATTTGATGTATTGCGGGCAGCGATCGTCGCAGCGGCCGCAACCGACGCACATATGTTCAATGCCGTTGCGCGCTTTATAGTCATTGACCTTATGCAGGGCGCGGTAGCGCAGACGCTCGCCGGTTTTTTCGCGAAAGCCATGACCGCCGGCCATGTCGCTAAAGCCCGGCACCATGCAGCTTGCCCACTGGCGACGGCGTTCGCCGCGCTGCGGATTTTCATCATAGGCGACGTCAAAGACGCTATAGCAGGTACAGGTTGGGCACCCGGTGGTGCAGCGGCCGCAACTGATGCAGCGGCTGTCGTAGGCGTCCCATAGCGGATGGCGGAGGAGAATGTCGCGAATTTTTTGCGGATCGCGACAAGCGCTGTCCGGCGTGACGACAGTTTCCCGGTTTTCGCTGACGAAAGAGGGGGTATAGTCGGCCTCCTGCCCCAGCCCTTGTATCGCCGCCTCGATAAAGGGATCGCGGATGCTGACAAGCGCGCCCTCATCGCTAAAACGCATTGCAGCGCTATAACAGTCAGTTTTATTGGTACCCATTGAGACGCAGAAACAATTTTCGAAGCTTTCTTCACACTCAATAAGGACGAAACGAATATGCTCCCGTAGCCGTTGATAACTGTAATCGGAATTATTCCCATTTGATAAATACATATAATCCAGCCGCGACATGGCGTTAATGTCGCAGGCGCGGGCAAAGATGATTATCGGGGAGGTGTCTGTCCCGGCAATTTGAATCGTGTCTTTATCGAAATAAAAGAGCGTTTCGGTGATAGGGGCGATAATGGTATTCGGCGACATGTGCGATTTCTCGTGCCAGATGAGATCGCGCCAACCGCTAATCCGTTGATAAATAATGTTGTCAGTGTCGGAAAAACGCCCGCCGCGAAACTCTGCGGACGGGGCAAACACGCGCCATTTTTTGTTTAATCGCTGGATAAGCAGACTAAACTCGTCAGGCGTAATTTTGATAGCCATCACATACTCCACAGTAATATTCAGGAAAAATAAATGAAAATAAATTGTTATAAAAATCAGATGAATATTACTGTTACGCTAGCGCTAATTAGTCACATTCGCTAACGGGAAAAAATGGTTTTTACTATCGCTATAATAAATAGGAGGGGAGTATTTTTAAGAATGATAATAGTGGAAGGGATTTATTTCTGGCGGGAAAAGACGCTCCCGCCAGATCCAGAATGAATAATTAACGCTTCAGCGCATCGCTCAGTTCGTCGCGCATATTCGCCAGCATGGCCTTAACGACGCGCGGATTCCCCGCCACGATATTACCGGTCATCATGTAGTTATGACCGCCGGTAAAATCGCTGACGATACCGCCCGCTTCACGAACCAGCAGTTCGCCCGCGGCGAAATCCCACGGACGAAGGCCAATTTCAAAGAAACCATCGACACGACCTGCCGCAACATAGGCCAGATCCAGCGCGGCGGAACCGGTGCGGCGGAAATCGGCGCATTCGGTGAACAGCTTGCCGATAATATTAATGTAGGTGGTCGCGTATTGTTTGGCTTTGAACGGGAAGCCGGTGGCGAGAATAGTGCCGTCCAGATCGCGAGCGGTACTGCCGCGCAGACGGTAGCCGTTCAGTTGCGCGCCCTGGCCGCGGGTGGCGGTGAACAGTTCGTTACGCATCGGATCGTAAACCACAGCGACTTCAGTGCGGCCTTTAATGCGTACAGCAATGGAAACTGCAAAGTGCGGCAGGCGTTTGATAAAGTTTGTGGTGCCATCCAGTGGATCGATAACCCATTGAACATCCTGATCTGTGCCAACGTGCTCACCGCTTTCTTCGGTGATAATAGTGTGTTGCGGGTAAGATTTGCGAATGGTGTCGATAATTACCGCTTCAGCGGCCTTATCTACGTTGGTCACAAAATCGTTACTGCCTTTTTGGCTCGCTTCTACAGCGTCCGGAGTTTCATAGTTTTTGGCAATTACATTACCCGCCTTGCGCGCTGCGCGCACGGCGATGGTCAGCATCGGATGCATCGGTCTCTCTCACTGGATGTTAAAGAACGGGAAAACGGCGCAGAGTATAGCAGCGAGATCGGAATCTGTCTTGGTTTTATGGTAAGATGTCAGAATAATCTTTAGCTGAAGAAAGACAATGCTGCAAAACATTCGAATTGTGCTGGTGGAAACCTCCCACACCGGCAATATGGGCTCTGTGGCTCGCGCTATGAAAACCATGGGCTTAACCAACCTGTGGCTGGTAAACCCGTTGGTGAAACCGGACTCCCAGGCTATCGCCCTGGCGGCAGGCGCCAGCGATGTGATTGGTAATGCGCAGATCGTCGATACGCTTGATGAAGTGTTGACTGGCTGTAGCCTGGTGGTCGGCACCAGCGCCCGCTCCCGCACTCTGCCGTGGCCGATGCTTGATCCGCGCGAGTGCGGCTTAAAAAGCGTGGCGGAAGCGGCGAATACGCCGGTTGCGCTGGTTTTTGGTCGTGAGCGTGTCGGCCTGACTAACGATGAGTTGCAAAAATGCCATTATCACGTCGCCATTGCCGCTAACCCGGAGTACAGCTCGTTGAATCTGGCGATGGCGGTACAGGTCATCGCGTATGAAGTCCGTATGGCCTGGCTGGCGGCGCAGGGAAACGGCGACGCGGCAGAGCATGAAGAGACGCCGTATCCGCTGGTGGACGATCTTGAACGCTTCTACGGCCATCTGGAGCAGACATTGCTCTCTACTGGCTTTATTCGCGAAAACCATCCGGGGCAGGTGATGAATAAACTGCGCCGTCTGTTTACCCGGGCGCGCCCGGAAAGCCAGGAGTTGAATATTCTGCGTGGAATGCTGGCGTCGATTGAGCAGCAGAATAAAGGCAAGTAGTTAAGTTGATGGGGGATGGCGCTAATCGCAGGCCAGATAAGCGAAGCGCCGTCCGGCAAACCGAAAACAGCACTGAACGTCAAATACCTGACTAAAACAGTCAAGTAAATAGTTGACCAAATTACTCGGGAATGTCAGACTTGTCCCTGCTATGCAATACCCCCATTTTACAATAAAAAACCCCGGGCAGGGGCGAGTTTGAGGTTAAGTAAGACATGAGACTGACATCTAAAGGGCGTTATGCCGTGACCGCAATGTTAGACGTTGCGCTCAACTCCGAAGCGGGCCCGGTACCGTTGGCTGATATTTCTGAACGTCAGGGTATTTCCCTTTCTTATCTGGAACAGCTATTTTCCCGTTTACGTAAAAATGGTCTGGTTTCCAGCGTACGCGGACCAGGCGGCGGTTATCTGCTGGGTAAAGATGCCGGCAGTATCGCGGTCGGCGAAGTGATCAGCGCGGTCGATGAATCCGTTGACGCGACCCGTTGCCAGGGGAAAGGCGGCTGTCAGGGGGGCGATAAATGCCTGACCCATGCGCTGTGGCGTGATTTAAGCGATCGCCTGACCGGTTTTCTCAACAATATTACCTTAGGCGAGCTGGTGAATAACCAGGAAGTTCTGGATGTGTCTGGTCGTCAGCACACGCATGACGCGCCGCGCGCCAGTGGTCGTGCGCAGGATGCCATCGACGTTAAATTACGCGCTTAATTAAAATATTACGCCATATTTTCTGGCGGCCTCATGCGGTTAATGCCGTGGTCGTCTGAAGGATGAAGCGTAAAAAGAATTCAGAATCAGGCCGGGACGCGGACGTCCCGTCAACACGGTCGTACATCCAGCCGGTTGCCTGATTCCTTGCATTGAGTGATGTACGGAGTTTAAGAGCAATGAAATTACCGATTTATCTCGACTACTCCGCAACCACGCCGGTGGACCCGCGTGTTGCCGAGAAAATGATGCAGTTTCTGACCCTGGACGGAACCTTTGGGAACCCGGCGTCTCGTTCACACCGTTTTGGCTGGCAGGCAGAAGAAGCGGTCGATATCGCCCGTAACCAGATTGCTGAGCTGGTAGGTGCCGATCCGCGTGAAATCGTCTTTACGTCCGGCGCGACGGAGTCCGACAACCTGGCGATCAAAGGCGCAGCCAACTTTTATCAGAAAAAAGGCAAGCACATCATCACCAGTAAGACCGAGCATAAAGCGGTGCTCGACACCTGCCGTCAACTGGAACGCGAAGGGTTTGAGGTGACCTACCTGGCACCGCAGCGCAACGGCATCATCGATCTCAAAGAGCTCGAAGCAGCGATGCGTGACGATACTATTCTGGTTTCAATCATGCACGTGAACAACGAAATCGGCGTGGTGCAGGATATCGCGGCCATCGGCGAAATGTGCCGCGCGCGTGGTATCATCTACCACGTTGACGCCACCCAGAGCGTGGGCAAACTGCCTATCGACCTGAGCCAACTGAAAGTGGACCTGATGTCCTTCTCCGGTCATAAAATTTATGGCCCGAAAGGCATTGGCGCGCTGTATGTGCGTCGTAAGCCGCGTATTCGCATTGAAGCGCAGATGCATGGCGGCGGTCACGAACGCGGTATGCGCTCTGGTACGCTGCCCGTCCACCAGATTGTTGGCATGGGCGAAGCTTACCGTATCGCGAAAGAAGAGATGGAGACCGAAATGGCCCGTCTGCGCGATCTGCGTAACCGTCTGTGGAATGGCATCAAAGATATTGAAGAAGTTTACCTGAACGGCGACCTTGAGCAGGGCGCGCCAAACATTCTCAACGTGAGCTTTAACTACGTTGAAGGCGAGTCGCTGATCATGGCGCTGAAAGACCTGGCGGTCTCTTCCGGTTCCGCCTGCACCTCCGCCAGTCTGGAACCGTCCTACGTGCTGCGCGCGTTGGGCATGAATGACGAGCTGGCGCATAGCTCTATCCGTTTCTCTTTAGGTCGTTTTACCACTGAAGAAGAGATCGACTACACCATTGATCTGGTCCGTAAATCCATTGGCCGTCTGCGTGATCTTTCTCCGCTGTGGGAAATGTACAAGCAGGGCGTGGATCTGAACAGCATCGAGTGGGCTCATCATTAATCGGTATCGGAATCAGGAGAATTTATAATGGCTTACAGCGAAAAAGTAATCGATCACTATGAGAACCCGCGTAACGTAGGGTCGTTTGACAACAACGACGATAACGTGGGAAGCGGCATGGTTGGCGCTCCGGCCTGCGGTGACGTCATGAAGTTGCAGATTAAAGTTAACGATGAAGGTATCATTGAAGACGCGCGCTTCAAGACTTACGGCTGCGGTTCCGCTATCGCCTCCAGTTCTCTGGTAACGGAGTGGGTGAAAGGGAAATCCCTGGACGAAGCGCAGGCGATTAAAAACACCGACATTGCAGACGAACTGGAGCTGCCGCCGGTGAAAATTCACTGCTCTATTCTGGCGGAAGACGCGATTAAAGCCGCTATTGCGGATTACAAAAGCAAACGCGAAGCGAAATAAAATAGAACGTTAACATTGAGGTTTTGTTATGTCGATTACACTTAGCGACAGTGCAGCAGCGCGAGTTAATACCTTCCTGGCCAACCGTGGTAAAGGGTTTGGTCTGCGTCTGGGCGTGAGAACCTCCGGCTGCTCAGGTATGGCTTATGTACTGGAATTTGTTGACGAGCCAACGGCGGAAGACACCGTGTTTGAAGACAAAGGCGTTAAGGTAGTGGTTGACGGCAAGAGCCTGCAATTTCTGGACGGTAC
Organism: Salmonella enterica subsp. houtenae serovar Houten; assembly: GCA_900478215.1. Classification (NCBI taxonomy): domain Bacteria; kingdom Pseudomonadati; phylum Pseudomonadota; class Gammaproteobacteria; order Enterobacterales; family Enterobacteriaceae; genus Salmonella; species Salmonella enterica. The sequence continues at coordinate 1,211,988 of LS483478.1, forward strand.
ACAGCTGGACTTCGTAAAAGAAGGCCTGAACGAAGGGTTTAAATTCTCCAACCCGAATGTGAAAGATGAGTGTGGTTGCGGCGAAAGCTTCCACGTGTAACCGTATTCCGCTGTTATACCGAGTCATTCGTGCTGCAGACACGCATCTGCGGCGCGAAGTAAGAAGGTATAGCCCCACCGTGGTCGCCTGCGTGTGGGGTTTGTTCTGACAGGCTATCCCTGAGAATGTTATGGATTACTTCACCCTCTTTGGCTTACCAGCCCGTTATCAGATTGACACCCAGGCGCTGAGCCTTCGTTTTCAGGATCTGCAACGCCAGTATCACCCTGATAAATTTGCCAACGGCACCCAGGCGCAGCAGCTTGCCGCCGTCCAGCAATCCGCCACGATCAACCAGGCCTGGCAAACGCTGCGTCATCCTTTGACGCGCGCGGAGTATCTGCTTTCCTTACACGGGTTCGACCTGGCCTGCGAGCAACATACGGTACGCGACACCGCGTTTCTGATGGAACAACTAACGCTTCGTGAAGAGCTGGACGATATCGAACAGTCAAAAGACGACGCGCGGCTGGAAAGCTTTATCAAACGCGTACAAAAGATGTTTGATACTCGCCATCAGCAGATGGTGCAGGCGCTGGATACCGGGGCGTGGGACGCGGCGGCGGATACGGTGCGCAAACTGCGGTTTCTCGATAAACTGCGAAGCAGCGCAGAACAACTCGAAGAAAAGCTGCTCGATTTTTAACTGGAATCTAACATGGCCTTATTACAAATTAGTGAGCCTGGTCTGAGCGCCGCGCCGCATCAGCGCCGTCTGGCGGCGGGCATCGACTTAGGCACTACCAACTCTCTGGTTGCGACGGTTCGCAGCGGCCAGGCGGAAACTCTGCCTGACCACGAAGGGCGCCACCTGTTGCCTTCAGTGGTTCACTATCAGCAGCAGGGCCATACGGTCGGTTACGCTGCGCGTGACAATGCCGCGCAGGATACGGCCAACACAATCAGCTCTGTGAAACGGATGATGGGACGCTCACTGGCGGATATCCAGACGCGCTATCCGCATCTGCCGTACCGTTTCCAGGCGAGTGAAAATGGTCTGCCGATGATCGAAACGGTGGCAGGTTTACTCAATCCGGTACGTGTTTCCGCCGATATTCTCAACGCGCTGGCCGCGCGGGCTAGCGAATCGCTCTCCGGCGAGCTGGATGGCGTGGTGATTACCGTTCCCGCCTATTTCGATGATGCCCAGCGTCAGGGGACGAAAGATGCCGCGCGGCTGGCGGGCCTGCATGTGCTGCGCTTGCTCAACGAACCGACGGCGGCGGCGATTGCCTACGGTCTGGACTCAGGCAAAGAGGGCGTTATTGCTGTTTACGATCTCGGCGGCGGTACCTTCGATATCTCTATTTTACGCCTGAGCCGCGGGGTATTTGAAGTGCTGGCGACGGGCGGTGATTCTGCACTCGGCGGCGACGACTTTGACCATCTGCTGGCGGATTATATTCGCGAGCAGGCGGGAATTGCCGATCGTAGCGACAATCGCGTTCAGCGCGAACTGCTGGATGCCGCTATTGCGGCGAAAATCGCCTTAAGTGATGTCGATACCGTTCGCGTTAATGTTGCGGGCTGGCAGGGGGAGATCACGCGCGAGCAGTTTAACGATCTCATTTCCGCGCTGGTTAAGCGCACGCTATTGGCCTGCCGTCGGGCATTAAAAGATGCCGGCGTTGACCCCCAGCAGGTTCTGGAAGTGGTCATGGTCGGCGGTTCGACCCGTGTACCGCTGGTGCGTGAGCGGGTGGGCGAATTTTTTGGCCGCACGCCGTTAACCGCTATCGACCCGGATAAAGTGGTCGCTATCGGCGCAGCGATTCAGGCCGATATTCTGGTCGGCAACAAGCCGGACAGTGAAATGCTGCTGCTGGACGTAATTCCGCTCTCTCTTGGGCTGGAAACGATGGGCGGCCTGGTGGAGAAAGTTATTCCGCGCAACACCACCATCCCGGTGGCGCGAGCGCAGGATTTCACCACCTTCAAAGACGGTCAGACCGCGATGTCTATCCATGTGATGCAGGGCGAACGCGAACTGGTGCAGGACTGCCGCTCGCTGGCGCGCTTTGCGCTGCGCGGTATTCCGCCGCTGCCGGCGGGCGGGGCGCATATTCGCGTGACCTTCCAGGTAGACGCCGATGGCCTGTTGAGCGTCACTGCAATGGAGAAATCCACTGGCGTTGAGGCCTCCATTCAGGTCAAACCTTCCTATGGCCTGACCGATGGCGAAATCGCCTCGATGATCAAGGATTCCATGAGTTTTGCCGAGCAGGATGTGAAAGCGCGTATGCTGGCGGAACAAAAAGTCGAAGCCGCGCGCGTGCTGGAAAGTTTGACCGGCGCGCTGACTGCCGACGCCGCGCTGCTAAGCGCCGCAGAACGTCAATGCATTGATGATGCCGCCGCACATTTGAGCGCGGTTGCACAAGGCGATGATGTTGACGCCATAGAACAAGCCATTAAAAACGTAGATAAACAAACCCAGGAATTTGCCGCTCGCCGCATGGACCAGTCGGTTCGTCGCGCGCTGAAAGGCCATTCCGTAGACGAGGTTTAACATGCCGAAGATTGTTATTCTGCCTCATCAGGATCTTTGTCCGGATGGCGCAGTTCTGGAAGCTGAGACGGGTGAAACCATTCTTGACGTTGCGCTGCGCAACGGCATCGAGATTGAACACGCCTGTGAGAAATCGTGCGCCTGCACTACCTGTCACTGTATTGTACGTGAAGGCTTCGACTCCTTGCCGGAAAGCTCGGAAGAAGAAGACGATATGCTGGATAAAGCGTGGGGGCTGGAGCCGGAAAGCCGACTGAGCTGCCAGGCCCGCGTTACCGATGACGATTTGGTTATCGAAATTCCACGTTACACAATCAACCATGCGCGTGAGCATTAACAGAGGGTAGTATGGGACTCAAGTGGACCGAGAGCCGCGAGATCGGCGAAGCGTTATACGACGCATATCCTGATGTCGATCCTAAAACCGTTCGTTTTACCGATCTGCATCAGTGGATCTGCGAACTGGACGATTTTGACGACGACCCTAACGCATCCAATGAAAAAATTCTGGAGGCGATTCTGCTAGTCTGGTTGGATGAAGCAGAGTAATTTTTGCGTCATGATCCGCGCCGCAGGTGCGTTGGCTGCGTTCGTTCACCCCAGTCACATAGTTTGCTATGCTCCCGGGGATTTGCTCACTTGCCGCCTTCCTGTAACGCGAATCATTTAGCAAAAGATCTAACGGGCTGCCATACGGCGGCCCGTTTGCTAATAAGGAAAATAACAATGACAGAAGCCATGAAAATTACGCTTTCCACGCAGCCTGCCGATGCGCGCTGGGGCGACAAAGCCACTTACAGTATTAATAACGACGGTATTACCTTGCATCTTAATGGTAAAGACGATCTGGAATTGATCCAGCGTGCGGCGCGTAAAATCGACGGCCTGGGAATAAAACAGGTCGCACTGACAGGCGAAGGATGGGATACCGAGCGTTGTTGGGCATTCTGGGCGGGTTACAAAGGACCAAAAGGCACCCGTCAGGTGCAATGGCCGGACCTCGACGACGCACAACGTCAGGAACTGGATAACCGCCTGACCATTATTGACTGGGTGCGCGACACCATTAATGCTCCGGCGGAAGAGCTTGGGCCGGAGCAACTGGCGCAGCGCGCGGTGGATCTGCTGTGCAGCGTCGCGTGCGATCGCGTCACTTACCGTATCACCAAAGGCGACGATCTGCGCGAGCAGAACTATATGGGGTTGCATACCGTAGGTCGTGGTTCTGAGCGTCCGCCGGTACTGTTGGCGCTGGATTACAACCCGACGGGAGACAAAGATGCGCCAGTTTATGCCTGTCTGGTTGGTAAAGGCATCACCTTTGACTCCGGCGGTTACAGCATCAAACAAAGCGCTTTTATGGACTCAATGAAATCCGATATGGGCGGCGCGGCGACGGTAACGGGCGCGCTGGCGTTCGCCATTACCCGTGGATTGAATAAACGCGTAAAACTGTTCCTGTGCTGCGCCGACAATCTGATCAGCGGTAATGCTTTTAAGCTGGGCGATATTATTCGCTACCGTAATGGTAAGAATGTCGAAGTCATGAACACCGATGCGGAAGGGCGACTGGTGCTGGCGGATGGTCTGATTGACGCCAGCGCGCAGCACCCGCAGCTAATCATTGATATGGCGACGTTAACCGGCGCGGCGAAAACGGCGTTGGGTAATGACTACCATGCGCTATTCACTTTTGACGATACGCTGGCAGGGCGCTTACTGACCAGCGCAGCGCAAGAGAATGAACCGTTCTGGCGTCTGCCGCTGGCGGAGTTTCACCGTAACCAACTGCCGTCTAACTTTGCGGAACTGAATAATACCGGTAGCGCGGCCTATCCCGCTGGGGCAAGCACCGCCGCGGGTTTTCTGTCGCACTTTGTCGAAAACTACCGCGAAGGCTGGCTGCACATTGACTGTTCCGCCACTTATCGCAAAGCGCCGGTTGAGCAGTGGGCTGCCGGGGCAACCGGTTTAGGCGTCCGCACCATTGCTAATCTGTTAATAGCTTAATGTAGGTAGGCCTGATAAGACGTGAAGCGCCTTTATCAGGCACTATCCTGTTGCCGGATGGCGTTTCGTATCCGGCCTACACATTTTTCGATTTGTGGTAACTATGTCCGAAACCAAAAACGAGCTAGAAACCCTGCTGGAGAAAGCGGCGACTGAGCCCGCGCATCGTCCGGCATTTTTCCGTACCTTACTGGAGTCCACCGTCTGGGTGCCGGGCAGCGCTGCCGAAGGCGAGGCGATTGTGGAAGAGAGCGCTCTGGATTTGCAACACTGGGAAAAAGAAGACGGCACGACCGTCATTCCCTTCTTTACTTCTCTGGAGGCGCTGCAGCAGGCCGTGGAAGACGAACAGGCGTTTGTGGTGATGCCGGTGCGCACGCTGTTTGAAATGACGCTTGGCGAAACGTTATTCCTCAATGCTAAATTGCCGACCGGCAAAGAGTTTATGCCGCGTGAAATCAGTCTGCTTCTCGGTGAGGAAGGCAGTCCGTTAAGTATGCAGGAAGTGCTGGACGGCGGCGAGTCGCTTATTTTATCCGAAGTGGCCGAGCCGCCGTCGCAAATGATTGACTCCCTCACCACGCTGTTTAAAACCATCAAACCGGTGAAACGCGCGTTTCTCTGCGCTATTAAAGAACATGCGGACGCCCAACCCAATCTACTGATTGGCATTGAGGCTGACGGCGATATTGAAGAGATCATTCGCGCTGCGGGCAATGTGGCGACCGACACATTACCGGGTGACGAACCGATCGATATTTGTCAGGTGAGGAGGGGCGAGCAGGGCATCAGCCACTTTATCACCGAGCATATCGCGCCGTTCTACGAGCGCCGCTGGGGCGGGTTTCTGCGCGATTTTAAACAGAACCGCATCATCTGAAGAAAAGAAAGCCGCCCAACAGGGCGGCCTCCTGGCTTACCTGCTCTGGACGTTGAGCGTTACGGGAACAGAATTACCTGGGTAGCTTCTGTCTGCGTGAAGACACAACGTGCCAGAAACAAGAAGCACGACACAAAAGCATCGTATCTTCATGTTGCGGTCCTTGCGAAGACCGCATCACGGCAGCACAGCTGGCGATAATGCCGTGATAGCAAGCACTGTGGTGTGCCTGCGCTTACGGCCATGGAACATCCTCTCCTGAAGCCAGCGCCCGTTTGCGAGACGGCGGAGGGGGCCGGGAAAGATAATACCTCAAATGTTGAATAGTTTCTTAGTTAATTAACTTGACTTCGCTCTCCTTAAAAGAGAGTATTTACATACTGTGGTGTGCCTGCGTTGCTATGGCAACAAAGCCTGCTGGGAAGGCCGCGAACCGGACCAGCACAAAAAAACCGCTCAATTGAGCGGTTTTTTTGTGGCCTGCTTAAACAGAATTTATGTAGATCGTTTTAAATCAGCCTGAATTGTAGGCCGGATAAGCGTGAGCGCCATCCGGCGTGGCAGATATTAAGCGGGTTCAACCGGTAAATCGGTACGTGCGCCCCATTCGCTCCACGCGCCGTCGTAAAGCGTGACGTCAGGCACATCCAGCGTGGCGAGCGCCAGCACCACGACCGCGGCCGTCACGCCGGAACCGCAACTGGCGATAATCGGTCTGTCGAAACTAACGCCGTGGCTGAAAAAAACCTCATTCAGTTCGTCAGTGGTCTTTAATTCGCCCTCATACACCAGTTCCGTCCACGGGACGTTTAGCGCGCCGGGAATGTGTCCGCGCCTCAGCCCTGGGCGCGGTTCATCAGCCTGAGCGTTAAAACGCGCCGCCGGACGCGCGTCGACGATTTGCGCGGTTTTTTCATGACTTGCCAGCAATACGTCGGTTAGACGCACTACGGCTTGCTGCACGCATTTCGCCTCAAACTCGCCTTCTTCATGCGCTTCCTCGCCTTCGCGCAATAGCCATTCGTCGCGCTGCCAGCCTGCCAGTCCGCCCGCCAGAATGGAAACTTTCTCGGCGCCGAACGTGCGTAGCATCCACCATGCCCGCGGAGCGGAGAACAGATTGCCTTCATCGTATATGACCAGATGTTTATCCTGGCGAACGCCCAGTTCACGCATGGCCACAGCAAACGCTTCCGGGCGTGGCATCATATGCGGCAGCGGCGATGCGCGATCGGAAAGCGCTTCAATATCAAAAAACAGAGCGCCGGGAATATGTCCGGCGCGATATTCGCCCGCCATATCACGATGTTCCTGTCCTGGCGGCGCCATACGGGCGTCAAGAATCTGTATTTCCGGATCATCAATATGTTCGGCAAGCCAGTCGGCGGCGACAAAAAAGGCGGTGGTCATGGGCATCTCCATTGTTACCTGATTATGGTCAAATTGTCGGACGTTTCCCGAAAAGGGACAAGTAGAAGAGGCTGTTTTGGCTGGCGAAACCACATTTCTGCGTAAAATTCTCGCGTCATCACAGTAATACGGACTTACACAATAAAATTTCTCGCGCATAATATCTCATCAACCGTTGCTGACAGGCCGTTAAGGCCAGGGATGAAAGATGAAACATTTACGCGTGATGGCCTGTATGATCATGCTGGCGCTGGCGGGATGCGATAACAACGATAAAACCGCCCCGACGACCAAAAGCGAAGCGCCAGCCGCAGCGCAGCCCTCGCCCGCGAAAGACCTGGCACAGCGACAAAAGCTGGCGCAGCAAAGCCAGGGGAAAGCGCTCACGCTATTAGACGCCTCCGAAGCGCAGCTCGACGGCGCGGCGACGCTGGTGCTGACGTTTTCAATTCCTTTAGATCCCGAACAGGATTTCTCCCGTGTGGTTCATGTGGTTGATAAGAAAAGCGGCAGCGTTGACGGCGCATGGGAGCTGGCGCCAAATTTAAAAGCGCTTAGGTTACGTCATCTGGAACCTGAGCGCGTGCTGGTGGTCACGGTTGATCCCGCCGTTAAAGCGCTGAATAACGCCACCTTCGGCAAGCCTTATGAAAAAACGATTACCACGCGTAATGTCCAGCCCAGCGTCGGCTTTGCCAGCCGGGGATCGCTGCTACCGGGGAAAATGGCGGAAGGACTGCCGGTCATGGCACTTAACGTCAACCATGTTGATGTGAACTTTTTCCGCGTTAAGCCCGGCTCGCTGGCGTCATTTGTCAGCCAGTGGGAGTACCGTAGTTCGCTCTCTAACTGGGAGTCCGACAATCTGCTGAAAATGGCGGATCTGGTCTATACCGGTCGTTTTGATCTTAATCCAGCGCGCAATACGCGTGAGAAACTGCTGCTGCCATTACGCGATATTAAGCCGCTGCAACAGGCGGGCGTATATGTGGCGGTAATGAATCAGGCTGGACACTACAACTATAGTAATGCCGCCACGTTGTTTACTCTTAGCGATATCGGCGTGTCTGCGCACCGTTACCATAATCGGCTGGATATCTTTACGCAAAGCCTGGAAAACGGCGCGGCGCAGTCGGGAATTGAGATCGCTCTTCTGAATGATAAAGGTCAGACGCTGGCGCAGGCGATGAGCGATGCGCAGGGACATGTGCAACTGGAGGCTGATAAAGCGGCGGCGCTATTACTGGCGCGTAAAGAGGGGCAGACTACGCTGCTTGATCTCAAGCTTCCAGCGCTGGATCTATCAGAATTTAATGTCGCTGGCGCGCCCGGCTACAGCAAGCAGTTCTTTATGTTCGGCCCGCGCGATCTCTACCGACCTGGCGAAACGGTTATCCTTAATGGATTATTGCGCGATAGCGACGGTAAAACGCTGCCCGATCAACCCGTTAAGCTGGAAGTGGTAAAACCAGACGGACAGGTAATGCGTACCATCGTCAGCCAGCCGGAAAACGGGCTATACCGTTTGAATTATCCGCTGGATAGCAGCGCGCCGACCGGCTTGTGGCATGTCCGCGCCAATACCGGCGATAACGTGCTGCGGACGTGGGATTTCCACGTTGAAGACTTTATGCCGGAGCGGATGGCGCTTAACCTGACGGCGCAAAAAACGCCGCTGGCGCCTGCGGATGAGGTGAAATTCTCCGTTGTCGGCTATTACCTGTATGGCGCGCCTGCTAACGGCAATACCCTACAAGGGCAACTTTTTTTGCGTCCGCAGCGCGACGCTGTCGCGGCGTTGCCTGGCTTCCAGTTCGGCAATATTGCCGAAGAGAATCTTTCGCGCAGCCTGGACGACGTTCAGCTTAGGTTGGATAAAAGCGGGCGTGGTGAAGTGAGTGTCGCAAGCCAATGGCAAGAAGCGCATTCGCCGCTGCAGGTGATTTTACAGGCCAGCCTGCTGGAGTCTGGCGGTCGTCCGGTCACTCGTCGTGTAGAGCAGGCGATTTGGCCTGCCGATACGTTACCGGGTATTCGTCCACAGTTCGCCGCCAAAGCGGTATACGACTACCGTACGGATACCACCGTTAATCAACCGATTGTCGACGAGGACAGCAACGCCGCATTCGATATTGTTTACGCCAACGCGCAGGGCGTGAAAAAAGCCGTGTCCGGTTTGCAGGTGCGGCTCATCCGCGAGCGTCGCGACTATTACTGGAACTGGTCGGAAAGCGAAGGCTGGCAGTCGCAGTTTGATCAAAAAGATCTGGTGGAGGGCGAACAGACGCTGGATCTGAACGCGGATGAGACCGGAAAAGTAAGCTTCCTGGTGGAATGGGGCGCGTACCGTCTGGAGGTCAAAGCGCCGAATGAGACGGTCAGCAGCGTTCGTTTCTGGGCAGGCTATAGCTGGCAGGATAACAGCGACGGCAGCGGCGCGGCGCGTCCGGATCGCGTCACCCTCAAACTGGATAAAGTGAATTATCGTCCAGGCGATACCATGAAATTGCATATCGCCGCGCCGGTCGCCGGTAAAGGCTATGCGATGGTGGAGTCCAGCGACGGCCCGCTGTGGTGGCAGGCGATCGATGTGCCGGCGCAAGGGCTGGATCTCACGATTCCGGTGGATAAAACCTGGAATCGCCACGATCTTTATCTCAGTACGCTGGTGGTGCGTCCCGGTGATACATCCCGCTCCGCGACGCCAAAACGCGCCGTGGGACTGCTGCACCTACCTCTGGGGGATGAAAACCGCCGCCTCGCCCTGGCGCTGGAAAGCCCGGCCAAAATGCGCCCGAATCAGCCGCTCACCGTCAGGGTGAAAGCCAGCGTTAAACACGGCGAAATGCCAAAACAGATCAACGTGCTGGTCTCCGCGGTCGATAGCGGCGTATTGAATATCACCGATTACGCGACGCCGGACCCGTGGCAGGCGTTCTTTGGTCAAAAACGCTATGGCGCGGATATCTATGATATTTACGGCCAGGTCATTGAAGGGCAGGGGCGGCTGGCGGCGTTGCGTTTTGGCGGCGACGGCGACGAACTTAAGCGCGGCGGAAAACCGCCGGTAAACCATGTCAATATCATCGCGCAGCAGGCGCAGCCGATCACGCTCAATGAGCAGGGTGAAGGCGTCGTAACTCTGCCGATTGGCGATTTTAACGGCGAATTGCGGGTTATGGCGCAGGCGTGGACAGCGGAGGATTTTGGCCGTGGCGAAAGCAACGTCGTTGTCGCCGCGCCAGTGATTGCCGAGCTGAATAGGCCGCGTTTTCTGGCAGGGGGTGATGTTTCGCGACTGGTGCTGGACGTCACCAACCTGACCGACCGTCCGCAGACGCTTAATATTTCTCTCGCCACCAGTGGGCTACTGGAACTGCTTAGCCAGCAGCCGCAACCGGTTAACCTGGCGTCGGGCGTGCGCACCACCTTATTCGTTCCGGTACGCGCGCTGGACGGTTTTGGCGAAGGCGAAATCCAGGCGACCATTAGCGGCCTGAATCTGTCGGGAGAAACCCTCGGCGCGCAGCATAAACAGTGGAAAATCGGCGTGCGTCCGGCCTGGCCTGCCCAAACGGTAAATAGCGGCATTGCGTTGGCGTCGGGAGAGAGCTGGCATGTACCTGGGCAGCATCTGGCAAACGTCTCGCCAGCCACGTTACAGGGACAACTGCTGTTAAGCGGAAAACCGCCTCTCAATCTGGCGCGCTACATTCGTGAGCTGAAAGCGTATCCGTACGGGTGCCTGGAACAAACCGCCAGCGGGTTATTCCCGGCGCTTTATACCAATGCCGCTCAATTGCAGACGCTCGGTATTGTCGGCGATAGCGATGAAAAACGTCGCGCAGCAGTGGATATCGGCATCTCCCGGGTACTGCAGATGCAGCGTGATAACGGCGGTTTTGCGCTATGGGATAAAAATGGGGCGGAAGAGTACTGGCTAACGGCTTACGCGATGGATTTCCTCGTTCGCGCGGGCGAGCAGGGGTACAGCGTCCCGCCGGAAGCGATTAATCAGGGCAATGAGCGACTGCTGCGCTATCTGCAAGATCCTGGCATGATGCTGATTCGTTATAGCGATAATACACAGGCCAGTACTTTTGCCGCTCAGGCCTACGCCGCGCTGGTGCTGGCGCGTCAGCAGAAAGCGCCGCTCGGCGCGCTGCGCGAAATCTGGGAGCGCCGTAGTCAGGCGGCTTCAGGATTGCCGCTGATGCAATTGGGCATCGCGTTAAAAACGATGGGCGATGCCAGACGCGGCGAAGAGGCCATTACGCTGGCTCTGAATACGCCGCGTCTGGATGAACGTCAATGGATAGCGGATTACGGCAGTTCTTTGCGTGATAACGCCCTGATGTTGTCGTTGTTGGAAGAGAACAACCTCAGACCGGATGCGCAAAACGCGCTATTAAGCTCGCTTTCCGGGCAGGCCTTCGCGCAGCGCTGGCTCTCCACCCAGGAAAATAACGCCTTGTTCCTCGCCGCGCATTCGCGACAGGCCAGCGCAGGCACCTGGCAGGCGCAGACCTCGCTTGAGGCGCAGCCGCTGTCGGGCGACAAGGCGCTGACCCGTAATCTGGATGCTGACCAACTGGCCGCCCTTGAGGTGACGAACGCCGGCAGCCAGCCGCTATGGCTGCGTCTGGATAGCAGCGGCTATCCCTCATCTGCGCCTGAACCTGCCAGCAACGTTTTGCAGATTGAACGACAAATACTGGGGACCGATGGTCAGCGCAAATCGCTTTCCACGTTGCGTAGCGGCGAACTGGTGCTGGTCTGGTTAACGGTAGTGGCCGATCGCAATGTGCCGGATGCGCTGGTGGTGGACCTGCTCCCGGCCGGGCTGGAGCTGGAAAACCAGAATCTGGCTGACAGCAGCGCCAGCCTGCCGGAGAGCGGTAGCGAGGTGCAAAATCTGCTTAATCAGATGCAGCAGGCGGATATTCAGCATATGGAATTCCGCGACGATCGGTTTGTGGCTGCCGTCGTCGTCAATGAGGGCCAGCCCGTGACGCTGGTCTACCTGGCGCGCGCGGTAACGCCGGGGACGTACCAGCTTGCGCAGCCGCAGGTGGAATCGATGTACGTTCCTCAGTGGCGGGCGACCGGCGCGAGCGAGAGGCTGCTGATTGTGACGCCTTAAATGAACGGTTGGCGTGGTAAACGTGGCTGCTGGCTGTGGCTGGCGGGCGCGCCGCTTTTTATTCTCCTGGCGTTATGGGCGGCGGATAACCTCTGGCCGCTGCCGCTCAATGAGGTCCACCCTGCGCGGGTCGTGGTAGCTCATGACGGTACGCCGCTGTGGCGCTTTGCCGACGCCGGGGGGATCTGGCGTTATCCGGTGACGATTGAAGAGGTCTCTCCCCGTTATCTGGAGGCCTTAATCAATTACGAAGATCGCTGGTTCTGGCGGCACCCTGGCGTTAACCCTTTCTCCGTCGCGCGCGCGGCATGGCAGGATCTTACCGCCGGGCGTGTTATTTCCGGCGGCAGTACGCTGACCATGCAGGTGGCGAGACTTCTGGACCCGCATTCGCGCACGTTCGGCGGTAAAATCCGCCAGCTTTGGCGCGCGCTCCAGCTTGAATGGCATTTGTCCAAGCGCGACATCCTGACGCTGTACCTGAACCGCGCGCCGTTCGGCGGCACGCTACAGGGTATTGGCGCCGCAAGCTGGGCCTACTTCGGCAAGCCGCCCGCGCGCCTGAGCTACGCTGATGCGGCGCTGCTGGCCGTATTGCCGCAGGCGCCGAGCCGATTACGCCCCGACCGCTGGCCAGCGAGAGCCGAAGCGGCGCGGAATAAAGTGCTGGATCGGATGGCGGCGCAGGGCGTCTGGCCTGCCGAAACGGTACGCGAGTCGCGTGAAGAGCCGGTCTGGCTGGCGCCACGTCAAATGCCGCAACTGGCGCCGCTTTTTGCCCGCATGATGCTGAGTAAAAGCCAGAGCGACAAAATTGTGACCACTCTGGACGCCGGGTTGCAGCGGCAACTGGAAGATCTGGCGCGGGCATGGAAAGGGCGACTGCCTGCACGTAGTTCGTTGGCGATGATCGTCGTCGATCATACTGATATGAGCGTGCGCGGCTGGGTAGGGTCGGTAGACCTTAATGACGACAGCCGTTTTGGTCATGTCGACATGGTAACGGCGATCCGATCGCCGGGATCGGTACTCAAACCCTTTGTGTATGGCCTGGCGCTGGATGACGCTTTGATCCATCCCGCATCATTATTACAGGACGTTCCGCGGCGCACCGGAGATTACCGCCCGGGAAACTTCGACAGCGGATTTCACGGCCCGGTCAGCATGAGCGACGCGCTGGTACGTTCACTGAATCTGCCTGCCGTTCAGGTGCTTGAAGCCTATGGGCCGAAACGATTTGCGGCAAAACTGCATAACGTCGGCCTGCCGCTATATTTGCCTGTTGGCGCGGCGCCGAATCTTTCGCTGATTCTGGGCGGCGCGGGCGCGCGGCTTGACGAGATGGCGGCGGCATACAGCGCATTCGCTCGTCATGGGAAAGCGGCGAAACTACGGTTACAGCCGGACGATCCTCTGTTGGAAAGACCATTAATGTCGCCGGGAGCGGCGTGGATCATTCGACGGATTATGGCGGATGAAGCGCAACCCTTGCCGGATAACGCGCTGCCGCGCATTGTGCCGTTGGCGTGGAAAACCGGCACCAGCTACGGCTATCGCGATGCGTGGGCTATTGGCGTTAATGCGCGCTATATCATCGGCATCTGGACAGGCAGACCCGATGGCACGCCTGTGGTGGGGCAATTTGGTTTTGCCAGCGCGGTGCCATTGCTTAACCAGGTCAATAATCTGTTACTGGCGCATACGGGACGCTTGCCGGAAGATCCGCGTCCGCAGACGGTAAGCCGCGGCGTCATTTGCTGGCCGGGCGGACAGACTCTGCCTGCCGGAGACAGCAACTGTCGCCGCCGACTGGCGACATGGCTGCTTGACGATAGTCAGCCGCCCACGCTACTGCTAGCTGAGCAGGAAGACATAAACGGTATTCGTTTCCCGGTCTGGCTGGATGATACGGGGCGGCGTGTCGCTGCCGACTGTCCGCAGGCGCGTGCACATACTTTTATCGTTTGGCCGCGTCCGCTGGAGCCGTGGCTGCCGCCTGCGGAAAGACGTAGCGCCCGCTTACCCGCGGCGTCCGCCCACTGCCCGCCGCTACAGGGCAGTGATGCCGCGCCGTTAATGCTGTCAGGAGTGAGGGATGGCGCGGTGATCAGGCTATTGCCAGGCCAGGAAAACGTCACGCTGCCCGTCTCGACTACCGGCGGTAAAGGGCATCGCTGGTGGTTTTTAAATGGCGAACCTGTTAATGGCGCAAATAATCGCCTTTATTTATTACTAAATATCGCTGGACGTTATCAACTTGTCGTAATGGATGAGTCCGGTCAGGTTGCAGTAGTTAATTTTGAATTAATGCGTTAACTATTCTGAAAAATATATTATGAATTTATTTTAATTTAATCTTAATCATAATTGTGAATTATTAATTATTCCTGGATTCCCCTTGAGAAGGGCGCTTGATACATATCAAGAGTTCCGGCGCATAAAAATACGACAATGTGTTTTTATTTGACGAGTCGGATCATGAAAAAAATAAAAAGCCAGGGAAATGGCGAGCAGCCTGCTATTTCCCGACGCAATTTTATCCAGGCTAGCTCTGCGCTTATTGCGTTACCGTTTGTCTCCTCAAACTCTACAGCTCAGGCGCGCGCTGTGACGGCGACTGAAAATAGGCCTGCGGAAAAAGTCGTCCAGACATGCAGCACTTTTGACTGTGGAGGCAAATGCGATATTCGGGCGCATGTTAGTGACGGTATCGTGACGCGAATTTCAACGCGACCTGATAATGCGTTGGATGCGCAAATGCCGGTGATGCGTGCCTGTGTTCGTGGACGCGCATACCGTAAATTTGTTTATCATCCTGACAGACTTAAATATCCCATGAAGCGTGTAGGAAAACGCGGTGAAGGAAAATTCGAGCGAATTTCCTGGGATGAAGCGACAACCTTAATCGCCGATAATTTAAAATCGATTACTGAAAAATATGGCCCGGCCTCGCGCTATGTTCATGTTGGCACCGCTGTTTCCGGCGGCACCTTTTCCGGCGACAAAATGGCGCGTCGCCTGCTGAATCTGACCGGCGGCTATCTGGAAAGCTACCATTCAGTGAGTATGGGTAACACGGCGGCCGCGACGCCCTACACTTACGGCACTGCCGCCAGCGGCAGTTCGCTGGATACGCTTTTAGAGACCAAACTGGTGATTCTGTGGGGCCATAACCCGACGGAGACCATTTTTGGTCATACCAACTATTTCTTACAGAAGATGAAGCAGAACGGTACGCGGTTTATCGTAGTTGATCCGCGTTATTCCGACACGGTTGCATCTCTTGCCGACCAGTGGATTCCGCTGCTGCCCACTACCGACAATGCGCTGATGGACGCGATGATGTATGTCATCATCAGCGAGAATTTGCACGATCGCACGTTTATTGCGCGCTACGCTATCGGTTTTGACGAAGGCGCTATGCCGGAAGGCGTACCGGCTAACGAATCGCTGGTGGCGTATTTGACCGGCGCCAAAGACGGTGTCGTTAAGTCACCCGAGTGGGCAGAAAAGATCACCCATGTGCCGGCGCAAACCATTCGCCAGTTGGCGCGTGATTACGCGAATACCAAACCCGCCGCGTTGATTCAAGGGTGGGGGCCACAGCGCCACAACTGCGGCGAACGTACCGCGCGCGGCTCGACTCTGCTGGCGACCATTACCGGTAATGTGGGCATCAAAGGCGGTTGGGCAGCGGGTTACGGCGGCTGCGCTAACCGTAAATTTGCTGCGGGTCCGGAGATGCCAGATAACCCGGTAAAAGACAAAATTTCGGTGATGAACTGGGTGCAGGCCGCAGACGACGCCAGCAAAGTGACGCCGGATGTTGGGCTGAAAGATGCCGATAAGCTGGACGGTAACATCCGTATTCTGTTCTCGCTGGCCGGGAACTATCTGGCGAACCAGAACCCCGATCTGCGCCAGGCGGTACGCGTACTGGAGGATGAGTCAAAGATCCAGTTTATCGTCGCCAGCGATCTGTTTATGACGCCGAGCGCGAAATACGCCGATCTACTGCTGCCGGAAACCAGCTTCATGGAACGTTGGAACATCGGTGAAACCTGGGGCACGGCAAGCTACCTGATCCTCTCTGAAAAACTGATCGAGCCTGAATTTGAGCGTCGCTCCGACTACGACTGGCTGCGTGAGGTGGCGGCGAAGTTAGGCATTGAGAACGAATTTAGCCAGGGGCGCGATGAGAAAGCGTGGATTGAACACATCTGGGAACAGACGCGTCTGGCGATGCCGGACGAAAATCTGCCGGATTTTGTCACGCTGCAAAAGACCCGTCAGCATCTGTTCAAAAGCGCGCCATTTGTCGCCTTTGAAGACAATATTCGCGATCCGGACAATCATCCGTTCCCGACGCCGTCAGGAAAAATCGAGATCTTCTCGAAGCGCCTGTACGACATGCAGCATCCGGAAATCCCGGCGTTGTCGCACTACGTTCCCGCGCATGAAGGCCCGGAAGATGCGCTGGCGAAAGATTTTCCGCTCCAGCTAATTACGTGGAAAGGAAAAAACCGCGCCAACTCAACGCAATACGCTAACCCGTGGCTGATTGAAGTTCAGCAGCAGACATTGTGGATCAACCCGCAGGATGCGCAAAAGCGCGGCATTACGCATGGCGACATGGTGCGCATTCATAACACACGCGGGATTTGCGAAATTCCGGCGGAAGTGACGCCGCGCATTATTCCCGGCGTTGTCGCGATGCAGGCTGGCGCCTGGTGGCAGCCGGATGAGAACGGTATTGATAAAGGCGGCTGCGCGAACGTCCTCAGCTCGGCCCGTATTACCGCGCTGGCGAAGGGAAATTCACATCAAACCATGCTGGTGGAGGTGGCTAAAGCATGAGTCAGTTTACATATTACCCGCCGGTGAGCGATAAACAGCTGGGTTTTTTCATCGACTCTTCACGCTGATCTGGCTGTAAAGCCTGCCAGGTGGCCTGCAAAGACAAAAACAATCTGGAAGCAGGCCGCCTTTTCCGCCGTGTCTATGACGTCAACGGCGGGAGTTTTATCCCTACCGGGCAGGGCGGGGTCAGCAACAACGTATTTGCTTATACGCTTTCCATTTCATGTAACCACTGTGCGGACCCGATCTGCACCAAAAATTGTCCGACCACTGCCATGCATAAACGTCCGGGCGACGGCATCGTGCGCGTTGATACCGACAAATGCGTCGGCTGTGGCTATTGCGCCTGGTCCTGCCCTTACGGCGCGCCGCAGCTTAACGAGCAGACCGGTCAAATGTCCAAGTGCGACATGTGCGTCGAGTTGCAGACGAAAGGTGAACAGCCCGTCTGTGTCGCGACCTGTCCGCTGGAGGCCATCAAGTTTGGCCCTATTGATGAACTGCGCGCGAAGTACGGTAGCGTATGTGACGTGAACGGGCTGCCAGATTCATCAATCACCAAACCTAATCTGGTGGTCAAAGCGCATCAGGGCGCAGAAAAAGAGGGTAAGCGCCATGCATGAGTTACCGCTGCTGATTTTTACGCTCTGTTTGCAAGGGTCTGTGGGCGTGACTCTGTGGCTGGCGTTGGGCCGTCAGTACGCCGTAGATGGACGAGTGCCTGCACGCGGCGCGCTTCCCGCGATGGCGGGGGCGTTTGTACTGGCCTGCGTGGGGCTGCTTGCTTCAGCGTTGCACATGGGCTATCCCCTGAATGCGCTAAACGCGTTACGTCATATCGCCAGTTCGTGGCTGAGCCGCGAAGTCGTCTTTGCCAGCCTTTATCTGGCGGCGCTGGGACTGGGCGTTGTGCTGCTGTTTTTCCGTAAGCCTGGTTGGCAGCCGCTGCTGGCGCTGGCGGCAGCGCTCGGGCTGGTAGATGTATTCTGCATGGCGCAGATTTATATCCATACCTCGGTGGCGACCTGGCAGCATAGCAACACGCTGGCGCTGTTCTTTGGCACGTCAGGCATTATCGGCTCGTTAGTCATCGCGCTGGCTTATCTGCGCCGCGCTGGCGCCGCAATGCGCTACGCCGTGGTGGTGGTCGCACTGATGGTGCTGATTCGCCTGATCATGCAGCCGCTATGGCTGGCGGATATCAATGCGGTGGATACGACGGTCGTAACTTTCCCGCATCGTCCGCTACAGGCGCTGGCGCCGTTGCGTGATGTCTATCTCCTCGGGTGGTGTATCTCAGCGGCGGGAATGCTCTGCTTTGCCGCAGGCGGTCTGCGAAACGCCAGAGGGGCTCTGGTGGCGGGCAGCGTGTTGCTGCTTATCGGCGAGATTGTGCTGCGCTATGTCTTCTTTAGTATTGGCTAATGGTTAACCTGACGATCGATCCGGCGATAGACGTGACGCAGGCCTGCGTCCGTCGTCGCTTTCGTTTTTCTTCCTGCCGCGCCTGCGCCGACGTTTGTCCGGCGCAGGCGTTTTCGCTGGCGCAGGGGCAGGTCAGCATAGTTACGACGCGCTGCATAGCATGTGGCGACTGTCTGTTTGTCTGCCCTGTTGACGCCATTATCGGTGTCAAACCGGTTAAACGCTTTGTGCAGGGGGATACGTTGGTGGGGCCATTTTCGTTACAGGCCCCAACGGTCGATGAGCTGCTTCTCTGGCACAGTCAGTATGGCATTCGCTTTATTGATATTACGGTAGAGCGGTCGGCACAGTGGCTGATGGCGCTGGCGGGGCTAAATTTAGCGCTACGTCGCTACGGCGAGCCGTGCTGGTCTTTTAAACACGTTGTTGGCGCAGAGATTAACGCTTCACGGCGCTCGCTGTTTCATGTTCCGCGCGACACTATTACTCCGTGCGCCGTCGAGCCGGGTAAACGGCGTCTCAGACAGGCATTTTCCGCATTCAGCGAATGCGTGCCTGAAATCAGTCCGGCAGAGTGTAGAATGTGCGGTGCCTGTTGGCGAAGCTGTCCGGAAAACGTTATTCAGTTTGCCGACGATACCCTAACGATAGCGGCGGCGCGCTGTACGGGATGCGGTGGCTGTGCGGCGGTATGCCCGCATCAGGCGCTGCGGCTGCGGTTTGACGTGGAACCCGCGCCAATGCGGCATATTGCGGCGCATACGCTCACCTGCGAAAGCTGCAAACGTACTTTCCATGCTCTCACGCCTGAACACACGCACTGCGTGCTGTGTCAGTACCATGAGTTTGCTATGCGTCTTTGACTTTTGTTGCTAATGCTCATTTTATTTTAAAAAAATGTTACCTGCATCCATAGGCAATTGATGGGATGCTCTTTATAATCCGCGCCTGACATAACAACAGAACATATTTCAGAGGTAAACATGGCTATTGAACGGACTTTTTCCATCATTAAACCCAATGCGGTGGCAAAAAACGTTATTGGCAGCATCTTTGCGCGCTTTGAAGCAGCAGGGTTCAGGATTGTCGGTACCAAAATGTTGCACCTGACCGTTGAGCAGGCGCGCGGTTTCTATGCTGAGCACGACGGTAAACCGTTTTTTGACGGTCTGGTGGAGTTCATGACCTCTGGCCCTATCGTGGTATCCGTGCTGGAAAGTGAAAATGCGGTACAGCGTCACCGCGATCTGCTTGGCGCCACCAATCCGGCGAACGCGCTGGCTGGTACACTGCGCGCCGACTACGCGGATAGCTTTACTGAAAATGGCACCCACGGTTCGGATTCGCTGGAGTCCGCGCAGCGCGAAATCGCCTTTTTCTTTGGGGAAGGCGAAGTGTGCCCGCGCACCCGTTAATCGGAGGCGTCTTTACACATTATTTTCGCTAATGCCGCGTGCAGACGTGGCATCCTTGCGCCAAAATTTGTACAATGCAGCGCCCCCGGACGAGCAGTAAGCTCACCGGGGCGTTTCTTTTTTCAACCCTCCAGGGGCCATAACGTGTAATAACGAGGCCGGAATAGCATATGTCTGAACAAATTGTCACACCTGAAAGCAATACCCCAGTAGTTCCCAACAACGAAGCAAAAATCAACCTGCTGGATCTGAACCGTCAGCAGATGCGCGAGTTTTTTAAAAACTTAGGTGAAAAGCCTTTCCGCGCCGATCAGGTGATGAAATGGATGTATCACTATTGCTGCGATAATTTTGATGAGATGACCGACATCAACAAAGTGTTGCGCGGCAAACTAAAAGAAGTCGCGGAAATCCGCGCGCCGGAGGTGGTGGAAGAGCAGCGTTCCGCAGACGGCACCATTAAGTGGGCGATTGCTGTCGGCGATCAGCGCGTTGAAACGGTCTACATCCCGGAGGACGACCGCGCTACGCTGTGCGTTTCTTCACAGGTAGGGTGTGCGTTGGAGTGCAAATTTTGTTCAACTGCGCAGCAGGGCTTTAACCGCAACCTGCGCGTATCGGAAATTATCGGTCAGGTCTGGCGGGCGGCGAAAATTGTCGGCGCGGCTAAAGTCACCGGCCAGCGTCCGATCACCAACGTGGTCATGATGGGGATGGGGGAGCCGTTGCTTAACCTGACCAACGTCGTGCCAGCGATGGAAATTATGCTCGATGACTTTGGTTTCGGCCTGTCCAAACGCCGTGTTACGCTCTCAACGTCTGGCGTAGTGCCTGCGCTGGATAAGCTGGGCGATATGATAGACGTCGCGCTGGCCATCTCCTTGCACGCGCCGAATGACGCCATTCGCGACGAAATCGTCCCGATCAACAAAAAATACAATATCGAAACGTTCCTGGGCGCGGTTCGCCGCTACCTGGAGAAATCCAACGCCAATCAGGGGCGCGTGACGATTGAATACGTAATGCTTGACCACGTCAACGACGGCACTGACCACGCGCATCAACTGGCGGAGCTATTAAAAGAGACGCCTTGTAAGATTAATCTGATTCCGTGGAACCCGTTCCCTGGCGCGCCGTATGGCCGCAGCTCCAACAGCCGCATCGATCGCTTTTCTAAAGTTTTGATGAGCTATGGTTTCACGACCATCGTGCGTAAGACACGCGGCGATGACATTGATGCGGCGTGCGGACAGTTGGCTGGCGACGTGATTGACCGTACCAAACGTACTCTGCGTAAGCGTATGCAGGGAGAGGCGATTGACATCAAGGCCATCTGATAGCAGTTGCGCCACGGTATATTTGTTATACCGTGGCGCAATGTCAGTTGACTAATGTTTTGCATTGTACTTGTCTGGTCAATAATAACGGTGCGTTTTTGCCGACTTTAAGGCAGTATGTAACGGTGCAACAAGAGGTTAGCCTTATGTCGTAAGCGGTTTTGTCATCAGCGGTCTGACAGGCTTATACTGTCTGACTAAGGTTAACTAACCTGATGTTTCGCGGTGTGGGCGGGCATTATGGCTCGTCGGCGCCTGAACCCTAATTTACACGTACCTGTAGCTGTAGCGAATGAATACTGAAGCCACGCACGACCAAAATGAAGCACAAACTACCGGCGTTCGTCTGCGCAATGCCCGTGAACAACTCGGACTCAGCCAGCAGGCTGTCGCTGAGCGACTTTGTCTGAAAGTTTCTACGGTACGCGATATTGAAGAAGATAAGGCGCCGTCCGATCTTGCCTCAACCTTCCTGCGCGGATATATCCGCTCCTATGCGCGTCTGGTACATGTTCCCGAAGAGGAACTGTTGCCGGGGCTGGAAAAACAGGCTCCGCTGCGCGCCGCCAAAGTCGCTCCAATGCAGAGTTTCTCCTTAGGAAAACGTCGTAAAAAACGCGACGGCTGGTTAATGTCTTTTACCTGGCTGGTACTGTTTGTGGTCGTGGGACTAACCGGCGCCTGGTGGTGGCAGAACCATAAGGCGCAGCAGGAAGAGATCACGACGATGGCCGATCAAAGCACGGCGGAACTGAACGCAGATAAAGACGGCGGCCAAAGCGTACCGCTGGACACTCGTGCCGCGGCAAGCCAGGATACGACGTCAGTGCAAACGGCTCCTGCGACGCCGGATGATTCGACGGCGGCGATGACGCCGCAAACGCCAGCGACGACGCAAAATACCGTAGTCGCACCTTCGCAGGCGAATGTCGATACGGCTGCCGCTTCTGCCGCGGCAACGGAGACGCCATCCGCGCTGCCGACCAATCAGGCTGGCGTAGCGGCGCCTGCTGCCGATCCGAACGCGCTGGTGATGAATTTTACCGCTGACTGCTGGCTCGAAGTAACTGACGCCACGGGTAAGAAACTGTTTAGCGGTATGCAGCGTAAAGATGGCAGTTTAAACCTAACCGGACAGGCGCCTTATAAGCTTAAAATTGGTGCGCCGGCCGCGGTGCAGATCCAGTATCAAGGAAAACCTGTCGATCTGAGCCGCTTTATCAGAACTAATCAGGTTGCGCGTCTGACCCTCAATGCCGAATCAACACCGGCGCAGTAACAGACGGGTAACGCGGGAGATTTCTCATGCATAACCAGGCTTCGATTCAACGTAGAAAATCGACACGTATTTACGTTGGCAATGTGCCGATTGGCGATGGCGCCCCCATCACCGTCCAGTCGATGACCAACACGCGCACCACGGATGTGGCGGCGACGGTGAGTCAAATTAAAGCGCTTGAGCGCGTGGGCGCGGATATTGTACGTGTCTCCGTGCCGACCATGGACGCCGCCGAAGCATTTAAGCTCATCAAACAGCAGGTCAGCGTCCCGCTGGTCGCCGACATTCACTTCGATTACCGCATTGCGCTAAAAGTCGCGGAATATGGCGTCGATTGTCTGCGCATCAATCCCGGCAATATCGGTAACGAAGAACGCATCCGCATGGTAGTGGACTGCGCGCGCGACAAAAATATCCCTATCCGTATCGGCGTAAATGCCGGATCGCTGGAAAAAGATCTCCAGGAAAAATACGGTGAGCCGACCCCACAGGCGTTGCTGGAATCGGCAATGCGCCATGTCGATCATCTTGATCGTCTCAACTTCGACCAGTTCAAAGTAAGCGTAAAAGCGTCAGATGTTTTCCTTGCCGTTGAGTCTTATCGTCTGTTGGCTAAACAGATCGATCAGCCCCTGCATCTGGGGATCACCGAAGCGGGCGGCGCGCGTAGCGGGGCGGTGAAATCCGCGATTGGTCTGGGCTTATTATTGTCGGAAGGGATCGGTGATACGTTGCGCGTCTCTCTGGCCGCCGACCCGGTGGAAGAGATCAAAGTAGGTTTTGATATCCTGAAGTCGCTGCGCATTCGCGCGCGTGGCATCAATTTCATTGCTTGCCCGACCTGTTCTCGCCAGGAGTTCGACGTTATCGGCACGGTGAACGCGCTGGAGCAACGTCTGGAAGATATCATCACCCCGATGGACGTCTCGATCATCGGCTGCGTGGTGAATGGGCCAGGCGAAGCGCTGGTGTCGACGCTGGGCGTGACGGGCGGCAATAAGAAAAGCGGTCTGTATGAAGATGGCGTGCGTAAAGATCGTCTCGATAACGACGATATGATCGCGCAGCTTGAATCCCGTATTCGCGCGAAAGCAAGTCAACTTGATGAAGCGCGTCGGATTGACGTGCTGCAGGTTGAAAAATAAGAACGTGATGGGAAGCGGCGTGCTTCCCGTGTATGATTGAACCCGCATGGCTCCCGGTTCGTTCGGGGAAGCGCTGAGGGTTCATTTTTATATTCAGAAAGAGAATAAACGTGGCAAAAAACATTCAAGCCATTCGCGGCATGAACGATTATCTGCCTGGCGAAACCGCCATCTGGCAGCGCATTGAAGGCACACTCAAAAACGTGCTCGGCAGCTACGGTTACAGTGAAATCCGCTTGCCGATTGTAGAGCAGACCCCGTTGTTCAAACGCGCGATCGGTGAAGTTACTGACGTGGTTGAAAAAGAGATGTACACCTTTGAGGATCGCAACGGCGATAGCCTGACATTGCGTCCTGAAGGTACGGCGGGTTGCGTACGCGCCGGCATCGAACATGGTCTCCTGTACAATCAGGAACAGCGTTTGTGGTATATCGGGCCGATGTTCCGTCATGAACGTCCGCAGAAAGGTCGCTACCGTCAGTTCCATCAGTTAGGCGCCGAAGTCTTTGGCTTACAAGGTCCGGATATCGATGCGGAGCTGATTATGCTGACCGCACGCTGGTGGCGCGCGCTGGGCATTGCTGAACACGTTAGCCTGGAGTTGAACTCTATTGGTTCGTTAGAGGCGCGTGCGAACTATCGCGATGCGCTGGTCGCGTTCCTCGAACAGCATCAAGAGACGCTGGATGAAGACTGCAAACGCCGGATGTATACCAATCCGCTGCGCGTGCTGGATTCAAAAAACCCGGACGTGCAGGCGCTGCTCAACGACGCGCCCGCACTGGGAGACTATCTTGATGTCGATTCACGCGAGCACTTTGCCGGCCTGTGCAAATTGCTGGACGCGGCGGGGATTGCCTACACCGTCAACCAGCGTCTGGTGCGCGGTCTTGACTACTACAACCGCACCGTATTTGAATGGGTAACGAACAGTCTGGGATCACAAGGCACCGTCTGTGCGGGGGGGCGTTATGACGGTCTGGTGGAACAACTGGGCGGTCGTGCTACCCCGGCAGTGGGCTTTGCGATGGGGCTGGAACGACTTGTTTTGTTAGTTCAGGCCGTTAATCCGGAATTTATTGCCTCTCCTGTTGTCGATATATACCTGGTGGCTGCCGGCGCACAAACGCAGTCTGCGGCAATGACGCTGGCGGAGCGCCTGCGCGATGAAATGCCAGGCGTGAAGCTAATGACAAACCACGGCGGCGGCAACTTTAAGAAACAGTTTGCCCGCGCCGATAAGTGGGGCGCCCGTATTGCACTGGTTCTTGGCGAATCTGAAGTCGCCAATGGGACTGTTGTAGTGAAGGATTTGCGCTCCGGTGAGCAAACGGCAGTGGCGCAGGACAGCGTCGCCGCGCATTTGCGCACTTTATTGGGCTAAGGAGAAGGACAGCGTGGAAATTTACGAGAACGAACACGACCAGGTGGATGCGATTAAACGCTTCTTTGCCGAAAACGGCAAAGCGCTGGCTGTCGGAGTGATTTTAGGGGTTGGCGCGCTGGTTGGCTGGCGTTACTGGGGCAGTCATCAGACGGAGTCCGCGCGTGCTGCTTCTCTGGCGTATCAAAATACGGTGACGGCGGTAAGCGCCGATAAGCCGGATAGTATTCCCGCCGCTGAAAAATTCGCGGCTGAGAATAAAAACACCTATGGTGCGCTGGCATCTATGGAACTGGCGCAGCAGTTTGTGGATAAGAATGACCTTAAAAAGGCCGAAGCCCAGTTGCAGCAGGGGTTGGCGGCTACCAGTGATGAAAATCTCAAAGCGGTGATTAATCTGCGTCTCGCTCGCGTTCAGGTACAGCTCAAGCAAGCTGACGCCGCGCTGAAAACTCTGGATGCCGTTAAAGGCGAAGGATGGACGGCAATTGTCGCTGATTTGCGCGGCGAAGCGTTGCTGAGTAAGGGTGATAAAAAAGGCGCGCGCAGCGCATGGGAAGCGGGCGTCAATAGCGATGCTTCTCCGGCGTTGAGCGAAATGATGCAGATGAAAATCAATAATTTGTCCATCTGAGAGGGACCCGATGCAATTGCGTAAATTACTTCTGCCAGGGTTGCTTTCCGTTACCCTGCTCAGTGGCTGTTCACTGTTTAGCGGCGAAGAAGATGTCGTTAAGATGTCTCCGTTACCGCAAGTTGAAAACCAGTTTACCCCGACGACAGCCTGGAGCACCTCTGTCGGCAACGGAATTGGCGACTTTTATTCTAACCTTCACCCGGTAATGGCGGACAACGTGGTCTATGCCGCCTCGCGCGCGGGCGTGGTAAAAGCGCTCAATGCGGATGATGGCAAAGAGATCTGGTCTGTGAATCTGGGCGAGAAAGACGGCTGGTTCTCCCGTTCGTCCGCGCTGTTGTCCGGCGGCGTCACGGTCGCGGGCGGCCATGTCTATATCGGCAGTGAAAAGGCCGAGGTGTATGCGCTGAATACCAGCGATGGCACTACGGCATGGCAGACGAAGGTCGCAGGCGAAGCGTTGTCTCGTCCGGTTGTCAGTGATGGCATAGTCCTTATCCATACCAGCAACGGTCAGTTGCAGGCGCTAAATCAGGCGGATGGCGCAATTAAATGGACAGTGAACCTGGATATGCCTTCACTGTCGCTGCGTGGCGAATCTGCGCCGGCAACCGCCTTCGGCGCGGCTATCGTTGGTGGTGATAATGGCCGCGTCAGCGCCGTGTTGATGCAACAAGGGCAGATGATTTGGCAACAGCGTATCTCCCAGGCCACTGGCCCGACGGAAATTGACCGTCTGAGCGACGTTGATACCACGCCGGTAGTAGTGAACGGCGTCGTTTATGCGTTGGCGTATAACGGTAACTTAACGGCGCTGGATTTGCGTAGCGGTCAGATTATGTGGAAACGCGAGCTGGGTTCGGTCAATGACTTTATTGTCGACGGCGACCGTATCTACCTGGTCGATCAGAACGATCGCGTGCTGGCGTTGACTACTGACGGCGGTGTAACGCTGTGGACGCAAAGCGATCTGCTGCACCGTTTGTTGACCTCTCCGGTACTGTATAATGGTGATTTAGTTGTCGGTGATAGCGAAGGTTATCTGCACTGGATTAATGTTGATGACGGGCGTTTTGTGGCCCAACAGAAAGTAGACAGTTCCGGTTTCCTGACTGAACCGACGGTGGCGGAGGGTAAACTGCTCATCCAGGCCAAAGACGGGACGGTCTACGCGATTACGCGTTAATCGTCACGGTTGTGCGTTTTAAAAAACGGCTCCTGGTGTAGGGGCCGTTTTCCTGTTTTTAACAATGGCGCAAAATGCGCGCGTTGTCTGATGATTTTTTAAATGAGGCTTTAAACATGGTACCTGTGGTCGCGCTTGTCGGGCGCCCTAACGTCGGAAAATCCACGCTATTTAACCGTCTGACCCGCACCCGAGATGCGCTGGTTGCGGATTTCCCGGGTCTGACTCGTGACCGTAAGTACGGTCGTGCGGAGGTTGAAGGCCGCGAGTTTATCTGTATCGACACCGGCGGTATTGACGGCACCGAAGACGGCGTCGAAACGCGGATGGCGGAGCAGTCGCTGCTGGCGATTGAAGAGGCGGATGTGGTGTTATTCATGGTGGATGCGCGCGCTGGTCTGATGCCGGCGGATGAAGCGATTGCCAAACATCTGCGTTCCCGTGAAAAACCGACCTTCCTGGTGGCGAATAAAACTGATGGTCTCGATCCCGATCAGGCGGTTGTCGATTTTTACTCGCTGGGATTAGGCGAAATTTACCCTATCGCCGCATCGCATGGTCGCGGCGTATTGAGCCTGCTGGAGCATGTGCTTCTGCCGTGGATGGATGATGTCGCGCCGCAGGAAGAGGTAGATGAAGATGCGGAATACTGGGCGCAATTTGAGGCGGAACAAAATGGCGAAGAAGCGCCGGAAGATGACTTCAATCCGCAAGATCTGCCAATTAAATTAGCGATTGTCGGTCGTCCGAATGTAGGTAAGTCCACGCTCACTAACCGTATTCTCGGCGAAGAACGCGTGGTGGTATATGACATGCCGGGCACCACTCGCGACAGCATTTATATCCCGATGGAACGCGACGAACGGGAATATGTACTGATTGACACCGCGGGGGTACGTAAGCGCGGAAAAATCACCGATGCGGTAGAAAAGTTCTCGGTGATTAAAACGTTGCAGGCGATTGAAGACGCTAACGTCGTACTGTTAGTTATCGATGCGCGCGAGGGGATCTCTGACCAGGATTTGTCTCTGCTGGGCTTTATCCTCAATAGTGGGCGCTCACTTGTTATCGTGGTCAACAAATGGGATGGCCTGAGCCAGGAAGTCAAAGAGCAGGTGAAAGAGACGCTGGATTTCCGTCTGGGCTTTATTGATTTTGCCCGCGTTCATTTTATCTCTGCGCTGCACGGCAGCGGCGTCGGCAACCTGTTTGAGTCCGTACGCGAGGCTTACGACAGTTCCACTCGCCGGGTGAGCACGGCGATGCTGACCCGTATTATGACGATGGCGGTTGAAGATCATCAGCCGCCGCTGGTGCGAGGTCGCCGCGTGAAGCTGAAATATGCCCACGCTGGCGGCTATAACCCGCCGATTGTGGTTATTCACGGCAACCAGGTAAAAGATCTGCCAGACTCCTATAAGCGCTATCTGATGAACTACTTCCGCAAGTCGTTGGAAGTGATGGGAACGCCGATTCGCATTCAGTTTAAAGAAGGGGAGAACCCGTATGCGAACAAGCGTAACACACTGACGCCAACGCAAATGCGCAAACGTAAGCGTCTGATTAAGCACATCAAGAAAAGCAAATAACGGTTTTTCAGTCATATTCCAGGCCTGATAAGCGTAGCGCTATCAGGCCTTTTGATAAAAAGTGGATCACGCGCCTGAGGAGAATGTTATGGAAATAACCTGCCCCGTTTGCCATCACGCGCTGGAGCGCAATGGCGATACTGCGCATTGCGCGACATGCGCTAAAGATTTCTCGTTACAGGCAATTTGTCCTGACTGCCGCCAGCCGTTACAGGTTTTGAAAGCCTGCGGCGCGGTGGACTATTTTTGCCAGAACGGTCATGGCTTAATTTCAAAAAAACGGGTTAATTTCGTTATCACTGATTAATAATCGCTGGCGATGCAACTCGATCCGGATAGCGTCAAAATATCCTGACAACTTCCTCATTCTTGAATACCGCGAAAAAGAAACGAAAGAGATCGACTACGGTGAAAGCGTATGAGCATTCTGGTTTAAGCGCGCCATCACCCATTAAGAGCGTGTTACATTTGTGCGATGTTTATATTAATCACAAACACACGCTTCGCCTTTTTGCCACAGTTCGACAAGGGAGGCTGGCGCGTCGTTTTCGGGAACCAGAATAACAATGTCTGTATATTGCGCCTGTTGGTGCTGCGTCCAGATTATCTGAATTCGGAAATAGCGTTGGTCGCCTCTGCCGGGGGAGTTCACCTGGCCGGGCGGCGACCCTACGGGTAACGTTTGCTTCAGAATATCGGTGACCCGCTGGCGTTGGGGAGCCGTCAATGTTGCTAAAGTGATCTTGCGCTGCTTATTTAGCATAGGGATAAATGCCACCCCGCCTTCACGCGCCAGTTCCACAATTGCGTCATCAGTAAGCTCAGGGATATCCATTTATAGTACTCCTACCGTTTTCCATGCCTGCTCAATGGCGGAAGCCGTTGTTTGTCCGGAACGTTTTTCTCCGTGGACGATGGTGAGTCTGGCAAAGTCCGCAAAACTGGCATTCTGGGCGAGATTACGATCGCACAGTGTGTCATACCAGGCAAAACCGGCTTTTTCCCAGGCATAACCGCCGATTTGGCAGGCGGCAAGGTAAAACGCCCGGTTCGGGATGCCGGAATTAAGATGCACGCCGCCATTGTCTTCACGAGTTTTAATAAAGTTCTGCATATGGGCGGGCTGGGGGTCTTTTCCAAGCAGCGGATCGTCATACGCGGAGCCGGGCGTGGCCATCGAGCGTAACCCTTTGCCGTTAATCCCTTTAGCCAGTAGCCCTTCGCCAATAATCCAGTCGGCCTGCCCGGCAGTTTGCTGGAGATGGAACTGTTTTACCAGTGAGCCAAAAACGTCGGAAAGCGATTCATTCAATGCGCCGGCCTGCGCAAAATAAATTAAACCGGCTTCTGTTTCTGTTACCCCGTGGGTCAACTCATGCGCGACGACATCAATCGCAATCGTAAATCGGTTAAATATTTCGCCGTCACCGTCGCCAAATACCATCTGCTGCCCATTCCAGAACGCGTTCTGATAGTCGCGACCGTAATGTACCGTGCCGGTAAGCGCCAGGCCTTTATTGTCCAGCGAATCACGATGGTAGATTTTCCAGAAAAAATCATGGGTGATGCCGAGATAATCATAAGCTTCGTCAACGGCGATATCGCCGTTGGACGGTTGTCCCTCATGGCGAACCTGGAATCCAGGTAATTCCTGCGTTTGTTTGGCGTCGTAAATATCACGCTCAAGCTGACCAGGATGGGCGGGGGGCGGCACAAGCGATTTGACAGGTTTATGCGCCATCAGGGTTTGCACATGCGTTAACGTCAAACGGGCGCATCGCTGCTGGGGCGCCGAGCCGTTCGCGATAATACGGCGCAAAATATAAGGTGGGATGACAGGGTGGCAAGAAATAGTATTCATACCGATCTCCTTATTGCGGACAACGCCGAAAAGAACATCAGTAGTATAGATTGTGAGCATCAAAGCATTATATGCTTTTATCCTAAACGGATCTTTTTTACTGGTTTGATGGTGGTTACTTCACTGGTTACCCAACCGTCCTTCAGACGCGTGGTTATCGTATCGCCCACGTTAAGTTGTTTCACTTTTTTCAGCACGTTACCGTCGGCTGTGGTTGAGACACTGTAGCCTCGCGCCAGCGTTGCCAACGGGCTAACGGCTTCCAGGTGCGTTACCATATTGCCGAAGCGTTCGCGCTGTTCGCTTAAGCGCGCGTGGAGGTTTTCCGCCAGACGATATTCCAGTTGCTGAATGCGCGATTGCGCGCGGTGAATACGTGGTTGCGGGTTTTGCTGGCTCAAACGCTGTAACGCGCGCTGCTGGCGCTGGTTCGCCTGTTTTAACTGGTTTTCCAGAGCAAAATGCATACGCTGGTGCAGCCGTTCCAGAGTGGTCTGCTGACGCGCCAGCCGCAGTTGAGGATGCTGTTGTTGCAGACGGTGGTACAGTTGACTAAAGCGCCGCTGGCGGTTAGCCAAATAATAATCCATCGCCATTTCCAGCCGCTGGCGTGCGGTCTGCATTTGGCGCAGTAGCTCCTGCTGGTTGCGGCTGATGATTTCCGCCGCTGCGGACGGCGTCGGCGCGCGCAGGTCGGCGACAAAATCGGCTATCGTGACGTCCGTTTCGTGACCGACGGCGCTCACCACTGGTATGGCGCTTGCAAAAATGGCCCGTGCGACGCGCTCGTCGTTAAAGCTCCATAAATCTTCCAGTGAGCCGCCGCCGCGCCCGACAATCAGCACGTCGCACTCTTTGCGGATGTTAGCGAGCTCAATGGCGCGCACGATCTGCCCTGGCGCATCGTCGCCCTGAACTGCCGTCGGGTAGATAATGACCGGCAACGAAGGATCACGACGTTTTAGTATGTGGAGAATATCGTGCAACGCCGCGCCGGTTTTCGAGGTAATCACCCCAACGCAGTGGGCCGGGGAGGGAAGTTGCAGCTTGTATTGCTGATCGAACAAGCCTTCCGCCTGCAGTTTGGCTTTGAGCTGCTCATACTTCTGTTGCAAAAGCCCTTCGCCAGCAGGCTGCATACTTTCGGCGATAATCTGATAATCGCCGCGCGGCTCGTACAGCGTAATATTGGCGCGTACCAGTACTTGCTGCCCGTGCTGAGGGCGGAATGTGACCCGACGATTGCTGTTACGGAACATCGCACAGCGCACCTGGGCGGTATCGTCTTTGAGCGTAAAGTACCAGTGACCTGAAGCAGGCTGCGTGAAATTAGAAATTTCGCCGCTGATCCATACCTGCCCCATCTCCTGTTCTAACAGCAGACGAACCGTCTGGTTAAGGCGGCTTACGGTAAAAATTGAGGACGTCTGAGAGGATAACATGTGAGCGGGATCAAATTCTAAATCAGCAGGTTATTCAATTGATAGTAACCTGCTCACTGGGGATCGCAAGCACTATTTGCAAAAAAGTGTAGATGCAACCGATTACGTTCTGTATAATGCCGCGGCAATATTTATTAACCTCCCAGGTGAGATATTGCCCATGCTACGTATCGCTAAAGAAGCCCTGACGTTTGACGACGTCCTCCTTGTTCCCGCTCACTCCACCGTTCTGCCGAATACTGCCGATCTCAGCACGCAATTGACGAAAACTATTCGTCTGAATATCCCTATGCTTTCTGCGGCAATGGACACCGTGACGGAAGCGCGCCTGGCAATTGCCCTGGCACAGGAAGGCGGCATCGGTTTTATCCACAAAAACATGTCTATCGAGCGCCAGGCGGAAGAAGTGCGCCGCGTGAAGAAACACGAGTCCGGCGTGGTCACCGACCCGCAGACCGTACTGCCAACCACGACTCTGCATGAAGTGAAAGCCCTGACCGAGCGTAACGGTTTCGCAGGCTACCCGGTTGTGACCGAAGACAACGAGCTGGTAGGCATTATCACTGGCCGTGATGTGCGTTTCGTCACCGATCTGAACCAGCCGGTCAGCGTCTATATGACCCCGAAAGAGCGTTTGGTGACCGTTCGCGAAGGCGAAGCCCGTGAAGTGGTCCTGGCAAAAATGCACGAAAAACGTGTAGAAAAAGCGCTGGTCGTTGATGACAATTTCCATCTGCTCGGCATGATTACCGTAAAAGATTTCCAGAAAGCGGAACGTAAACCAAACTCCTGTAAAGACGAGCAGGGCCGC
This sequence comes from Salmonella enterica subsp. houtenae serovar Houten, assembly GCA_900478215.1. Lineage (NCBI taxonomy): Bacteria > Pseudomonadati > Pseudomonadota > Gammaproteobacteria > Enterobacterales > Enterobacteriaceae > Salmonella > Salmonella enterica. Next base: position 1,244,412 of record LS483478.1, read on the forward strand.
TTGCGTGTTGGCGCGGCGGTCGGCGCCGGCGCGGGCAACGAAGAGCGCGTTGACGCGCTGGTGGCGGCAGGTGTTGACGTGCTGCTGATCGACTCTTCTCACGGCCATTCCGAAGGCGTGTTGCAACGTATTCGCGAAACCCGTGCTAAATATCCGGATCTGCAAATCATCGGCGGCAACGTCGCGACGGGCGCAGGCGCTCGCGCGCTGGCGGAAGCCGGTTGCAGCGCGGTGAAAGTGGGTATCGGTCCGGGCTCTATCTGTACCACCCGTATCGTCACCGGCGTAGGCGTACCGCAGATCACCGCCGTGTCCGACGCGGTGGAAGCGCTGGAAGGCACCGGTATTCCGGTTATCGCTGACGGCGGTATTCGTTTCTCCGGTGACATCGCGAAAGCTATCGCCGCTGGCGCGAGCGCCGTCATGGTCGGTTCCATGCTGGCCGGTACCGAAGAATCTCCGGGCGAAATCGAACTGTATCAGGGCCGTTCTTATAAATCTTACCGTGGTATGGGCTCGCTGGGCGCGATGTCCAAAGGTTCCTCCGACCGTTACTTCCAGAGCGATAACGCCGCCGACAAACTGGTGCCGGAAGGTATCGAAGGCCGTGTAGCGTATAAAGGTCGCCTGAAAGAGATCATTCACCAGCAGATGGGCGGCCTGCGTTCCTGTATGGGGCTGACCGGTTGTGCTACCATCGACGAGCTGCGTACTAAAGCGGAGTTTGTTCGTATCAGCGGTGCGGGTATTCAGGAAAGCCATGTTCACGACGTGACCATCACCAAAGAGTCCCCGAACTACCGTCTGGGCTCCTGATTTTCTTCGCCCGACCTTCGCGTCGGGCGATTTATTTAATCTGTTTCACTTGCCTCGGAATTAGCGTCAATGACAGACAATATTCATAAACATCGCATTCTCATCCTGGATTTCGGTTCCCAGTACACTCAGTTGGTGGCGCGTCGCGTGCGTGAACTGGGCGTTTACTGCGAATTGTGGGCGTGGGATGTCACGGAAGCGCAGATTCGCGAATTTAATCCCAGCGGGATTATCCTTTCCGGCGGCCCGGAAAGCACCACTGAAGAAAATAGCCCGCGCGCGCCGCAGTATGTCTTTGAAGCAGGCGTGCCGGTATTTGGCGTCTGCTACGGGATGCAGACTATGGCGATGCAGCTTGGCGGTCATGTGGAAGGTTCTAATGAGCGTGAATTTGGCTACGCGCAGGTCGAAGTTTTGACGGATAGCGCACTGGTTCGCGGTATTGAAGACTCTCTGACCGCAGACGGCAAACCACTGCTGGACGTCTGGATGAGCCATGGTGATAAAGTAACGGCGATTCCGTCTGACTTCGTGACCGTCGCCAGTACCGAAAGTTGCCCGTTCGCGATCATGGCGAACGAAGAAAAACGTTTCTACGGTGTGCAGTTCCATCCGGAAGTGACCCACACTCGTCAGGGGATGCGCATGCTGGAGCGTTTTGTGCGCGATATCTGCCAGTGTGAAGCGTTGTGGACCCCGGCGAAGATCATCGACGATGCCGTGGCGCGCATTCGCGAGCAGGTGGGCGATGATAAAGTTATTCTCGGCTTGTCCGGCGGCGTAGACTCCTCCGTCACCGCGATGCTGCTGCACCGCGCGATCGGTAAAAATCTGACCTGTGTTTTCGTCGATAACGGCCTGCTGCGTCTGAAGGAAGCCGAGCAGGTGATGGACATGTTTGGCGACCATTTTGGACTGAATATCGTTCACGTTCCGGCGGAAGAGCGCTTCCTGTCCGCGCTGGCTGGCGAGAACGATCCGGAAGCCAAGCGTAAGATCATTGGGCGCGTGTTCGTGGAAGTGTTCGACGAAGAAGCGCTCAAACTGGAAGACGTGAAATGGTTGGCGCAGGGGACTATCTATCCTGATGTGATCGAATCTGCCGCTTCGGCAACCGGTAAAGCGCACGTCATCAAATCTCACCACAACGTCGGCGGCCTGCCGAAAGAGATGAAGATGGGGCTGGTTGAACCGCTGAAAGAGCTGTTCAAAGATGAAGTACGTAAGATTGGTCTGGAGCTGGGCCTGCCGTATGACATGCTGTATCGCCATCCGTTCCCGGGGCCGGGTCTCGGCGTGCGCGTATTGGGCGAAGTGAAGAAAGAGTACTGCGACCTGCTGCGTCGCGCGGACGCTATCTTCATTGAAGAGCTGCGCAAAGCGGATCTGTACGACAAAGTGAGTCAGGCGTTTACCGTCTTCCTGCCGGTGCGTTCCGTGGGCGTCATGGGCGATGGGCGTAAATACGACTGGGTAGTATCCCTGCGTGCCGTCGAAACCATCGACTTTATGACCGCGCACTGGGCACATCTGCCGTATGACTTCCTGGGCCGCGTTTCCAACCGCATCATCAACGAAGTCAACGGGATTTCCCGCGTAGTGTATGACATCAGCGGTAAACCGCCAGCGACCATTGAGTGGGAATAATTCGTGTTGGGCATGACTACAATATAAATATTACTTAACCCGCCTAATGGCGGGTTTTTCATGGGAATTTATTCGGGTAAGTCCTGATAGTCGTGAAGAACATATTGTATGCAAGATAAATTATTATTCCATCAGCGATAATTTATAAAAGACCAGAAAAAGTAATTTAATTTTTATCTTACTGATAAGGGGGGGGACATGCAAAACGCATTCTTTTTCAGAATGATGCGGACTTTCCGTTCAGCTTTATCGCTTATAAAGCAAAATATTGGTTCATACTAAGCAGACAAGGGAGCAGCAAAGTCTGCATAGCACAACAATCCCGCGACGATAGTACCGCTATCGCTATTTTAACGGATAACAGCTTAACGCTGTCCCGGCGTGTTGACAGAAAGCGATGACTGTTGCGCTTCTTTTTTATCCTGATGGTGCTGCCAGGCGCCGATAGAAGAGTAGACGAAACGTCCAAAGAAGAAGAGAAAACTGATAAGCAGTACGATACGGGTCATGCGAGTGTTAAATCGATGTCGTTTTCGCATACTGTTGGCCTGACTCACAAAGGGTTCCTTAACGTTGGCCCAGCGGTATGGGCGGGATCAGGCTGGGTTCTTCAAAGGTATTATCAGGGCGAAGAACGTAACACGCCTGTGCTCAATCTACATTAAGGCATACTGCGAACCGATGGTCAATTCCTCTTGATGTAAAATTGCGTCAGTTGATTTATCTTATATTGTTATGGAAGATAATTTTAGTATTTACATTAATAATAAATTAATGATAACAAAGAATAAAAAGGCGAATAAAGACTGCAGGAGAAAGGTAATAATTGACTTAAATCAAATGTTACTTTTGTTTAATAATTACAATCGATGACTATCGTGTGATGTATATCGCATCATCAATTTAAAGTCAGGTGGGATGCCTGTCTGTTAACGCCCCTTTGGGATTGGGGGGTTCTGCTGAGCATCTATGAAGCTAAATAAAACTTATATAAATATCAGAGATAAATGGTGGGGACTACCGCTCATCCTCCCTTCGATTTTACTACCTGTTTTAAGTAGCGCAAATACTTATGCGCATACCAGCACTGGAAATGTGGTTCTTTTTTACCTGCCGTTAGCTTTTATGCTTAGCCTGATGCTCTTTTTCGGCTGGGCAGCGCTGCCGGGCATTGTGCTTGCTATCTTCTGGCGTAGATATCCGCAGACGGGGCTATATGAAACCCTTTCCGTTACGATGCACTTTATCATTACCATTGTGCTAAGCTGGGGCGGCTACCGTGTCTTTTCCCCCCGGAGAAACAATGTTTCCCACGGCGACGCCCGCTTGATGTTTCAACGAATGTTCTGGCAGGTATTTTGTTCGGCGACATTATTTCTGATAATTTACCAGTTTGCCGCTTTTGTTGGCATGTACGAAAGCAAAGCCAGCCTGATGGGGGTAACGCCTTTTAATATCAACACACTGATTAACTATCAGGCGTTACTGGTCGGCAATCTTATCGGCGTACCATTGTGCTATTTTATTATTCGTACTCTCCGCAATCCGCTGTACCTGCGGGGGTATTATCAGCAATTAAAGCTGCAATTTGATAGTAAGGCTACTAAACAAGAGATTGTTATTTGGCTGGCCGCATTGATTGCACTGATATTTATACTGTATATGCCATTGACTGATAATAGCTCAATATTTAGTACTAACTATACGCTTTCGCTATTATTGCCGGTCATGCTGTGGGGCGCGATGCGCTATGGCTATAAATTTATTTCAATCATCTGGGCCGTCGTGCTGATTACGTCGATTCATTATTACCAGCGTTATATACCATGGTATGCAGGCTATGATACGCAATTAGCTATTACCTCTTCGAGCTATTTGGTTTTTTCTTTTATTGTCAATTATATGGCTGTACTGGCCACGCGCCAGCGTATCGTAAGCGGTCGCGCGCGCCGGCTGGCCTATCTTGACCCAGTTGTACATCTTCCCAATTTACGTGCGCTAAATCGCGCGCTCAAAAACGCGCCCTGGTCTACGCTCTGTTTTTTACACGTACCGGGCCTGGAGCTATTGGGTAAAAATTATGGCGTTATGCTGCGCATCCAGTATAAGCAGAAGCTTTCTCACTGGATTACGCCAATGCTGGCCTCGAATGAGTGCGTGTACCAGATGTCAGGGCATGACCTGGTGCTGCGTCTTAACACAGAGTCCTATCAGCAACGTATTGAAGCGCTGGATAACCATATTAAGCAGTTTCGATTTATCTGGGACGGCCTACCGCTACAGCCGCCCGTCGGCGTGAGTTACTGTTGCGTGCGTTCCCCGGTTAGCCACCTTTACCTTCTGCTGGGAGAGTTAGGCACCAGTTCCGATCTTTCATTGACGACGAATGCGCCGGAAGATTTACAGCGGCGCGGTGCGGTAAATTTGCAGCGCGATTTGAAGGGAAGAATTGCGATGATGAACCGCCTGCAACAGGCCCTGGAACACGATCATTTTTTCCTGATGGCACAGCCTATTTCTGGTGTTCGTGGGGATGTTTACCATGAAATATTACTGCGCCTCAGAGACGAAAACGGCGACGTTATCAACCCGGACAATTTTTTACCTGTGGCGCATGAGTTTGGGTTGTCTTCCGCTATCGATCTCTGGGTAATTGAAAACACGCTGCGGTTTATGGCGGCCAGCCGGGAATATATGCCCGCGCATCGTTTTGCCATTAATTTGTCGCCAACATCGGTATGCCGCGCCCGTTTCCCTTCAGAAGTTAATCAGTTGTTTACGCAATATCAGGTTGAACCCTGGCAACTGGTTTTTGAGGTGACGGAAACCAACTCTCTCACCAATGCTGAACAGGCGCAACTGACGCTGGGACAATTACAGCAGTTTGGCTGTCAGATAGCGATTGATGATTTTGGCACCGGCTACGCCAGCTATGCGCGGCTGAAAAACGTTAACGCCGATATTCTTAAAATTGACGGTAGTTTTATTCGCAATATAGTGTCAAACAGTCTCGATTATCAGATTGTGGCTTCTATTTGTCATTTAGCGCGCATGAAAAAAATGCAGGTCGTTGCGGAGTATGTCGAGAGCGAAGAAATACGCAGCGCAGTGCTCTCGTTGGGGATCGACTATCTTCAGGGGTATTTAATTGGCGAGCCGCAGCTATTATCTGAGGTTCAGTGAAGACAGACGCCGCGGCGCGGCGTCTGTCCCACAATTTACGCGGCGATCTCCGGCGAGCTTTCTTCCTCAATATTGAGACGCCAGCCAGTTACCGCTTCCCAGTACTGCTGTTCTTTTTCCAGATCAAGCAGTACCAGCGCATTCTGGCTGAACCAGTCATGCGGAAAACATAACGTCCAGTGGCTGTCATCGGTCGTTAGCCGCAGCGTCGGCGGCGTGGTTGTCGCCTGCCGCTGGTTGTTCAGTAATACGCCCAGCCGAAGTAGCTGAATTAACGGCAGATACTGTTTTTTCTTAAACAGCGTAAAGCGGGGCATATCATCCAGTTTTACAGCTTTACGATGATAACGCACCAGCGTCGCCATCATCATTTGCTGCTCCTGATTAAAGCCGGGCAAATCGCTGTGTTGCAGAATATAAGCCGAATGGCGATGTAAACCGCTGTGATTAATATTCAGTCCAACCTCATGCAGCATTGCCGCCCAGCGGAGCAATGCTTCAAGCTGCGGATGCGCCAGTTTTGGCTGCTGGGTCTGCCACTGCTCGTACATCTGCATGGTGGTTTCCAGCACGCGTCTGGCCTGTTCCCGGTCAATGTTGTATTGATTGGCCAGACTTTTTGCGGTACGGCTGCGAACATCCTGATGGCGGAAGCGGCCTTCCATTTCATACAGTACACCTTCGCGCAACGCGCCGTCGGAAAGGCGAAGCTCGCGGATAGCCAGCGCATCAAAAACGCCGCACAGAATCGCCAGGCCCGGCACAAAGACCGCTTTTCGTTCTTCAGACAGACCCGGCAGGCTGAGCGCATTAAAGGAGCGGTGCTTCAGCACTTCTGACTTCAGTTTATCGAGGCGCTCCGGCGTAATGAAGCCATCTTTCTCGCCCAGCGCCAGGAGAACTTCATGGGCGGCCTTAATCGTACCGGAAGCGCCCATCGCCACGTTCCAACCCTGAATACGATATTGCCAGGTTAAGGTTTCCAGTTTTTGTGCCGCCGCCATTCGGGCGCGCTGGAAGTTTTCTTTATTGATAACGCCGCCGGGAAAGTAGAGCTGCGCGAAGCTCACGCAGCCCATACGACGGCTTTCAACCAGCCTGGGTTCGAAGTTTTCGCCAATGACCAGCTCTGTTGACCCGCCGCCGATATCGATCACCAGCTTGCGGCCTTTTTCCGGTTGCGTATGTTCTACGCCCATAAAAATCAGGCGCGCTTCTTCGTTACCGGAAATAATCTCTATCGGGTAGGGAATAACCTTTTCCGCGCGTTTGAGAAAATCAGCGGCATTTTGCGCCTGACGTAACGTATGGGTGCCCACGATACAGACGCTGGAAGGGGAGAAACCTTGTAAGCGTTCAGCAAACAGCGACAGACAGCTAAGCCCGCGTTCCATGGCTTCTTCGCTGAGTTTGTTATCTGCGCCCAGCCCGTCCGCCAGATGGACGCGCTGTTTTAAGCGTCCGATGATCTGCATTGCGCCGTCAACCACGCGGGCAATGACCATATGAAAGCTGTTTGAACCGAGATCGACCGCAGCGAACTCCTGCGGGCGAGGGGATTTATCGTAAATTGGCATAGCGTTAGTCTGGTTGCTCGAGTGATTTGATGTAGTCATAAATCGCCAGCTGCGCCTGAACTTTGCGGCGATTGCCGCGCGGTACGTAACGGTTGCTGAGTTCTTTATCGATAAAGCGCGCTTTTACCGTGTCGCTAAACAGAATGTCAATGATATCCAGTACGCGTTGTTTAAGCCGCGGATCGAGGATAGGCGTAGCGACTTCGATACGGTAGTCAATATTACGCGTCATCCAGTCAGCTGAAGAGAGCCAAACTTGCTTATCGCCGCCGTTTTCGAAAATATAAACCCGATCGTGTTCAAGATAGCGATCCACGATGCTAATCGCGCGAATATTATCGCTAATTCCTTCCAGTTGCGGAATAAGAGAACACATACCGCGCACCAGAAGATTGATCTGGACGCCCGAACCCGACGCGGCGTATAGCCTGTCGACCAACCCCTTATCGACCAGGTTGTTAAGCTTTAACGTAATCCCTGACGGTAAGCCTTGCTGGGCATTGGCGATTTCACGATCGATCATCTCATACAGCAGACGCCGTGAGTTTTGTGGAGAAACCATCAAATAATCGAAAGTGACCGGGCGATAGGGGTTTTCAATAAAATTAAAGACCCGGCGCACTTCATTGGTAATGCGCGCATCGGCGGTCAGCAGCGAATAATCGGTATACAGCCGCGCCGTTTTTTCGTTGAAGTTACCGGTGCCGATATGCGCATAACGCACCACGTCATCGCCCTCTTTTCGTGAGATGAGAAAGAGTTTGGCGTGAATTTTCAGCCCTGGCGCAGAGAAAATAACATGGACGCCCGCTTCGGTTAACCGCTTGGCCCAGTGAATATTCGCCTCTTCATCAAAGCGCGCCTGCAACTCCACCACCACGGTGACCTTTTTACCGTTATGGGCGGCATGGATCATCGAGTCAATAATGCGCGAGTCTTTCGCTACGCGATAAATATTGATTTTGATCGCCAGCACGCTTGGGTCAAACGACGCCTGGCGTAGCAGTTCCAGTACATGCTCGAAGGTATGGTACGGATAATAGAGCAGCACATCACGTTCGCGAATCGCGTCGAAGCCGTTACGAAACTTCTCTTTATCAAACCAAAGATGGCGTAATCGCGGTAACGGTTTATTGACCAGGTTGGCTTTACCGACATTCGGAAAATTAATAAAGTCTTTAAAATTGTGGTAGCGCCCGCCGGGTACGATTGAATCATACCGGGAGATCGTCAGTTTTTCCCGCAGCACGTCGACCAGCGCGGCGGGCATATCGCGTTGATAGACAAAGCGCACAGGTTCAGCGGTCAGGCGCTGCTTCAGGCTGGAAGACATCAGCTCCATCAGACTGGATTCCATCTCATGCACCAGGTCATATTCGGCATCGCGGGTCATTTTCATCGAATAGGCATTGAGCGCGTCATAGTCGAAGAACCCTTTAAAAATGTCATCCAGGCAGTAGCGCAGAATATTATCCAGAAGGATCATCGGCTTGCGTCTGCGCGGCGTCTCCGGCGGCAGATTAACGAAGCGTGGGACTTTGTCGGACGGTATCTCCAGCAGCGCATAGTTGATGGTGTCGCCGCGGATAATCTCCACCGCCAGATAGGTGTAATCATCTTTTAAAAACTGAACAAGATCCGTCTCCCGGTTAATGAGAATCGGGGTAATATGCTGGCGCAAATAGTGCTTAAAATAGTGGCGCAACCAGCTTTGTTGGTTCACCGAGAGCTGACGCTCGTTGATCAGAAAGATTTGATTACGCGCCATTTCCAACAGTAATTCGTTGTACAGGCCGTCGAACTCCTGGTCTGCTTTCAACACGCGGGACTGAATTTTGCCTAATAAATGGCGTGAATGCGAATTTGAGCCCTGCTCTTCGCTGATAATAATGCGTCGTTTCAGTTCGGCAAAACGTACTTTGTAGAACTCGTCGAGGTTATTAGAATAGATACCCAGGAACCGCATCCGCTCAATCAACGGGTTGGATTTATCCGCTGCTTCCTGTAACACGCGTTCGTTAAATGCTAACCAGCTCAGCTCTTTCTCGATATATAGCTTTTCCTGACCCATTACTACCTATACTCCGTTTTATTCACGGGACACTGCCTGATGATTATGGCGAGCATCACGCGTTAGTGTCCAACTGCGCCAGAAAAATATGACAATAAACTGATAGCATAAAGGAAGGAAAAAGAGTAGGGCGGATAGGCATTTATACCGCCATCCGGAAAGCAGACGTCGCCCTATCAGATGGCGTATTATTCGTCAGACGCATAACCTTGCGGCGGCAGACGACGCCCGTCCAGCCAGGCGGCGTTATCGCGCATCTTTAGGCGCCCCTGCGCAAACCAACCGATCACCAGCGGATAAATCGCGTGTTCCTGAGTCTGTACGCGTGCGGTGATATCATCTTCGCTGTCGTCGGCAAAAACCGGTACTTTCGCCTGGAGGATGACCGGGCCGCCGTCGAGTTCGTCTGTCACGAAATGCACCGAGGTACCGTGCTCCTCATCGCCGTTTTCCAGCGCCTGGCGATGGGTATGCAACCCCGGATATTTTGGCAGCAGGGAAGGGTGAATATTCAGCAGACGCCCGTGGTAATGCGCGACAAACGCCGGACTCAGAATACGCATAAAACCGGCCAGCACAACCACATCGGGCGCATACGCGTCTATCTCGCGAATCAACTCGCGATCGAAGGCGTCGCGGCTGTCAAACCGATCGGCAGTCAGCGCTTTCGCCGGAACGCCGGCTTCTCTGGCGCGTTCAAGGCCGAACGCGTCGGCCTTATTGCTGAATACTGCCCTGAGGGTGCCTTTAATTTTTTTCGCTTCGCAGGCATCAATAATCGCCTGTAAATTGCTTCCGTTGCCGGAAATCAGCACCACAATATTCATTATTCAATAACCACACGCTGTTCGGAATCAGAGGCTTTGATGATACCGATTTTCCATGCGTTTTCACCTCTCTCGTTTAGCAGAGCAAGCGCTTTGTCCGCTTCCGGAGCGGATAGCGCAATCACCATGCCGACGCCGCAGTTAAAGGTACGGTACATTTCATGTCGACTGACGTTACCGGCGGTTTGCAGCCAGGTAAAGATGGCGGGCCACTGCCAGGACGACTCATTAATTACTGCCTGGGTATTCTCCGGCAGAACGCGCGGGATATTTTCCCAAAAGCCGCCGCCGGTGAGGTGTGCGATAGCGTGTACATCGATGTTTTCAATCAGTTCCAGAACCGATTTTACGTAGATACGGGTCGGTTCAAGCAGATGATCGGCCAGCGGCTTCCCTTCCAGCAGAGTGGTTTGTGGGTCGCAGCCGCTAACGTCAATAATTTTCCGCACCAGCGAATACCCATTCGAGTGCGGGCCGCTGGAGCCGAGCGCAATCAGCACGTCGCCTTCGGCAACGCGGGAGCCGTCGATGATTTCTGATTTTTCGACTACGCCGACGCAGAAACCCGCCACGTCGTAATCTTCGCCGTGATACATGCCTGGCATTTCCGCCGTCTCGCCGCCGACCAGCGCGCAACCGGATTGCAGGCAGCCTTCGGCAATACCGTTAATCACGCTGGCGGCGGTATCGACATCCAGTTTACCGGTGGCATAGTAATCGAGGAAAAACAGTGGTTCCGCGCCCTGAACGACCAGATCGTTTACGCACATTGCCACCAGATCAATACCGATAGCGTCGTGGCGCTTTAAATCCATCGCCAGGCGAAGTTTGGTGCCTACGCCGTCAGTGCCGGAAACCAGTACCGGTTCACGATATTTTTGCGGTAACGCGCACAGCGCACCGAAACCGCCCAGACCGCCCATGACCTCCGGGCGGCGAGTTTTCTTCACTACGCCTTTGATTCGATCAACCAGAGCGTTACCCGCATCAATATCGACGCCGGCATCTTTATAGCTAAGAGAGGTTTTATCGGTCACTGCCTGGTTCCCCACGTTTTTTCTTGCGGTAAAAGTTAAATTCGGCGCAATTCTAACAGGGAAAGCAAACGTTTGCGAGCGTGGTCTGCGCCCTGTATCTCCGGGCGATTTTTTGGCATAGTTTCGGTCGCCGCTTGAAAATTTTCCCTGTTAGTAAAAAAGAAAAGGATATCCAGCACTTGGTTTACGACATGCGGCCGAGAAAGATTGCATTCTATTAAAATTGTTAAAAATCAATATGTTGTTAGCGGCAATCACCGGTTTCAATGTGAGTGATTTATACTCACTTTTCCGCTATCAGCGCTTTTGGTTGATCCAGGTCAAGCATACATTGTGTTGCGCCAGAGAGGAAAAGCGGTATAATCCGGCGATTTTTTTGTGGTTGCCAGTCATCTGAGGATAGGAGAAGAGTATGAAGATCGTGGAAGTCAAACACCCACTCGTCAAACACAAGCTGGGTCTGATGCGTGAAAACGACATTAGCACTAAACGCTTTCGTGAACTCGCCTCAGAAGTAGGCAGCCTGCTGACGTATGAAGCGACAGCCGACCTGGAAACGGAAAAAGTCACCATCGAAGGCTGGAACGGGCCGGTGGAAATTGACCAGATTAAAGGTAAAAAAATTACCGTTGTGCCGATTCTGCGTGCGGGTCTGGGCATGATGGAAGGCGTTCTGGAAAATGTACCGAGCGCGCGTATCAGCGTTGTCGGGATGTATCGTAACGAAGAGACGCTTGAGCCAGTACCTTATTTCCAGAAACTGGTATCGAACATTGATGAACGCATGGCGCTGATCGTCGACCCGATGCTGGCGACCGGCGGTTCTGTCATCGCAACCATCGACCTGCTGAAAAAAGCAGGTTGTAGCAGCATTAAAGTGCTGGTGCTGGTCGCCGCGCCGGAAGGCATTGCGGCGCTGGAAAAAGCGCATCCTGACGTTGAACTGTACACCGCCTCTATCGATCAGGGGCTTAACGAGCACGGATACATTATTCCGGGGCTTGGCGATGCCGGCGATAAGATTTTTGGTACCAAATAAGTGAATAAATGATTAAAAGCCGACTTTAAGAGTCGGCTTTTTTTTGAATAAAACAACCCATAACAAACACACTCAGAGGAAAACACTATGACGCGCCGTGCTATCGGGGTGAGTGAAAGACCGCCGCTTTTACAAACAATCCCGCTTAGTTTGCAGCACCTTTTCGCCATGTTTGGCGCGACCGTGCTGGTGCCAGTTCTGTTTCATATCAACCCCGCGACGGTTCTGCTGTTTAACGGTATCGGAACGTTGCTGTATCTCTTTATCTGCAAAGGTAAAATTCCTGCCTACCTGGGATCGAGCTTTGCCTTTATTTCCCCGGTATTACTGCTGTTGCCGCTGGGTTATGAAGTGGCGCTGGGCGGTTTTATTATGTGCGGCGTATTATTCTGTCTGGTCTCTTTCATCGTTAAAAAAGCGGGTACCGGCTGGCTGGATGTGATGTTCCCGCCTGCGGCAATGGGCGCAATCGTTGCCGTCATCGGTCTGGAGCTGGCTGGCGTTGCGGCGGGGATGGCCGGACTGCTGCCTGCGCAAGGGCAGTCGCCGGACACAAAAACAATTATCATCTCCATGGTCACGCTGGCGGTGACGGTGTTCGGCTCCGTACTGTTTCGCGGTTTCCTGGCGATCATTCCGATTTTGATCGGCGTGCTGGCGGGCTATGCGCTGTCATTCGCGCTGGGGATGGTCGATACCACGCCGATTGCCCAGGCGCACTGGTTTGCGCTACCGACCTTCTATACGCCGCGTTTTGAATGGTTCGCGATCCTGACGATTTTGCCCGCGGCGTTGGTAGTGATTGCCGAGCATGTCGGTCATCTGGTGGTGACGGCGAATATCGTCAAAAAAGATCTGGTACGCGATCCCGGTTTGCACCGCTCAATGTTCGCTAACGGACTGTCGACGATCGTCTCCGGCTTCTTCGGCTCCACGCCGAATACCACCTATGGGGAAAATATTGGCGTTATGGCGATCACTCGCGTTTACAGTACCTGGGTTATCGGCGGCGCGGCGATTTTCGCCATACTGCTTTCCTGCGTCGGCAAACTGGCGGCGGCGATTCAGATTATCCCATTACCCGTAATGGGCGGCGTCTCACTGCTGCTGTACGGCGTCATCGGCGCATCGGGGATTCGCGTATTGATCGAATCGAAAGTGGACTACAACAAAGCGCAAAACCTGATCCTCACCTCGGTGATTTTGATCATCGGCGTGAGCGGCGCGAAAGTGCATATCGGCGCGGCAGAATTGAAAGGGATGGCGCTGGCGACCATCGTCGGGATTGGCCTGAGCCTGATTTTTAAACTGATTAGCCTGTTGCGTCCGGAAGAGGTGGTGCTGGAGGCAAATGATGCGGAGTCGCCGCATCAGTAACGGGTTGCCGGGCAGCGACGCTGCCCGGTTCTATCTCAAGGGAATTATGTGGTAAACTCAGCGCGATTTTATGCAATCCTGGGTTGAGGTATCTCTGAACACACCGGCACAGCTCTCTTTGCCACTTTATCTTCCTGACGACGAAACTTTTGCAAGTTTCTGGCCGGGGGATAACGCCTCTCTACTGGCCGCGTTACAAAACGTGTTGCGCCAGGAACATAGTGGATATATCTACCTTTGGGCGCGTGAAGGCGCGGGCCGCAGCCATTTGTTGCACGCCGCCTGCGCTGAATTGTCGCAGCGTGGAGATGCGGTAGGCTACGTCCCGCTCGATAAACGCACCTGGTTCGTGCCGGAAGTGCTCGACGGTATGGAACATCTCTCGCTGGTGTGTATTGATAACATTGAGTGCGTCGCTGGCGATGAACTGTGGGAGATGGCGATCTTTGATCTCTATAACCGCATTCTGGAGTCCGGTAAGACGCGGTTATTAATCACCGGCGATCGTCCGCCAAGACAGTTAAATCTGGGCTTGCCCGATCTCGCTTCCCGTCTGGACTGGGGGCAAATCTATAAACTCCAGCCTCTTTCCGATGAAGACAAACTTCAGGCGCTACAGTTGCGCGCCCGGCTACGGGGGTTTGAACTGCCGGAAGATGTCGGACGGTTTTTGCTCAAACGGCTCGATCGCGAAATGCGCACGCTGTTTATGACGCTGGATCAGCTCGATCATGCGTCGATCACTGCCCAGCGAAAACTGACGATCCCGTTTGTCAAAGAGATCCTGAAACTGTAATACGCCGCGGCGGCGTTCAGCGGTTAACTGAGGATGTCCAGCACCTGCTCAGGCGGTCGGCCAATACGCGCCTGACCATTCGCCACCACAATAGGGCGCTCCATCAGTTTAGGGTGTTCAACCAGCGCTTGGATCAACGCCTCTTCACTAAGCTGGCTGTCCGCCAGGTGAAGCGTCTTATAGAGATCGTCTTTCTGGCGCATCAGTTCGCGCGCGCTGGACATGCCCAACATACGCAGCAGTTCACGCACGGTGGCGGCATCGGCAGGCGTATCCAGATAAAGCACCACTTCCGGTTCCACGCCGTTGGATTTCAGCAGGTTCAGCGTGTCGCGGCTCTTCGAGCAGCGCGGGTTATGGTAGATTTTAATCGTGTCGGTCATGAGTTCTCCTTGTGATGCCATCCGGCTAATAAACGGCGATTACATTTTCGTGTATGGCTTGAAGCGTTCCTGTAACTGGCGCAACTGGTCGATACGCGCATCGTAACGCGCCTGTTGCTGGCTGCCCAGTTTTGCCTGGGAGCTGGCGCTACTGAGTAGTGAAATAGCCTGATCCAGCCGTCCCGCCAGCGCATAACCTTCGGCGCGTGCCGCCAGCTCCTGATCGCGGTTGTTCAGCGCGGCTTCGGCCTGAGCAAGCAGATCCCAGCCGTTGCCGTCATCTTTATGGCTAAAGGTGTAGCGATTCAGAATGGTTTCCGCCGCTTTCGGCTGGCCTCCCTGGAGGTACGCATTGGCGAGGTTTAACTGCAGCACCGGATTAACGCGCAGATCGCGGGCATTTTTCAGGCGATTAATCGCGTCGTTGGCTCTTTTCTGCCCCAGGTCAATATCGGTGGCGAGGTCAAGATACCAGGCATTGTTCGGTTCCGCACTTAATAGCGGCTGCAACGTTTTGCGCGCTTCATCGTACTTGCTCGCTTCCATCGCCTGCAACGCCCGGCCATATTGCGCCGCATGTTGCTGACGCACGTTGCCTTTAGACCACTGATCCAGCAGGTCGCTGGTGAGCTGGTTACGTCCGGAATTATACATTCCCAGGGTGCGCGCTTTGGCGAGATAGAAGTCGGCGGAAGATTGCACCACGACCGGGCGCATCTGGTTTGCGCGGTTGCGGGCATCCGCAAGGCGGCTTTCCGGCAAGGGGTGGGTGAGCAATATTTCAGGCGGGCGCGTGGAGTAACGCGCCTGGTCGAGCAGTTTTTCGAGGAAAGAGGGCATCGCCTGTGGGTCAAATCCGGCGCGTTGCAGTACCTGAATACCAATACGGTCGGCTTCTTGCTCATTTTGCTGGGTGAAACTTATCATTCCCTGGCGCGTTCCCGCCAGAGTACCGGTTAGCGCCGCCATACCGGCCTGTGGGCTGGCCATGGCCAGCAAAATGGAACCAAGCGCGCCTACCCAGGTAAGCGGCGCGCTGCGCTTTTGATCTTCCATCGCGCGCGCCAGATGGCGCTGGGTAACGTGGGAGATTTCATGCGCCATGACTGAGGCTAGTTGGCTTTCGTTATCCGCATAGCGAAAAAGCGCCGAGTGTAGCACCACGTTGCCGCCAAAGAACGCGAAGGCGTTGATTTCGTCATTATTGATCAAGAAAAAGTGGAAGGGCGTTTTGACGGAGTCGGCGTGCGAGACCAGCCGCATCCCCAGCGAATTAATGTATTGCACCAGCAGCGGATCGTTGATTAACGGCGCGCTGCCGCGTAGTTGGCGCACATAAAAGTCGCCCATTTGCATCTCTTGTCCAATAGAAAGCGTGCTTCCTGCCGAGGTTCCCATATCGGGCAGCGTGTCGGCAGGGTCGGCAAATGCGGGCGCGACCTGACTGAGAGCCAATGCTGCAATGAGGGTTGCTACCAGGTTTTTTTTCAACTGCCTGAACATAACCTCTATCCTGTTATTTTGAGATAGCCCTTTGACCAACGCCGTGAAATATCGTTCCACGTTCCGATACTTCATCAGTGTAACTGTGATGAGCACAGACTCACTGTTTTAGTTTCCTGAATCAACGATAAAAAGCGAAGTCTTTTTTGTGCCATTTCGATACAATTCGGCATCACAATCCCGCAGTGGAGTTCTGGGAAGGGTTTTATGCTCGAAATGTTAATGCAATGGTATCGCCGTCGCTTCAGCGACCCGGAGGCGATTGCCTTGCTGGTTATTCTGGTGGCTGGTTTTAGCATCCTCTTTTTCTTTAGTGGCCTGTTAGCGCCGTTGCTGGTCGCCATCGTACTGGCCTATCTGCTGGAGTGGCCGACGGCGCGTCTGCAGGCGATTGGCTGTTCCCGACGCTGGGCAACCTCCATTGTCCTTATCCTCTTTGTCGGCATTCTGTTATTAATGGCGTTTGTGGTGATGCCGATTGCCTGGCAGCAGGGTATTTACCTGATTCGTGATATGCCCGGTATGCTGAATAAACTGTCCGATTTTGCCGCGACCTTGCCGCGACGTTATCCGGCGCTGATGGATGCGGGCATTATTGATGCGATGGCGGAAAACATGCGTACCCGGATGCTTAACATGGGCGATTCGGTGGTGAAGTATTCGTTGGCGTCGTTGGTCGGGCTACTGACGCTGGCCGTATATCTGGTTCTGGTGCCGCTGATGGTCTTTTTCCTGGTAAAAGATAAAGAGCAGATGCTGAATGCCGTGCGCCGCGTGCTACCGCGTAATCGCGGGCTGGCGGGGCAGGTGTGGAATGAGATGAATCAGCAGATCACCAACTATATTCGCGGAAAAGTGCTGGAGATGGTCGTGGTGGGCGTGGCGACCTGGCTGGGCTTTTTGCTGTTTGGCCTCAACTATTCGCTACTGCTGGCGGTACTGGTGGGCTTTTCAGTCCTGATCCCCTATATCGGCGCCTTTGTGGTGACCATTCCGGTGGTGGGCGTCGCGCTGTTTCAGTTTGGTCTGGGGACGGAATTCTGGAGCTGTTTTGCCGTTTATCTGATTATTCAGGCGCTGGATGGCAATCTGTTAGTACCGGTACTTTTCTCCGAAGCGGTGAATTTGCATCCGCTGGTGATTATCCTGTCAGTGGTGATTTTCGGCGGTCTGTGGGGATTCTGGGGCGTATTTTTCGCTATTCCGCTGGCGACGCTGATTAAAGCGGTCGTCCATGCCTGGCCGGACGGTCAGGTGACGAATACCTCATCCTGAGCGGTCTGTACGAAAAGTTGTAAAGCGTGAACGGCATCATAGTGCCCTGTCGTCATTTTGTGCACTCGCGATAGGAGACAAACGCTTAGAAAGCCGATCTTTTTTTAATGCCGCACCACATTGCGGCATTTTTATTGTTTGAACCTACAAATCTCTTCGCGTAATACGGCCAAAATTTGGTGACTTAGCCTAAGTATTCTTCTGAAAAATTCGTTAATAAGTGACATCATTGATGCGAGATTGCTTTTTTAATGTAAAGCGATAACGAAACAGGGAATGAGTGTGTTGAGAAAACATTACCTGAAAGGGTATACCGCGCGGCAAATTGTACAGCGAGCCATGAAAATTATTCCTTACTCGGTAAACGTCATGGATGAACATGGCGCCATTATCGCGTCTGGCGAACCTTCGCGGCTTCACCAGCGTCACGAAGGGGCCATTCTGGCACTGAAGGAAAACCGTATTGTAGAAATTGATTCCGCTACCGCCAATCAGCTCAAAGGCGTGCGATCCGGCATTAATCTCCCCATCTCTTTTCATGAACAGCTTATTGGCGTGGTAGGCATTACCGGTGAGCCGGAGGAGGTTCGCGCTTATGCCGAGCTGGTGAAAATGGCGGCGGAGCTGGTGATCGAGCATATGGTGCTGATTGAACAGCGACAGTGGGATAAACGCTATCGCGAAGAGCTTATCAACCAGTTGATTTTGCGAGAAAATTCAACGGAATCGTTGCGCTCAATGGCGGCCTATCTGGGCATTGATCTGGCGGTTCCCAGAGTGGTGCTGATTATTGAACTTTCCCAGCCGGATCGCGAAGCGCTGCGCAATGTAATGGATTATTTCGAGAATCACGCGCGCAACCATTTGGTGACGTTTACCGAATTTAATGAATTAATCATTATTAAGCCTATCATGTTAAAAGAGGGAAAGTGGAATACCCGCCAGGAAATGGGCGAATTGCAGATTTTTAAATCATGGGCTGCATCATCCGGCTTTAGCCGTATTTTGGTTGGGGGCTATTTTGCCGGTGAGACGGGATTGCACCGATCTTTGCTCACTGCGAGAGCCACGCAAGCGATGGCGAAAAGACAAAAGCTGCGCAGCCAGTACATTTTTTATCATGATCACGCGCTTCCCGCGCTGCTAAGCGGTCTGTCTGAAAGTTGGCAAGTGCAGGAGTTATCGCGTCTGTGGCTGCAACTGGTACAACATGACGCGAAAGGCGTATTACAACAGACGCTGCGGACCTGGTTTGAACATAATTGTGACCTGACGCAAACGGCCAAAGCATTGCATATTCATGTGAATACATTGCGCTATCGCTTACAGCGTTGTGAGAACATTACACACATAAAAATCAACGAGTTAAAAAGTACGCTTTGGCTTTATATCGGTATGGCGCTCCAGGCCGAATCTGTACCGTCCGACAAGTTACCGCTGCCTGGTCGAATCGAAATTTGTTGAAAGCTCCAGCGGATTTTTAGGCGAGTTTTTCCATACTGCGCGCTCCATGTTAAAGGAGGCGCAGTATATGACGTCGATATCCACCCTGGGAGCCATTGCCGCATTGGTCGTGGCCATCGTATTAATTTTAAGGAAAGTGTCGCCAGCCTACGGCATGATGGCGGGCGCGCTGGTCGGCGGTTTAATTGGCGGCGCCGATCTTCTGCAAACCGTTTCGCTGATGGTGTCAGGCGCGCAGGGCATCGTTAATGCCGTATTACGTATTCTGGCCGCAGGCGTACTGGCGGGCGTATTAATTGAGTCCGGGGCGGCGAATACGATTGCTGAGACAGTTGTCCGCAAGGTGGGGGAGACCCGCGCATTATTAGCATTAGCTATTGCCACACTATGTTTGACCGCCGTTGGCGTATTTATTGATGTAGCGGTAATTACCGTCGCGCCGATTGCGCTGTCGATTGCGCGTAATGCAGGCCTGTCAAAAAGCGCCATTCTGCTGGCGATGGTCGGCGGCGGCAAAGCGGGGAACGTGATGTCTCCTAACCCGAACGCCATTGCCGCCTCCGATGCGTTTCATGTTCCTCTTACCTCTATTATGCTGGCGGGCGTGGTTCCGGGCATCGTTGGGCTTATTATCGCCTATCTGTTAGCGAAACGGCTGAATAATAAAGGCGTGGGCGTCGCCGATCATGAAGTGACTCACCATGATGACTCCGTCGCCAGACCCGGTTTTCTGGTGGCGATTAGCGCGCCGTTGGTCGCTATTTTCCTGCTTTCTCTCCGTCCGTTTGCCGGCATTTCCATTGACCCGTTAATTGCCCTGCCCGTAGGGGGATTAGTCGGTCTGCTGTTGATGGGACGTGCGCGCCACTGTAACCAGTACATGGTCGCCGGTCTGATGCGTATGGCGCCTGTCGCTATTATGTTGCTGGGAACCGGCACGCTGGCTGGCATTATCGCTAATTCCGAACTTAAAGATCTCCTCATTCATGGCCTCACTGCTTCGGGGTTGCCGTCCTGGCTGCTGGCGCCCGTGTCTGGCGCCATGATGTCAATGGCAACGGCTTCAACCACGGCGGGAACGGCGGTGGCGTCCGGCGTTTTCTCTCCCACGTTACTTGAACTTGGCGTTTCTGCCCTGGCGGGAGCCGCTATGATCCATGCAGGCGCCACAGTGCTGGACCATCTGCCGCATGGCAGTTTTTTCCACGCGACGGGCGGCAGCGTCAATATGCAAATTCATGAACGTTTAAAGCTAATGCCGTATGAAACGCTGGTGGGTTTAACTATTACCTTTATTTCTACTCTGATGTTCGGCTTCTTCGGTTTTGCAGGATAATCCCTATGAAAATTGTTATTGCTCCTGATTCATTTAAAGAAAGTTTGTCCGCAATGGCGGTCGCCGAGGCGATAGAAAAAGGGTTCCGCGAAATTTATCCTGACGCCGACTACGTTAAAGTGCCCATGGCGGATGGTGGGGAAGGAACCGTACAATCAATGGTGGAAGCCAGCGGCGGACGTTATGTCGACCAGTGGGTACAAGGCCCGCTTGGGCAACCGGTGACCGCGCGTTGGGGAATGTTGGGCGATAGCGATACCGCCGTGATTGAAATGGCGGCGGCATCCGGGCTGCATCATGTTTCGCCTGAATTGCGCAACCCGCTTAATACCACCAGCTATGGAACCGGCGAGTTAATCGTCGCGGCGCTGGAGCGTGGCGTAAAGCGTATTATTCTGGGGATTGGCGGCAGCGCGACGAATGACGGCGGCGCGGGGATGATGCAGGCGCTTGGCGTGATATTACGTGATAAACAGGGGCACTCGCTGCCCCCGGGCGGCGAGGCGCTGGCGACGCTGGCCTCTATCGATCTGTCCGGTTGTCACCCGTTGCTGCGTAAGGTATCGATAACCGTGGCGTGCGATGTCAACAATCCGCTGTGTGGTCCCCAGGGCGCATCGGCCATCTTTGGCCCACAAAAAGGGGCGACAGCGGAAATGGTGAACACCCTGGACGCAGCGTTGGAAAACTGGGGCCGACATATTTATCAGGCTACGGGACGTGAGGTGATTAACGCTCCCGGCGCGGGTGCGGCAGGCGGAATGGGCGCCGCGCTTTTAGGGTTGCTCAATGCGGAATTACGCGCCGGCGTAGAGATTGTCGTGGAAACGCTACAGCTTGAGCAGGCGGTTAAAGACGCCGATCTGGTGATTACCGGAGAAGGGCGACTGGACAGCCAAAGTATTTGCGGCAAGACGCCGATTGGCGTCGCCAAAGTGGCGAAGCGGTATCATAAACCGGTTATCGCGCTCGCCGGTGGGCTGCAACACGATCATCACGTTGTGTATCAACAGGGTATTGATGCAGCACTGTCGATTTTGTCGCATATTGTTACGCTGCCGGAAGCCTTACACGAGGCAGAATATAACCTGAGCCTGACGGCGCGCAATGTGGCGGCGATATGGCGTCTGGCGCGGCAAGCCTGACGGCGCACTCCCTTTCCAGGCCGCACATCAGCGCGGCCTGAGGCTTTTACGCGTTTTCTTTCAGCCAGTTCAGCACCACATCATGGTGATTGCTGGTTTTAAAGTCATTAAAGACGTGCTCAATTTTACCGTCAGCGTCAATCAAAAAGCTAATGCGGTGAATGCCGTCATACGTTTTGCCCATAAACGACTTTTCGCCCCAGACGCCGAACTGTTCACACACCTGATGGTTTTCATCGGACAGAAGGGTAAAGTTCAGCAGCTCTTTTTCAGCGAAACGGGAGAGTTTTTCAGGTTTATCGGTGCTGATGCCCAGCACGTCCACGCCTGCTTTTTTGAGCTCATCCATGTTATCGCGTAAGCCGCAGGCCTGCACGGTACAGCCGGGTGTCATGGCTTTTGGGTAGAAGTAAACCAGAACGCGCTGTCCCTGGAAGTCGGTCAAATTTACTTGTTCCCCGTCTTGATCCGGCAAGCTAAATTTCGGTGCAATATCACCGGCTTTCAGTGGATTCATTACTTAACTCCATCCTGTTCATCATGTTGTGAGTAATTGACGACGTTTATACTGCCTTGCGCATTGAGTTCTGTACATAGTGCTTTAAAGGCTTGCTCAATATTTGCGGAATTTTGCGACGCCGGACTATGTGCGGTAATTTGAATAAATAATTGCGCGGCTTTATCGTCTTCAGCCGGCTGTGTGCGGGAGACCAGCTCCGCAATATTCATTTCATGACTATCAAACAGCGCGGTGAATCGCTCAATTAAATGCGGGGAGTCGGCGACCTCGACCTGAACCCATACCGTCGCGGGCATTGCCGGGCGGGGGCGGTCGGACGTCCGTTTCATCACAATCAGCAGGTCCAGCTCTGCGCCTTTTAACGGCAATGTCGATTCAATCAGGGTAATCGCGTTCCACGTGCCGGACAACAGCATAATAAACGTGAATTCATCGCCCAGCATCGCCAGTCGGCTGTCTTCGATATTACAGTCGCAACTACTGACATGGCGAGTAATGGTATTCACAATACCGGGCCTGTCGGCACCCAGCGCAGTGATAACCAGATAGTGTTGTGATGACGGTGTCAAACCAGTTATTCCTTTGAGCGGTGAGGTAATCTTAAGGAAAGCATAAAAAAAACCTGCGTACAACAATCAGAACGGCTCTGGTCGCTTGCTTTTATTGCCATACCAAACGTACCATTGAGCTACTTGTTTGCACAGAGGATGGCCCATGTTCACGGGAAGTATTGTCGCGCTTGTTACGCCGATGGATGAGAAAGGTAACGTCAGTAGGCCTTGCCTGAAAAAACTCATTGATTATCATGTCGCCAACGGTACCTCGGCGATTGTTTCGGTTGGCACCACCGGCGAGTCCGCCACGCTAAGCCATGATGAACATGGCGATGTCGTGATGATGACGCTGGAACTGGCTGACGGACGTATTCCGGTTATCGCCGGCACGGGCGCAAACGCGACCGCGGAAGCGATTAGCCTGACGCAGCGTTTTAACGACAGCGGCGTGGTTGGCTGCCTGACGGTGACGCCGTACTACAATCGCCCCACGCAGGAAGGTTTGTTCCAGCATTTCAAAGCCATCGCGGAACACACTGACTTGCCGCAAATTCTGTATAATGTGCCGTCCCGTACCGGCTGCGATATGCTGCCGGAAACCGTGGGTCGTCTGGCGGAAATAAAAAATATTATCGCTATCAAAGAGGCGACAGGGAACTTAACCCGCGTTCACCAGATCAAAGAGCTGGTTTCAGACGATTTTATTCTGCTTAGCGGCGATGACGCGTCTGCGCTGGACTTTATGCAACTGGGTGGTCATGGCGTGATTTCTGTTACGGCTAACGTAGCGGCGCGCGATATGGCTGACATGTGCAAACTGGCGGCGGAAGGGCAATTTGCCGAGGCGCGCGCTATCAACCAGCGTCTGATGCCGTTACACAACAAACTATTTGTCGAACCCAATCCTATCCCAGTGAAATGGGCATGTAAGGCATTGGGTCTTGTGGCGACCGACACGCTGCGCCTGCCAATGACGCCTATCACAGACAATGGTCGTGACATCGTCAAAGCAGCGCTTCAGCATGCTGGCCTGCTGTAAAGTTTAGGGAGATTTGATGGCTTACTCAGTACAAAAGTCGCGCCTGGCGAAGGTTGCGGGTGTTTCGCTTGTTTTGCTGCTCGCTGCCTGTAGTTCCGATTCGCGCTACAAGCGCCAGGTAAGCGGCGATGAATCCTATCTGGATGCCGCGCCGCTTGCTGAACTTCACGCCCCGGCAGGCATGATTTTGCCGATAACGACCGGCGACTATGTTATTCCGGTCACAAAGGGGAGCGGCGCGGTTGGTAAGGCGTTGGATATCCGTCCGCCGGCGCAGCCGTTAGCGTTGGTGAGCGGCGCGCGAACCCAGTTCTCTGGCGATACCGCTACGCTATTGGTGGAAAATGGTCGTAGCAGCACGCTGTGGCCGCAAGTCGTCAGCGTGATTCAAGCGAAAAATTATCCGATTGAAAAACGTGACGATGCCAGCCAGACCCTGTCGACCGATTGGGTGAACTGGAACCGCCTGGATGAAGACGAACAGTATCGCGGACGTTATCAAATCTCGGTGAAGCCGCAGGGCTATCAGCAGGCGGTAACGGTAAAACTGGTTAATCTGGAACAGGCTGGCAAGCCGGTCGCTGATGCGGCGTCGCTGCAGCGCTACAGCACTGAAATGATGAACGTCATTTCCGCCGGTCTGGATAAGACCGCTACGGATGCGGCAAATGCCGCGCAGAGCCGTTCCGCCGCAACGATGGATGTGCAGAGCGCCGCTGATGATACCGGTTTACCTATGTTGGTCGTTCGCGGTCCATTCAACGTGGTATGGCAGCGTCTTCCAGCCGCGCTGGAAAAAGCGGGTATGAAAGTCACCGACAGCACGCGCTCGCAGGGCAGTATGGCGGTAACATACAAACCGTTGTCTGACAGCGAGTGGCGGGATCTGGGCGCAAGCGATCCGGGCCTGGTGTCCGGAGACTATAAATTGCAGGTCGGCGATTTAGATAACCGCAGCAGCTTGCAGTTTATCGATCCTAAGGGGCATACCCTGACGCAAAGCCAGAACGACGCGCTGGTTACCGTCTTCCAGGCGGCATTCAACAAGTAATTTAACAGGGCTGGAGCAATCCGGCCCTTTTTTCTGATAAGATACGCAAACGTGTGCGTCGGTATAAAAACGCGATTTAACCGCTATTTCGCACCACAATTACAGGCCGGCTCCTCCGGCAGGCGTAGCAGGAAATGAATACTTATCATTAATTCACACCCAGGAGTGTTAAAGATGCAAAAGCAAGCTGAGTTGTATCGTGGTAAAGCGAAAACCGTATACAGCACGGAAAACCCGGACCTGTTGGTGCTCGAATTCCGCAATGATACGTCAGCAGGGGATGGCGCGCGCATTGAACAGTTTGATCGCAAAGGCATGGTAAACAACAAATTCAACCATTTCATTATGACCAAACTGGCAGAGGCGGGCATCCCGACCCAGATGGAACGTTTGCTGTCGGATACCGAGTGTCTGGTGAAGAAGCTGGAGATGGTGCCGGTTGAATGTGTGGTGCGCAACCGTGCGGCAGGGTCGCTGGTCAAGCGTTTGGGCGTGGAAGAAGGCATGGAGCTTAACCCGCCGATATTCGATCTGTTCCTGAAAAACGACGCGCTGCACGACCCGATGGTGAATGGTTCCTATTGTGAAACTTTTGGTTGGGTAAGTCAGGAAAATCTGGCGCGTATGAAAGAATTAACCTACAAAGCCAACGACGTACTGAAAAAACTGTTTGATGACGCGGGTCTTATCCTGGTGGATTTCAAACTGGAGTTTGGCCTGTATAAAGGCGAAGTGGTGCTGGGCGATGAGTTTTCACCGGACGGCAGCCGCCTGTGGGATAAAGAGACGCTGGATAAAATGGACAAAGACCGCTTCCGCCAGAGTCTGGGCGGTCTGATTGAAGCCTATGAAGCCGTCGCGCATCGCCTGGGCGTGAAATTAGATTAATTCCGCTTCTGACTGGGGGGCAACTGCTCCCCGGTATCCTCCTTTCCTCATTCTGATAGCGTTTACCTGTGGTAATCCTGCGCCTGACCGCCTACGATCATCTGTATAACAAAGAGAGAATGAGGTGATTATGCGCTGGCAAGGGCGTCGTGAAAGCAACAATGTAGAGGACAGACGTAATCGGCCAGGCGGCCCCTCGCTGGGGGGGCCTGGCTTTCGTCTTCCGCGCGGGAAAGGCGGCATCATTCTGTTGGTGGTGGTGTTGGTCGCAGGGTACTATGGGGTGGATTTAACCGGTCTGTTGACCGGTCAGCCGGTTTCGCAGCAGCAGTCGACGCGTTCGATAAGCCCCAATGATGATGAAGCGGCAAAATTTACCTCGGTGATCCTGGCGACGACCGAAGATACCTGGGGGCAACTCTTTCAAAAAATGGGGCGCGGCTATCAGCAGCCAAAACTGGTGATGTACCGTGGTATGACGCGCACCGGCTGTGGTGCGGGTCAGTCCGTGATGGGGCCGTTTTACTGCCCGGCGGACGGCACCGTATATATTGATCTCTCATTTTACGATGATATGAAAAATAAGCTGGGCGCGGACGGTGATTTTGCCCAAGGATATGTCATTGCCCACGAAGTCGGCCACCACGTACAAAAGCTGTTAGGTATTGAGCCGAAAGTACGCCAGTTGCAGCAAAACGCGTCGCAAACGGAGGTGAATCGCCTTTCGGTGCGCATGGAGCTACAGGCAGATTGCTTTGCCGGCGTGTGGGGACACAGTATGCAGCAGCAAGGCGTACTGGAGGCGGGCGATCTGGAAGAGGCGCTCAATGCCGCACAGGCTATCGGCGACGATCGCTTACAGCAACAGGGGCAGGGGCGCGTGGTGCCGGATAGTTTTACCCACGGCACCTCAGAACAGCGCTACAGCTGGTTTAAGCGTGGATTTGACAGCGGTGACCCGGCGCAATGTAATACGTTTGGCAAAAACTTTTGATAAACTGGGGCAGGGATGTCTGATATCGATGCGCTACAGACGTTAACATCGCAAATGACACAGGAGGGCATTCGCCGTTTACTGGTCATCAGCGGCGACGCGGCGTGGTGCCGGGAACGGGCCGAGGCTATACGCGCTGCATTGTCCGGTGACTGGCTGTGGGTCGCGCCTGACGCGCCCGCAGAGCCGCGTTGTACGCCACAGGCGTTACAAACGCTGCTGGGCCGTGAATTCCGTCATGCGATATTTGATGCCTGGCAGGGCTTTGACGCCGCAGCGTTTGCCGCTCTGAGCGGGACCTTGCAGGCCGGAAGCTGGCTGCTTCTGCTGATGCCGCCGTATGAGACGTGGGAATGCAGGCCAGATACCGACTCACTGCGCTGGAGCGACTGCGCGCAGCCTATCCCCACGCCGCAGTTTGCACAGCATCTTAAACGGACTCTCTCCCGCGATCCGCAAACGCTGCTTTGGCGGCAGCACCAGCCGTTTTGCTGGCCATCTTATCCTTCCCGTGAACGCTGGCGACCAGCCACCGGCGAGCCGCAGCCGGAGCAGGCGGCTATCTTATCGCGTTTACTTGAAATGCCGCCCGGCGTGGCGACGGTGGTTGCCGCCCGCGGGCGCGGCAAATCGGCGCTGGCCGGGCAATTCATCTCACAGATGGCGGGCACGGCTATCGTGACCGCGCCGGCGAAAGCGGCAACGGACATCCTGGCAGCGTTTGCCGGTGAACGGTTCTGTTTTATGGCGCCGGATGCGTTGCTGGCGAGCGGGACAAGAGCCGACTGGCTGGTGGTTGACGAGGCGGCGGCAATACCCGCGCCGCTGCTGCTGCAACTGGTTTCGCGCTTTCCTCGTACGCTACTGACCACCACCGTTCAGGGCTACGAAGGCACCGGACGCGGTTTTTTACTTAAATTTTGCGCCCGTTTTCCGCAGCTTCACCGCTTTACGCTTCGTCAGCCTGTCCGCTGGGCGCCAGGGTGCCCGCTGGAAAATATCGTCAGCGAGGCGCTGATATTTGACGATGAAGCGTTTGCGCAGACGCCGTATGGCGCGATAGCAATCTCGGCGTTTTACCAGCAGGCCTGGGGGGAGACGCCCGCGTTGCCGAGGGCTGTGTATCAGTTACTGTCGGGGGCGCACTATCGTACCTCGCCGCTGGATCTGCGCCGAATGATGGATGCGCCAGATCAGTATTTCTTGCAGGCCACGGCGAATAACCGTGTGGCGGGCGCCCTCTGGCTGGTCGAAGAGGGCGGGTTATCCGCAGAACTCAGTCGGGCGGTATGGTGCGGTTTCCGGCGTCCGCGTGGAAATCTGGTGGCGCAGTCGCTGGCGGCGCACGGTAGCGACCCTTTAGCCGCGACGCTAGTCGGGCGTCGCGTAAGCCGTATCGCGGTGCACCCCGCCCGCCAGCGTGAAGGCATCGGTCAGCAGTTGATTGCCTGCGCGTGCGTGCAGGCGGCGCAGTGTGATTATCTTTCCGTCAGCTTCGGCTATACGCTGGAGCTGTGGCGCTTCTGGCAACGCTGCGGCTTTGTGCTGGTACGGATGGGCAACCATCGGGAGGCGAGCAGCGGTTGCTATACGGCGATGGCGTTATTGCCGCTGAGCGACGCGGGAAAACGGCTGGCGCAGCAGGAACACCGGCGTTTGCGCCGCGATGCGGATATCCTGACGCAGTGGAACGGCGAGGCGGTACCGCTGGCGGCGTTACGCGACGGGGCGCTTAATGATGAAGACTGGCGTGAGCTGGTCGGTTTTGCTTTCGCGCACCGCCCGCTACTGACATCGCTAGGTTGCCTGCATCGTTTACTGCAATACAGCGCATTGCCATTGCCAGCGCTGAGAGGGCGGCTGGAGCAAAAAACCAGCGATGCCGAACTGTGTGCCCGGCTGCACATTTCAGGCCGTAAAGCTCTACTGGAGTTGCAGCGTGCGCAGGCGGCGCAGGCGCTGATTGCGCTGGATGCCGGACGAACGCAGCGTTTGCGCGACGTTATGCCCGGCGATGGGGACCATGCCGGATAGCGGTGCCTTTCCGGCAGGATATCCGGTTACTTTTTCGGCTGATCTTTCTTCGGCCAGTCGTCTTCATTGTCCCACTTATCGTTAAAATCGCGATGCGGGGGCAGCTCAGGTTTGTTGGCAAGGAATTTCTTATGGTCGATGCGTTTGAGATCTTTGATCACATTCAGCAGTACGCCTACCAGAAACACCAATACCAGAATCCACCAATATTTTGCCAGCCAGTCCATGCTTATTTCCTCTTACAGGAACGCTCATCAGGCGACGAGCTGTTCCATAATGCGTTGATACATACGGGCCAGTAGCTGGAGATCGGCGGCATTCACACATTCATTAATTTTATGAATAGTGGCGTTCACCGGCCCCAGTTCTACCACCTGCGCCCCCATACGGGCGATAAAACGTCCGTCGGACGTACCGCCCGTTGTCAGTAATTGCGGTTTAATTTCATTATAGTGCTCAATGGCGTTTACCACCGCGTCCACCAGCTTGCCGCGTGCGGTCAAAAACGGCTGACCGGAAAGCCACCAGTCTACGGTATAGCGTAGCTGATGCTTCTCAAGTAGCGCATGTACCCGTGCTTTGATCATCTCATCGGTCAGTTCCGTGCTGAAACGGAAGTTAAACTGCACGAACAGTTCGCCGGGAATGACATTATTGCTGCCGGTGCCTGCCTGGATATTGGCTACCTGCATACTGGTGGCCGGGAAAAAGTCATTGCCCCGATCCCACTCAATAGCGACCAGTTCATTGAGAAAAGGCGTGGCGCGATGAACAGGGTTATCCGCCAGATGCGGATAGGCGACGTGCCCCTGAACGCCATGAATAGTGAGGTTACAGGTGAGGGAACCGCGACGCCCGTTTTTGACGACATCGCCCACAATTTCAGTACTGGAGGGTTCGCCGACCAGACAGTAATCCAGCCTCTCGTTACGGGCCATCAGCGCTTCAACCACCTTTACGGTGCCATTCTTCGCGCTGGCTTCTTCGTCAGAGGTAATCAAAAATGCGAGGCGGCCCCGGTGATGAGGATGCTGCGCAACAAAACGCTCAGCAGCCACCACCATGGCCGCCAGTGAACCTTTCATATCCGCCGCGCCGCGACCGAACAACATTCCGTCGCGAATCGTAGGCTCAAACGGCGGATTGATCCAGCGATCGACATCGCCTGCCGGCACGACGTCAGTATGCCCGGCGAACGCCAGCGTTTCGCCACGCCCACGCCATGCCCAAAAATTTTGCGTGTCGCCAAAATCCATATGCTCAATGGTAAAACCGATTTTACGCAGGCGTTCAATCATTAATGCCTGACAGCCTGCGTCATCCGGACTCAGGGAGGGGCGACGAATAAGTTGCTGTGTCAGCTCAATAACCGGGCACGACATAGACTACACCTCATCAAAAAACTGCTGATAACGGGATTCACTGAAACCAAGCAGCATAGGCTTCCCGGGCGCGCAGAGCAATGGGCGTTTGATTATTGCCGGCTGCTCAACCATGAGGACGGCGGCGGAGTCGGCATCGGTAATCCCGCTGCGGTCGGCTTCATCCAGTTTGCGCCATGTTGTGCCGCGCGTATTCAGTAAAGATTGCCAGCCGAGTTCGGCAATAAAGGTATTAAGAAGAGGGAGATCTATTCCATCCACGCGGTAATCGTGAAAACGATAATCAATGCCATGCTCCTCCAGCCAACGGCGTGCTTTTTTGATCGTGTCGCAATTCTTAATGCCATAGAGGGTAATCATATTGAATCCTTTAACGCGAAATTCGAATAAATAATCAATAGTATCGTCTGCGGGATAATAAGTGTGGCCGTTAATGGTTATTTACCCAGCACTGATCGGCAATCAATATAACATTGTTGAGGGAATGTGAATAATGGTTCCAAAACGTTCCAAATGTGGCTCGTTTATGATTCGCAGGATAAACCATATTTTGTGCGTATGTAATGGTTTGTTTTTTAACCCGATTTGGTAAAGTGGTAGAAAAGGTATTAATGTTGCGAAATATTGCAGTAAGTCACATAAAATTTATGGCTACAGCGCCATAGTAATATCATCGACAGCATAACCGGAGGGTATCGCAACAATCGGTTAAATGAACTTCTCTCTCTACCGCTAACTACGTAGAATACCCATAATAATAAGAGAGGCTATTATGATTGAACGTGAACTAGGGAACTGGAAAGATTTTATCGAAGTCATGCTTCGTAAATAAATGCCTGGAAGGCACCGCACTCCCATAGAGGATAAAAAAGGCGACTCAACGGAAGTCGCCTTTTTTGTGCCTGACACCTCGTATCAGGCTGCCCGGGAACTTATTCCGGGCGCGGCTTCAGCGGGAAGCGGCGACGTATCAGCACGAAGAACAGTGGTACAAAGAAGATAGCCAGAATGGTTGCTGAGATCATTCCCCCCATCACGCCGGTCCCGACAGCATGTTGGCTACCCGAGCCTGCCCCGTTGCTGATGGCCATCGGCAATACGCCAAAGATAAACGCCAGCGAAGTCATCAGTATCGGTCGCAGGCGCTGGCGGCTGGCGTACAGCGTGGCGTCTAACAGCGGATGTCCCTTCTGATTCATTTCGTTGGCGAATTCCACAATCAGAATCGCGTTTTTCGCCGAGAGGCCGATAACGGTCAACAGCCCCACCTGGAAGTAAACATCGTTTTCCAGCCCGCGCATCCAGGTAGCGAGTAACGCGCCAATGACGCCGAGCGGCACAACCAGCATCACCGAGAAGGGCACCGACCAGCTTTCATACAATGCCGCCAGACACAGGAAGACGACTAATAGCGAAATAGCGTACAGCGCGGGTGCCTGCGCGCCGGAGAGCCGTTCCTGGTAAGACATGGCTGTCCATTCCAGGCCAAAACCGCCCGGTAGCTGATGCACCAACGACTCCATGACATCCATAGCCGTCCCGGTACTGACCCCCGGCGCGGCCTCTCCGACAATTTCTACCGCCGAATAGCCGTTATAGCGTTCCAGACGCGGCGATCCGGTTTCCCAGCGCGAGGTGGCGAAGGCGGAGAAGGGGACCATACCGCCGTCTTTGTTACGGACATACCAAAGATTAATATCATCCGGCAACATACGATATTTTGCTGCTGCCTGAACATAGACCTTCTTCACGCGGCCCCGGTCCATAAAGTCGTTGACGTAGCTCGACCCCCAGGCTGTTTGCAGGGTGTCGTTGATATCGTCAATCGACACGCCCAGCGCCTGTGCTTTCCGTTGGTCAATATCAATTTGCAGTTGCGGGCTGTCGTCCAGGCCGTTGTGACGCACGCGGGTCAAGGAACTGTTTTTCCCGGCCAGCTCAATGAGTTGATCTCGTGCAGCCATTAGCGCGTCATGGCCTGCTCCGGCGTGATCCTGTAATTCCATATCAAAACCGGCGGAGCTGCCCAGACCGCTAATTGCCGGCGGGCTGCTGGCGAAGACGCGAGCTTCTTTAATCTGGTTAAATGCTTTTGTCGCCCGCTCAATAATGGCGAACGAGGTGCCGGTGGTGGGATCGCGCGCGTCCCAGTCTTTCAAGCGAACAAACATGCGCGCGACATTTTGCCCATTCCCGCCAGGGCCGGAGCCTACCGTCGAGAAGACCGACATAATGTTGTCTTTCTCATGGGTGAAGTAATAGTTTTCAACCTTTTCAACAACTTTCAAGGTCTGCTGTTGCGTAGAACCGCTTGGTAGCTGGATAGACGTAGTGAACATGCCCCGATCTTCTTGCGGCAGAAAGGAGGTGGGGAGACGCAGAAACAGGAACACCATGCCGCCAAGCAACAGAACATAAATCAGAATCCAGCGCAGGCTGCGATGCAAAATTTTCGCTACGCCTTTCTCATAACGTTCGGCATTACGATTGAAGGTACGATTAAACCAGCCGAAAAATCCGCTTTGCCCGTGCTGCTCGCCTTTGTGCAGCGGTTTTAACAACGTTGCGCACAGCGCCGGCGTCAGGATCATGGCGACCAGCACCGACAGCACCATTGCCGAGACAATGGTAATAGAAAATTGACGATAAATAGCCCCGGTAGTGCCGCCAAAGAACGCCATCGGCACGAATACCGCAGACAGCACCATCGCGATACCGACCAGCGCGCCCTGGATTTGCCCCATGGATTTGCGCGTCGCTTCACGCGGCGTGAGGCCTTCTTCGCTCATAATACGTTCGACGTTTTCCACCACCACGATGGCATCGTCGACCAGTAGTCCGATCGCCAGCACCATCGCGAACATGGTTAATGTGTTAATACTGTAGCCGAACGCGTAAAGCACGGAGAAGGTGCCCATCAATACTACCGGCACGGCGATCGTCGGGATCAGCGTGGCGCGAAAGTTTTGCAGGAACAGATACATCACCAGGAAAACCAGCGCGATAGCCTCCAGCAATGTTTTAACCACATCGATAATCGATGCTTTGACAAAGGAGGTAGTTTCATACGCGATCTTGTATTCCAGGCCGTGAGGGAAGTACTGCGCCAGTTCGTTGAGGCGATCCAGCACCAGCTTCGCGGTCGCCATTTCGTTCGCGCCGGAGGCCAGCTTAACGCCGAGACCGGAAGCCGGATTGCCGTTAAAACGGCTGAGGTAGTCATACTTTTCCGCCCCCAGCTCTACGGTGGCGACATCGCCCAGTTTGACCTCGGAACCGTCCTGATTAACGCGCAGGGTGATATCGCGAAATTGTTGCGGCGTTTGCAGCAGCGACTGCGCATTGATGGTGGCGTTCAGCGCCTGCTTGTCGACCGAAGGCGTACCGCCAAGCTGCCCGACGGCGATTTGCGCGTTCTGCGACTCAATCGCATCGGTCACGTCTTTCGCGGTCATCTGAAAACTATTCAATTTGGCCGGGTCGAGCCAGATACGCATAGAGTACTGTGAACCATAAGCGTCAATATCGCCCACGCCGTTGACGCGGCTGAGCGGGTCCTGAATATTACTGGCGACGTAGTCGGCGATATCCTGCTTGTCCATAGAACCGTCGGTAGAGACGAAGGCGATGGTCAAAATATTGGTATCGCCCGTTTTGCGTACCGTGACGCCTTGATCCTGTACCGCCTGCGGCAGTTTACGCATCGCGGACTGTAACTGGTTTTGCACCTGCTGAACCGCCTCATCAGGATCGGTTCCCGCAATAAAGCTCAGCGTGATGGTCGCCTGTCCGGTTCCGCTGCTTTGTGATGACATGTACATCAGATTATCGAGACCCGTCATATTCTGCTCAATAACCTGGGTTACGGTATTTTCCAGCGTTTGCGCCGACGCTCCCGGATAATTCGCGGTAATACGCACGTTGGGCGGCGCCAGATCGGGGTATTGTTCAACTGGTAAAGAAAAAATGGCTAACGCCCCTGTCAGACACAACAGGATAGCCAGCACCCAGGCAAAGATGGGGCGATCGATAAAAAAATTCGCCATTAAAGGGGAACCTCGTGTTTCTACATATCGTTATAGGTATGAACTGCTTCACTCTAGCGGCAAGCTACGAGCCAAACGTGGAGAAATAAAGGAGATAATGTAAATTATCATGCGCTTTTACAGCATACTTTTTGTGCCAACGCCGGAAAGCCTGACATCTGGCCTTCCGGCGCTTTGCCGTTCTTTACGTTAACTGACTCTCTTCCTTGCTGGAGGAGCGAAAACTGATGCTGACCAGCGTGCCGCCGCCGGAGGGTTGCGAAAAATTCAGCGTGCCGCCAAGCCGCTCCGCGCGCTCACGCATTATATTCAGACCATAATGTCCCGCAGGCTCATGCGGTTCACCGATACCAATGCCATTATCGTGAATATAAACAGTATGATCGCCGTCAGGCGCGGTGACGCAACTCACGGCGATTTCGCTCGCGTTGGCGTGTTTAATGGCGTTCAGGACCGCTTCACGCACAATTTGCAATAAATGCACCTGCATTTGCGCGTCCAGCGCCAGCGTGGGTAAACGGCAATCCAACGTGAGTTTGGCCGGGGTCTGACTTTGTAAATCTTCCAGCATCTCATGCAATGCGGAGGGTAAATCGGCCTGCTGTAACGTCAGACGGAACGTGGTAAGTAGCTCGCGAAGCTGACGGTAGGCGTCGTTCAGCGCTCTGGAAAAATCCGCCATGATGCTTTGCGCGCCGACGTTATCTTCTGGAATGGCGCGCTTCAAAAGCGTTAACTGAATACGTAAATAAGAAAGTACCTGCGCCAGCGAATCGTGTAGCTCTCGGGCAATCGTCGCGCGCTCTTCCATTAACAAAAGTTGCTGGAAGTGTTTTTGCGCCTGATTAAAGTACAAACCACGCCCCAGCATCGTGGAGACGCTGTTCAGCAACGGCGTAGAGGCATTAACGTTGGGGCTTTGCCAGTGGAGTTCGCCATAGACCGTGTCCTGCATCGTAACCGGCAGCATTTGCATCGGCAGATCGGGGCGTTGCGCGCCTTCGCTAATCCGCCAGTTATCACCCACGGTTAGCTCCAGATACCAGGCCGCGTCATGTTCACGGACAATTTGCAATATATGGCGAAAACAGTGGACATCGATTTGGCTGGTATTCAATGCCTGGGAGCACTGGTATAACACCTCCAGGCGGCGGTGCGCTTCATGCAGATCGTGCGTTTTTTCTTCCACCGAGGCTTCCAGCGAACGGTAAAGTTTATGCAGCTCGCTCGACATCTGACTAAACGTTTTCGCCAATAATCCCAGCTCATTGGGTAAACCGGTATCCAGCGGCAGCGGGGCGAACTGACCATGTTCAATACGCTGACTGGCGGTGACCAGTTGATTAAGCGGGCGAACTACCTGCTGGCGAATACGCCGTAGGGTAAAAAAGACCAGCGTAAATATGCCGATACCGCCCGCCAGCGATATGGCGACGACCAGCATGACTTTACGCTCGGCGTAATGCTGTAACGCCAGAACGAAGAGATCAATTTGATCGACGTAACTGTTGATATTGGTCTGATACCAGGCAATGTCGCCGTCCTGTAAGCGACTATTCATCTCCAGCCAGTTGGCATGCAGGCGCGCGTAGCGATTTTTCACCGCCTGCGGCACATACCAGGCGTTGAGATTTTGCAGTACCGGCGAGTTGAGCGCGTGCTGGAAAAGTTGACGATGCGCATTAATCCGCGGGCTACGGCTTTGCAGATCGTAACCCAGCCGATAGCTCTGCATCCGTAGCGAACCGGCGATATTGATCGCTTCGGCATCCCGTAAACTGCTGGTCAGCGTTAATAATGCGCTGCCGGTGGACAGAATAGACAACAGCACAATATAGAAAAAAGCCTTAGCCAGACTGGCTGAGACCGGGCGTTTAACCGTCACACTGGTTCTCCCCGCATTTAGCTGAACCGCAATTTCATTTGCTATGAAATAAATTGATCTGCCACAGGTTCTGGACAGATAGTTGTGCTTCCTGGGCAGATGAACATTGCCGACCCCGCCTTCGTCAGTTAATAACAATGCTCATATAAAGAATAAGGTTTTTGCAACCAAAACAGAAGGACGTCATGAATCGTTTTATTATGGCCAATAGCCAGCAATGTCTGGGATGCCATGCCTGCGAGGTCGCTTGCGTAATGGCTCACAATGATGAGCGACATGTCCTGACGCCACAGCGCTATCAGCCCCGAATTACTGTCATCAAACATCAGCACCAGCGCAGCGCGGTCACATGTCACCATTGTGAAGATGCGCCCTGCGCCCGTAGCTGTCCGAACGGCGCGATCGCGCATATTAAC
Organism: Salmonella enterica subsp. houtenae serovar Houten; assembly: GCA_900478215.1. Lineage (NCBI taxonomy): Bacteria > Pseudomonadati > Pseudomonadota > Gammaproteobacteria > Enterobacterales > Enterobacteriaceae > Salmonella > Salmonella enterica. Next base: position 1,280,697 of record LS483478.1, read on the forward strand.
GACAGCGTGCAGGTCAATGCGCAGAAGTGTATCGGCTGTAAATCCTGCGTTGTCGCCTGCCCATTCGGCACCATGCAGATGGTATTGACGCCCGTCGCGCCAAACCAGTTCAAAGCCAGCGCGCATAAATGCGATCTGTGTCAGGGACGTGAACATGGTCCGGCCTGTGTGGAAAATTGCCCGGCGGATGCGCTGCAACTGGTCACCGAAGCCTCGTTGACTCGTCTGGCTAAAACGCGACGGCTGCGTACCGCCCGGCAGGAGATTCGACCCTGGCATACCGTTGATACACAACACCGTGGGACAACGAGCAGCAAAGCCGAGCGTATGCAGGCGACGCCGCCGCGCGGCGAACCGGATAAACTGGCGATTGAAGCGCGTAAAACGACCTTTGAGGAGATTTATCTGCCGTTTCGCGCCGCGCAGGCGGCGCGTGAGGCGGCCCGCTGCCTCACATGCGGGGAACACAGTATTTGCGAATGGACCTGTCCGCTGCATAACCATATTCCCCAGTGGATCGAACTGGTGAAAGCCGGCGATATTGACGCGGCGGTGGAGCTTTCTCACCAGACCAACTGCTTGCCGGAAATTACCGGGCGCGTCTGTCCGCAGGACCGGCTATGTGAAGGCGCATGTACACTCCGCGATGAGTATGGCGCTGTTACCATCGGCAATATTGAGCGCTATATCTCCGATCGCGCTCTGAGCAAAGGCTGGCGTCCCGACCTGTCGGACGTACAGAGGAGTGACAAGCGCGTGGCGATTATCGGCGCCGGGCCGGCAGGTCTTGCCTGCGCTGACGTGCTGGCGCGCCATGGCGTAAGCGCTACCGTCTACGATCGCCATCCGGAAATCGGCGGTTTGCTCACCTTTGGTATTCCGGCTTTCAAACTGGATAAATCTCTGCTGGCGCGCCGTCGGGAGATCTTTAGCGCGATGGGGATTCGTTTCGAGCTTAACTGCGAAGTGGGGAAAGATATTTCTCTGGAGACGCTGCTGGAGAGCTATGACGCCGTATTTGTCGGGGTAGGAACCTATCGTTCCATGAAGGCTGATTTACCGAATGAAGACGCGCCGGGGGTATATGATGCGTTGCCATTCCTCATCGCCAATACCAAACAGGTGATGGGGCTTCCGGCGTCGCCTGATGCGCCGTTTATTGATACTGCGGGCCTTAACGTGGTTGTGCTGGGCGGCGGTGACACCGCAATGGACTGCGTACGTACGGCACTGCGTCATGGCGCTGCCAACGTCACCTGCGCTTATCGCCGCGATGAGGCCAATATGCCGGGGTCGAAAAAAGAGGTGAAAAACGCGCGGGAAGAGGGAGCGAACTTTGAATTTAACGTTCAGCCGGTTGAGTTGGTGCTGGATACGCACGGGCGCGTCAGCGGTATTCGCTTTTTGCGTACGCGGCTTGGCGAACCGGATGGTCAGGGACGACGCCGCCCAGTACCTGTACCGGGCAGCGAGTTCGTGATGCCGGCGGATGCGGTCATTATGGCGTTTGGTTTTCATCCGCATGGTATGCCGTGGCTGGAATCGCATGGCGTGAAGATGGATAACTGGGGACGTATTGCCGCCAGCGTCGAGAGCGCATTCCGTTACCAGACGTCCAACCCGAAAATTTTCGCTGGCGGCGATGCGGTACGCGGCGCCGATCTGGTGGTGACGGCGATGGCAGAAGGTCGACATGCCGCGCAGGGGATGCTCGACTGGTTGGCTAAGTAATCGTATTTGTAGGCCGGTTAAGGCCTACAATGGTTAAACGACAGAGTGATAAAAATCTTGAACCTATTGGCTAATCTTACTTCGTTTTCAGAAATGTTTATCGCGGGGCTGGATACCCTGCGATAAACATTTTCCTGTCGGGGCGACGTTAAAATGCGAAAAAAAAGTTACAAGTTCTGCTATCAAATAATAGGCCTGATGAAGTCAATCTTAGTATTGAGCAAACATGAATACTTTAATTAATCAACTCAATAAATAAATATTATTTTAATATTTACAACCTTAATTTTATTATAAATAAATTCAGGTTTTTTTATACAATATGCGAATGTGGTCACAATAATCAAATGATAAATAGTCTGATATCATACTTTCTTTATTTTTGATATTTAGAACGAGGTTCTAATGTATGAGCTTTTGGGAGCGGGAAATAGGTTCTAAGGGATTTTTATTGACGCCGGGAGATCGTACTCACTGCGGCGGTTATATTTTAAGCAATGAAAATGCTTGTACTATTAAAAGGATGGAAATAGTTTGTGAGGGAGATGTATATATTTGTGGTTTAGATGGTCAACGATATCAAATTGAAGGTGGCGTGCCTGATGGTTCGTGGATAGAAGCTGGCAGCAATTTATTTAGAGATACATGGAAAAGTCCATTTGATGATGATATTGATCCGCAAGGTCGAAAAATAACTCCTCATTCAGAAGTGTTAAAGCGACTTTATGAAGATACTGGTTTACAAAGAAGGTCATACTATAAATAGACCCGTTTTAGTTCCATGCATTTTTTTAGATCCCGGCCAAATAATGGTGCTGTCGGTATTCCTCCGGTGTCATATTGTTCAGTGATTCATGAGGGCGTTCACAGTTATATTCTGACACCCATCTTTCCGTGATTTCCCGCACTTCATTCAGCGTTCTGAACAGATAAAAATCGAGTATTTCTGTACGGTATGTTCGGTTAAAGCGCTCAATAAAAGCGTTCTGTGTCGGCTTACCCGGCTGGATAAACTCCAGTTTTACTGCATGTTGCTCTGCCCATTCAGCCAGTGCAAGTGAGATAAATTCCGGACCATTATCCATGCGTAGCATGACAGGATAGCCGCGATTTGCCGCGATCCTGTCAAGCACACGGACCACGTGCAGAGCTGGCAGATTCAGATCGATTTCAATCGACAACGCCTTACGGTTAAAGTCATCAACGACATTGAACGTGCGAAAACGACGTCCACAGACCAGGGCATCATGCATAAAGTCGACAGACCAGCTCTGGTTCAGCGCTTCCGGAGTGGCGAGGGATTACGCACCGGCAACCGCTGTTTGCCTTTACGACGAAAATTCAGCTTCAGCAGACAATAAATACGATGGATCCTTTTGTGATTCCACGGGTATCCTTGCCGCCGCAAAACCTGGAAAAGTTTTGGAAAACCGTATCGTGGGTATCGCTCTGCCACTGCCTGCAACGCGACAATAACAGGTTCGTCACGCGTGGTATCCGGACGGTAATGGTAAACCGTTCTACTCAGGTTCAGACTCCGGCAGGCCTGACGGATACTGAGTCCAAATGTCGTTATCAGATGAGTGACCAGCTCACGCTTAAAGGCTGGTTTTAAAGCTTTTTTTCAATAACGTCTTTCAGCGCCCGGTTCTCAAGGCTCAGGTCGGCAAACATCTGTTTGAGACGCCGGTTCTCGTCCTCAAGGTCCTTGATCTTTTTAATATCAGAAGCCTCCATGCCGCCGTATCTGGACTTCCAGTTGTCGTAGGTGGCTTCAGAGATACCAGCCTCCCGGCAGACATCTTTAACGGTTCGTCCGGCTTCAACCGACTTAATCACAGCGATGATCTGATTCTCAGTAAAACGGGCTTTACGCATCGCGATCTCCTTCGTTGGAAGATTGATTATGCCGGATGATCTCTAAATATGAATGGCACGATTATGCGGGATACTTACAACGCCGTCACGCGTGTTGCCGTGTAGTTCCGTTGCGGCGATTTGCGGCGGCGTGAAGCCTTTCATCAGCGGGTTAAAGACGGTATGTTTTAATCCAAGCGGTTTATAAATGGTGGTTTCGACGTAGCGATCTAATGGCATTGCCGTTACCGATTCAATGATAAAACCAAGAATCATATAATCCACGTCGCTGTAGATATGCTTAGACCCTGGTTGATATTCCAGTGGTGTCTTTTTAATCATCTCCAGAGTAGTGTTTTTACTCTGTGAGAATAATTTACCGGCTACGTTTTTATTGGGGTATTGTGGGTCGGCAGGAAAGCCCGCGACGTGATGAGGAATATCAATGATACGAATTTTATCTTTGCCTTTTATTTTATCACCAAGCATATCCTTAAAGCCTGGGATGTATTTTGATACTAAATCATTGACATCTATTTTTCCTTCATACACCAGTTTTTGTAATGCAAAGTTAGTGGCATACATTTTTGTGTTTGAAGCCAGGTCATACATCGTGTTAGTGGTCGCCCGAATGGGATTGGCTAACAAAGTGGAATCATCATATTTTTTGGCATAGCCCCAGGCTTTTTGTAGAACAATATGATTATCTTTTATCACCAGAAGATTGATGCTGGGATATCCGGCATCAATTTGATTCTGAATCCAGCCATCAAGTCGGTTAAGTTTTTTGCTATCAAAACCCACCTGATCAGGGGGGGCGGTAGTCAATACCGGATACTCAACGGCAAAAGCTGAAATGGAAAACGTAAGTAGAACCGCCGCAACGATAGCAAATTTCATGATCATTCCCTCAGTCTCAGTCCTGCCGTCAAATCATATCGCGATCATGGACTTTGCGGCCTATAGAAGCAGAATATGGTCATAAAGGGCAATGACAGGAAAATATGGCTGTACATCTGTTCAGTCGGCATTGAGGGGGCCCCCTCCAGCAGACAAAACCGACTTCACGGCGTAATATTAATGCTCTTTTTACACCCTGGAGCCAGCATGTCGCAAACCATTACGCTTATTAAGGATAAAATTCTTTCTGATAATTATTTCACTCTGCGCAACATTACCTATGACCTGACCCGTCGTAATGGCGAGGTTATTCGTCATAAGCGTGAGGTTTACGATCGTGGGAATGGCGCAACCATTCTGCTTTACAACTCAACTAAAAAAACCGTAGTTCTGGTTCGCCAGTTTCGCGTGGCGACATGGGTTAATGGTAATCAAGACGGCATGTTAATTGAGACCTGTGCCGGCCTGCTTGATAACGACGAGCCGGAGGTCTGTATCCGTAAAGAGGCCATTGAAGAGACAGGGTATGACGTTGGTGAGGTACGCAAGATATTTGAGCTTTATATGTCGCCAGGCGGCGTCACGGAGCTGATTCATTTCTTCATTGCCGAATATCATGATAGCGAGCGCGCCAGCATCGGCGGCGGCGTGGAGGACGAAGATATTGAGGTGCTTGAACTGTCGTTTTCCCGGGCGCTGGAAATGGTGCGCTCAGGTGAGATTCGGGACGGTAAGGCCGTGTTATTGCTTAACTATTTACAGACGTCTCATCTAATGGACTGAAAAAAAAGAAATATATTTCTTTACACAAAAAAGACCAATCCGATAAATCTGATTGAGAACCCTGAGGCGCGCAAGGAAGATACCGCCTTAGCTGTGTTGTTCTGAATCTGGGGTTGTTCCGTTCATGCGCTACCGCGTTATTCTTTTTTGTCTGTTTGGCCTGTTGCCGGTCCAGCTACTGTGGGCTGCGCCAGCGCAACGGACTTTTTCCGACTGGCAGGTCACCTGCAATAACCAAAATTTTTGCGTAGCGCGCAATACTGGCGAACATCATGGGCTGGTGATGACATTAAGCCGCAGCGCCGGGGCGCGTACCGATGCGGTACTGCGCATCGACCGCGGCGGTCTGGCGCCGCCCGACGCTAAAGAAGCCGCAATTGCGCCTCGCTTATTGCTGGATGGCAAGCCGCTTTCGTTCAACAGTCCACACTGGCGCGTGTCGCCCTGGCATCTCATGACAGGTGATCCTGCCACTATCACCGCATTTTTACAGACTATTCAGGATGCACAGGCCATCACCTTAAAAAACGGCGTCCAGACGCTTTCGCTGGCGGGATTAAAAGCGGCGTTACTGTTTATCGACGCGCAACAAAAACGGGTGGGCAGCGAAACCGCCTGGATTGAAAAAGGAAACGAACCGCCGCTCAGCGTTCCCCCGGCGCCGGCATTAAAGGGGATCGCCGTTATTAATCCAACGCCCGTACCGCTGAGTGAGGAAGAACGCTACGATCTGCTGGACTACGCAACATGGCGGGTAAACGGCATTCGTTGTTCGCTTGACCCGCTACGTCGCGAGGCGCAGGTCAGCGCGTTGACGGATGATAAAGCGTTATTGATTGTTAACTGCGAAGCTGGCGCCTATAACACGATTGATCTCGCCTGGATAGTTTCGCGGAAAAAAACGCTCGTCTCGCGTGCTGTACGTTTGCGGCTGCCGTTTAATCGCGGCGTCGAAAGTAATGACATGGAGTTGATGAACGCCTTCTTTGATGAGAAAACGCGCGAGCTGGTGACGTTGGCGAAAGGGCGGGGGTTAACCGACTGCGGTATCCAGACGCGCTGGCGTTATGATGGCGATCGTTTTCGTCTGGTGCGTTATGCAGAAGAACCGAGCTGCGATAACTGGCACGGGCCGGATGCCTGGCCCACGCTGTGGATCACGCGTTGAATCCCGTTCGCTATCGTCCATTTCAGAATAGGGATACACCTATTGAGGCCTCATTTATGGTATAGAGATTGCTACGTTACGGTAAGATTGTTACTTTACCTGAGAGCCTCACCACAGCAGGAAATAGTATGAAAATAAATAATGGCCCCGTATTATGCCCCCATTGTGGCTGCCTGAGTGCTTATTATGAAATAGATCGGCTGGCGGCGATAAGAGAAAAAGTGAATAAAGAAGGCGGATCAACGGCGTGGGATTCAACATTGCAGGCGCATAAAAAAAAGGCCTTTTGCCTGATGTGCCATAAGTCCATTGATGAGGTCGTCATCGGGCAGTCAGATGCGTCTGAGTCTACGAAGTAATTTTGCACAGCCTACAAACAGGTCTGCAGACTGCGCAAAGTCTGTGTTGCTAACGCTCGCCTTAGCCTTTGATGTTCAGCACCCGGCGGGCTTTTTCTACAATATTTTCCACGGTAAAGCCAAAATACGGGAACAGTTTATCAGCCGGGGCGGATTCGCCGTATCCGGTCATGCCAATAATTGCGCCTTTTAGGCCAACATATTTATACCAATAGTCGGCTATACCGGCTTCCACCGCGACGCGGGCGGTCACGTGCGTCGGTAGCACTGATTCGCGATATGCCTCATCCTGCGCATCGAAAATATCTGTTGAAGGCAACGACACCACGCGAACGTTATGCCCCTCGCCAGTCAATTTTTCCGCCGCCTGGAGGGTAATTTCCATTTCCGATCCGGTAGCGATCAGAATGATATCCGGCTTGCCGCCGCTATCTTTCAGAATATAACCGCCGCGGGCAATCGCTTTCACCTGTTCCGGCGTGCGTTCCACCTGCGCCAGATTCTGCCGCGAGAGAATCAACGCCGTCGGCCCGTGGTGACGTTCGATGGCCAGCTTCCAGCCGACCGCCGCCTCAACCTGATCGCAGGGACGCCAGGTGCTGAAGTTTGGCGTTAAGCGCAGGCTCGCCAGTTGTTCCACGGCCTGGTGCGTCGGGCCATCTTCGCCCAAACCGATGGAGTCGTGGGTGTAGACCATAATCTGCCGGGCTTTCATTAAGGCCGCCATACGCGCCGCGTTACGCGCATATTCGACAAACATCAGAAACGTGGCGGTATACGGTACAAAGCCGCCGTGGTGGGCGATGCCGTTGGCAATAGCGGTCATGCCGAATTCGCGTACGCCATAGTGGATATAATTACCTGCCGGATCCTCTTTCAACGAGGTCGAACCTTTCCAGATAGTCAGGTTGCTCGGCGCCAGATCCGCCGATCCGCCCAACAGTTCCGGCAACAGGGGACCGTAGGCATTGAGCGTATTTTGCGATGCTTTACGGGTAGCGATTTTGGCCGGATTAGCCTGCAAGTCGTTAATAAATTTTTGCGTGGCGGATTCCCATGTCTCTGGTAGCCCGCCGCTCATCCGGCGGGTAAACTCTGCCGCCAGTTCAGGCCAGGCTTTTTCATAGGCCGCAAATTTTTCCTTCCACCGCTGCTGCGCCTTCTCGCCCTTTTCACGGCCGTCCCATGCGCGGTAAATCTCTTTTGGGATCTCGAATGCCGGGTGATGCCACCCCAGCTTCTGGCGGGTCAGCGCCACCTCTTCTTCGCCCAGCGCCGCGCCGTGCGACTCCTCCTTCCCGGCTTTATTCGGCGAGCCAAAACCTATCACCGTCCGACAGATAATGAGCGAAGGTTTATCTTTTACGCTCTGGGCTTCCAGAATGGCTTTTTTCACCGCTTCCGGATCGTGCCCGTCAATGTCATGCACGACATGCCAGTGGTAGGCCTCAAAGCGTTTGGCGGTATCGTCGGTAAACCAGCCTTCGGTTTCGCCATCAATGGAGATGCCGTTGTGATCGTAAAAACCGATCAGTTTGCCCAGTCCCAGCGTACCAGCCAGCGAACACACCTCATGCGAGATCCCCTCCATTAGACAGCCGTCGCCCATAAAGACATAGGTGTAGTGATCGACAATTTCATGGTCCGGCTGATTGAACTGCGCGCCTAACGTACGCTCGGCAATCGCCAGCCCGACGGCATTCGCCAGCCCCTGGCCCAGCGGCCCGGTGGTGGTTTCAACGCCGGGCGTATAGCCAATCTCCGGGTGGCCTGGCGTTTTAGAGTGCAGTTGACGGAAGTTTTTTAGCTCTTCCAGCGGCAGGTCATATCCGGTTAAATGCAGCAGACTATAGAGCAGCATGGAGGCGTGACCGTTGGAAAGGATAAAACGGTCACGGTCATACCAGGTCGGATCGGTGGGGTTATGTTTAAGAAAATCGTTCCATAGCACTTCAGCGACATCCGCCATCCCCATCGGCGCGCCGGGGTGCCCGGAATTGGCTTTTTGAACGGCATCCATGCTCAGCGCACGAATCGCATTGGCAAGGTCTTTACGGGACATAAATCTCTCCGTGGCAAGGGTTAAAGTTTGGCGGCAAGCAGGTCTTCCAGTTTGCGCTGGTCACCGGCGAAAAGACGGATACCTTCTGACAGCTTCTCTACGGCCATCGCGTCCTGATTATGTTCCCAGCGGAACTCCGCTTCCGTCATTGGCTTAGGGCGGTGGAACATCTGCGAGGAAGGCACCAGCTTACGGATCACCGGTTCTTCTTTTTCTTTCAGCTCTTTAAGCAGGTTAGGGGAGATAGTCAGTCGATCGCAGCCGGTTAGCGCGAGGATTTGCTCAGTACGGCGGAAACTTGCGCCCATCACGATAGTTTCATAGCGATGCTGTTTAAAGTAATCGTAGATATTGCGTACCGATTTCACGCCGGGATCCTCCTCCACGACATACGGCTCCAGCGGACTACGCGCCTGATACCAGTCGTAAATTCGGCCCACGAACGGAGAGATCAAATAGACGCCCGCTTCGGCGCAGGCGCGCGCCTGGGCAAAAGAGAACAACAACGTCAGGTTGCAATTAATGCCCTCTTTTTCGAGTTGCTCGGCGGCGCGGATACCTTCCCAGGTTGCGGCGAGCTTGATCAAGATGCGCGATTTATCGATATCCTGTTGCTGGTAGAGATCCACCAGATGGCGCGCTTTCTCGATACTTTTTTCTTTATCGAACGATAACCGTGCGTCCACTTCAGTGGAGACGCGTCCGGGAATACTTTTCAGTATTTCCGCGCCAAAATTGACCGCCAGTTTATCGCTGGCTGCCGCAACCTGCTGTTCCTGCGTACCGCCGTGTTTTTTCCCCCAGGCAATCGCATCCTCAATCAAATGACCATACTGCTCAAGCCCGGCGGCCTTCAGCAGTAAGGATGGATTTGTCGTGGCATCCTGCGGCTGGTAGTAGCGGATGGACTCGATGTCGCCGCTGTCGGCGACGACAGTAGTGAATTGTTTGATGCCGTCTAGCTGGTTCATAGGAAATACTCCTTGAAAAGTAAAGTGTTAGATGAGCGTGTTGATTCACGCTTCTGAAAGATTGATACACTACATAACCAAAAAGCATAGCAGACAGGCATGGTATTGCTGGAATAAGCAGGTAACATGGCTGTTATAAGTTGATAACAAACTCTTGCGCCGCGTCGTGATAGTTTGCAGACCTTCAAAGTTTGTGTTGCGCAGTACGGTGATAATGTGCGGCGCAGCAGGCCGAGTCACTTTTTGAACGATACGTGAAAGGAACAACAAGATGGATGAGCAGTTAAAACAAAGCGCCCTTGATTTCCACGAATTTCCGGTACCCGGTAAAATTCAGGTTTCTCCGACTAAGCCCCTTGCCACCCAGCGCGATCTGGCGTTGGCTTACTCGCCAGGCGTGGCGGCGCCCTGTCTGGAGATCGAAAAAGATCCGCTGGCAGCCTACAAATATACCGCGCGCGGCAATCTTGTCGCGGTCATCTCCAACGGTACAGCGGTGCTGGGGTTAGGCAACATTGGCGCGCTGGCCGGCAAGCCGGTCATGGAAGGCAAAGGCGTTCTGTTTAAAAAATTCGCTGGCATCGATGTGTTTGACATAGAAGTCGATGAGCTTGACCCGGATAAATTTATCAATGTGGTCGCGGCGCTGGAGCCGACCTTCGGCGGTATTAACCTCGAAGATATTAAAGCGCCGGAATGTTTCTATATTGAACAGAAACTGCGTGAGCGCATGAATATCCCGGTCTTTCATGACGACCAGCACGGAACGGCGATCATCAGTACTGCCGCCATTCTTAATGGCCTGCGAGTCGTAGAGAAAAATATTTCCGACGTGCGGATGGTCGTCTCCGGCGCAGGGGCGGCGGCAATCGCTTGTATGAACCTGCTGGTCGCGTTGGGGATGCAAAAGCACAACATCGTGGTTTGCGACTCCAAAGGGGTTATTTACAAAGGCCGTGAGCCGAATATGGCGGAGACGAAAGCAGCCTATGCGGTAGACGACAGCGGCAAGCGTACGCTGGATGAGGTCATTGACGGCGCGGATATTTTCCTCGGCTGTTCAGGCCCGAAAGTGCTGACTCAGGAGATGGTGAAGAAAATGGCCCGCGCGCCAATGATTCTGGCGCTGGCCAACCCGGAACCGGAAATTCTGCCGCCGCTGGCGAAAGACGTGCGTCCGGATGCCATCATCTGTACCGGTCGTTCCGACTATCCGAACCAGGTGAACAACGTATTGTGCTTCCCATTTATCTTCCGCGGCGCTCTGGACGTCGGCGCGACGGCGATCAACGAAGAGATGAAACTGGCGGCGGTCCATGCGATTGCCGAGCTGGCACATGCCGAACAGAGCGAAGTGGTGGCCTCGGCCTATGGCGATCAGGACCTGAGTTTTGGACCGGAATACATTATTCCGAAACCGTTCGACCCGCGTCTGATTGTTAAAATTGCTCCGGCGGTCGCGAAAGCGGCAATGGATTCCGGCGTGGCGATGCGCCCGATAGCTGACTTTGATGCCTATATCGATAAGCTGACCGAGTTTGTCTACAAAACCAACCTGTTCATGAAGCCGATCTTCTCACAGGCACGTAAAGATCCGAAGCGCGTAGTTCTGCCGGAAGGAGAAGAGGCGCGCGTGCTGCACGCAACCCAGGAGTTGATAACCCTGGGGTTGGCGAAGCCTATCCTGATCGGGCGCCCGAGCGTGATCGAAATGCGTATCCAGAAACTGGGGCTGCAGATCAAAGCGGGCGTTGATTTCGAGATCGTGAATAATGAATCCGATCCACGCTTCAAAGAGTACTGGAGCGAGTATTACCAGATCATGAAGCGTCGCGGGGTAACTCAGGAACAGGCGCAGCGTGCGATGATCGGCAATCATACGGCCATTGGCGCGATCATGGTGCAGCGCGGGGAAGCGGATGCGATGATCTGCGGCACCATCGGCGACTACCATGAGCATTTCAGCGTAGTAAAAGCAGTCTTTGGTTACCGTGACGGCGTGCATACGGCAGGGGCGATGAATGCCTTACTGCTGCCAAGCGGCAACACTTTTATTGCCGATACTTATGTTAACGAAGATCCCACGCCGGAACAGTTGGCGGAGATCACCGTAATGGCGGCGGAAACCGTTCGCCGCTTTGGTATTGAGCCGAAAGTCGCGCTGTTGTCGCACTCTAACTTCGGTTCCTCAAATTCGCTGTCCGCCAGCAAAATGCGCGAAGCCCTTGAGCGGGTGCGCGAACGAGCGCCCGATCTAATGATTGACGGTGAGATGCACGGCGATGCGGCGTTGGTGGAAAGTATTCGTAGTGACCGGATGCCGGATAGCCCGCTGAAGGGATCCGCCAATATTCTGGTGATGCCGAATATGGAAGCCGCCCGCATTAGTTACAACTTACTACGCGTCTCCAGTTCCGAAGGCGTCACGGTTGGCCCGGTCCTGATGGGCGTGTCTAAACCGGTACATGTATTAACGCCGATCGCCTCGGTACGCCGTATCGTGAATATGGTGGCGTTAGCGGTGGTTGAAGCGCAAACCACGCCGCTTTAATAACGCATGACTCTCTTCTGGCGCAGGTTCTCCTGCGCTTTTTTATGCGCCGCAGCGATAATAATCATTTATATAATTTATTTTAATGATTTTTGTCTTATTAAAAACAATTAAATGATATTAATAAATTACTTCAGCGTAAGTATGGCTTAAGTTATATTATTGAGCTAATAAATAATGATGTTGCATTTATTTTAATGATAAAAAATATAATGTTACATTTCTTCATTCGAGGCGAGTATCGTTAATGAAAGCTGACCATTTACAACAATATCGACGGGTTTATAGTAGTCTGGTACGGGCAACTCTATGATCATTAACTAATAAGGGTCTGCGCCACTACCCACTTTTTTATTATCCTTTCCCTCAAAGACGCTTACTGCTTAAATCATTTTTTTTGCTCTCTTATCGTCATACTCTCGTATTGCGGGAGATGAATTATATGGAGCTATTATTATGGACTTTACATTTTCTCCGAGACAGCAGCCTTTCGCTTTCACGCAAACCGGCTATCAGGGCGGATTCACTGGCGCCATTACAAAAACAGCAGGTACGACAACCTTTAACCTTTATACTAATCCTCAGGAAGACGATAGCATAGGCGTAAGGTATATCCCTATGGGCGTCCCTTTACAGACTGAAGTCCATAATTACATGGAAATTCTGAAAAAATATCCGCCGAAAGCACAAATTAAATTGTAATACGCGATATATGAATAATCCGCCTTTATGAGGCGGGTTATTTTTACGTATCACTTCTGGCGTAATGTAAATGAGCATGCATAATATCGCTGGCCGGACGCCCCATTGCTATCAAATCAGCCATTGCTTTCAGATAGGGAGGCAAATGCTGGAAATAGGCGCGAAATCCTGCGCACAAATAATTGAGTCCGGGCTTACCCTCTTTTGTTAATGCAAAACGGTGTTTAGGGCAACCGCCCCAGCAGGCGCGTAGTACCGGGCATTGCCGACATTGCTCGGGGAGCGTTGTATATTTATCTTTGCCAAACGCCTCCTGCTGTGGGGAATCCAATATAGCGACAAACGTCTGTTCGTTAAGATTGCCTAAATGGAACTGCGGATAAACGTAATGATCGCAGGCATAGACATCGCCATTATGCTCGACCACCACCGAACGTCCGCAGGTAGGTTGATGGTGGCAGACCGTTCCCGGCGCGCCGACGAAATTTGCGAATGCCCATTCGATATTCATGACGAACACCTTACCAACATCGCGCGTGATCCACCTGTCAAAAACGGCGCACAGAAACCGACCATAGTCTTCGGGAATAACAGACCAGTCCGTTAATGTACCGCAGGCGTCACCCGGCGCGTGTAGCGTCAGCCCCGATTGCTGCGCAGATTCATCGGCCAGACGCTCGACGACGGGAATAAACTGAATAAATTCCACGCCGTTGGTGACGAGAAAATCATAAATTTTTTCCGCCGAGCGAGCGCTGCGTCGGTTCACGCAGGCCAGTACGTTGTACTCTACGCCATGTTGCTGGAGCAGAGCCAACGCCCGCATGACCAGTTTATGCGTTGGACGTCCGCCTTTCGTCAACCGGTATTCATTATGAATCTCTTCAGGTCCATCGAGCGACAGGCCGATCAGAAAATGGTGGCGCACAAAGAACTCGCACCACGCATCATTCAGTAGGACGCCATTGGTTTGAAAACTATTGGAGATCTGCCGTCCTGCGCCGTATTTGGCCTGCAACGCGACGGCGCGACGATAAAATTCCAGCCCCAATAATGTGGGTTCGCCGCCCTGCCAGGTAAAGGCGACTTCCGCCTCCGGCGCGACAGACGCAATGTAATCACGGACATAGCGCTCTAGCATGGCGTCAGCCATTCTTGGTTGCGGCGTATGGTTATATAGCGCGTGCTTTTCAAGATAAAAGCAGTAGGCGCAGTTGAGATTACAGTCTGAACCGCTGGGTTTCGCCATGGCATGAAAGGCTCGGGTGGGGATATTCTGGAACATATTGCGTTTACCCTTACTTATTTCACTGAATCTGTACTATGTAGAAATCGAGTGATACGAATTATTTTTATCGATGGTAGTAATACAAAGAATATCCGGTGAGACATTTATTGCGGAAAAGGCTTAAATTCAGAATTACGCCTGAAAATGTGATGTACCACGATATTTATCGTTAACACCTTCGACAGAAGTAACTTTTATTTTCTTTTTCTTAGTGATCTACCTCACCTTTTACATCACCTTGCCGAATTTTGTTATTTACTCCGACAAAAAATTGCCACGATGACGGCAGTTTCAGTGGAGACGGTGAGCAATGAATAAAGAACGCATTATTCAGGAATTTGTGCCGGGCAAACAGGTCACGCTGGCGCATCTCATTGCGCACCCTGGTGACGAACTGGCGAAAAAGATCGGCGTTCCCGAATCTGGCGCGATTGGCATTATGACCTTAACGCCGGGGGAAACGGCCATGATCGCGGGTGATTTAGCGATGAAGGCTGCTGATGTACACATCGGTTTTCTCGACAGATTTAGCGGTGCGCTGGTGATTTATGGCACCGTCGGTGCAGTAGAAGAGGCACTATTACAGACGGTCAGCGGGCTGGGGCGATTATTAAACTTTACTCTGTGTGAGTTAACGAAAAGTTAATTGGTGGCGGTAATGAAACGTATTGCTTTTGTCGGCGCGGTCGGTGCCGGAAAAACAACGCTTTTTAACGCGTTACGGGGAAATTATTCCCTCGCCAGAAAAACGCAGGCCGTGGAATTTAATGATCATGGCGATATCGATACACCGGGTGAATATTTTAGCCATCCCCGTTGGTATCACGCCTTAATTACCACGTTGCAGGATGTTGACACGCTGATTTATGTCCACGCGGCAAACGATAAAGAAAGCCGCTTACCTGCCGGGTTATTGGATGTTGGAACCCGTAAACGACATATCGCCGTCATTAGCAAAACGGACATGCCGGATGCCGACGTCGCCGCTACACGGCAGTTGCTTTGCGAGATTGGATTCAGGGAGCCAATTTTCGAACTCAACGGTCACGACCCGCAAAGCGTGCGGCAGTTGGTGGATTATCTGGCGGCTCTCAGTGAACAGGAGGAAGAGGCAGGTGAAAAAACTTATCACAGCTAACGATATTCGTGCGGCCCATGCCCGCGGCGAACAGGCGATGTCGGTAGTACTGCGCGCCAGCATTATTACCCCGGAGGCTCGCGAAGTGGCGGAACTACTGGGCTTCTCGATTACCGAATGCGACGAGTCCGTCCCGGCATCCACGTCGCCTGGAGCATATAAAAGCGAAAGCCAGCGCATTCGGGAAACCATCATCGCGCAGCTTCCGGAAGGGCAGTTTACTGAAAGCCTGGTGGCGCAGTTGATGGAAAAAGTGCTGAAGGAAAAGCAGTCGCTGGAACTGGGGACGATGCAGCCGAGCTTTACCTCCGTCACGGGTAAAGGCGGCGTGAAAGTCATTGACGGCAGCAGCGTCAAATTTGGCCGCTTCGACGGCGCTGAGCCGCACTGCGTCGGCTTAACGGATTTAGTCACCGAGCAGGACGGCAGCAGTATGGCCGCCGGATTTATGCAGTGGGATAACGCCTTTTTTCCATGGACGCTGAACTACGACGAAATCGATATGGTGCTGGAGGGCGAACTGCACGTGCGCCATGAAGGCGAAACCATGATTGCCAAAGCCGGAGATGTCATGTTCATCCCCAAAGGTTCCAGCATCGAATTTGGCACGCCGACGACCGTGAAATTCCTGTATGTAGCCTGGCCTGCGAACTGGCAATCGCTATGAAAGACTTCATTACCGAAGCATGGCTCAGAGCGAATCATACGCTCAGTGAAGGATCGGAGATCCATTTGCCCGCTGATGCACGACTGACGCCCTCGGCTCGGGAACTGCTGGAAAGCCGTCGCCTGCGCATTAAGTTTCTCGATCAGCAAGGCAGGCTGTTTGTCGATGATGACGAACAGCAGCCGCAGCCGGTACATGGATTAACCAGTAGCGATACGCACCCACAGGCCTGCTGTGAAATGTGCCGTCAGCCGGTGGTGAAAAAGCCCGATACGCTGACCCATCTGACGGCGGACAAAATGGTCGCCAAAAGCGACCCGCGCCTCGGCTTTCGCGCCGCGCTCGACAGCGCCATCGCGCTGACCGTGTGGCTGCAAATCGAGCTGGCGGAACCGTGGCAGCCGTGGCTTTTCGATATCCGCTCGCGGCTGGGCAACATTATGCGCGCCGACGCTATAGATGAGCCGCTGGCGGACCAGGCGATCGTCGGCCTGAACTCGGATGAACTGCATCGGTTGTCCCATCAACCGCTGCGCTACCTGGATCACGACCATCTGGTGCCGGAGGCCAGCCACGGTCGCGATGCCGCACTGCTTAATTTGCTACGCACCAAAGTCCGTGAAACGGAAACCCTCGCCGCACAAGTGTTTATTACCCGGCGTTTTGAGGTCTTGCGCCCGGACATTTTGCAGGCGCTGAACCGTCTCTCCAGCACGGTTTACGTGATGATGATTTTGAGCGTGGCGAAACATCCGCTGACGGTCGCCCAGATTCAACAACGTTTGGGAGGCGAACAATGATTATTGAACGCGCCCGTGAGCTGGCTTTACGCGCGCCCGCCAGAGTGGTCTTTCCGGATGCGCTGGATGTCCGCGTACTGAAAGCGGCGCACTATTTGCAACAGCACAGTCTGGCACGCCCCGTTCTGGTCGCCAGTCCGTTTGCGCTGCGTCAGTTTGTCTTCAGTCACCGTATGGCGATGGATGGCATTCAGGTTATCGACCCACACAGCAATCTGAGTATGCGCCAGCGTTTTGCGCAACGCTGGCTTGCCCGTACCGGAGAAAAAACGCCGCCGGATGCAGTAGAAAAGCTTAGCGACCCGCTGATGTTCGCTGCCGCCATGGTGAGCGCCGGTGAGGCTGATGTGTGTATTGCAGGCAATCTCTCCTCAACGGCGAACGTGCTGCGCGCAGGGCTGCGGGTGATTGGCCTGCAACCTGGATGCAAAACATTGTCGTCTATTTTCCTGATGCTGCCGCAGTACGCCGGTCCGGCATTAGGATTCGCCGATTGCAGCGTAGTGCCGCAGCCGACGGCGGCGCAACTGGCGGATATCGCTATCGCCAGCGCTGACACCTGGCGGGCCATTACCGGCGAAGAGCCGCGCGTAGCGATGCTGTCATTTTCAAGTAACGGCAGCGCCCGTCACCCCAATGTTGCTAACGTGCAGCAGGCGACAGATATCGTTCGCGAACGCGTACCGCAACTGCTTGTGGACGGTGAATTGCAGTTTGACGCCGCTTTCGTACCGGAGGTCGCCGCGCAAAAAGCGCCTGACAGCCCGCTACAAGGCTGCGCCAACGTGATGATTTTCCCGTCGCTGGAGGCGGGCAATATTGGCTACAAAATCGCTCAGCGTCTGGGAGGCTATCGCGCTGTTGGGCCGCTAATTCAGGGACTTGCCGCGCCGCTTCACGACCTCTCCCGCGGCTGTAGCGTGCAGGAAATTATCGAACTGGCGTTGGTGGCAGCCGTGCCGCGCCAGGCTGACGTGAGCCGCGAACGCAGCTTACAAACACAGGTTGAATGAACGGTCCCGTTCTGGACCCCTTTAATGAGAGGAAAACACGATGGAAGCATTAGGAATGATTGAAACCCGGGGCCTGGTTGCGCTGATTGAGGCCTCAGATGCGATGGTAAAAGCCGCTCGCGTGAAGCTGGTCGGCGTGAAGCAGATTGGCGGTGGCCTGTGTACTGCCATGGTGCGTGGCGACGTGGCGGCGTGCAAAGCCGCAACCGATGCTGGCGCCGCTGCGGCGCAGCGCATTGGCGAGCTGGTCTCCGTACACGTGATTCCACGCCCGCACGGCGATCTGGAAGAGGTGTTCCCGATCAGCTTCAAAGGCGACAGCAACATTTGATGGTAGGCCGGATAAGACGCGTAGCGTCGCCATCCGGCATGAATGCGCGCCATTGCCTGATGGCGCGCAGATTCAAGGCCTACGACCCAACGGGCAATCCATGGAGGCGGATATGAAACTGGCAGTCGTCACAGGACAAATCGTATGTACCGTCCGCCATCAGGGACTGGCGCATGACAAATTGCTGATGGTGGAAATGATCGATGCCCAGGGCAACCCCGACGGGCAGTGTGCCGTTGCTATCGACAGTATCGGGGCGGGAACCGGAGAGTGGGTACTGCTGGTCAGCGGCAGTTCCGCACGCCAGGCGCATCGCAGCGAATTATCACCGGTCGATCTGTGCGTCATTGGCATCGTCGATGAAGTGGTGGCTGGCGGGAAAGTGGTTTTCCATAAATAGGACTGAACATCATGAATCAACAGGATATTGAACAGGTGGTGAAAGCGGTGCTGCTGAAAATGCAGGATAGCAGCAAGCCCACCAGCACCGTTCATGAGATGGGCGTTTTTGCCTCCCTGGATGACGCAGTGGCGGCAGCAAAACTGGCCCAGCAGGGGCTGAAGAGCGTGGCGATGCGCCAGCTTGCCATTCATGCCATTCGTGAGGCGGGCGAAAAACATGCCCGAGAATTAGCGGAACTTGCCGTCAGCGAAACCGGCATGGGACGCGTTGACGATAAATTTGCCAAAAACGTCGCTCAGGCGCGCGGCACGCCGGGCGTCGAGTGTTTATCTCCGCAGGTGCTGACCGGCGATAACGGTCTGACGCTGATTGAAAATGCGCCGTGGGGCGTGGTGGCCTCGGTCACGCCGTCCACCAACCCGGCGGCAACGGTCATTAATAACGCTATCAGCCTGATTGCCGCTGGCAACAGCGTGGTGTTCGCCCCGCATCCGGCGGCAAAAAAAGTGTCTCAACGAGCAATCACTCTGCTCAATCAGGCGGTAGTCGCCGCCGGCGGCCCGGAAAATCTGCTGGTCACTGTGGCGAACCCGGATATCGAAACCGCCCAGCGGCTGTTTAAGTACCCCGGTATTGGTCTGCTGGTGGTGACTGGCGGCGAAGCGGTGGTGGACGCGGCGCGCAAACATACTAATAAACGCCTGATTGCCGCCGGTGCCGGTAATCCCCCGGTGGTGGTGGATGAGACCGCCGACCTGGCGCGCGCCGCGCAGTCCATCGTCAAGGGCGCCTCGTTTGATAACAACATTATCTGCGCCGACGAAAAAGTGCTGATTGTGGTGGATAGCGTCGCCGACGAGCTGATGCGCCTGATGGAAGGTCAGCATGCGGTGAAACTGACCGCAGCCCAGGCCGAACAGCTCCAGCCGGTGCTGCTGAAGAATATCGATGAACGCGGTAAAGGTACTGTCAGCCGTGACTGGGTCGGTCGTGACGCGGGCAAGATCGCGGCCGCCATCGGTCTGAACGTGCCGCAGCAGACGCGCCTGTTGTTCGTTGAAACCCCGGCCAACCATCCGTTTGCCGTCACTGAAATGATGATGCCGGTACTGCCGGTGGTGCGGGTCGCCAACGTCGAAGAAGCCATCGCTCTGGCGGTACAACTTGAAGGCGGTTGCCACCATACGGCGGCGATGCACTCGCGCAACATTGACAATATGAACCAGATGGCGAACGCCATCGACACCAGCATTTTCGTCAAAAACGGGCCGTGCATTGCCGGGCTTGGATTGGGCGGAGAAGGCTGGACCACCATGACTATCACTACGCCAACCGGCGAAGGGGTGACCAGTGCGCGCACGTTTGTGCGTCTGCGTCGCTGCGTGCTGGTGGATGCGTTTCGCATTGTATAAGGGATGACTCATGGCGCACGACGAACAACTCTGGCTCACCCCAAGACTGCAAAAAGCAGCGGCCCTGTGTCATCAGATGCCCGCCGCCAGCGACACGCCGCTGTGGCTGGGCGTAGATTTAGGCACCTGCGATGTGGTGTCGATGGTGGTCGACGGCAACGCGCAGCCGGTGGCGGTGTGCCTCGACTGGGCCGACGTTGTGCGTGATGGCATCGTCTGGGATTTCTTCGGCGCCGTCACCCTCGTGCGTCGCCATCTTGACGCGCTTGAAAGGCAGCTTGGCTGCCGCTTTACCCACGCGGCGACCTCGTTTCCGCCAGGCACCGACCTGCGTATTTCGATCAACGTGCTGGAGTCTGCCGGGTTAGAGGTCAGCCACGTACTGGATGAACCGACGGCGGTGGCGGATCTGCTGCAACTGGATAACGCGGGTGTGGTGGATATTGGCGGCGGCACTACCGGCATTGCCATCGTCAAACAGGGCAAGGTGACCTGGTCCGCCGATGAAGCCACTGGCGGGCATCATATCTCCCTGACGCTGGCGGGCAACCGTCGTATTCCACTGGAAGAGGCGGAACAGTACAAGCGCAACAACGCGCAGGAGATTTGGCCGGTAGTGAAGCCGGTGTACGAAAAGATGGCGGAGATCGTTGCTCGCCATATTGCCGGGCAGGGAGTGACAGATTTATGGCTGGCGGGCGGTTCCTGTATGCAGCCGGGCGTGGAGGCATTATTTCGCCAGCGTTTCCCGGAGTTACGGGTGCATTTACCGCAGCACAGCCTGTTTATGACCCCGCTGGCGATAGCCAACAGTGGGAGAGCGAAAGCGGAGGGACTCTATGCAAGCTGAACTGCAGACGGCGCTGTTTCATGCATTCGACACCCTGAATCTGCAACGCGTGAAAACGTTCAGCGTGCCGCCGGTCACGCTGTGCGGACTTGGGGCGCTCAGCGCCTGTGGACAGGAGGCGCAATCGCGGGGCTTAAGCCATCTGTTTGTGATGGTCGACAGCTTTCTGCATCAGGCGGGAATGACCGCGCCGTTAGCGCGCAGCCTGGCGATGAAGGGCGTCGCGATGACGGTCTGGCCGTGTCCGCCAGGTGAACCGTGCATCACCGATGTCTGCGCGGCGGCGGCGCAACTGCGTGAGGCGGCGTGCGACGGCGTAGTGGCCTTTGGCGGCGGTTCGGTGCTGGACGCGGCGAAAGCGGTCGCCCTGCTGGTGACTAACCCTGACCAGACGCTGAGTACAATGACCGAGCGCAGTACATTACGCCCGCGTCTGCCGCTGATTGCGGTGCCGACCACCGCCGGAACCGGTTCAGAAACCACCAACGTGACGGTGATTATCGATGCGCTCAGCGGGCGCAAGCAGGTGCTGGCGCACGCGTCATTGATGCCGGATGTGGCGATTCTTGATGCTGCCGTGACCGAAGGCGTTCCGCCAAACGTCACGGCGATGACCGGTATTGATGCGTTGACTCATGCGATTGAGGCCTACAGCGCGCTCAACGCCACGCCGTTTACCGACAGCCTGGCGATTGGCGCGATAGCGATGATTGGCAAATCGCTGCCGAAAGCCGTGGGTTACGGCCACGATCTGGCGGCGCGTGAAAATATGTTACTGGCCTCCTGTATGGCGGGAATGGCCTTTTCCAGCGCCGGTCTGGGACTGTGTCATGCGATGGCGCACCAGCCGGGGGCGGCGCTGCATATTCCGCACGGCCTGGCCAACGCCATGCTGCTGCCAACGGTCATGGGCTTTAACCGGATGGTATGCCGCGAACGCTTCAGTCAAATCGGTCGGGCGTTAACCAATAAGAAATCGGACGATCGCGATGCGATTGCGGCAGTGAGCGAGCTAATTGCCGAAGTGGGGCAGAGCAAACGGTTAGCTGACGTTGGCGCCAAACTCGAACACTACAGCGCCTGGGCGCAAGCCGCGCTGGAAGATATTTGTCTGCGCAGCAACCCGCGAGCCGCCACCCAGGACCAGATTATCGAACTGTATACAGCGGCGCAATAAACGCCGGATGGTGACGTTGACGCGTCTTATCCGGCCTACAAATCATAAATGGCAGGGAGTAAGGGCTATGGGAATTAACGAAATCATCATGTACATCATGATGTTCTTTATGCTGATTGCCGCCGTGGACAGAGTCCTGTCGCAGTTCGGCGGGTCGGCGCGCTTCCTCGGTAAATTCGGCAAGAGTATCGAGGGGTCTGGCGGCCAGTTTGAAGAGGGCTTTATGGCGATGGGTGCGCTGGGACTGGCGATGGTCGGTATGACCGCGCTGGCGCCGGTGCTGGCGCATGTCCTGGGGCCGGTTATTATCCCGGTATACGAAATGCTGGGCGCGAACCCATCCATGTTCGCCGGTACGCTGCTGGCTTGTGATATGGGCGGATTCTTCCTCGCCAAAGAGCTGGCCGGCGGTGATGTCGCGGCGTGGCTATACTCAGGGTTAATACTTGGGTCGATGATGGGGCCGACCATTGTGTTCTCCATTCCGGTGGCGCTCGGCATTATAGAACCGTCTGACCGTCGCTACCTGGCGCTTGGCGTACTGGCGGGTATCGTCACCATTCCCATTGGTTGCATCGCAGGGGGGTTGATCGCCATGTACTCAGGTGTGCAGATCAACGGTCAGCCAGTGGAGTTTACCTTCGCGCTGATCCTGATGAACATGATCCCGGTATTGATCGTCGCGGTGCTGGTAGCGCTGGGGCTGAAGTTCATCCCGGAAAAAATGATCAACGGTTTCCAGATTTTCGCCAAATTTCTGGTGGCGCTGATCACCATCGGTCTGGCGGCTGCGGTGATTAAATTCCTGTTGGGTTGGGAGTTGATTCCGGGACTCGATCCGATCTTTATGGCGCCAGGCGACAAACCCGGCGAAGTGATGCGCGCCATTGAAGTGATCGGCTCTATCTCCTGCGTACTGCTCGGCGCGTATCCGATGGTGCTGTTACTGACCCGCTGGTTTGAAAAACCGTTGATGAATGTCGGTAAACTGCTGAACGTAAATAATATTGCGGCGGCAGGCATGGTGGCGACCCTGGCGAACAATATCCCCATGTTCGGCATGATGAAGCAGATGGATACCCGTGGCAAAGTGATTAACTGCGCATTTGCCGTCTCTGCGGCGTTCGCGCTGGGCGATCATTTAGGCTTCGCCGCCGCGAATATGAACGCCATGATCTTCCCGATGATTGTCGGCAAGCTGATCGGCGGTGTGACGGCGATTGGCGTGGCGATGATGCTGGTGCCGAAAGATGACGCCGCACAGGTGAAAACCGAAGCGGAGGCGCAATTGTGAAGACTCGCCAGCTACTGAGCGTCGGTATCGATATCGGCACCACCACCACGCAGGTGATCTTCTCGCGCCTGGAGTTGGTTAACCGTGCGGCGGTGTCGCAGGTGCCGCGCTACGAATTCATCAAACGCGACATTAGCTGGCAAAGCCCGGTCTTCTTTACGCCCGTGGATAAGCAGGGCGGTCTGAAAGAGGCAGAACTTAAAACGCTGATTCTGGCCCAATATCAGGCCGCAGGCATCGCGCCTGAATCGGTGGATTCCGGGGCCATCATTATCACCGGCGAAAGCGCCAAAACTCGCAACGCCCGTCCGGCAGTCATGGCGCTCTCGCAGTCGTTGGGCGACTTTGTGGTCGCCAGCGCCGGGCCGCATCTGGAATCGGTCATTGCCGGTCACGGCGCCGGGGCGCAAAGCTTGTCTGAGCAGCGGATGTGTCGGGTGCTGAATATTGATATCGGCGGCGGCACGTCTAACTACGCGCTGTTTGACGCGGGAAAAGTCAGCGGCACCGCCTGCCTTAACGTCGGTGGTCGCCTGCTGGAAACCGACGCTCAGGGGCGCGTGGTTTATGCCCATCAGCCGGGCCAGATGATTATCAATGAGGTGTTGGGTTCGGGTACTGATGCTCGCGCCTTAACTGCCGCACAATTGGGGCAGGTGACGCGGCGGATGGCGGATCTCATCGTCGAGGTTATCGCCGGTGCGCTCTCGCCGCTGGCGCAATCGCTGATGCAAACCGGGTTGCTGCCTGCCGATATTACGCCGGAGGTGATCACCCTTTCCGGCGGAGTGGGCGAGTGCTATCGCCATCAGCCTGCCGACCCGTTCTGCTTTTCTGATATCGGACCGCTGCTGGCGACCGCGCTGCATGAGCACCCGCGTCTGCGCGAGATGAACGTGCAGTTTCCGGCGCAAACCGTGCGTGCCACGGTGATTGGCGCAGGGGCCCATACGCTGTCGCTTTCCGGTAGCACCATCTGGCTGGAAGACGTTCAACTGCCGCTGCGCAACCTGCCAGTGGCGATCCCGCAGGATGACGCCGATCTGGTGAACGCCTGGCGGCAGGCGCTTCTCCAGCTCGATCTCGACCCGCAAACCGACGCTTACGTGCTGGCGCTTCCCGCCACGCTCCCGGTGCGCTACGCCGCATTACTCACGGTCATCGACGCGCTGACGGCTTTTGTCGCGCGTTATCCCAATCCACATCCCCTGCTGGTGGTGGCCGAGCAGGATTTTGGTAAAGCACTGGGCATGTTATTGCGCCCACAGTTACCGCAACTTCCGCTGGCGGTCATCGATGAGGTGGTCGTGCGGGCGGGAGACTATATCGACATTGGTACGCCTCTTTTTGGCGGATCGGTTGTGCCGGTGACGGTGAAATCACTCGCATTTCCTTCCTGAGGGAACGACTTATGAAACTAAAGACCACATTGTTCGGCAATGTTTATCAGTTTAAGGATGTAAAAGAGGTACTGGCTAAAGCCAACGAACTGCGTTCGGGGGATGTGCTGGCCGGGGTTGCCGCGGCAAGTTCGCAGGAGCGCGTAGCGGCAAAACAGGTACTGTCGGAAATGACGGTGGCGGATATCCGCAACAATCCGGTGATTGCCTATGAAGAAGACTGCGTGACGCGTCTGATTCAGGACGACGTCAATGAAACGGCCTATAACCGGATTAAAAACTGGAGCATCAGCGAACTGCGTGAATACGTGCTGAGCGATGAAACCTCCGTGGACGACATCGCGTTTACCCGCAAAGGCCTGACCTCCGAAGCGGTGGCGGCAGTGGCGAAAATCTGCTCCAACGCGGATCTTATCTACGGCGGCAAGAAAATGCCGGTGATCAAAAAAGCCAATACCACCATCGGTATTCCGGGCACCTTTAGCTGCCGTTTGCAGCCGAACGATACCCGTGACGATGTACAGAGTATCGCCGCGCAAATCTACGAAGGGCTCTCTTTCGGCGCAGGCGATGCGGTGATCGGCGTTAACCCGGTGACCGATGACGTGGAAAACCTCACCCGCGTGCTCGACACCGTTTACGGCGTTATCGACAAGTTCACTATTCCGACGCAGGGCTGCGTACTGGCGCACGTCACCACCCAGATTGAAGCGATACGCCGCGGCGCGCCGGGCGGGCTGATTTTCCAGAGTATCTGCGGCAGCGAGAAAGGCTTAAAAGAGTTTGGCGTCGAGCTGGCGATGCTGGATGAAGCGCGGGCGGTTGGCGCGGAGTTCAACCGTATCGCTGGCGAGAATTGCCTGTACTTTGAAACCGGACAGGGTTCAGCGCTGTCGGCTGGTGCGAACTTTGGTGCCGACCAGGTGACGATGGAAGCGCGTAACTATGGCCTGGCGCGGCACTATGATCCGTTCCTGGTTAACACTGTGGTGGGCTTTATCGGGCCGGAGTATCTCTACAACGATCGGCAGATTATCCGCGCCGGTCTCGAAGATCACTTTATGGGCAAGCTGAGCGGCATCTCCATGGGCTGCGACTGCTGCTACACCAACCATGCCGACGCCGACCAGAATCTCAACGAAAACCTGATGATTCTGCTCGCCACCGCTGGCTGTAACTACATCATGGGGATGCCGCTCGGCGACGACATTATGCTCAACTACCAGACCACCGCTTTCCACGATACCGCCACCGTCCGTCAGTTGCTGAATTTACGGCCGTCGCCGGAGTTTGAACGTTGGCTGGAAACGATGGGCATTATGGCAAATGGTCGTCTGACCAAACGGGCGGGCGATCCGTCACTGTTCTTCTGATGACGCGGGGATAACACCATGGATCAAAAACAGATTGAAGAAATTGTACGTAGCGTGATGGCGTCAATGGGACAGGACGTACCGCAACCCGTCGCGCCGTCAACGCAGGAAGGCGCAAAGCCGCAGTGCGCCACGCCGACGGCGACCGAAAGCTGCGCGCTGGATTTAGGTTCCGCGGAGGCAAAAGCCTGGATTGGCGTCGAGAACCCGCATCGTGCGGACGTGCTGACCGAACTGCGTCGCAGTACTGCGGCACGCGTCTGTACCGGTCGTGCCGGGCCGCGTCCACGCACCCAGGCGCTGTTGCGCTTCCTGGCGGATCACTCCCGTTCGAAAGACACGGTGCTCAAAGAGGTACCGGAAGAATGGGTGAAAGCGCAGGGGCTGCTGGAAGTGCGCTCGGAAATCAGCGACAAAAACCTGTATCTGACGCGCCCGGATAGGGGGCGTCGCCTGAGTCCGGAAGCCATTGACGCGCTGAAGTCGCAGTGTGTGATGAACCCGGATGTGCAGGTGGTGGTCTCCGATGGCCTCTCTACGGATGCGATTACCGCCAACTATGAAGAGATCCTGCCGCCGCTGCTTGCCGGTCTGAAGCAGGCTGGGCTGAACGTCGGCACGCCGTTCTTTGTGCGCTATGGCCGCGTGAAGATTGAAGATCAGATTGGCGAGCTTCTTGGCGCGAAGGTGGTGATTTTGCTGGTGGGCGAACGTCCGGGCTTAGGCCAGTCGGAAAGCCTCTCCTGCTACGCCGTGTACTCGCCGCGCGTGGCGACCACCGTCGAGGCTGACAGAACCTGTATTTCAAACATTCATCAGGGGGGGACGCCGCCAGTAGAAGCCGCCGCCGTGATTGTG
Organism: Salmonella enterica subsp. houtenae serovar Houten; assembly: GCA_900478215.1. NCBI lineage: Bacteria > Pseudomonadati > Pseudomonadota > Gammaproteobacteria > Enterobacterales > Enterobacteriaceae > Salmonella > Salmonella enterica. The sequence continues at coordinate 1,307,785 of LS483478.1, forward strand.
GATTTGGCCAAACGGATGCTGGCGCAGAAAGCGTCCGGCATCAACATGACCCGTTAAGGAGACATCATGCCAGCATTAGATTTGATTCGACCTTCCGTAACTGCCATGCGCGTGATTGCCTCCGTGAATGATGGCTTTGCGCGGGAACTTAAATTACCGTCGCATATCCGTAGCCTCGGACTCATCACGGCAGACTCTGATGATGTGGCCTATATTGCCGCAGATGAAGCGACCAAACAGGCGATGGTTGAAGTGGTATATGGCCGTTCGTTGTACGCCGGGGCGGCTCACGGGCCATCACCTACCGCCGGTGAGGTGTTGATTATGCTGGGCGGACCGAACCCGGCGGAAGTGCGTGCGGGTCTGGATGCGATGGTCGCCAGCATTGAAAACGGCGCGGCGTTCCAGTGGGCGAACGATGCGGAAAATACGGCGTTCCTGGCGCATGTGGTTTCGCGTACCGGCTCGTATCTCTCGTCTACCGCAGGTATCGCGCTGGGCGATCCAATGGCCTATCTGGTGGCGCCGCCGCTGGAAGCGACATTCGGCATTGATGCGGCGATGAAATCCGCTGACGTTCAACTGGTGACTTACGTGCCGCCGCCGTCGGAAACCAACTATTCGGCTGCGTTCTTAACGGGAAGCCAGGCCGCGTGTAAAGCCGCCTGCAACGCCTTTACCGACGCCGTGCTGGATATCGCTCGTAACCCTGTACAGCGTGCGTAACGGAGGTTGCCAATGATCAATGCCCTGGGATTACTGGAAGTGGACGGGATGGTCGCCGCTGTCGATGCGGCGGATGCCATGCTGAAAGCGGCCAACGTGCGTTTGCTCAGTCATCAGGTGCTCGACCCTGGCAGGCTAACGCTGGTGGTGGAGGGCGATCTGGCGGCGTGTCGTGCGGCGCTGGATGCCGGAAGCGCCGCCGCACAGCGCACAGGCCGTGTGATTAGCCGCAAAGAAATTGGTCGCCCGGAAGAGGACACCCAGTGGCTGATTGGTGGGTTTGCGCGTGTGACAACGCCGACTGAGAAAGCGCCCGAGGTACCCGCGACGCCTGAGTTCGCCGAAGCGTTACTGGCGCTGTTGGCATCAGTACGTCAGGGAATGACGGCGGGAGAGGTTGCCGCGCATTTTGGCTGGCCGCTGGAGCAGGCCAGAAACGTGCTGGAACAACTCTTTTCTGACGGAGCGTTGCGTAAACGCAGTAGTCGCTATCGCATCAAAAATTAATCTGTCGGAGGGCCGGGCGTCCTGGCGGGCGTCCGGCATAGAAGATCATGAAAAAGACCCGTACAGCGAATTTGCACCATCTTTATCATGAAGCGTTACCCGAAGACGTTAAACTTACGCCCAGAATCGAGGTGGACAATGTTCATCAGCGACGGACGACGGATGTCTATGAACATGCCCTGACCATTACCGCCTGGCAGCAGATCTACGATCAGCTACATCCGGGAAAATTTCATGGTGAGTTCACGGAAATCCTGCTCGACGATATTCAGGTGTTCCGTGAATACACCGGCCTGGCGCTGCGTCAGTCATGTCTGGTTTGGCCAAACTCTTTCTGGTTTGGTATTCCGGCGACGCGCGGCGAACAGGGATTTATCGGCGCGCAGGGGCTCGGCAGCGCTGAGATTGCCACCCGACCGGGAGGCACCGAATTTGAACTGAGTACGCCGGATGATTACACCATTCTGGGCGTCGTTATCGCGGAAGATGTTATTTCCCGTCAGGCCACGTTTTTGCATAATCCGGAAAGGGTGCTGCATATGTTGCGTAATCAGTTAGCGCTGGAGGTAAAAGAGCAGCATAAAGCGGCGCTGTGGGGCTTTGTGCAGCAGGCGCTGGCCACCTTTAGCGAGAGTCCTGAAACCCTGCATCAACCTGCGGTGCGAAAGGTCTTGAGTGATAATTTGTTGCTGGCGATGGGCACGATGCTGGAAGAAGCGAAGCCGATTCATAGCGCCGAAAGTATCAGCCATCAGGGATATCGTAGGCTATTGTCGCGGGCGCGGGAATATGTGCTGGAAAATATGTCGGAGCCGCTGACGGTGCTCGATTTATGTAATCAACTGCACGTGAGTCGTCGCACGCTGCAAAATGCGTTTCACGCGATTTTGGGCATTGGTCCCAATGCGTGGCTGAAACGTATTCGCTTAAACGCGGTACGCCGGGAACTGATAAGTCCCTGGTCGCAAAGCACGACGGTGAAAGATGCCGCTATGCAGTGGGGATTCTGGCATTTGGGGCAATTTGCCACCGATTATCAGCAATTATTTGCCGAAAAACCGTCGTTGACGCTGCACCAGCGGATGCGGCAATGGGCATGATATATAGCTGGTGTCGGTAGGTCTGATAAGGCGCAAGCCGCCATCAGGCAATGAGATGATACCCATGCCGGATGACGACGTGTTGCGTCTTATCCGGCCTACGAAACGGAACTATTATCAGGTAACGACACCCAGTCGCGTACCTGAATAAACTCGCACAATGCCGCTTCCGGACTGCCTTCCTCGGGCTGATAGTCGTATTCCCAGCGCACTAACGGCGGCATCGACATCAGAATGGATTCGGTGCGCCCGCCGGTTTGCAGACCAAACAGGGTGCCTCTGTCCCATACCAGATTGAACTCCACGTAGCGACCGCGGCGATAAAGCTGAAAATTACGCTCCCGCTCTCCCCAGACCATCGCTTTGCGTCGTTCGACAATCGGTAAATACGCCCCGGTGTAGCCATGACCTACCGCCTGCATAAAAGCAAAACAGTGGTCGAAATCCGGCGTATTCAGATCGTCAAAAAACAGTCCGCCAACGCCGCGCTGTTCGTTGCGATGTTTGAGGTAGAAATAGTCGTCGCACCACTTTTTATAACGTGGGTACACATCGTCGCCAAATGGCTGGCACAGGTCGCGAGCGGTACGATGCCAGTGAACGGCATCCTCTTCAAAGCCGTAGTAGGGCGTTAAATCGAACCCGCCGCCAAACCACCACACCGGATCGGCGCCCGGTTTTTCGGCAATAAAAAAGCGCACGTTAGCGTGGCTGGTGGGAATATACGGATTGTGCGGATGCACCACTAGCGACACGCCCATCGCTTCAAAGCTACGCCCAGCCAGCTCCGGCCGATGCGCGGTGGCGGATGCGGGCATCGCATCGCCGTGAACGTGAGAGAAGTTAACGCCCGCCTGTTCGAAAATCCCGCCGTTGCGTAATACCCGGCTGCGCCCGCCGCCGCCCGCTTCGCGTCGCCAGCTATCTTCGACAAAGTTTACGCCATCCACAGCGGATAACGTTTGGCAAATATCATCCTGCAGGCGTAGCAGAAACTGTTTTACGTGATGTGCATCGGGTTTCATGATTACCGTTTCTTCGTGTGTGCTTTCTGGTTATCAAACCAGTGAAAATAACTGATGATGCCGTTGGCGATCGCCGTAGCGATTTTCTGCCGAAACGCCGTCGTGCCCAGTAGACGTTCTTCTTCCGGATTGGTAATAAACGAGGTTTCGACCAGCACCGATGGAATTGACGGTGATTTTAGCACCACAAAAGCCGCTTGTTCGGTAGTGCGGCTGTGTAATTTGTGTATGGGTTTGATTTTCCTGAGAATATGTGAACCGAGCGTCAAACTGTTTTTAATCGTATCGGTTTGCACCAGATCAAACAAAACTTGTTGTAATAGATGATCCCGATCAGTGGTTTTTTTACCCGCCACTTCGTCCGCGCGGTTTTCGCGCTCGGAGAGATACTTCGCCATGGCGCTACTGGCCCCGCGGTTGGAAAGCGCAAAAACGGAAGCGCCTGCCGCTTTCGGGTTGGTAAAACCATCGGCATGAATAGACATAAACAGATCCGCGCCGTGCTTATGGGCGATTTCCACCCGATCGTACAGCGGAATAAAGGTATCCCCTGTCCGGGTTAAACGCGCATCGATTCCGTGATTTCGCAAAATAGCGCGTACGTTTTTGGCAATGGCCAGCACGACGTGTTTTTCCTGAGAACCGTTGCGGCCAATCGCGCCGGTATCGATGCCGCCGTGTCCGGGGTCGAGCATCACCAGCCGTTTACTGCCGGTTTTTTTGGTTTTGGGTTTGCTGTGACCATTACTGGTTTTTAGCGTTTCTTCTTTGGCTACTGCGTGCGACATACCTGACAGCGTCAGGGCCGCCAGACCTGTTTTGAGTACCTGGCGGCGCGATGTGAGAGTTTTTAGGAGTTTAAAAGTGCTCATACGGCCTGAGTTGTGAAAATTAAGTTCAAGATGTTATATCGTATCGCGTAATCCGTTACGACGGTTGGTGATGAGAATTGTTTTACTTTTCATTTCAATACGTGACACATCGCCATTATGCCATTTTTTCCGCTACATCGCGTCAGATATTGGCTGAATCAGAGGTTTGCGCCATAATCTTGGTTTTTCCACCCGAAAAGGCAACGAATACCATGGAAATACGCGTTTTTCGCCAGGAAGATTTCGAAGAGGTGATCACCCTCTGGGAGCGTTGCGACCTGCTGCGTCCATGGAACGATCCTGAAATGGATATTGAACGCAAGGTGAATCACGATGTCAGCTTGTTTCTCGTTGCGGAAGTTAGCGGCGAAGTTGTCGGTACGGTAATGGGCGGTTATGACGGGCATCGCGGCTCGGCGTATTACCTGGGCGTTCACCCGGAGTTCCGCGGACGCGGCATTGCGAATGCCTTGCTTAACCGACTGGAAAAAAAACTCATCGCCCGTGGCTGTCCGAAAATCCAAATTATGGTGCGTGATGATAACGACGTTGTGCTGGGTATGTATGAACGTCTGGGGTATGAGCATTCTGACGCCCTAAGTTTGGGTAAACGCCTGATTGAAGATGAAGAGTACTGAGTTTCATCCAGCCGATTATGACGTACACGGACGTTTACGCCTGCCGTTTCTGTTCTGGTGCGTGCTGCTACTTCAGGCGCGCGCCTGGATACTCTTTGTCATTGCCGGTTCATCCCGTGAACAGGGTAATACTTTGTTAAACTTTTTTTATCCCGACCATGATCATTTTTGGCTGGGGCTGTTGCCCGGCGTTCCGGCGGTAGTGGCGTTTTTGCTCAGCGGGCGGCGTGAAGCGTTTCCTGGGGTGTGGCGCTGGCTGCGCGGATTTCTGATCCTCGCTCAACTGGTGTTGTTGTGCTGGCTGCCGGTTATGTGGCTGGGAGGTGACCCGGTCGACGGCGTCGGGCTGGCGCTGCTGCTGGCGGACATCGTCGCGCTGATCTGGCTGTTAACCAATCAACGTTTGCGTGCCTGTTTTTCCCTTGAGAAAGAATAACGGCACTTTTTGGCAAACCCGCACTCCAACCAACGTTAATTAATAAAAGAAAGGAAGTGAGATGAAATCGCTGCGTTTGACTTTACTCGCACTGCCGCTGGCGCTGAACGGCTGTTCGACGCTCTCCTCGGTCAACTGGTCTGCCGCAAATCCATGGAACTGGTTCGGTTCCTCGACAGAAGTCACTGAGCAAGGCGTGGGAGAGCTGACCGCCGCCACGCCGCTGGAAGAGCAGGCTATTGCAGAGGCATTAGAGGGTGATTATCGCCTGCGTAGCGGCATGAAAACCGATAACGGCAACGTGGTGCGCTTTTTCGAAGCGATGAAGGGCGACAACGTCGCGATGGCGATCAACGGCGAGCAGGGAACCGTGAGCCGTATTGAGGTGCTGGACAGCGATATCCCAACCGCCGCGGGAGTCAAAATCGGTACACCGTTTAGCGACCTTTACAGCAAAGCTTTTGGTCACTGCGAGCCGGTTTCCAGCGATAGCCATACCAGCGTCGAGTGTAAAGCCGAGGGAAGTCAGCATATTAGCTATGTTTTCTCCGGCGAGTGGAGCGGACCGGAAGGCTTAATGCCTCCTGATGACGCCTTAAAAAACTGGAGCGTGCGCAAAATTATCTGGCGTCGTTAATTTGCGTCTGAACAAACCGCTTCGCTTAAAAACAAGGTAAAATAGCCTCCATTAATGCCACGACTGCGTGGCATTCTCATTTTCAGGAGGAATCATGTCTCAGGTTCAAAGCGGCATTTTGCCGGAACATTGCCGTGCGGCAATTTGGATTGAAGCCAATGTGAAAGGCGACCTTGACGCCCTGCGCGCGGCCAGCAGAACGTTTGCCGATAAACTGGCGACCTTCGAAGTCAAATTTCCGGACGCCCATCTTGGGGCCGTTGTGGCGTTTGGCAACAACACCTGGCGCGCCCTGAGCGGCGGCGTCGGGGCGGAAGAACTGAAAGATTTTATTCCTTATGGTAAAGGGCTGGCGCCGGCCACGCAGTATGACGTGCTGATCCACATCCTTTCTCTGCGCCACGATGTGAATTTTTCTGTTGCCCAGGCGGCGATGGAAGCCTTTAGCGACTGTATCGATGTGAAAGAAGAAGTTCACGGCTTCCGTTGGGTGGAAGAACGCGATCTGAGCGGCTTTGTCGACGGGACAGAGAACCCGGCGGGTGAAGAGACGCGCCGTGAAGTGGCGGTGATCAAAGATGGCGTGGATGCCGGCGGCAGTTATGTGTTCGTGCAGCGTTGGGAACACAATCTCAAGCAACTTAACCGGATGAGTATTCACGATCAGGAGATGATGATCGGTCGTACCAAAGAGGCTAATGAAGAAATAGACGGCGAGGCACGTCCGGTGACGTCTCACCTGAGCCGCGTGGATCTGAAAGAAGATGGCAAAGGGCTGAAGATTGTGCGTCAGAGCCTGCCATACGGCACCGCCAGCGGTACTCATGGTCTCTATTTCTGCGCTTACTGCGCACGTCTGCACAATATCGAACAGCAGCTTCTGAGTATGTTCGGCGATACCGACGGTAAACGCGACGCGATGCTGCGCTTCACTAAACCGGTGACCGGCGGCTACTATTTTGCGCCGTCGCTGGATCGTCTGCTGACGCTGTAAGGCGAAGTAGCATAAAAATGTCCATCCCCGCCTCCGCGGGGATTTTTTTACCTAAGATTTACCTGAATTAGTGAGCTATTCCTCAGCACTTATTTGTTATTACTGTATTTTCAGTGTTAATGGAGTGTAAGACTCCATATTCAAAAGGAGACATTGAAAATGGGTAAACTCACGGGCAAGACAGCATTGATTACGGGCGCATCGCAGGGCATTGGCGAAGGGATCGCTCGCGTATTCGCGCGCCACGGCGCGAACTTAATCTTGCTGGATATCTCCGATGAGATTGAAAAGCTGGCGGATGAACTGGGCGGGCGCGGGCATCGTTGTACTGCCGTTAAGGCTGACGTCAGAGATTTTGCTTCGGTGCAGGCGGCGGTTGCGCGCGCCAAAGAGACGGAAGGTAGAATTGATATTTTGGTGAATAACGCTGGCGTGTGCCGTCTGGGCAACTTCCTCGATATGAGTGAAGAAGATCGCGATTTTCACATTGATATTAATATTAAAGGCGTCTGGAACGTGACCAAAGCCGTCCTGCCGGAGATGATCAAACGTAAAGATGGCCGCATTGTGATGATGTCTTCCGTCACGGGAGATAGGGTGGCGGACCCGGGTGAAACGGCCTATGCGCTGTCAAAAGCCGCCATTGTTGGTTTAACCAAATCGCTGGCGGTAGAGTATGCGCAGTCCGGTATTCGCGTGAATGCCATCTGCCCTGGTTATGTAAGAACGCCGATGGCGGAAAGCATTGCCCGTCAGTCTAACCCTGACGATCCGGAATCGGTATTAACTGAAATGGCAAAAGCCATTCCGCTACGCCGTCTTGCCGATCCGCTGGAAGTAGGGGAGCTGGCGGCATTTCTGGCTTCCGATGAGTCCAGCTATCTTACCGGAACGCAAAACGTCATTGATGGCGGTAGTACCCTGCCTGAAAGCGTGAGCGTCGGCGTCTGATTGATGCCGGTCTCCTCCTCACGCCGCGTGGGGAGGAGGTATCCCTTATTCTCTTTTCAACTTTCAAATCATCAAACGGTATATAAAACCGTTACTCCTTTAGCACTGGTTATAAATATGATGACCATAAGAAAGTCATTAAATTTATAAGGGTGCGCAATGGCCGTTAACTTACTGAAAAAGAGAACCCTGACGCTGGCAGCAATGCTGTTACTGGTGGGGCAGGCGCAGGCAACGGAGCTACTGAACAGTTCATACGATGTCTCCCGCGAGCTGTTTGCCGCCCTTAACCCACCGTTTGAGCAGCAATGGGCGAAGGATAACGGCGGCGATAAGCTGACGATTAAGCAGTCTCATGCCGGGTCATCAAAACAGGCGCTGGCGATTTTGCAGGGACTGAAGGCAGACGTCGTGACCTACAATCAGGTGACCGACGTACAGATTCTCCATGATAAAGGCAAACTGATCCCTGCCGACTGGCAGAGCCGTCTGCCGAACAACAGTTCGCCGTTCTATTCCACGATGGGCTTTCTGGTGCGCAAGGGGAACCCGAAAAATATTCACGACTGGAGCGACCTTGTACGTTCAGATGTGAAGCTGATTTTCCCGAACCCGAAAACCTCCGGCAACGCCCGTTACACGTACCTGGCGGCATGGGGCGCGGCGGATAACGCGGACGGCGGCGATAAAGCCAAAACCGAACAGTTTATGACCCGGTTCCTGAAAAACGTCGAAGTGTTTGATACCGGCGGGCGCGGCGCCACGACCACCTTTGCTGAGCGTGGCCTGGGCGATGTGCTGATTAGTTTTGAATCGGAAGTGAACAATATCCGTAAACAATATGAAGCCCAGGGATTTGAAGTGGTGATCCCGAAAACTAACATTCTTGCTGAATTCCCGGTCGCCTGGGTGGATAAAAACGTGAAGGCCAACGGCACAGAAAAAGCCGCCAAAGCTTACCTGAACTGGCTGTATAGCCCGCAGGCGCAGACCATCATCACCAATTACTACTACCGCGTGAATAACCCGGAAATCATGGGCAAGCAGACAGATAAATTCCCACAGACCGAACTGTTCCGCGTGGAAGACAAGTTTGGTTCCTGGCCGGAGGTGATGAAAACGCACTTTGCCAGCGGCGGCGAGCTGGACAAACTGTTGGCGGCGGGGCGTAAGTAATGCTTGCCGTTTCTTCCCGACGCGTGCTGCCCGGCTTTACGTTAAGCCTCGGCACCAGTTTGCTGTTTGTCTGCCTGATCCTGCTGTTGCCGTTGAGCGCGCTGGTGATGCAGCTCTCACAGATGAGCTGGGCGCAATACTGGGATGTCGTGACCAACCCACAGGTGGTGGCTGCCTATAAAGTGACGCTGCTGGCGGCATTTGTGGCGTCGATTTTTAACGGCGTGTTTGGTCTGCTGATGGCGTGGATTTTAACCCGCTACCGTTTTCCAGGGCGCGCGTTGCTGGATGTGCTGATGGATCTGCCGTTTGCGCTGCCGACGGCGGTTGCGGGGTTAACGCTGGCCTCGCTGTTCTCAGTGAATGGTTTCTACGGTCAGTTTCTTGCGCAGTTTGATATTAAAGTTACCTATACCTGGCTCGGTATCGCGGTGGCGATGGCCTTTACCAGCATTCCATTTGTGGTGCGTACCGTCCAGCCGGTACTGGAAGATCTGGGGCCGGAGTATGAAGAAGCGGCAGAAACGTTGGGGGCCACCCGCCTGCAAAGTTTTTGTAAAGTGGTGCTGCCTGAGCTGTCGCCTGCGCTGATTGCCGGCGTGGCGCTCTCTTTTACCCGTAGCCTGGGCGAGTTTGGCGCGGTGATTTTTATCGCCGGAAATATCGCCTGGAAAACAGAAGTGACCTCGTTGATGATTTTTGTGCGCTTGCAGGAGTTTGATTACCCAGCCGCCAGCGCCATTGCCTCGGTGATCCTTGCGGCGTCCTTGCTGCTGCTGTTCTCTATCAATACGTTGCAAAGTCGCTTTGGTCGACGCGTGGTAGGTCATTAATGGCGATCGTTGCTCAATTGAAGCGATACAACGTCCCCCGCATTAACTGGGGAAAATGGTTTCTGATTGGCGTCGGGATGCTGGTCTCGGCGTTTATCCTGCTGGTGCCGATGATCTACATCTTCGTGCAGGCGTTCAGCAAAGGGCTAATGCCGGTACTGCAAAATCTGGCCGATCCGGACATGCTGCACGCCATCTGGCTGACGGTGTTGATTGCCTTGATCGCAGTACCGGTGAATCTGGTGTTCGGTATTTTGCTGGCGTGGCTGGTGACGCGCTTTAACTTTCCCGGACGTCAGCTACTGCTGACCCTGCTGGATATACCCTTTGCCGTCTCGCCGGTGGTGGCGGGGCTGGTCTATCTGCTGTTTTATGGCTCCAACGGCCCGTTGGGCGGCTGGCTGGATGAGCATAATTTGCAACTTATGTTCTCCTGGCCGGGGATGGTACTGGTCACTATTTTTGTCACCTGTCCATTTGTGGTGCGCGAACTGGTGCCGGTGATGCTTAGCCAGGGCAGCCAGGAAGATGAGGCGGCGATTTTACTGGGCGCATCCGGCTGGCAAATGTTTCGTCGCGTGACGTTACCGAATATTCGCTGGGCGCTACTCTACGGTGTGGTATTAACCAACGCCCGCGCGATTGGCGAGTTTGGCGCGGTGTCGGTGGTGTCCGGCTCGATTCGCGGCGAAACGTTATCGCTACCGTTACAGATAGAATTACTGGAGCAGGACTATAATACCGTCGGCTCCTTTACCGCCGCCGCATTGTTGACGTTAATGGCGATTATTACCCTGTTTTTGAAGAGCATGTTGCAATGGCGTCTGGAGAATCAGAAAAAACGCGCGCAACAGGAGGAAAATCATGAGTATTGAGATCGCCAGAATTAAGAAATCATTTGGTCGCACTCGGGTGCTGAATGATATTTCGTTGGATATTCCTTCCGGTCAGATGGTGGCCTTGTTGGGACCGTCTGGTTCCGGCAAAACGACGTTGCTGCGCATTATTGCCGGGCTGGAACATCAGTCCAGCGGCCATATTCGTTTCCACGGTATGGACGTTAGTCGCCTGCACGCGCGTGAGCGTAAAGTCGGTTTTGTGTTTCAGCACTATGCGCTGTTTCGCCATATGACGGTGTTTGACAACATCGCTTTTGGCCTGACGGTGCTGCCGCGACGCGACCGCCCAACTGCGGCGGCGATGAGAACGAAAGTGACACAATTGCTGGAGATGGTGCAACTGGCGCACCTCGCGGATCGCTTCCCCGCCCAGCTTTCCGGCGGACAAAAACAGCGCGTGGCGCTGGCGCGCGCGCTTGCCGTGGAACCGCAAATTCTACTGCTGGATGAACCGTTTGGCGCGCTGGATGCTCAGGTACGTAAAGAGTTACGTCGCTGGTTGCGTCAGCTACATGAAGAACTGAAATTCACCAGCGTCTTTGTCACCCACGATCAGGAAGAAGCGACGGAAGTGGCGGATCGGGTGGTGGTGATGAGTCAGGGCAATATCGAACAGGCTGATGCGCCGGATCGGGTGTGGCGTGAACCGGCTACCCGCTTCGTACTGGAGTTTATGGGCGAGGTAAACCGCCTGACAGGCACCGTACGCGGCGGGCAGTTTCACGTTGGCGCACATCGCTGGCCGCTGGGCTATACGCCCGCGTACCAGGGACCGGTCGATCTGTTCCTGCGCCCGTGGGAGGTGGATATCAGCCGCCACACCAGTCTGGATTCTCCGCTGCCAGTACAGGTCATTGAGGCCAGTCCGAAAGGTCACTATACACAGCTAGTGGTGCAGCCGCTGGGGTGGTATCACGATCCGTTGACGGTGGTGATGGTGGATGAGGATGTTCCGGTTCGCGGCGAGCGTTTATTTGTCGGATTGCAACATGCGCGTTTATATAACGGCGATAAACGTATTGAACGTATTGAGCCGCTTGCTCTGGCAGAATCCGCTTGATAGGTTAACTTGCTTGTTTATCGCCCGGTAAGCGAAGCGTCACCGGGCATATTGTTGGACAGAAGACGTGAATACATTACAACAAACAATCGGCAATACGCCGTTGGTAAAATTACAGCGGATGACGCCGGATAACGGCAGTGAAATTTGGCTCAAGCTGGAAGGCAATAATCCGGCAGGATCGGTTAAGGATCGCGCGGCTCTGTCGATGATCGTCGAGGCGGAAAAGCGCGGGGAAATTAAACCGGGCGATGTCCTGATTGAAGCGACCAGCGGCAACACTGGCATTGCGCTGGCGATGATCGCCGCGCTGAAGGGCTACCGTATGAAGCTCCTGATGCCAGAGAACATGAGCCAGGAACGCCGGGCGGCAATGCGGGCGTATGGCGCGGAACTGCTCCTGGTCACCAAAGAGCAGGGAATGGAGGGCGCGCGCGATCTGGCGCTGTCCATGGCTGAACGCGGCGAGGGCAAACTGCTCGATCAGTTTAATAATCCTGATAATCCATACGCCCACTACACGACCACCGGCCCGGAAATCTGGCGTCAAACCGCAGGGCGGATCACCCATTTTGTTTCCAGTATGGGCACGACCGGTACGATTACCGGCGTTTCGCGTTTTCTGCGCGAGCAGGAAAAGCCGGTGACGATTGTCGGTTTGCAGCCGCAAGAGGGGAGCAGTATTCCGGGAATTCGGCGCTGGCCCGCGGAATATATGCCCGGTATTTTCAGTGCGTCGCTGGTGGATGAGGTACTGGATATTCATCAGCAAGAGGCGGAAAACACCATGCGTGAGCTGGCGGTGCGTGAAGGTATTTTTTGCGGCGTAAGTTCCGGCGGCGCCGTTGCCGGTGCGATTCGGATGGCGGAGGCCAACCCTGGCGCGCTAGTGGTGGCGATTATCTGCGATCGCGGCGACCGTTACCTGTCTACCGGCGTGTTTGGTGAAGAGCATTTCAGCCAGGGGGCAGGGATCTAACGCTATATTATGTTGCGCCTTATCAGGCCTACGAAGCGTGACTGTAGGCCTGTTAAGCGTAGTGCCATCAGTAGCTATGTTAATTATTGCTGATGGTTCTCTACTAACCGATCGAGAAACTGCCACAGTTTTTCATTCATCTGCTGATAATTCCATGCGCGCATCTCAGCGACCGGGCGGATAAAACGCTTCCCTTGCGCGTCAGCAAGTTCCTGCTGCGAATGTTGGATTAATCCTTCAACCGCCTCGACGGTAAATTCCATATGACACTGGAAGCCGTAGACAAAATTGCCGTACTGCACTATCTGACGTGGACAGCCTTCGCTTTCGGCCAGCACGGTCGCCTGATCGGTGAGTCCTGGCATATCGTTGTGCCAGTGGCCGACGGTTAACGGGGAGCCAAAGTGGGCGGTAAGCGGATGCCGCAGACCGGCTTCAGTGAGCGTAATAGGGTAGTGACCAATCTCTTTTTCCGGGCTTTGGCACACAGCGGCGCCCAGCGCCTCGCCAATGAGCTGCGAACCAAGACAAATACCGATAACCATTCGCCGGGCCGTAATCGCCTGATTAATTAAGTACTGTTCGGCGCGCGAGTCAAAGTATGGGCACGCTTCGCGGGTGGTGCGCGGCGACTGCGGACCGCCAAATACAACGAGCATATCGAACTCATCGGCATTAAGCGGTAGCGCTTCTCCGGCATA